>CAMIYC010000056.1 GCA_946402905.1 uncultured Prevotellaceae bacterium | reverse complement strand
ATCCGCCTCCTGAGAACCAAGGGGTTACGTGAGATTTCGCTGCAATGTGGGTTAAAGTTACCAAAGCGGATACACTCAAGGAGAATTCTTTAATTCTATAATTCTTGATAAAGATACACATTAATCATTGAATAGGAGGCTCAGCCGGCTACCTCCCGGATGACCCTGACGAAAGCCTCGCCATACTTGCCCTGCTTGTAAACGCCCACCCCCGGCACGCGGCCGAAGGCCTCGATCGTGGTGGGCCGCATGACAGCCATCGAGCGCAACACATGGTCGCTGAAGATGACATAGGCCGGCACATGCTCCTCTGCGGCCAACTGCAGCCGCAGGAGGCGCAGCCGCTCGAAGAGTTGTGCGTCGACTGTCTGCGTGGCCACGACAGGCATCTCCAGCCGCAAGGTGCGCTGTCTGCCCTCCTTTTTCGGCGCTTCTGCCGGCTGGCCGGCAGCGACCATCTGCACCCGATGCTGCCCTTTGAGTACCTGCCATCCGAGCGGCGTGATTTTCAGGGCGTTATGATGGTCGTAAGCCACCTCGACATAGCCCATCTGGAACAATTGGAGCAAATAGTCACGCCACCGGGTCTCGTCGATATCTGCCCCGGCTCCGAACGTCTTGAGATGGTCGTATCCATTGCGCAGAATAATACTGCTGCCTTTGCCACGCAGTATATCGATGATGGTGGGCACACCGCAACTCTCATACACCCTTGCCATGGCGCTGAGTGCCTTCTGTGCGATGACGGTGGCATCAAACATCCTGGGCGGATTGCGGCAAACATCACAATTGCGGCAGTCATGATCGTAAGGTTCGTTGAAATAGTTGAGCAGAATGCGCCGCCGGCATATCCTCGCCTCTGCATACTGTCGTATGCGCCTCAGTTTCTCCTGATTGACCTTGTTCTGCTCCTCGTCAGGCCCCTCCTCTATCATCGACGAGAGCTGAACCACATCCTGTATGCTGTAGAAGAGTATGGTCTCGGCCGGGGCGCCATCGCGCCCTGCCCTTCCGATCTCCTGGTAGAAGCCCTCCATGCTCTTGGGGAGGTTGTGATGGATAATCCACCTTACATTACTCTTGTCGATGCCCATGCCGAAGGCGATCGTGGCACAGATGACCTGCACACGGTCGTGGCGGAACGCATCCTGCACGAGATTGCGGTCATTGGCCGCCATCCCCGCATGATAAAACGACGCCATCACGCCATGTCTGCGCAGATCCCGGCATAATTTCTCGGTAGACTTGCGGCTGAGGCAATAGATGATGCCCGACTCGCCGGGATGACGCTGTATGAAACGCGCGATAAAAGACGTCTTCTGCTGCTGGCTATAGCCATGTATCACATTGAGACTGAGGTTGGGACGGTCGAAGCTGCTGATAAACTCCCCCTGCCCCGACGAGACTTTCAGGCCGAGCTGCCTGATGATATCGAGGCGTGTGATCTTGTCGGCTGTAGCGGTCAGGGCAAGTATGGGCACTTCGGGGTATTTCTGGTGCAGCACCCCCAGCTGTGCGTATTCCGGCCGGAAGTCATGCCCCCAATGACTGATACAGTGTGCCTCGTCGATAGCGAAGAGCGACACCTTGATTTTGTCGATGAGCAGCGGGAGTTCTATTTTGAGCCGTTCGGGCGAGATATACAGCAATTTGATCTCGCCGCTCATACACCGTCGTATGATATACGACTGTTCGTCGGTGGAGGCACTGCTGTTGAGTGCCTCAGCCGGGATATTATTGTTTTTCAAGGCCTCGACCTGATCTTTCATCAGGCTGATGAGCGGCGAGATAATGACGGCGGTGCCCTCCATGGCCAGTGCCGGTATCTGGTAGCACAAGCTCTTGCCGCCTCCAGTGGGCATGAGCACCAGCGCGTCGTGTCCGCTCATCACTGTTTGGATAATCTCCCGCTGATGAGGTCGGAAACTATCGTATCCGAAATAATATTTTAATATCCCATCGACATCCATAGGCATCGGCTCTTCATTTATGGTGTGTTCTATTAATTCTGTTTGATATATAGGCATTATTCTGCTCAATCTGTTTCGGTCGCTTTTTGTTTTTATTCGGTGCATAGTGTCAAGTCTCATCGGTCGTATAGCCCGCTATACTCCCTCTTCAACTTACACTCTGCACTCGACTAAAAATCAAAAATCGCCTCGACATAATTAATAGAACACACCTTATATTTCCCATGACATGGAGCTATCAGAATCCTGTCCAGGTCTGCCGCCATAGTTTGCGGGCTATGTCATCCCATCGCTGGATGGTAGCCCCGAAGAAGTCGGCGGTATAGCCGTTGAGCATCCGCTCGGCTTTTTTCGGATCCTTGCTGTGCAATTCCTGCCACGAATGCTCGACGAAGGGCAGTTCGCGCAGTCCCTTCTCCGTGAAATAGTCACGCTCGCCCTCTATCATCTTCCGGTAGTTGCCCCACCTGACGGTAGCCAGGCGGTTGGCCTTGCGGTAATGCCACAGCGCGGCATCGTCGCGGTCGGTATGCTGCCCGCAGACCTGTAACATCGGGGGCAGATCGGTGTTGCCACAGAAGACGGGGAATCGCGGACTCTCCCCCGGATTGTCGAGTGCTATCCACGCCACTCCCCCGATCTCGTCGGGCAACCACGAGCGTAATTGTATCACCGTGCTGTAGGCACACCATGGCACGCTGACGGTACGTATGTTTTTCATGACAGAGTCGCCCATGGCATAATACATATTGATCTCGTCGGGCCGCATCCAGGGGTTGGAGAAAGGAGAGACGATGCTGTCGGGCTCGTTTTCCACGACTTCACCCTTACTGTTTTTCCGTTTGGGATTAGGTATGCGATGCCTTCCGCTGAGATTCTTCTCAGTCCCTTCATAATAGCTGCCCAACAGACTCATGACCTGCTGAGCACTCACTTTTTGGTCGGGCTTGACACTGAGCGGCAGATTCTCGACGGTATCCGACAGATGCAAAGAAGGCGCAAGCTTGTTCATGATAAAGAACTCCCTGACGCTGTAGTTTTTCTTTTCTTTGAAATAGTTTCCACCGCTATAAGCCTCCCAGAAAGAGAATGGCTTCTTACCGTCCCACAGTTTCAGTTTGCGAGCCACGTCAAAGACATTGTCTGATGCCATATAACGGTCTTTGTCGCTCAGGTCGATGGTGGAGATGCGCGAGATATTGGCCGATACGGCTATCTCGTCATCGGGTATGCGCACGGCGGCCCATACCCCGCCGATCTGCTTCGGTCCCTCGCCAAAGATCTCGAAGATCCACACTTCGTTTTTGTCGGCTATGGTGAGGCATTCGCCACTGTCGCCATAGCCATACTTCTTGACCAGGTCTCCCATCAGCCGGATGGCCTCCCTCGCTGTGGTGCAACGCTCGAGGGCGATGCGCTGCAGCTCTTCGATCATGAACAGGCCTTTCTTGTTTTGCAGGGTGTCGCGCCCCGATATGGTGGTCTCACCGATAGCGAGTTGCCACTCATTGAGACAAGGATAAGCCGTGTCTAAATACCGGAAAGTGTGCCGTGCCTGTGGGATGACCCCGCGCCTGTACATCTTGGTACTGTCCTGCGGGCTCTGCGTATGCATCCTGCCGTCGTAGACGGCAGTGACGGTGTCGCGCGCATAATCTCGTGCGGGCACCATGCGCATCCAGGTACGATACCAGGAATCGCAGGTGTGCGACGTGATCACCGATCCGTCGGCAGAGGCATTCTTGCCGACCATGATGCTGGTACACGACAGGCGTGCAGAGGGCTCATCAAAAGCCGCGTCTGTCTGTGACAAGACCTGCAGAGGAGCAGCCATCGAGAATAAAGCTGTCCAGCAGAAGAATAAGCGTGTAGAAAAATGGTTGTACATAAAAAGTATCATTAGCTACTAAAACTTTAGGTCGACATCCTTGCCGAAGGGTGCGAGTGACAGTCGGGCCATCTTGAAATGCTGACGCCCAAAGGGTATGCCGATAATCGTGATGTAGAGCAATACACCGAAGACGACATGCATGAGCCACGCCCAGAGGCCTCCGAAGATCAACCAGATGAGATTGAGAGGTATGCGTATACATCCTGTGGGGCTATCGGTGTTTTTTACCGTCGCCCCGAAAGGCCACAAGCACAACAGCCCAATCTTAAACGTCTGCAACGCGACAGGTATGCCGATAATGGTACAAGCCATGGCCAGGCTGCCTGTAAAATAGCCTATGGCGGCCTCGAGTCCTCCGAAGATCCACCAGATCAGATTTCCAAGTATTTTCATGTCACAATCATATTGAGGTTACAAATTTAAAAATAATATCTGTATTTCAGAAAAAAATCAGTATATTTGCGGAAATTAAATGAATAACATTCAAGAGAAAGACAGCGTAATGGGAATAAGAATTGGTTCCACTGCAGGATACATGTATATGGACATGTGGGTGTTGGCAAGTATCATCCAGCTGGGTACATTCAGTTTCTGCCGACGTTTTCTGAATCAAAACAACGACCCTTGCGGCCGATTGTTTGACCAAATGACACAAGCGGCCCGTTCAGGCCAAGCCAATATAGCCGAAGGCGTCTCGCGCCATCAGACCTCGATGGAAACAGAGATGAAGCTGGTGGACGTGGCACGTGCCAGCATCAATGAGTTAAGCAATGATTTTTCATTCATTCTCATGGCCAACAAGCAAGTGGCCTGGCGCAACAATGACCCCAACGCCATCAGGCTGAGGACTCTAAAACCAGATCCCCCACATTACGGCGAAGACATCATGCATGACATGATGGAGCATGTGCTCAAGCAAAAAGAGCATTTTGACCCTTGGATTGAGCATGGCGACATAAGATTTGCAGCCAATGCGCTGCTGATATTATGTGCCCGCGTCAACAGCATGGTGACACGCTATCTGGAGAATTGCTTAGCGACATTCAAGCAGACAGGAGGATTCGCAGAAAACATGACAAAAGAGCGAATTGAAACCCAGCGGCAGCAGAGTATGGAAGAGGGGGCTCCACGATGTCCGAAGTGTGGTGCACCGATGGTAAAACGCTATGCCAAGCGAGGCAGCAATCAGGGCAAGGCATTCTGGAGCTGCAGCAAATACACAGAGACGGGTTGCAATGGCGCCAGGAGCATATAGGATAAGTAGAGAAAGGGTTTCAGCAGCGGCTCAAGAGCGAGAATAACGCCAGAAACGATAAAAACGATAATAACGACAAGAACGATAAGAACGATAAGAACGACAGAAACGACAAGAACGACAGAAACGAATTAATACATCAAGAGAGGTGTGCAAAAGCACACCTCTCTTGATGTTAAAAGCGAGGATTAATGGGCAGTCACGTCAGAAGGTGAAGTCCACTTTTTCAACCCCGTCTCCGTAGATGGTTTTGAAATCATCTTTCATCGAGATGACGTGGTAGCCAGCCTCCCGCCACTGTGCACCCAGCGAGAGCGCCTTTTCCCTGTTGGCGTGGTCTCTTGCGTCGTCATCAGCGATGAGCATGAAGGCCGCAGACTTGTATTTGTTGCTCAGGCAATAATTGTGCATGGAGCAGTCGCCGCCGCTGTTGCCAAACGACAAGACGGGCACTTTGCCTATCTCCTGTGAGATCTGGAACACCTTGTTGGTCTTCAGGTTTTTGATGATGAGTTCATCGGTCCTGATGAGATCCTCTTCCTTGCCCATCGTGTAATTGACACCAGCCTCAGTGCCCTGGCTGCTGGAGCGCAGTTTGACATCCATGCCGATGACCCTGTTGGGTTTGATGCCGAGAGGCTCAACCAAAGCCCTGCAGATGAACCTGTCGGACCCAGATACTACATAATAGGTGAAACCGTTGGCCTCGAGATACCTGAACACCTGCAGCATGGGCTGGAAGAAGCCCTGTCCGTAGGTCATACCACGGAATCCGTTGGCCTGCTTGGCTGCATACCACTTGACATAGTCGTCAAACTGAGCAAGCGTCATACCGGCATAGGCCTTGGCGGCTGCCTGTGCATGCTTCATGTCGAAATGAGAAGGGAGTGGCTTGCCGTTTCTGACGAAGTCTCTGATATCCTGAGCCGCCTCCTTGACATCGTCGGGGGCGATATTCTTATAAGTCTCATCCTCCAGAGCACGATACTCCAGGAGGTTGTATTCGAAATAAGTAGGATAGAGTTCGCCGACGAAGGTGCCGTCCATGTCGAAGGTGGCAATCCTGTCTTCCTCCTTGATGAAATTAGGGGATTTGGGATTGGTCACGTCTTGCACGTAATCCTGCAATGCCGTGAGGGCCTCACAGGAATTCCACAGTGTGAAATACTCTTTTGCTGACGGTGTGTCGTTGCTGTCGTCTTTGCTGCATCCAGACAACATGCCCACGAAGACCACCAATAATGGCAATAAAAATTTCTTCATCTTGCAGAAATAATCTTTGAATTCACTTTAGGTGGGTTCTATTAATTATGTCGAGGCGATTTTTGATTTTTAGTCGAGTGCAGAGTGTAAGTTGAAGAGGGAGTATAGCGGGCTATACGACCGATGAGACTTGACACTATGCACCGAATAAAAACAAAAAGCGACCGAAACAGATTGAGCAGAATAATGCCTATATATCAAACAGAATTAATAGAACACACCTTTTAAAAAGTCTTTCATCCTCTTAATCCATCAGGCGCTCACCTCCCTTAAAAGGTAGAAGAGCGCCTGATGGTTTGAGGAGATATATCATCAAGTGATCTTGACTTTTTAACGAAGTTTCTATTACTTCACGCGGTTCAGTGTGACGGTGATAGTATAAGCGACGGATTTTCCTATGCTGTCGGGAATATTGACGACCGTAGTCATCACCATTCTGTCGCGTGTCCATCCTTCCTGAATGTTGTAAGTGGAAGTGACTTGCTCACCCTCATCAGAAATAGTGACAGTGAGTACTTTGCCACGAAGAGTCCAGGTGCCTTCCAAGGAGTGGTTCTCGCTGTCGGTGCTAACGACGGTGCCATTACTCTTAAACTCAATCGTACCATCGAAATCGAAATCGGGTTTATTGCCGGGATTTGGCGTCACCTGACCAGTAGAGGTCCATTTGCCAACCAGGTTGACAGTTTCCAACACGTCTTCCACATCGTCGTCATCACAAGATGACACAACAGCTGTCGTACCGCACATCAGGGTAACGGCAAGCATCCACATAAAAATTTTTTTCATTGTTTTGTTTTTGAAAATATTAATTGATTAAGACTATTAATGCCATTTGCTTCAAATTGGCTGCAAAGGTACAACTTTTTCTTAAACATTTTCTTTTTTTTCCCATGAAATTGAAAAAAATGACAAAATGATGGAAAAAAGAGCCCCCTTCGTCTGACTAAAAGTTCTCAACCAAGAAGTGTAGGGACGCGGCGTGCCGCGTAAAAAGTTGAATATTTGAAGAATAAATAAGCATTTTGGTGTCAAAATATTAAATTTGCAAGAGTAGTTGTTTAAAAAATGGCAGGAAATTAGTAACTTTGCACTTTCAAAAAGTGAAGTCAGAAGACTGAAAAGAGTATTTTTGTCACAAGAAGATGAAATCAACCGCAATACTTCTCTTGCATTGCCCTGACCAGCAGGGTATTATTTCGGAAGTAACCAAGTTTATCACCGACAACAAGGGCAACATCGTGTATCTTGACCAATATGTGGACCGTCAAGACGGTGTGTTCTTCATGCGTATCGAATGGGACCTGGCCGATTTTCTCATTCCCCGTGAGAAGATCCATGAATATATCACGACCCTCTACGCCCAGCGCTACGACATGACCTTCAACCTCTATTTCAATGACGTGCGCCCCCGCATGGCCATTTTCGTGAGCAAGATGAGCCATTGTCTCTACGACCTGCTGGCCCGTTATAAGGCCGGTGAATGGGAAGTGGACATCCCCTGTATCATCAGCAACCACGAAGACCTGCGCTACATCGCCGATCAGTTTGACATCCCCTACTATGTATGGCCGATCGACAAAGACCACTCCAACAAAGACGCGGTAGAGGCCGCAGAGATGGAGCTGCTGCGCGAGAAGCGTGTGACCTTCATCGTGCTGGCCCGCTACATGCAGATCATCACCGAAAACATGATCAATGCCTATCCCCACCATATCATCAATATCCACCACTCGTTTCTGCCCGCCTTCATCGGCGCGAAGCCCTATCACCAGGCCTACAAGCGCGGCGTGAAGATCATCGGCGCCACGAGCCACTATGTGACGACCGACCTCGACGCCGGTCCGATCATCGAGCAAGACGTGGTGAGGATCAGCCACAAAGACACGCCGGAGAGCCTGGTGCTCAAAGGCCGCGACCTGGAAAAGATCGTGCTCTCGCGAGCCGTGACGAAACACATCCAGCGCAAGATACTCACCTATCGTAATAAGACCATTATCTTCAGTTGAAAAAAGCAGCGCCATGAAAGTATCAATCGTGAAATACAACGCCGGCAACGTATACTCGGTGATCAACGCCCTCGGCCGCTTAGGGATAACCCCCGTGCTGAGCGACGACGCCGAGACACTGCTCAGCAGCGACTGCGTGCTCTTCCCCGGCCAGGGCGAAGCCCGCGGGGCGATGGACTACCTGCGCAGCCATCAGCTGGATGAGGTGATACGCTCGCTGCGCCAGCCTGTGCTCGGCATCTGCATCGGACAGCAACTGCTATGCCGCCACTCAGAAGAGGGCGACACCGACTGTCTGGGCATCTTCGACACCGACGTGAGAAAGTTTGAGCCCCGGAGCCACAGCGACAAGATACCCGCCATGGGTTGGAACGAGATCACCGATGTGAAATCACCCCTGATGGAAGGTCTTGAGAACGATTTCGTCTACTTTGTGCACAGCTATTACGTGCCGGTGTGCCCATGGACCATCGCCACGGCCGACTATATCCACCCCTACAGTGCCGCCCTGCACAAGGACAACTTTTACGCCACACAGTTTCACCCTGAGAAAAGCGGCAAGGCCGGCGAGAAGATCCTGACCCACTTTCTCGAGATAGCGAGAGACACTTGCACCATCAACCATCCCTGACCAATGATAGAACTCATACCAGCCATAGATATCATTGACGGCCAATGCGTGAGACTGACGCAAGGCGACTACAATGCCAAGACCGTCTACAGCAGCGACCCCTTGGAGGTGGCCTCCGAGTTTGAGCGCATAGGATTCAAGCGCTTGCACGTGGTGGATCTTGACGGGGCGAAGTCGCATCACATCGTCAACACCGACGTGCTGCGCTGCATCGCCCGCGACACCCACCTGACCATCGACTTCGGCGGCGGCATCAAGAGCACCTCCGACATAGAGACAGCCTTTGAGTGCGGCGCGTCGATGGTGACCATCGGATCGGTGGCAGTGACCCACCCCGACCTCTTCCTCAGCTGGCTGGACCAATACGGCCCTGACCGCATCATCCTCGGCGCCGACGTGCGAGACGGCATGGTGTCGATCAATGGATGGAAAGAGGACTCCGCCCAGCATCTGCTGCCGTTTCTGAAAAAATACATCGACCACGGTGTGAAAAACGTGCTCTGCACGGAGATTTCCAAAGACGGCACCCTCAACGGCCCTGCCATCGACCTCTACGACCGTATCATGGAGGCTTACCCCACCCTGCACCTGATTGCCAGCGGCGGAGTGTCTTCAGACGACGACATCCTGGAGCTCGACCGCCACGGCATCCCCGCCGTCGTCTTCGGCAAGGCCTGGTATGAAGGACGCATAGACATCAACAAAATCCAATGATCATGGGACTTGCAAAACGAATCATCCCCTGCCTGGACGTGAAAGACGGCGAGACCGTAAAAGGGACCAACTTTGTGAACCTGCGCAAAGCAGGCGACCCTGTGGAACTGGGCAAGGCTTACAGTGACGCCGGTGCCGACGAGCTGGTATTCCTGGACATCACCGCCAGCCATGAAGGGCGCAAGACTTTCACTGACATGGTGACACGTGTGGCCCGCGAGATCAACATCCCCTTCACGGTGGGAGGCGGCGTGAACGAAATCGGCGACGTGGAGCGTCTGCTCTATGCCGGTGCCGACAAGGTGAGCGTGAACAGTGCGGCCCTGCGCCACCCCTCGCTCATCGACTCGATAGCCCGCCGTTTCGGCTCCCAGGTATGCGTATGCGCCATCGACGCCCATCTGGAAGACGGTGAATGGCTATGCTACATGAACGGCGGCCGCGTGCGCACGGAGCGCAAGTTGCTGGAATGGGCCGTGGAGGTGAGCGACCGAGGAGCCGGTGAGATCCTCTTCACCAGCATGAACCATGACGGCGTGAAGCAAGGCTATGCCAACGAAGCCCTTGCGATGCTGAGCGACCGTCTGCCCATCCCCGTGATAGCCAGTGGAGGTGCCGGCACGAAGGAGCACTTCAGAGATGCCTTCACCATGGGCAAGGCCGATGCCGCCCTTGCGGCGAGTGTATTCCACTTCGGTGAGATCCCAATCATGGAATTGAAACATTACCTGGCTGGAGCAGGCATTAAAGTAAGACTTTAGCCGACGACACAACAATTTAAGAATCAACGAAATAAGCATAAACATTAAATAAAAGCTATGACCATAGACTTTGAGAAATCAGGCGGTCTGGTGCCCGCCATCATCCAGGATGCCGACACCCGCCAAGTACTGATGTTAGGCTATATGAACCAAGAGAGCTACGACAAGACGCTCTCGACGGGTCTGGTGACATTCTACAGCCGCAGCCGCCAGACGCTGTGGACCAAAGGCGAGACCTCCGGCCACTACCTGCGGCTGGTGGACATGAAAATCGACTGCGACCGCGACACCCTGCTGGTGCGCGTGCACCCCGAAGGCCCCACCTGCCACACCGGCACCGACACCTGCTGGGGTGAGGAGAACAAGAGCAACCCTCTGCTCTTCCTGACAGAGCTGCAGGACTTCATTGAGAAGCGCCATGAGGAGATGCCCGAGGGCAGCTACACCACCAGCCTGTTTAAAGACGGCCTGAACCGCATGGCCCAGAAAGTGGGCGAAGAGGCCCTGGAGCTGGTGATCGAAGCCACCAACGGCACCAACGACCGTCTGGTATATGAAGGCTCTGACATGCTCTACCACCTGATCGTGCTCCTGACGAGCAAAGGGCTTCGCATCGAAGACCTGGCTGAGGAGCTGCGCGAGCGTCACGACCCAAACTGGCACAAGCACTGAATGCAATAACAAAACCCAACATAATATAAAAAAGACATGCTGATCGACTATCAAAAAGTAAATATAGTGCAGGAAGACAACGTGATACTGAGTGACGTGACCCTGCAAATGGCCGAAGGCGACTTTGCCTACATCATCGGCAAGGTAGGCTCCGGCAAGAGTTCGCTGCTCAAGACGATGTACTGCGAACTTGACCACCAGCAGCCCGAGAAAGCCGAGGTGCTCGGTGTGGACATCTCCAGGATCAAGCGCAAGGACGTGCCTGCACTGCGCCGCCAGATGGGCATCATCTTCCAGGACTTCCAGTTGCTCCACGACCGCACCGTGCGCAAGAACCTGGACTTCGTGCTCAAGGCCACCGGCTGGAACAAGCGCAAGGAGCGCAAGGAGCGCATCGAGCAGGTGCTCTCTGCCGTTGGCATGCTCGACAAGCTGGAGAAGATGCCCCATGAGCTGTCGGGCGGCGAGCAGCAACACATCGCCATCGCCCGCGCCCTGCTCAACAAGCCCAAGATCATCATTGCCGACGAGCCTACGGGCAACCTGGACATAGAGACCGCCCGCCATATCGTGAGCCTGCTGCAGAAGATACGCAAAGACGGCACGGCAGTGATCATGACGACCCACAACATCCAGTTGCTGGACGAGTTTCCCGGCTCAGTATACCGCTGCAAGGACGGCCACATGACCGACGTGACCCACGAGTACCGGCAGATGGACCTGACAGAAGACAGCAAAGAATAAACATCAACCACATAAAAATACAATAGCCATATGATAGTTATGAAATTCGGCGGCACCTCCGTAGGTACGCCTGAAAGGATGAAATCGGTATCCTCGCTGATCACCCGCAGCGGCGAGCCCACCTTTGTGGTGCTCTCAGCCATGTCGGGCACAACCAACACCCTGCTTGAGATAGCCGACTATCTCTACAAAAAGAATCCCGACGGTGCCAACGAAGTGATCAACGTGCTGGAGAAAAGATATGAGGAGCATGTGAACAACCTGTATGCCACGGAAGAGTGGCGCAAGGCCACACGAGAGTTTCTCTCAGAGGAGTTTGCCTATCTGCGTTCGTTCACGAAAGACCTTTTCACCAGTTTTGAGGAGAAGAGCATCGTAGCACAGGGCGAGGTGATCAGCACCAACATGCTGACCAACTATATGAAGGAATGCGGCATAGACGTGACGCTGCTGTCGGCCCTCGACTTCATGCGCACCGACAAGAACTCAGAGCCCGACCCCCAATATATCAAGGAGAAGCTCAGCGGCATCCTGAAAGAGAACGAGGGGCACCAGGTGTATATCACCCAGGGTTTTATCTGCCGCAATGCTTACGGCGAGGTGGACAACCTGCAGCGTGGCGGCAGCGACTACAGTGCCTCGCTGATCGGCGCAGCCATCAACGCAGAAGAGATCCAGATATGGACAGACATCGACGGCATGCACAACAACGACCCCCGCATCGTAGACAAGACGGAGGCTGTGCACCAACTCAATTTTGAGGAAGCTGCCGAGCTGGCGTATTTCGGTGCCAAGATCCTGCACCCGACTTGCATCCAGCCCGCCAAGTATGCCGGCATCCCCGTGCGCCTGCTCTGCACGATGGATCCCGACGCCGAGGGCACCATCATAGACAATGTGATCATGCGTGGCCAGATCAAGGCCGTGGCCGCCAAAGACAACATCATCGCCATCAAGATCAAGAGTTCGCGCATGTTGCTTGCCACGGGTTTCCTGCGCAAGGTGTTTGAGATCTTTGAGAGCTATCAGACGCCCATCGACATGGTATGCACCTCGGAGGTAGGTGTGAGCGTGACCATCGACAGCGACGCCCATCTCACTCCGATTGTCAATGAACTGAAGAAATACGGCACTGTGACCGTCGACGCCCACATGTGCATCATCTGCGTGGTAGGCGACCTGGACTGGAGCAACCTCGGATTTGAGACGCTGGCACTGGATGCGATGAAAGACATCCCCGTGCGGATGGTGTCTTATGGTGGCAGCAACTACAACATCTCATTCCTCGTCAAGGAGCAGGACAAGAAACGCGCCCTTCAAAGCTTGAGTGATAAGTTGTTTTTGAAGTGACAAGTTGACGAGTTGACAAGTTGACAAGTTGACGAGTTGATTGTTTTTGAAGTGACGAGGTGATCAGGTGACGAAAACATATAAAATGAGACATCATGAAAGGAAAATTTCCTGTTGAGCGATTCCAAGAAATAGAGACACCCTTTTACTATTATGACACCGCCCTGTTGCGGAGGACGCTTCAGACCATCACGCAAGAGGCGGGCAAGCATGAGGGATTCTGCGTGCATTACGCTATCAAGGCCAATGCCAATCCTAAGGTGCTGAATGTGATCTGCCAGGCCGGCCTTGGCGCTGACTGCGTGAGCGGAGGCGAGATACGTGCGTGTATCGATGCCGGATTTCCCTCACGCAAGATTGTCTACGCCGGCGTGGGAAAGAGTGACTGGGAGATACGCCTGGGTCTTCAACGCGACATTTTCTGCTTCAACGTGGAGAGTATCGCCGAACTGGAAGTGATCAATGAGATCGCGGGCGAAATGGGCAAGACGGCCCGTATCGCCTTCCGTATCAACCCTGACGTCGGTGCTCACACCCATTCAAAGATCACGACGGGTCTGGCTGAGAACAAATTCGGAATCGCGATGCGCGACATGGAGTCGGTGATCGAAGAGGCGTCGGCGATGCGTCATGTACGCTTTGTGGGCCTGCACTTCCATATCGGCTCTCAGATACTCAACATGGATGACTTCGCCGCTCTCTGCAACCGCATTAACGACCTGCAACGCCAGCTGGAGCTCAAGAAGATCGCAGTGGAAAACATCAACGTGGGCGGCGGCCTTGGCATCGACTACGAACACCCCAACCGTGTGCCTGTGCCCGACTTCAAAGCCTATTTCGACACCTACGCCCGCCTGCTGAAACTGCGCCCGGGCCAGACCCTGCATTTTGAGCTGGGCCGTGCCGTCGTGGCTCAGTGCGGCACACTGATCACCCGCACACTGTACGTGAAACAAGGCGCCGCCAAGCAGTTTGCCATCGTCGACGCCGGCATGACCGACCTGATCCGCCCGGCCCTCTACCAGGCCTATCACAAGATAGAGAACATCAGCAGCGAAGGCAGGATGCAGACGTACGACGTGGTGGGACCAATCTGTGAGTCGAGCGACGTCTTCGGCAAGGCCGTCGACCTGAACGAGACGCGGCGCGGCGACCTGATAGCCATCCGTTCTGCCGGTGCTTACGGCGAAATCATGGCCTCGCAGTACAACTGCCGCCAACTGCCCAAAGGGTATATCACAGAAGACTTATGATCATCATAGACCAACTTACACTTATCCTCAGCCTGGTGGTGGTGGCCTCAGCGCTTCTCACCCCACTGATGAACCCCTTCTTCAGAAAGCTGAGACAGGCGGCTTCCCCCCAAGCCACCCCGTCGGGTGTGACGGTGCTGCTGATCTCCGACGGCGACGCCACCGCCCTGGACGAGCACCTGCCCATCTACCTGACTCAGGACACCCCCATCGACTATCAGGTAATCGTGGTGGGTGAGAAAGCCGACGCCGAGACGACGAACGTGCTGAAGCGATACTCGGCAGATCCGAAGCTATACTCGACATTCATCCCTGAGAGTGCGCGCTACATGAGCCGCAACAAGCTGGCCATCACCCTCGGTGTGAAAGCGTCGAAGAACGAATGGATCATCCTCTCCGACCCCCGCTGCAAGCCCACAAGCGACCAGTGGCTCGCCGAGATGACCTCGCACATGACAGGCGACAGCCATCTCGTGCTCGGCTACACCAACTTCAGCGATGAAGCCAAGCCATTCCACCGCTTTGAGCACCTCCACACGGCCCTCTACCTGCTGCGCGAGGCTCAGAACGGCGACGCATACCGCACCAACTGCATGAACCTGGCCTTCCGCAAGAGCGACTTCATGAGCCGCAACGGATTCCTGGAGTATCTGAAATATTCGGTGGGAGAATATGACTTCCTGGTGAACAAATACGCCTCGACGGGCACAGTCACCGTGGCCACCACTCACGCCTCATGGCTGACCGAAGACCCCATGTCGGACCGTTCGTGGCAGAACCGTCACGTCTATTATCAGGAGATCCGCAAGCATCTGACGGGCGGCTCCAGCCATCGCCTGCTTTACAATGCCGACCAATGGTGCCTGCATCTGCACTACCTGCTGGTCTTCTCGGTCGGTATCCTGGCCGGTCTGACTTCGAGATGGATACTGCTTGGAGCAGCGGTCGCGGCACTCATCACCACACTCATCCTGCGCACCATGATAGGCAAAAAGGCCTTGAAAGAATTCGGCATAGAGGTGCCCATCTACAAGATTGTGCCCTATGAATGCCGCATACTGTGGTGCCGGCTGATGACGAAGATACGGTATGAGAATGCCGACAAATACGACTTCATCAGTCATAAAGTGTAAACCTCCCCCCGCCCCTCCAAAGAAGGGGAGAGCGGAATGAGATGAGAGAGGTGGGAATGAAAAACATAAAAATTGACATATTATGAGAAAGTATAGTTGTATTGCTTTTATACTTACGTTTCTTGCGGCCTGGGGTCAAGGCAACTCCTCGCTTGAAGTGACAGAATTTCAATTGGACAACGGGATGAGGGTGTGGCTGAACGAAGACCATTCTCAACCCAAGGTATTTGGCGCCGTAGTGGTGAATGCCGGAGCCAAAGACTGCCCCAACACCGGCATCGCCCACTATTTCGAGCACATTCTCTTCAAAGGGACCGAAGACATCGGTACCGTGGACTACGCCTCTGAGAAGCCATGGCTTGACTCCATCTCATCTAAATACGACCTCCTGTCGAGGACGACCGACCCAGCCGGCCGCGACGTGATACAAAAAGACATCAGCCGCCTGAGCCAGAAGGCCGGCGAATATGCCATCCCCAACGAGTTCAACCGTCTGATCAGCAAATACGGCGGTACGGAACTGAACGCCGGCACAAGCTGGGACTTCACCTACTACCACAACATGTTCACCCCCCAATACATGGAGCAGTGGTGCCAGCTCAACAGCGACCGACTGATCAACCCAGTCTTCCGCCTGTTTCAGGGAGAACTGGAGACGGTGTATGAAGAAAAGAACATGTATTCCGACAACATGATTTCGACCGCCCTTGAGAAAATACTCGCAGAGCTTTTTGGCGACCGCCCCTACGCCTACCCCGTGATAGGTAGCACCGAGAACCTGAAGAACCCGAAGCTGTCGGACATGCAAGCCTTCTATGAGAAATATTACGTGGCCAACAACATGGGCCTGATACTCTGTGGCGACTTCGACGCATCCAACATCAAGCCCCTGCTGGAACGCACCTTCGGCAGGATACGCAACGGGGTGGCTCCCGTGCGCGGAGCCTCTCCCCTGCCCGACATCCCCCTGGAGCGCACAGTGGAGATCAAGCTGCCCATCCCTCTGATCAGCGCCGAGCTCCTGGCCTTTAAGGGATGTACGGAATATGACCCTGACGCCAATGCACTTGACATGGCGATGAGTCTGCTGACCAACGGCAAAGCCGGCATGCTGGACTCCCTGGTCAATGAGCACGTAGTATTGATGTCGGCCTCCCTACCCCAGCGTTTCAACGATGCTGGTGTCAACCTGCTGGCGATTATCCCCAACCTGCTTTCGTCTACCAAGAAAGCCGAGCAGGTCTGCCTTCAGCAAGTGGCCCGTCTATGTGACGGCGACTTCAGCGATGCGTCGCTCGACATGCTGAAGCTTGAGATGAAGCGCGAAGCCTCCAAAGAGCTTGAGACCATCAGCAGCCGTGCCAGCAAGATGGTGGACGTGATGTCTACAGGGCGCAGCTGGCAGAGCTACCTCGACAAAGTGGCCGCCATCGACCATGTGACGAAAGCGCAGGTGGTGGCCGCCGCCAACAAATACTTCAAGGCTCCGTTTGTACGTTTCAAGAAGAAGATGGGCAGTTATCCCAAAGACAAGGTGAGCCAGCCCGACTACCGTCCTGTGATACCCAAGAACAAGAACGCAGAATCGTCATACTCCAAGAAGCTGTCAGAGATGGCCGTTGCCGACAAGTCTCCACGTATCCTCAACCTGGAGAAAGACGCCACGATCACGCCCCTGTCGTCCCAAGCCACCCTCTACAGCGTGAGTAACCCCTACAACGACCTCTTCACCCTGACCCTGTCGTATAACCGCGGCACGAAGGCCGACCGCCGTCTGCAGCATGTGGATGTCTTGCTCAACAACATCGGCACCGACTCCCTGAGCCGCCAGCAACTGATGTCGGCCCTGCAGCGACTTGGCGCCGACGTGACATTTGAGTGTGACAAGAGCGCATTTGAGATCACGCTCGCCGGCATAGACAAGAATTTCGAGGCTACGGCCCAGCTGCTCGGTCATTTTATGAGCCATGCGCAGACGAACGAGAAATCCCTCAAGCAAGTGCGTGACGGCAAGAAATCAGACGACAAGTCTTTCGGCGAAGACAACAAGGAAGTGATGATGGCACTACTCAACAAAGTGAGATACGGCGACCGCTCACCGCTGCTGACCCATCTGACGAGAAAAGAGGTGAATAGCCTGACGGGCGAGGAGTTGCTTCAGGCATTCAGAGAGGTCTTCCAGTCCAACTGTGCCATCAGCTACAGCGGCAACCTGCCCGAGAGCACCGTGGCCACCATTCTGCGCAAGCACCTGCCTGTGTCAGAGAGTCAGAAAGCCTATCAAGACTATTATGAAGAAAGCATAGGCTATGACGAGCCCTTAGTATACATCTACGACATGCCCAAATCTCGCCAGACGCTGCTTTTCACCTACGAGCAGCAGCCAGCGCTGCCCACGCAGTCGGCCCGTGCCCCCTTCATCCTCTTCAGTGACTATTTCGGCGGTGGCATGTCATCGGTACTGTTTCAAGAAGTGCGTGAGTTTCGCTCGATGGCCTACAGCACCCAAGCCGCCGGCAGTGCTCCCCCACTCAACAGGCACGGTAAAAAGCCTGTGAGTTTCTACACCATCGTAGGCACCCAGGCCGACAAAGCCATGGATGCCATCTCGCTGGTAGACTCCCTGCTACATGACATGCCCGTCTCTGAGATCAACTTCAATTCTGCCAAACAAGAGGAGATCAACAGCATCTATACCGATTTCCCCTCCTTCCGCGACATTGGTATGTCTATCGCTTCTCTTCGCCGCAGCGGATACACCCAAGACCCCAACGCTGGCTGGTCGGAACTGTTTCCGAAGGTCAGCATGAGCGACATGAAGGAATATTATGAGAAGAATGTGAAGCACAACGACCAGCACCGTGTTTTGTGCATCGTAGGCAACAAGAAGAAACTCGACCTGAAAGCACTGTCGAAATATGGCAAGGTGGTGTTTGTGAAGAAGAAAGAACTGTATAAATTTTAAAATTAAAAATTAAAAACTGAAGTTCCTCTACGTTTGCAGAGATTATAACAAATTATTTATCAAGAATTTAAGAATTTAAGAATTTATAATCAATAAAAGTATTATCGAGAATTATCCGTCGCAAGCGACGGGAATCCCACTTGCGGAGAAAATGAAATGGCTTGCCATTTCTTCTCAAATTCCTATATATTCCTGTATGAATGAAAATTCTTTAATTCTTAAATTCTTGATAAAATAAGAGAAAGTTTAGTTAAAAATTAAAAATTTTCTTCCACGAGCTCCAGTTATCAGGTTGGTAGGTTATCTGGTTATCTGGTTATCTGGTTGTCAGGTTATCTGGTTATCTGGTTATCTGGTTGTCAGGTTATCTGGTTGTCTGGTTATCTGGTTTTATGGTTATCTGGTTGTCTGGTTATCTGGTTGTCTGGTTGTCTGGTTGTCAAGTTGGTAGGCTGCTATGATTAAAGGCTTCCAGGTGAGACTTGCATGATGGCAGTGTATACTTAGACCATTTCACCTCATTACCTAAAACCTATAAAACCGACAAGTGGGGCAAATGCACATTTTATGTTGCTGTGGCCTGACTGCCATCGACTTCCCACATCAGTGACGCCGATTGGCCTGAGTGCATTTAACAGTTGCACAGGATTAACTTCTATCACGATTCCAAGCACTGTTGCCTCTATCGGAGGTTATGAATTCTCTGGTTGTTTCAATTGTTACTTTCATTTAATTTGTCGTTCTGACTGAGGTCTATGCACTCAAATCATTTCGATATTTTATACACACGCCTTGTCCTGTTGAATGTCGGACACACTCTTAGTTCTAATTCGACTGTGCAAATTTACGAATTATTATGTGATATCGTTCCCTTTGCCTATACCTTTTATATATTATAAGGTGAAATTTGTTTGTTTTGAGGAATTGTATATGGTAATCCAAAAGTGTACCACTTAGTAATTGAAAAGTGTACCACT
>CAMIYC010000055.1 GCA_946402905.1 uncultured Prevotellaceae bacterium | reverse complement strand
CCCTGCAAGACCCCACTCGACTTCTACGAGTGCCGTCACGGCATGAGCTACACCCGTGTGACCGGCCGCAAAGACGGCATCGAGGCCAGCGTGCTCTTCTTCGTGCCCCTGAAGACATGGTGCGAGGTGCAGAAGCTCACGCTGCGCAACGACAGCCAGGAGGTGCGCCGCCTGAAGCTCTTCTCCTTTGAGGAATGGTGCCTCTGGAACGCAGCCACCGACATGGAGAATTTCCAGCGCAACTTCTCCACGGGTGAAGTGGAGATTGAAGGCTCTGTGATCTATCATAAGACCGAATACCGTGAGCGCCGCAACCACTACGCCTACTACAGTGTGAACGCTCCCATCGACGGCTACGACACCGACCGCGAGAGTTTCGTAGGGCTGTATAACGGCTTTGACTGTCCCGATGCCGTAATGGAAGGCCGCCCGCGCAACAGTCATGCCCATGGCTGGAGTCCCATCGCCTCTCACTACATAGAGGTGGAGCTGAAGCCCGGAGAGAGTCGCGACTTCATTTTCATCCTGGGATACGTAGAGAATGAGCAGGACAAGAAATTTGCCGCCCCGCAGGTAATCAACAAGGAGAAAGCCAAGGCCTGCATCGCACGCTTTGACACCACGGAGAAGGTGGATGCCGCTTTTGCCGAACTGAAAGACTACTGGGACCGTCTGCTCGACATCTACGTGGTGGACACCGGCAACGACAAGCTCGACCGTATGGTGAACATCTGGAACCAGTATCAGTGCATGGTGACCTTTAACATGTCTCGTTCGGCCTCCTTCTTCGAGAGTGGTATCGGGCGCGGCATGGGATTCCGCGACTCCAACCAAGACCTCGTGGGCTTCGTACACCAGATACCGGAGCGCGCCCGCCAGCGCATCATCGACATCGCCTCAACGCAATTCCCCGACGGCGGATGCTACCACCAGTACCAGCCGCTCACCAAGCGCGGCAACAACGACATCGGCGGCGGATTCAACGACGATCCCTGCTGGCTCATCTTCGGCACCGTGGCCTATATCAAAGAGACGGGCGACTTCACCATCCTCGACGAACCCGTGCCATTTGACAACCAGCCCGGCAGCGAGGTGTCGCTCATGGAACACCTGAAAGTGTCGTTCGACCATGTGATCAACAACCTCGGCCCTCATCAGTTGCCACTGATAGGCCGCGCCGACTGGAACGACTGCCTCAACCTCAACTGCTTCTCATGGGATCCGAACGAGTCGTTCCAGACCACCGAGAACAAGTCGGAAGGCACGAAGGCTGAGAGTCTGATGATAGCCGGTCTCTTCGTCGTCACCGGCAATGAGTATATCGACCTGTGCCGGCGCATCGGCGACAATGAGGAGGCCGACCGCGCCCGCCGCGCCGTAGACGCCATGACCGCCGCTGTGATCAAAGACGGCTGGGACGGCGAATGGTATCTGCGCGCCTACGACTTCTTCGGCCGCAAGATCGGCTCGAAAGAGTGCGACGAGGGCAAGATTTTCATCGAGAGCCAGGGCTGGTGCACGATGGCTGGCATCGGCCGTGAGCAAGGCATGGTAGACCGCTCACTCGACTCGGTGAAGAAATACCTGGAATGCGAGCACGGCATCGTGCTCAACAACCCCGCCTTTACGAAATACATCTACGAATATGGCGAGATCAGCAGTTATCCTGAGGGATACAAGGAGAACGCCGGCATCTTCTGCCACAACAACCCCTGGGTGATCATCGGTGAGACCCTGGCCGGACGCGGCGACGACGCCTGGGCACACTATGCCAAGATCCTGCCCTCTTATGTGGAGGAGAAATATCAGGAGCTACACAAAGTGGAGCCTTACGTCAACTGCCAGATGGTGGCCGGCAAGGATGCCGCCCGCCCCGGCGAAGGAAAGAACAGCTGGCTCACCGGCACCGCGGCCTGGATGTGGCTCACCGTGAGCCAGTATATCCTGGGTGTCAAGCCCACCTACGACGGTCTGCTCATCGACCCGTGTCTGCCCTCCACAGCCCAGGAATATTCAGTGAAGCGCAAATTCCGCGACGCCGAATACCGCATCCGCATCTCCAACCCCAAGGGCGTGAGCAAAGGTATCCTCTCCATGCAGGTCGACGGTGCCAGCATCGAGGGCAGCATCATCCCCTACTCTCCTGGCAGCCATGAGGTGACGGTAGTGATGGGCTGAGGGAACTGAAACCTCCCCCGGCCCCTCCAAACCTCCCCCGGCCCCTCCAAAGGAGGGGAGAGCGAATGGAGGGGGAGGATGGGCCTGACATCATCTGCCATTTTGTCATGTCTTCTGAAATGGAATGAGGTTTGTAAAAGAATAGGTAGAGCGGATCCGGAAGATCCGGAGGATCCGGAGGATCCAGAATATCCGGAATGACCGGGACCCACCAATAACCTCAAAAAAGAAAGGAGACCATATATGACACTTGAGAAATTTACCATCAAAGCGCAGGAGACCATCCAAGAGGCGGTCAGCATCGCGCAACGCAACGGCCAACAAGCCATTGAACCAGAACACCTGCTGAAGGGCATCCTCCAGAAAGGAAAAGACATCTGCCACTTCCTCTTTCAGAAAGCCGGGGTCAACCCCTCGCAGATAGAGAAAGTGCTGGACGGGGAAATCGCACATCTGCCCAAAGTGCAGGGCGGCGAGCCTTACTTCAGCAGCACATCCAACAAACTATTGCAACGGGCCATGGACATCTCCCAGCAGATGGGAGACGAGTTTGTATCAGTCGAGCCTATGCTCATCGCCATGCTCGAAGTGCAGTCGACGGCCAGCCGCATCCTGCGTGACGCTGGTGTCAACGACAAAGACCTGCGCGCCGCCGTCAACCAGCTGCGCAACGGCGAGAGCGTACGCTCGCAGTCGGCCGACGACAACTACCAGAGTCTGTCAAAATATGCCAAGAACCTGGTGGAGGCCGCCCGCGCCGGAAAGCTCGACCCTGTGATAGGCCGCGACGACGAGATCAGGCGTCTGCTCCAGATCCTGTCGCGACGCACGAAGAACAACCCTATACTAATAGGTGAGCCGGGCACAGGCAAGACCGCTATCGTGGAAGGCCTGGCCGGCCGTATCGTGCGGGGCGATGTGCCTGAGAACCTGAAAGACAAACAGATTTACTCGCTCGACATGGGTCAGCTAATCGCCGGTGCGAAATACAAGGGCGAGTTTGAGGAGCGACTCAAAAGCGTCATCAACGAGGTAGTGAAAAGCGAGGGGCGCATCGTGCTCTTCATCGATGAGATACACACCCTGGTGGGTGCCGGCGCCAGCGAAGGTGCCATGGATGCCGCCAACATCCTGAAGCCGGCCCTGGCCCGCGGCGAACTGCGTGCCATCGGTGCCACGACACTCAACGAGTATCAGAAATACTTCGAGAAAGACAAGGCCCTGGAGCGGCGTTTCCAGACGGTGATGGTGGATGAGCCCGACGAGATGAGTGCCATCAGCATCCTGCGCGGACTGAAGGAGCGCTACGAGAACCACCACAAGGTGCGTATACAAGACGATGCCTGTATCGCCGCCGTACAGCTCTCCGAGCGTTATATCAGCGACCGTTTCCTGCCCGACAAGGCCATCGACCTGATGGACGAGGCAGCCGCCAAACTGCGCATGGAGCGCGACTCCGTGCCTGAGGAGCTGGACGAGATCAGCCGCAAGCTGAAGCAACTCGAGATAGAGCGCGAGGCCATCAAGCGTGAGAACGACCAGCCCAAGATAGAGCAGCTGGACAAGGAGATAGCCGACCTGCATGAGCAGGAGACCGCCTTTAAAGCCAAATGGGAGGGCGAGAAAGCCCTGGTGAACCGCATACAGCAGGACAAGCAGCAGATGGAGACGCTGAAATATGAGGCTGAGCGCGCTGAGCGCGAGGGCAACTACGGACGCGTGGCCGAGATACGCTACGGCAAGCTGCAGGAGCTGGAGCGCGACATCGAGCAGGTGACAGAGCAGCTGAAAGCCGCCCAGGGCGGCGACTCGCTGGTGCGCGAGGAGGTGACCGCCGACGACATCGCCGAGGTGGTGAGCCGCTGGACGGGTATCCCCGTGACCCGTATGCTGCAGAGCGAACGTGAGAAGCTGCTGCACCTGGAGGAGGAGCTGCACCGCAGGGTGATCGGGCAAGACGAGGCCATCACCGCCGTGAGCGACGCTGTGAGACGTTCTCGCGCCGGACTGCAAGACCCCAAACGTCCTATCGCCTCGTTTATCTTCATGGGTACGACGGGCGTGGGCAAGACCGAACTGGCCAAGGCCCTGGCCGAGTATCTCTTCAACGACGAGACGATGATGACACGTATCGACATGAGCGAATACATGGAGAAATACAGTGTGTCGAGACTCATCGGAGCCCCTCCGGGATACGTGGGATATGACGAGGGCGGACAACTGACCGAGGCCGTAAGGCGGAAGCCCTACTCCGTGGTGCTCTTCGACGAGATCGAGAAAGCTCACCCCGACGTGTTCAACATCCTGCTGCAGGTGCTCGACGACGGACGACTGACCGACAACAAGGGCAGGACGGTGAACTTCAAAAACACGATCATCATCATGACCTCCAACCTCGGCAGCCAGTATATCCAGTCGCAGGTGGAACGCATCAACGACAGCAATCGCCAGCAGATACTCAACGAGACGAAAACCAGCGTGATGGAGATGCTCAAGAAAACCATCCGCCCGGAATTTCTCAACCGTATCGACGAGACCATCATGTTCCTCCCGCTCACCAAGACGGAAATCGCCGACGTGGTGAGACTGCAACTGGAGAACGTAAAGAAAATGCTGGAGCCTCAGGGATTCCGGCTGGAGGCCACGCCACACGCCATCAACTACCTGGCAGAGGTGGGCTACGACCCGGAGTTCGGCGCACGGCCTGTCAAGAGGGCCATCCAGCACTACGTGCTCAACGACCTGTCGAAGAGGCTCCTCGCCGAGGAGGTGGACCGCGACAAGCCCATCGTCATCGACTCGTTCGGGCAAGGCTTGGTGTTTAGGAATTAGGAGGATACATATCTTCTTATCGAGAGGCTTGACGCTGCTATTCTTGAGAGGAGGCTGCTGTAATACAGCAGCATACAGGACGGAAGGGATGGGGAAAAGGCGCCGCTGACGATGGGAGGGGGAAAAGTGCCCAGCGCCCATGGTGTAGGGACGCGGCGTGCCGCGTACGGGGCGAAATCACTCCGTCTTGGACATTTGGATAGTGGCGAAGTCACTCCGTCTCGGACATTTGGATAGTAGCGAAGTCACTCCGTCTTGGATATTTGGATTGTGCTGAAGATACTCTGTCTTGGAAATGGGAAAGAAAAGTTTGCTTTTCTTTCCCATTTCCGAGACTTTTCGTAACTTTGCAGAATGATGAGGAAATACGTTTTTTTTGTCCGTACATTCCTACTCATAGCCCTGCTGTCGGCTATGTGTGCCCATGGCATGGCCCAGGATTTCCTCTCCACCAAGACGACGACCCTGAAGAAAACCAGTGGCAAGGCTTCATACAATGCCTCAGTGGAGTTTCCTACCGATGGCGACGCCCGTGTGCTGACCCAGGTGACGCAATGGATCAAGACAGTGCTGGAAGCCGACGAATACAGCGGCAACGACTTTCAGGGCATACTCCAGAAGAGCTGCGACACCTTCTTCGGATACGGCGAAGACTGGAAGCGCAGCATCACCATCGAACGCGACTATGAAGACGGCCAGATCGTGACCTTCGTCTCACGAGTGACCGACACCGACGAGGAGAAATGGGTGGCCGAGGACTGTGCCTCGTTCAGCAAGCGCGACGGCCACCGCATCACGCTCGACGAGATCTTTCTGTGTGACGAAGATGACATCAAATACCTGATGTGGGAATACCGCGACGATATCGCGCTCGACGTAGACGACCCCGCAGGCCTGGCACCGATGAACGGCGGCTTTATCGACGGGTGGATACTGGTCACCAGTCCGGCGCATAACGCCACCTCACGCACCTTCCGCCTGCGCTACGAGGAGATCACCTCTTATCTGCGACGGCACGACGGGGGGTATTATTGACCCCCTAACCCCTCCCCAGCCCCTAACCCCTCCCCAACCCTCCCCAAAGGGGAGGGAGCGGCGAACACCGAAACACCGAAAAGCGAAAACATGAAAGAGGAATTCAAACAACTGCTGTTATCCACTGGCCGTAAAGGCATCGAGCAGGTGGTGGACTATCTGGAGAAAGCCGGCTTCTACGTGGCTCCCGCCTCTGCCGGTCATCACCTCAACCGCGACGGCGGTCTGCTGGAGCACTCGCTCAACGTATACCGCGTGGCCATGCGCCTGCGCACACAGATGCTGGAGATGAAGCCCGAACTGGAAGACCGGGTGAGAGAAGACAGCGTGGTGATCGCCTCTCTGCTGCACGACATCTGCAAGACCAACATCTACAAGAAGACCACCCGCTACAGGAAAGACAGCAACGGCCGCTGGGAGAGTTACGACGGCTATGAGACGAACTATGGGCGTTTTCCTGTTGGGCACGGAGAGAAATCGGTGATCATGCTGCTGCGTCTCGGCCTGGAGCTGACCAACGACGAGATCGTGGCCATCCGCTGGCACATGTCGGCATGGGACCTTGCCTTCCAGAGCAACGAAATGAAGGGCAACATCTCAAAAGCTTTCGACCATTTCCCGCTCGCCTCCGTCATCCAGACGGCCGACATGCTCGCCTCTCATATCCTGGAAGTGGAATAATCCGCATAAACACCAGCCCCATGAAAATCATCCGCAACAAATACCTGCCCCTGCGCGACTATGCCGCGATGAACCTCTTCGGCGTGCTTTTCTGCCGTCCGGACACACGGCTCACGCCCGAGCTCATCAACCATGAGCGGATACATACGGCACAGTTTTTTGAGATGGGCATCGTGTTTTTCTACCTGTGGTATGTGTGCGAGTGGCTGGTCAAACTACCCACCAAGGGGCGTGCTTACTACCGCATCTCTTTCGAGCGCGAGGCCTATCTGCACATGCACGACCTCGACTACCTGAAACACCGGCGCCACTACGCCTGGTGGAAATACCTGAAGATGAAATAACAGGCTCATGAAAACTACACTCACCACCATTATGTTGCTATGCTGTCTGAGCGCCGGCCTCGAAGCCGCCGACTATCAGCACTACAGCGAGTGGATGGCGGCCTCGGAGATGAAACGGGTGCCCCACTCCTACCATCTCGACTTCTCGCCCAACAAGCCCCGATGGGCCTATCAGGTGGGGGTGGAGCTGGACGGCATGCTGGACGTGTGGCTCACCTACAGGGATGAGACGCTGCTGGGCTATCTGAAAGAATATCCCGCCAAAATGATCGGCAGCGACGGCACCATCACGGGATATAAATACAATGACTTCAACCTCGACAACGTGAGGCCCGGACATTTCCTGCTCCGCTTCTACCAGGAGTTGCCTGCGGAGAAAGACTCCCTGGCTCTCGACTTGCTGATGCGACAACTCGAAAACCAGCCACGCACCGACGAAGGGGTGTGGTGGCACAAAGCCATCTACGCCCGGCAGGTGTGGCTCGATGGCATCTTCATGGGGCTGCCCTTCTATACAGCTGCCGCACCTCTGCTGCGCCCCGGCCGTGAACAGGAATACTATGACGACGCCGTGGACCAGATCACCAAGACCGCCGAGCGCACCTACGACGAGGCCACAGACCTGTGGAAGCATGCCTGGGACGAGACACACCGGATGTTCTGGGCCGACAGCGAGACGGGCCTGAGCCAGCATACCTGGGCAAGGGCACTGGGATGGTTTGTCATGGCCATGGTGGAGATACTCGACGCGCTGCCCACAGACTACGAACGCCGGCAAGAGGTGAACGACCTGTTCCTGCATGCCATGACGAGCGTGGTGGAATATCAGGATGAGGCAAGCGGTGTGTGGTATGACGTGCTGGACGTGGACGACCCGCGCAACTATCTGGAGGCCACGGCCTCGGCCATGTTCACCTACTGTCTGCTCAAAGGGGTGCGCATGGGTTGGTTGGAGGACAGTTTTCTGGATGCGGGCATCCGCGCCTACAGGGGGATGGTGGAGCAGTTCGTCAAGCGCAACGGCGACGGCACTATCTCACTCACCCGGTGCTGCTCTGTGTCGGGGCTCGGACCTGACAACAACCCACACCGAGACGGTTCATTCGAATACTATATGAGCGAACCCATCCGCGATAACGATGCTAAGGGCATCGGCCCGTTTCTGTGGGCCTCGCTCGAGATGGAACGCATGGGATATACCGTAGACAATCTCGACACACACCGACCCGACGGCATCCGTCAGGCCACCTCTCCTGCCGACAGCCACTCCCCTTACGACTTGCAGGGCCGACGGGTCGCACAACGGCACAAGGGGGTGGTCATCACGAATGGCCGGAAGTATCTTCTACGGCATTAGTGCTTAGTTTTGCCAGACGGAAATGTAGGGACGCGGCGTGCCGCGTGGGGATTTTATTGCGAAAAAATGCGAAAAGCACGAAAAATGCGAAAAAAATGGATGCTGCGCATCCATAGTGAATACAAAATATTGACTTGCCCGTTGGCTATCCATCAACTTGTTTACATTTTGGTTTCAATCTCAAAAAAATTTGTTCAAAGATTTTGTATTCCAATTATTTGTGGTAATTTTGCCGGCAAATTACAAAAACCTTAGTCTACATTCATTGATTTTGGTCAAGGCGTTGACCTGCACCAAATTGTGCCTCAATAATCACCCCTCTTACATTAGTGGATCTATAATAAGCATAAAAACAAATAATGAAAAAGAAGACGACCAAAATTTTAATGTTGGTCACAGCATTGCTTTGTTGTGGCCAGACATGGGCAGACAGCGGTGCTTCAGACAGAAGCAAGGCTTTCGGCTATGTGTTCACCGACACGGAGCTGAACGACAGTTTCCCACAAATCACAAATATACCCACCGTATATTTGCAAGTGTACAAAACCACCTACGATGCCACGACAGACAAGACATCCTTTACGCTGAACAACGGGCAGGCCGAGCTGGAAGACCTCTCCGTGATCTTCGGCAACAAGAATGAGTGGTACTACAAAACCAAAATCGTCATCCGCGACGACTGGGGCACCATCAAACAGCGCAATGAATGGCTCGGAGTAAGAGGACGCGGCAATGCGACGTGGAACATTGGCAACTATCAGGAAAGTCAGAAAAAGCCATTGCGTCTGAAATTCCCCTCAAAGACAAAATTGCTCGCAAGCTTTGAAAATGGAGCAGAAGTGAACAACTATGCCGATGCCAAAAACTGGACGTTATTAGCTAATCATTATGATGCCACCATGATTCATAACGCAATGGCCAATGAAGTGGGGAAGAAATTAGGCCTGCCTTTCTGCCCAGCCTACAAATTTGTAGATTTGGTTGTGAATGGCAAATACAAAGGAACCTATCAGATCTCCGACCAAGTGCAGGTGGGAGCGGGACGTGTTGACATCAACGAGTCTACTGGCTATTTCATCGAGATTTGTTCCTCAAATTTCAAAGAAGATCCTTGGATTCAAGTGAATAATATAGGAATTGTCAATGTCAAAAGCCCTGACCCCGACATTATAGGTTCTGACGCACAAGCTTCTGCAGACCCAAAATATAACGATCTGAATACTTACCTGAATAAAGTTAGCGACTTAGCGAAAAGCGGACCATACAATGCCCCTGAAAACTGGCGCAACTATGTGGATGTAGAGTCGGCTGTGAAAGCTTTCATCGCACAAGAGATTCTGGCCAATTATGACGCAGGTCAAGGCAACAACTACGCCTATATGAACGACTTAGAGTCAAAGATCTATTTCGGGCCAATCTGGGATTTTGACCTTGCCCTGAACAACAAGGTCAATGGAAAGGACATGTCGGGACAGCATTTTTGGGGAGGCTCAGGTGCGACTTTTGCCTTGTTTTGCAAGAACATCTATGAGAATGACCCCTATTTTGTCAAGGCACTATATGAAGAGTGGCAAACAATCTATGACAATGGCCAGCTGGTCACTTATCTTCAAAGCAAGGTCGATGAGATAGCAAACAGCATATCTCAGTCTGCAACGCTCAATTACAAAAGCAGTTCAGAGGGCGGAGCTGGGCAATATCTGAATAAAAGCACATGGAATGACAGCAACAACTACACAGATCTTGCCGCTGCATATACAAGTTTGAAATCATTTCTCAGCACGCATATTGAATATCTCAATACCGAATTCAAAGCGCAATATGAAGCACTGAATTGCGCCAACCTGCCAGAGATAACGATACCAGAAGGATTAGTTGACTTAGGAGAAGTCGAAAAATGGAGCAATAAAGCTCACCAGTACAGCTTCTATGGCAACAAGACCAACATGGTGAAAAATGCCAAACTGGTAATCACCACTACTACCCGATTTGACGCTCTCTGCAATAATCTTTACACAGCATGGATCAATAATAGCTCTGGCACTTACGAGCGCACCCTTAGTGAAGAGGATGTGGCCAACCTGAAGAGCAACGGCTATATGTTTGACATATATGTTTGGGATGGCGGCACATGTACGAGTGTGACTCTCACGCCTCCTACATGCTCCACGCACGACTATACCAACTGCACCTATGCCAAGCAGGAGGACGGCACCTATCGACGCGTATGTACCGCATGCAGTCAGGAGGAGACCGACGGAGAGGTTTACTATCTTTTCAACGTGTATGCAGAGAGCAGCACTCCGACAGAGCTGTATGCCACTAACTGGGCACCGGAGCAAGGCAAGCCCAACTCTGTGGCTTACGTCACCGTAGGTGCCGATGTCGTCACCCAATTCAGCAGCCACAACATCATCGTCAACGGCGTATGCGCAGACTTCCGTCTCACCGACGGGTATCCATTTGTCTCTGGTGATAAATTCACTGCCACTAAAGCGACTTATTCTCGGAATATGTCCAACACCTGGGGTACGATCTGTCTGCCCTATAAATATCAGATGGCAGAGAATAAGACCGCCAAATTCTATCATTTGGCAGGCATCGAAGACGCCAACGGAGTGAAGTCGTTTGTATTGGAGAGCATCGATCCATCAAATGGTGCAGGTGGTTATAAACCTGTATTTGTGCAAAAGAAAGAGGGTGTCGATGCCATCACCGTCACAGGCACGGACATCTCTGTCAAGAAATACTCATCCGAAAAGACCAACAACACTTTTGAGGACTGGACGCTTGTCGGCACCACGGAACCCACCACTATCAATGTCAACGACTTTACTGGCAAAGACATCTACTACATCGCCAGCAACAAGTTCTGGCACGCTACGCGCACAGTGACTCTCAACCCATTCCGCGCATACATCGAGAAACCCACCGGCGATAGCACTACATCTGCCATCAACATCATGGTAGCCGGCGAAGACGAAACCAACGCGATCGACGAGCTGAATGCCGGCACCGCCATGGCCATCTGTATAGAGCAAGGTGGTGTGAGCGTGACAGTGCCACAAGACATGGAGGTGAACATCTATAGCATAGGCGGTGCGTTGGTGAGCAGAGCTTCGGCCAAAGCCGGACAGACGGTCAGCACCCAGTTGCCCGCTGGTGTTTACACTATCAACGGAGTGAAAGTATTAGTGAAATAACTTTTAAAGCGAAACGATCATGAACAAAAAACAATATACCGCTCCATGCACAGAGATTGACTATATGGAGCCCCTATACGTGATTGCAGCATCAGAGCCTGAAGAAGAAAATAAGATACAATCGGCCGGTGATGACGACGGCAGTGGCGTGGCAGAAACCAACATCATCAAGCTGTTTGACGACACGCTCGACTGACAAACGGTCATCAAGGGATTAACACAGGAACACCATCACGGGGGCAGGTTTTTGATATGAATGGTATATTCGATCAAAACCTGCCCTCGTTTGTCTATGTGAACTTCATTTTTATGCGATACCGATCACAACGCGGCACGCCGCGTCCCTACATTCCACTGAGACGGCGAGGATGGGCTATGAACTGCCGGTCATGCAAAAATGGAAAAAGAATGAGTTAATATTTTTTCTATGGATAAAAAACAAACAAGTTTGTTTTGTACTCCACTCGTTTTTTTGTAATTTTGCTTTTTGTTTGTAAAAGAAAACTACAATTATATGGAAAAGAAAGAGAAAGAGACGGTGCAGCTGCCCGACAACGCATTCAGGGAACTGCACGAAGGAGAGAAGTACGAACCTATCATGCGGGCCGACCGCGCCTACCCCGAGGTCAACGCCTGGTCGGTGACGTGGGGCATCGTGATGGCCATGCTGTTCTCGGCAGCAGCCGCCTATCTCGGTCTGAAGGTAGGTCAGGTGTTTGAGGCAGCCATCCCCATCGCCATCATCGCCGTGGGTGCATCGACCGCCGCCAAGCGCAAGAACGCCCTGGGCGAGAACGTGATCATCCAGAGTATCGGTGCCTGCTCGGGAGCCGTGGTGGCCGGTGCCATCTTCACGCTTCCCGCCATCTATATCCTGCAGGCCAAATATCCCGACGACCCAGAGATGACGGCCTCGTTTTTCAAGGTGTTTCTCTCGTCGCTGCTCGGCGGCATCATCGGTATCCTGTTTCTCATCCCCTTCCGCAAATACTTCGTCAAGGACATGCACGGCAAATACCCCTTCCCCGAAGCCACGGCCACCACACAGGTGCTCGTAAGCGGTGCCAAGGGAGGCAACCAAGCCAAGCCGCTGCTCATCGCCGGACTGGTGGGCGGTCTCTACGACTTCGTCGTGGCCACCTTCGGTTGGTGGAACGAGTGCTTCACCACCCGCGTCATCCCATTAGGCGAACAGTTGGCCGACAAGGCGAAGCTGGTGTTCAAGGTGAACACGGGCGCCGCCGTGCTGGGTCTGGGTTATATCATCGGACTGAAATACGCGTTTATCATCTGCCTCGGCTCGCTGGCTGTATGGTGGCTGATCGTGCCGGGTATGTCGCTCTTCTTCGGCGGCGAAGTGCTCAACCTGTGGGATCCCTCGATCACTACACCCGTGGGAGACATGTCGCCCGAGCAGATCTTCAAGGCTTATGGCAAGAGCATCGGCATCGGCGGCATCGCCATGGCCGGCATCATCGGCATCATCAAGTCGTGGGGCATCATACGCAGTGCCGTCTCCCTGGCCGCCACTGAGATGAAAGGTAAGGGCGCCGGCTTGGCCGAGGTGGAGCGCACCAGTCGCGACATCTCGTTCAAGATCATCGCCATCGGCAGCATCGTCACCATCCTTGTCACCTTCGTCTTCTTCTGGCTGGGCGTGATGAAGGGCAACCTGCTCTTCGCCGTGGTGGGCATCCTGCTTGTCACCATCATCGCCTTCCTCTTCACCACCGTAGCCGCCAACGCCATCGCCATCGTGGGCAGCAACCCCGTATCGGGCATGACGCTGATGACCCTCATCCTGGCATCGGTGGTGATGGTGGCCGTAGGCCTGAAAGGTACCGCCGGCATGGTGGCCGCCCTGATCATGGGTGGTGTGGTATGTACGGCACTGTCGATGGCAGGCTCGTTTATCACCGACTTGAAAATCGGCTACTGGCTCGGCACGACTCCCAAGAAACAGGAGACCTGGAAATTCCTGGGCACCCTGGTGTCGGCAGCCACGGTGGGCGGCGTGATGATCCTGCTCAACGAGACCTACGGATTCGCCAGCGGCAGTCTGGCCGCACCTCAGGCCAATGCCATGGCGGCAGTGATCGACCCGCTGATGAACGGTGTGGGTGCTCCCTGGCTGCTCTACGCCATTGGTGCAGTGATCGCCGTCGTGCTCACGCTCGTCAAGGTGCCTGCCCTGCCCTTCGCCCTCGGCATGTTCATCCCTCTCGAACTGAACATCCCGCTGCTCGTGGGTGGCGCCGTCAACTGGTATGTGACGACCCGCAGCAAAGACAAGTCTGTGAATGAAGCGCGCGGTGAGAAAGGCACACTGATAGCCAGTGGATTCATCGCCGGTGGTGCACTGATGGGTGTGGTGAGTGCCCTGCTCCGTTTCGGCGGGATCAACCTCGTCGACGAGGCCTGGCTGGAGAATCATCTGTCAGAGGTGCTGTCGCTCGGTGCTTATGTGCTGCTCATCATCTACTTCGTCATAGCTACGAAAGAGTCGAAAAAATAATCCCGACGCGGCACGCCGCGTCCCTACATGGGGGGATAATAATTAAAGAGTCCACTATCAAGTGGACTCTTTTTTAGTGAAGTTTTTATATCAAGATTAGGGTGTCTAATTTGTTGTAGTACATATGGCGAGTGAATGCTTTCTATGAAGCTAACACACTCCCCCTGGCCCCCTCTAACTTAGAGGCTGCTGAAAAAGTCCTGTTTCTATCAAAAGTGGCCTCTGAGATTTCAATTTTTGACTATGCTCCAAGATAGGGGTACGAATAATCGAGTTATGAAAAATTGGATTAACCTACTTTTTCAGCAGCCCCAACTTAGAGGGGGAAATGATTACCACTGCAAATGGAGAATGGATGTGTAAGATACAAAATGAGGCAATAATTCTAAAATTCTATAATTCTAAAATTCTTGAAAAAACTCTTGATAGTCAGTGGGTCTGCGACAAAGATCTCATGATAAAAGGATGTGAACGTTCAGTTATTTATTTCGCTTTTCCCTTGTATCTGGTGCTGTGCGTCTCGTAGTTTTTGAAGGGGACAGATGACGACGGACGGTCGAGATGGATGCGATAGGCAAACTCCGGACTGTTCATCCACGACACGACACCATCCACCCAGCGGGCACTGGCCTCAAAGGTGGGATGGATGCCATCGGCGAAACGGGCCAACTTTAGATGATAACTATCGTAGAAGCGGTCTACACCTACATTCTCGCGTATCATATTGACGATGCCCGGATCTTGCTTGATATTACGCAGCGTGACAGGACCGATCCATACAAAGGGAATATTGCCCAGCACCCGTATGATCTCCTTGACGGCAGCCGAGCGTGACGAGATGTCGCGATAGCCCAGATCGTTAGTGCCCAGACACACCACCACGAAAGTGGGATTCACCTTCTGCAGCAGCCGGTCGAGCTCAGTGGTATACGCCCAGCTCTTGGTGGTAGACCCATACCAGATGGAGGTGAAGATGGTATGTCCGTTGGCCGAGGCATAATCATTGAATCGCCTCCCCACCCCATCGAGCATCGAGTCGCCGAAGACGAGGATGCGCTGGCTGGCCGTCTCTTGTGGCTGTACGTCGGGTTTCGTCTTCACATTCTCCACATCCTGTCCGTTGAGTATCTGATTGTAAATGATCTCGAGACTGTCGAGCACTTCCTGAGCCATGGCCCCCTGTATGGCGAGTGCCATGACACATGTAGCTAAAAAGATTTTTCCGTATTTCATTGATGATATTTATTATTCCTGGATTTTATTGATGGTATATATTATTCCTATGATTCATTGATGAGGAGTGTTCCTCCCATGCTGCCACAACTCTATGCTATTGATCATATTCTGCCACAGAATATAGCATCCCGGTCCCACCGACGACAGCGGACTGAGATAGGTATAGGCTATCCAGATGGCGAAGGCCGTGTTTTTTTGTCCCAGTGCCTGACCGGCCTCCTGTGTACGACCGAAGAAATGACCCACATAACGCCCCACGGCAAACTGCACCAGGCACACGAACAGCGCCAGTCCGGCGATGACGAGCAAGAACCACGGTGTGGTGTTGGCATGTACGATGTGCTTCACCGTGGTGCCTGTGACGATCGAGAGCGACATCGCCCACATATAAAACGAGAGATCCTTCACATTTATTATCCAGCGATGAAAATGATGCATGAAATGTTTCACTACGTAGGCCAGCGCCATGGGCAGTACGAGCACCATGCACACCTTTTGCAGGATGAGCCAGAAAGCGGCGAGGAACGGCATATCAACCGTCTTGTCTATAAGAGGGAAGCATACAGGCACCAGGATGGCGGTGAGGAAATTGGAGAGGAAGGTATAGGTGGTCATCTCTTCGAGGCTGCCGCCGAGTTTCGACGTGACCACGGCAGCAGCTGCGGCACAGGGTCCGATGATGCACGTGAGCACCGACTCAAGGATGACGAGACGGTCGCCCGTGATATGGAGCGTGATGATCGACGACACGATGATCAGCACGAAGACGAGCTGAAACATCCCCACCCACCAGTGCCACCCCACAGGCCTCAACCTGCGGAAATCGACTTTACAGAAAGTGACAAACAGGATGAGGAACATAAAAAGAGGGAAGATGGCATCGATGATGGGGTCGAAGAAATCGCCTGCATCATCCAGTGCCGGGATGTATGCGAAAAGCAGGTAGATCACAGTACCTGCCACCATCGCTACCGGAAGGGTCCATTCTTTGAGAAATGATTTCAATAGTTGACGAGTTGTTTCAGTGACGAGTTGATTGCTGATGAATTGAGGGCTCCCCTCCCCTTTGGGGAGGGATAGGGAGGGGTCAATTCAATATGATTCCTCCCATAGGCTGGAGTGTCAGCTTGACCCTGCCTTTCTTGTCGACCTTGAGGGTGCGCAGCTCCGGTTCGGGCAGCGCGTTCTCGGTTTTGGCGGCGGGGCGGTCGGTATAATATCGCACCGTCTTTCCGGCAAACATAGGCAGGCTAAGGGTGAGCGTCATCGGCTCTTGGGTACCGTTGAGCCCCGCCACATACCAGTCGTTGCCGTGACGGCGTGCCAGCACCACATAGCGTGTGGGATAACCGTCGATGAAACGCGTCTCGTCCCATGTTGTGGGCATGTCGCGCAAAAACTCCAGTTGGAATGGCTTCAGTTCGGAAAGATTGTTGGGCTGCATGGCCACACAGTTGACAGCCGTCTGTATGACGATGCCCGAAGCCATCTCAAAGGTATCGGATGTGCGTCGATGATTCCCGCTGGCGTTGTCCTTGCCCATGCGGCGGTTCATGATGATGCCTCCCCAGTCGAAAGCTCCCAGCGCATTGCGCGAGAAGGGGTGCATGGTCAGTTCGAATCCCTCCTTGTCACAGTGATGCTGGGTGAACATCACGTTCTCCGAAGCGAGAGCAGCCTCGCTGGCCACATAATTGGGATACATACGCTCCCATCCGCGGGGCATGGTGCATCCGTGGAAAATAACCTGCAGCCCGTATCTGTTGGCATCGGCGAGGATGTCCTCGTAGAGTCGCATGGTCTCCTGCTTGTCGCTGCCGAAGAAGTCGACCTTGATGCCCGCCACGCCGATGCTTCGCAGCCACTTCATCTCGCGGTCGCGGGCATAGGCTGTCGTCATACAGTCGCGCGGAGTCTGCGGTGCGTCGTTGGCGAAGCCATTGGAGTTGTACCACAGCATCAGCCTTACATTCTTCGACTGGGCATAGCGCGACAGCTGCGCCATCCGTTCACGGCCGATATTCCGGTCCCACCAGTTGTCTACCAGACAATACTCAAATCCCATCTCCGAAGCCAGTTCGATGAATTTCACCTGGTCGTCGTAGTTGATCGAATTGTCCTGCCAGATGAGCCAGCTCCAGGTGTATCGTCCGGGCTTGAACTCCTCTGTCGGCTCATAGAGCGGGTCGACCACATCATAAGGTATCGTAGTCTCGACGATGGGATGTAGTGTAGTGCCCACGGTGATGGTGCGCCATGGCGTGGCACCGGGCAGGGATATATTGGCCCACTCGCTGCCATAGCCATTGTACTCGCCCTTTTCGGGGAAGGCGATGGTGTAGCCCTTGCCGGCCTCGTAGTCGCTGAGCCTCGACGCGCAATAAGCGCTCGACACCCCCGTCTCGCCTACCAGCACCCATCCCTCGCTGCCGATGCGGAAGAGGCAGGGGAAGGTGTATCCCAACCCAAATTGCGACCGCGTGGCCATCGGCGCGTCAGCAGTGTACTCCTCTTCGTAAGAGGGTTTGGTGCGCTCCCATCCCGTCATCGGCCCGATCTGCGGGCAGAGGAAGGTGGTGGTGACCTCGGGGAAATTGAAGGCGCTCATCTCCTTGTAGATGACGGCGCATTTGGGATTGTCGTCTTTCTGCCGTGGGATGGTGTAGCGGTAGGCCACGTCGTTGTCAGCCACCTGGAAGACCACGCTCATCCGCTTGCCCTCAGCGTTTTCATAGGCCACCTCTATCTGTTGTGCATGATATTCGATGGCAGACGCCTTGGCCTGCGCCATGCGGTAGGTCTTGTCGACCATGGCAGTCTTTGCGGAGACCTCGCGCAGTTCCTTCGAGAAATCCCCGATATCAGAAACGAAGCCCAACGCTGAGGGGCAGAGCATCTGCCGTCCGTCGTAGTCTATTTGATAAGAGGGTTTTCCGTCTGTTGTCTGAATCGTCACCGTGAGTTTTCCGTCGGGTGAGGTGATTTTGTGTTGTGCCGTCACGGCCAGGGACATGATGAAGGCCCATGTGAATAAAACAGTCTTTTTCATATCTTGTTTTTTATAATCCTTTTCCTTGTAAGAAAATAATGGTATGCAAAAATATCTATTATTTCTGAATACTCAAAGTGAAAAAGAGAAAAAATCACAATGATGTTACATTCCGTCCGTGTTACTATAATGTAATCTGTTTTTCTTGTCTCGGCCTCACCTGATTCGTAAATTTGTATCAAGAAAGTGAGTAAAAAACCAACTTGGTATGAAATGTATTTCTTGTAAGTTTGTAGCGCGGCGCCCGCGCCCGCTTTCAGGAAATGCCCTTACCTGCGGGCGAGGGCGCCCGCGCTCCCCAATGTACCAAGTTCTATTTTTATCATTACTACGAAGATGGCCTTTTGCAGTGGAAACCATACAGATACTATTTATTAAAAACTATTGATTATGAAAACAACATGGAATTTTTTAGTGCTGGCAGTGATGTTTATCTTACAGTCGACTGCCTGCAACGGTGGAGACAAAGTGATGAAGATCAAAGACCTGCCACAGGCCGCGCAGACATTGCTCAAAGAGCATTTCGACGACCGTAAGGTGTCGCTTGTGCAAAAAGACGCCGACACCTTCAGGACCAACTATGACGTGGTGCTCAACGACGGCACGAAGATAGAGTTTGACAGCAAGGGCAACTGGACTGAAATAGACACCAAGCCGCAAGCTGTGCCCGAAGCACTCATCCCGGCTGCCATCAACGACTATGTGAAAAAGACCTATCCAGAGGTCAGGATCGTGGAACTCAAGCGGGAGCGCTCACGCTATGAGGTGGATCTGTCTAACAACCTTGAGCTCAAATTCAACAAGAACTTCAAACTGTTAAAAATAGACGATTGAGTGCTCGACAAAGAGTTGATGGACTCCTATGTTTTTTTTGCATTGGAGCAGGATGACTGTCCCTGACCCTGATTCTTCCGCTTATGCCGGCTTATGGAATTGAAATGAAAAAACACTTTGTTTGGCAAAAAGGCACAAGGGGGGAAGTCGTCTGCGACGTGAACAAAAGGGGGGAAATTGTCATCCTCAGTCAAATGTGTAGGGACGCGGCGTGCCGCGTTTGCCACGTCGGTATGGATTGTATTACGAAAAAACACGAAAATACGAAAGCATTACGAAAAATGAATGGATGCTGCGCATCCAATAGTTTCCAGGCTTTTCCGCATAATTTTCGCCATACCACCACAACGCGGCACGCCGCGTCCCTACATAGGCGATTGAGAACAATCTCCTCCCCCCCAAGCATAGCGACCTGATTACCTAATTACCTAAATAGGGTGTCCTTTGTAGTAGTATAGATGTCATGTGAATGTTTCCTATGAAGCGTACACACTCCCCCTAACACCCCCTCCGACTCCC
>CAMIYC010000054.1 GCA_946402905.1 uncultured Prevotellaceae bacterium | reverse complement strand
GATAAAAAACAAACGAGTTTGTTTTGTTCTCCTCTCGACTTTTCGTAACTTTGCCACGATGTGCCGAAGTTACTCCGGCTCGGGATAAAAAACAAACGAGTTTGTTTTGTTCTCCTCTCGACTTTTCGTAACTTTGCCGCTGGAATACTACGACTATGAGAAAAATGACAGAAGGCATGAAAATGTGGTTCAGCGTGATGGGCATATTCCTCATCTACGCCATATTCTTCATCGTCTTCGACGACTTCGACCGCAAAAACTCCGAACCTCTGATCGAATACAACGACTGGCACCTCATCCTGGGTGCATCGGTCGCCATGGTGGCCCTGGGATTCCTGCTCTATAGATACGCCAAGCGCATGGATGAGCGCATCAGCCGCAAACAGGCCGCCAAGGAAACCAGGATGCGCCGCGAGCTCACCCAGAATATCGCCCACGAACTGAAGACGCCCGTGACCAGCATCTTAGGTTTCACCGACACCATCCTTGAGAATCCCGACATCTCCGACAAGACCAAGCATCAGTTTATAGAGCGCACCAACATCCAGGCCCGCCGTCTCACCTCTCTGCTGCAAGACCTCTCCACCCTCAACAAGATGGACTATGCCCCCGACATGCTGGTGACCGAGCGCGTCGACGTGTCTCTGCTCGTGACCGACATCGTCATGGAGACGTCGATCATGCTTCAGCAGAAACAAATGACGCTGAAAAACTGCCTCCAGCAAAGTATCTGCGTCGAGGGCAACTGGTCGCTGCTCTACAGCATCTTCCGCAACCTCATCACCAATGCCATCAACTATGCCGGCAACGGAGCCACGATCGTAGTCTCGGCCAAGAGCAAGGGCAATGAATGGTTCTTCACCGTCTCCGACAACGGCGTGGGAGTGCCCTCAGAGCACCTGCCCCGGCTCTTCGAGCGGTTCTACCGTGTCGACAAGGGGCGCAGCCGTTCGCTGGGAGGCACAGGACTGGGACTGGCCATCGTGAAAAACTCCGTCCAGTGGCATGGCGGCACCATCCGCGTAAGCAACAACCCCACCGGCGGCCTGCGCTTTGACTTCAACCTTCCGCAATATATCGTAAAATCATCCGACGACCCTACATGAGCTTATGAAAACATTTAAGATACTCCTGGCAGGCATCCTCCTGCTGACCACGGCCCTGTACACACACGCCATACCCGCCTATCCCGGTTGGATGCGACACATCCAACCCGACGGCACCGTCATCCGCTACCAGATCCTGGGCGATGAGCATTGCCATGCCTTCATCTCAGAAGAGGGACGCAGGCTCTATCTCACCGACGACGGCTGGATGAAATACGACAGCGATGTCGAGTCCTTCGACTTCAAATCCTATTACCAGCAACAGGTGAGCAAGAAGCTCAACAGGGATTTGCTCGACCAGGATTTCCCTACCATTGGAACGATCCGAGGCATCGTGCTGCTGGTGGAATTCAGCGACAAGGAGTTCTGCGAAGAGTATACCCGCGAGGTATACGACAGCATGATGAATCAGGCGGGGTTCTCCCTCTTCGATGGCACTGGAAGCGCCAAGGACTATTTCAACGACCAGTCGCAGGGGCTCTTCAACCCTGAGTTCGACGTGGCTGGTCCCATCAAGCTCTCCCATAATATGAAATACTACGGAGACAACAGAAATGAAGGGGGCGATGACATACGCCCGGCAGAGATGGTGCGAGACGCTTGCCAGATTGCGCATGACAGCCTGAATATCGACTTCAGCGTTTACGACAACAACAACGACGGCGACATCGACTTCGTATATATCATCTATGCCGGATATGCCGAGAGTAACGGTGCGCCGGCATCTACCATCTGGCCGCATGCCTCAGACGTCAACAGCCACGGCATCCGGCTGGCCCTCGACGGCAAGAACCTGAGACGATATGCCTGTTCGGCAGAGCTCAGGGGTGTCGTCAGTCATGTCATGGACGGCATCGGCACGCTCTGCCACGAGTTCAGCCACATCCTGGGACTGCCCGACATCTACAACATACGCAACTCCCGCGACGTGCAGCTCGGCCCATGGGATGTCATGGACAACGGATGCTACAACAACAACTCGCGCACGCCAGCCAGCTTTTCAGCCTTCGAGCGCCACCAGCTGGGGTGGCTTGACTTCCAGACGCTCGACGAACCCATGGAGGAGGTGCAACTGCCTGAGCTCACCACCAGCAATGTAGCCTACCTCATACCCACCGCTCATGAGAATGAGTTCTTCACCCTGGAGAACCGCCAGTGCGTGGGCTGGGACGCCTACCTGCCCGGCAAGGGACTGATGATCCTGCACATCGACTACGACACCTTGATGTGGAACCGCAACAATGTGAACAACGGCCTGCATCCCCGCTATGACCTCGTAGAGGCCGACCTCCGCGCCAACGGCCTCGGCAGCAGCAACCTCTACCCCACTGCCTACAACAACAAGTTTACCGACTATTCCAATCCCAACTCTCTGACGTGGGACGGCACGCCGACAGAAAAAGGCATCACCGACATACGCGTGGAGGACGGAGTCGTGAAATTCAGTTTCATGAACGACAAACTGCCCCGACCGCGACAACTTCAAGCCACCGACATCACACCCACGACAGCACGCATGCTGTGGCAGTCCGTCGACAGGGCCGGCAGCTACGAGCTCGACATCACAGAGGAACTGCCCGACTCGCTCTCTCCCATCATCCTGGACGAAGACTTCTCGCTGATGACCGATGGTAAGTATCCCAATGCCGACACCCACGAGCTGAGCCGCGAAATGGACAGTCATACACACACCAGCGGATGGACCGGCAAGAATGTTTACTCCGCAGGAGGATACGTACGGGTGGGCGTATATGGGGGCATCGGATCGCTCACCACCCCCACTCTCAACCTCAGTGCCAAGGGCGACTCGTGCTTCATGGCCTTCCATGCCGTCAGCTATCCCGGCAAGTCGGTCAACTACACCGTCAGCCTCTACGACCAGGCGAAAGGCACTGAAGTGGAATCATACACGTTCAAAGCCCGCAAAGACGAGGAGCCGGTGGTCATCGTATGGCATGAGGTCAGCGAGGCGGCCACCATCACCATCTCCACCAAAAACGAGCGTCTCTTCCTCAACGACATCCGCATTCTCTCCGACACGTTACAGGGTATATGGACCGCCGGCCCCAAAAACTGGACCGTGGCCGACATCCACGACTGTGAGTATATGCTTGAGGGACTGCAACCCCACCGTGCCTACTACTGCAAGGTGCGCGCCATGGGCAACGGACAAATCGGCGACTCGCCCTGGTCCGACCTGCTACAGTTCACCACTCAGGTACCCGACGGCATCCAGGAAACACCACCACTACTGACAGGCCATGAGTCCTGGTATGACCTCAACGGACGGCCGGTCATCCATCCGGCCCACGGCATCTACATCCGCCGCGTCACCGATGCCGAAGGGCGGGTCTCCGTCAGCAAAATCATCAGATAATCAGAAAAATAACCCTTAAAACCAAGAAAAATGAAAAGACTGTTTTGCAGCCTCACGGCTATGGTCTGTGTGCTGGCACTGTCGGCACAGGTCATCTACGACTTCAAAATGAAAAACGACGCCGGGCAGGAGGTCTCACTGGCCGACTACAAAGGCAAAGTGCTCCTGATCGTCAACACTGCCACACGGTGCGGCTTCACCCCCCAATACAAGGAGTTGGAGGCCCTCTACGAGAAATATCGCTCCCAGGGACTGGAGATACTCGACTTCCCCTGCAACCAGTTCGGAGAGCAGGCTCCGGGCAGCATCCAGGAGATACACCAGTTCTGCACGGCCAACTTCGACATCCAGTTTCCACAGTTCGACAAGATCGAGGTCAACGGCCCCAATGAGGCCCCGCTCTATACCTTCCTGAAATCCAGGCGCGGATTCGGAGGCTTCGACCTCAACGACAACACCGGCAAGAGACTCGACGAGATGTTCAGGAAGAGAGATGCCAACTACGACAAGAACGCCGACATCAAGTGGAACTTCACCAAATTCCTCATCTCCCGCGATGGACGCGTCGTAGCGCGCTATGAACCCACCGACAAGATCAGCGACATCGAGAAAGCCATCCAGACTGAAATCAACCCTGTGGTCAGCGCCATCATGGCCCGCCGCTCCGTGCGCCAGTATCTCGACCGTCCCGTAGAGCACGAATTGCTCGAGTGTGTGGTCAACTGCGGTATCAACGCGCCGAGCGGTATGAACCGCCAGCCGTGGATCGTACGTGTGGTGGAGAGCCAGCAACTCATCAGTCAAGTCAACGAAGTGTACAAAAAGGCCAATGCCGACCAGGTGAAGCGTGACCCCGGTTTCAAAAACATGTTCCGCAACGCCCCCAATCTCATCTGCGTATGTACTCCGGCCAAAGGAGGCGGCGAAGTTGACGCCGGCTTGCTGGGCGAGAACATGATGCTCGCCGCACAGTCGCTCGGCCTGGGCACCTGCTGCCTCGGAGGCCCTGTCCGCTTCCTGAAGAGCAATCCCGACGCCAAATTCTTCCTCGACCGTCTCAATATACCCGCCGACTACCAGCTCAATTACATCATCGCCATCGGATATCCCGACGAGCAGCCTGAGGCCAAACCCCGCGACGCCTCCAAGGTGGAATACATCAAATAGCCAACAACGTATAGCAAATAGCCACCAGCGAACTTGAGACACCTGCTCACCATCATCCACACGGCTGCCGCGCTCTGCGTGAGCGCGCAAGCCCGGCTGCCCTACATGGATGCCACACGCCCCGTCGAGGAGCGTGTGGAGGACCTGCTGGGCCGTATGACCATCGAGGAGAAGGTGGGGCAGTTGCAGTGCGCCATGGCATGGGACTATTATGACATCCGCGGACGGAAGGTCTACCCCTCCGAGTCGTTCAAGAGAGATCTCAGGGAGAAAAACATAGGGATGCTCTGGGCCACCTTCAGGGCAGACCCCTGGACAAAGAAGACACTCGACAACGGACTGCGCCCCGAGATGGCAGCCAAAGCTGCCAATGCACTGCAGCGCTATGCCATCGAGCACACCCGGCTGGGCATACCCCTCTTCCTCGCCGAGGAGGCTCCTCACGGCCACATGGCCATCGGCACTACCGTGTTGCCCACCGGCCTGGGCATGGCAGCCACCTGGGACACCACCCTCATGGCGCAAGCCGGAGAAGTGATAGCCCGGGAGATCCGTCTGCAGGGCGCGCATGTGAGCTATGGCCCTGTGGTCGACTTGGCACGCGACCCCCGGTGGTCGAGAGTGGAAGAGTCGATGGGCGAAGACCCGGTGCTGACAGCAGAGATGGGGGCCGCCATGGTGAGAGGCATGGGAGGCGGACGGCTGGCTCAACCTTTCGCTACCGTCGTCACACCCAAACACTTCATCGGCTACGGCACCACCGAGGGCGGAGCCAACGGTGCTCCCACCTTCATTGGCACGAGAGAGTTGTGGGAGAATTTCCTGCCTCCTTTTAAGAAGATGATCGACGCAGGAGCCTTGTCGCTGATGACTTCCTACAACTCCATGGACGGCATACCCTGCACCGGCAACCGTTATCTGCTCACCGATGTGCTGCGAGGTCAATGGCATTTCAACGGCTTCGTCGTCTCCGACCTCTATAGCATCAACGGCATGCACAATACTCACCACGTGACTCATACCCTGAAAGACGCGGCAGTGCTGGCCATCCAGGCGGGGGTAGACGTAGACTTAGGTGCCCTGGCCTATGCGCAGCTGCCCCAAGCCCTGCGCGACGGACAGACCGGCATGGAGACAATCGACCAGGCTGTGAGAAGGGTGCTGAGAATGAAATTTGCCATGGGACTGTTCGAGCATCCATACGTCGACCCCGAAGCGGCCAGACGGGGGGTGCGTACCGCTGAACACGTGAGCCTGGCCCGGAAAATGGCACAGGAGTCTGTCACGCTGCTGAAAAACGACCAGTCACTCCTGCCCCTGGACAAAGGGGTCCGGGTGGCCGTCGTCGGACCCACCGCGCACAACCGCTACAATCTGTTGGGCGACTATACCGCCCCACAGGCTGAATGCGATGTGCCCACCATCTACGAGGCCCTCACTGCCAGGCTGTCGGCAGCTCAGGTGGAATATGCCAAGGGTTGTGCTGTGCGCGACACCGCCGGCAGCGACATCCAAGGAGCCGTGGCCGCAGCCACACGAGCCGACGTGGTCATAGCAGTGGTGGGCGGCTCAAGCGCACGCGACTTCAAGACGAGCTATCAGGAGACGGGAGCTGCGGATACCGGACAGCCTACCGTCAGCGACATGGACTGTGGCGAGGGCTACGACCGAGCCACACTCTCGCTGCTGGGACATCAGGAGCGACTGCTACGGGCGCTCAAGGAGACCGGCAAGCCGCTGATAGTCGTATACATCGAAGGCCGCCCCCTCGACAAACTATGGGCTGCCGACCATGCTGATGCCCTGCTCACGGCCTATTATCCCGGACAGGAAGGGGCCCATGCCATCGCAGACGTGCTCTTCGGCGACTACAACCCTGCCGGCCGGCTGCCCGTATCCGTGCCACGACACGTGGGGCAGTTGCCCGTCTACTACAACAAGAAGACCGCTCCCTCCCACGACTATGTGGAGATGACGTCGCGGCCACTCTATCCTTTCGGCTACGGCCTGAGTTATACGACCTTTGAATACAGTCGGCTGAACGTGACGGCAAAAGGCCCTTATCAGTATGTGGTCACGGCAGACATCACTAACACGGGAGGGCGAGATGGCGAGGAGGTGGTGCAGCTCTATCTGCACGACCAGGTGGCCTCCACCGTGCAACCCGTCAGACAGCTACGCCATTTCGCACGCATACCCCTGAGGAAAGGCGAGACACGCCAGGTGACTTTCACCCTCACCAAAGACGACTTCTCCGTCATCGGTCACGACATGAAGCCCCGTGTCGAACCTGGTGCTTTCGACCTCCTCCTCGGCGCGTCATCGGATGACATCCGGCTGCAGGCCACCCTACAGATAGAATGAGGCGTCAACACATTCATCGACCCCTACAAAAAATCCTCCCCACTCTTCTGCGTGAAGAAAGGGAGGATTTTTCATGATCTGGGTATCCTCTTTTGGTGGATTATCCCACCTGATAATACCTGGAAGCTATTTTATGAATAGCCGCGGGATTGGGAATGAGACGTCCGTGCTGGTCGCGTGACATCAACTTGTTGAGGTCATAAAAATCACAATGCTGACACTCAGCCGGGTCGTCGATGACATTGGCCAGCACCTCAGGCTGCACAGCCAGCTGTGCGTTCTGTGGATAGGCATCACGATGATGGATGAAATTCCAGACCAAGCCTGTCACATCACCCACATACGCTTTCATATCGTCAAAAATTCTCATGCTACACTTCCTCCTTATCCTGTCTTTTATTTTGATGAGAGTTGTTATTAAATATTTGAAACATTCTTACGTTAACACATCGCCTTAGTTTTAGGCCTACACTATAATAGACGGGAAAACACGGAAAATGTTACATGAAATATTATGATTTTTACATTATTCAACAAATCCGCAACAATTTTATGAAATTTCAACAATCTGAGCGGATTTTTTACTTGTGAGCAGACATACTCACGGCTTCTCCTCGCCGAGGATTTTCTGTATCTCTTCGTCAGTTTTGGTGAGTTTGTCTTTGCACAGACGGATCAGCGTCTGGGCTTTTTTCAGCTGATCGGTCAGCGAGTCGATGTCGAGCTGGTCGTTTTCCATTTTGCGCACGATGGCTTCCAGTTGGGCCACGGCTTCTTCGTAATTGAGTTTTTCCATGATGAGGTGTGAGGGTTTGAGGGTTTGAGGTGGTAAGGTGTGAGGTGGTAAGGTGTGAGGTGGTAAGGTTTAAGGTTTTGAGGTGGTGACGACAGACCTGAACGTACCATTGCTGACATGGGTCTCGATCTCGTCGCCCTCTTTCAGGAGCGAGGCATCCTTCACAGCCTTGCCCTGATGGAGCGTGATGCTATAGCCACGTTGCAAGAGCAGCTGCGGGTCGAGGGCATGAACACGCTGGGTAAGCATCTCCATGCGGTGCCTCTCCTTGTCCATCCGTCGCAAAAGGGCGGGACCGACAGACTGCTGACAGGTATCCAGACGGTAATGCTCGCGGGTCAGACGGGCCGACAGGGCCGCCGACATCCGCTGGAGTTGACGGGCGAGCCGCGCTTCCTGCGTTGTCCGCACCACGGCGAAGAGTGAGGGTATCCTGACCGAAAGTCGGTTCAGGCGAGATTTCTCCCGTTCCATCTGTTGCCCTACTTGCCGGGCAATACGCTGGGCGGCATCGTCGAGCAAGCGGTCCACCTCACGCAGATGGTCTACGAGAAATGCTGCGGCGGCAGTGGGTGTCTTCACACGGGTGTGCGAGATCATGTCGAGCACGCTCTCGTCGCGGTCGTGCCCGATGCCGGTGATGACCGGCAAGGGGAAATTGGCCACATTCTGCGCCAGCACTAAGGTGTCGAACCCCGAAAGGTCGCTGGTGGCCCCGCCTCCGCGCGTGATGACCACGCAGTCGAAGTCGTCGATCCGGCTGAAGATGGCGTTGAGTGCAGCCACGACGCCCTGCTCCACCCCTTCGCCCTGCATGACCGAGGCAAACAGCGTAGTCTGAAACCGATAGCCATAGGGGTTGTCGGCAAGCTGGTTGCAGAAGTCGCCATATCCCGCGGCGTTGGCACTGGAAATGACGGCTATGCGCTGGCAGAAAAGGGGCAGGGGCAGTTCGCGGTTGGCATCATACACGCCCTCCTCCTTGAGTTGCTGAATAATCTGGCGTCGCTTGGCCGCCATGCTGCCAAGGGTAAAGGTTGGGTCGATATCCGTAATGATCCATGAGAAGCCGTAATTCTCATGAAACTGGGCGTAGACTGACAGGAGCACTTTCATCCCTTTGGCGGGCGGCTGTCCTGTCACGGACGTGAAACGCGCACGCGCGCCATACCACTGCGTGCGCCAGCATTTGGCCGACGCCTTTGCCACGGGGGTATTGGTATGTTCATCTTTCTGTATCAGCTCCATATAGCAATGGCCTCCCGACTCGCGCAGTTCGGCTATCTCTGCCTCCACCCAATACGCATCGGCCATCGTGTCTTCGATGACAGCGCGCACCTGCTGATTGAGCTGCAGTAGTGTATATATCATAGTCATTCTCCCGTTTTCAGTATTTTCAGTGCCTTGCTGAAGTCGGGGATGCCATAACCGAAGACATTGTTGGGCACATCGTAGCTGTCGGCACTGCGACGCACGGCATCCATCACCTCCGTGGCGGTCTTCTGTGGCACCGACTGCCAGAGACAGGCCACCAGCCCAGTGATGATGGGGGCGGCGAAAGAGGTGCCCATGTCACTGTTGATGACTCCCCGGCCCGACATGACCGAGGCAGGACTGCCGAGCGCCATGATGTCGGGCTTCACCCTGCCGTCCTGTGTCGGTCCCACCGAACTGAAGGTGGCGTTTTTCCGCGACCGGTTGACGGCGCCCACTGCCAGTATGTCCTTGGCGTCGGCGGGGAAGTTGATCTTCTTCCACGTGCCCACACCGTCGTTGCCGGCACTGTTGACCAGGATGATACCCTTGCCCGACAGCATCGAGGCGGTGTGAGAGATGAGGGCCCGCTCACCGTCGAGATCGGCATACTGGTGGTCGGTGGTCTTGTCGTCGAAATCCTGGAATCCGAGCGAACTGCTGATCATATCCACGCCTACGGAGTCGGCATACTCAGCGGCGAAGGCCCAGTAGTCTTCCTCGGCGAGACTCTCCGTCTGCACCTCCTCGGTGCGCATCAGCCAGAACTCAGCCTCGGGGGCCGTGCCGATATAGGTGCCGGGCATGTTGAGCGCCATGGTCGACATCACCTTCGTGCCATGGTCGGCCTCCTTGAAGATGTCTGCCGAGGGGAAGGCCACGAAGTCGTGCGTGCCTGCGATTTTCACATTCTTCATCGCGGGAATACGGTCCATGTTCATAAACCCGCCGTCAAGGACGGCGATGGTCATGCCTTTTCCTTTATAACCCGACTGATGCAGCCCGCGTCCTTTCACCAGGTCGATATTCGCGCCGCCGAAGCCGTATTCATCGTCGGGAGCAGCCTCCCACTTGTTGAGCTCCTGATGGAAGAGCGAGCGCACGGTGGGTTTCAGTGAGTCGGGCGACGTCCACACCTTGACGGCGTCTTTGACGAAGGGCAGCGCGCGGAGAGCCTTGATATGTCGCTGGTCGCGCACTTTCACCAGCAGCGTGTTGTTCCACTTGCTCTTGCCTATCAGCTGCACATTTTCTGAGACAATGCGGCTCACATAGGAGGGGCTAACGGGCAGGTCGGTGGAGTCGACCTGTATGCCCTGCCTCTGTCGCCGGGCCACCGACTTGGCGGAGAGATATTGGCCAGGCTGGTCGAGCGTATAGGGGGTGCCCTGTTTGTCGGTCAGGGCGATGCGATAGAGATAGCATCGCCCTCCGGGAAATTTCACGGTCTTCTCCTCACCGTTCAGAACGACGGCAGCGGAGAGGCGGGCGGCGATCATCAGAGCCAGCCCTATTCCTGTCAATAGTCGAGTCTTCATGTCAGCAGATCTTAGCCGTGGGACAATGTCTGGAGATAAAATCATAGACGAAGTCGAAGTCCTCGTCGCACACGTACACCTGGTTGCGGCTGAAACGCTCGTTCACGCGGATGGTGTGGTGGCGTCGCACGGCCTTCACCTTGCGCACGAAAGCGTATTCGCTACTCATCGTAGTGCGGCTGCCGGCCAGCGCACCGGCTCCCACCGCAGTGGGCCGTTTGGCCAGCAGTCCCACCAGCATGGTGAGACAGCCGATGCGCCGGGCCGCCTTCTTGGCACGCGGGGCTTGACGGTGCACCACGCCCTTCTCGTCCATGATGAAATGTATGGGATATTCCCATTCCATGACAGCGGCATAGAGCAGATAGCCCAGCAGGCCGAGCACGAGGAAGATAGCCGCCGTGATGCCGGTGACCTCAAAGGTAAACTCCAGCGTCTCCAGGTTCAGTCCCTCAGAGCACGCTCCTATGAGGAATATGATACACATAAAGATGGCCATGGTGACACCCAGTGCCCAGTATACCTCTATCAGTATCATGGGATTCTTGAGCATGTGGAAGTCATACAGCCAGTGATACTTGCCGTCTTCATAAAGGCGCACCCGGTAGTCGCATCGGATGCGGGCATGCCTACCTGTCGTAGCCATATTCTGGGTTTTCATACATCGTGATATTGATCTTGTATCGCATCATCTCGTCGAGGTTGTGCACGGGGTGCTCCATGTCAGATGGGATGGGGCGTGAGGAGAAGGTCTGGAAATAGAGCAGACAGGCATCCCGCCACCACACGGCGTCGCGGGCCTGGATGCGCAGCTTGCGCTGCACCTCGCTGAAACGCTGCTCATCCACATAGGGCTGCAGGGCATCCCAGGTGGCCAGGAAACCTCTGGCCTGACGAACGCCAGTGTCATATCTGTGGCACAGCTCATCCCAGAATGTACGTCCGCTCTTCATCTTATAGTCCCAGGGCACATGGTGGAACCAGGTCAGATAGGCGTCGGGGCAGGTGGCGATGTCGTTGTACTGGGCACACAGCTGGGCGGGATACTGCGACACGGCACCGGAGCCGCCTGTCGTACGGTCGAAGCCCAACCCCTCCGCGTCGGCCTTGTGATAATATGCGGGGGTCCAGTCGCGGCGGATGCCAGGCACGTCATACCATGGCTCGGGTCCATAGTGATGGCCCCCGGCGAAGATATGATGCAAACCGAGGGGCATCATGTAGTTGACCGCCGCGCCACGGCTCTCGGTCATCACCTTGACCATCGGCGTCACCAACCGCGTGTCATTGCCGAATGTCTGGCGCATCCACTCCTCAGCGATGGCCTCAGAGGTCAGGTTGGGGTTCCATGCCAGCCGACCGAAGGCATACCAGTTGGCTTGTGCGAAATGATGCCCGCACCAGTTGGTGTCATCGCCGATATTGGCCACACCGGCCATGGCTTTCAGACTCTGTGGGTTGACAAACGAGAAAAACTCTTTCCACATCGGAGCAAGATAGACCAGGTGGTTGGCGGCACCGAGATACTCCTGCGTGATCTGAAACTCCACCATCACAGGTGTCTTCTTCACAGCAGTGAAAAGCGGACTGTATGGCTCACAGGGCTGGAAGTCGACGGGGCCGTTTTTCACCTGCAGGATGACATTGTCATGGAAAAGGCCGTCGAGTGGCATAAACTCCTCGTAGGCCTGCTTGGCCCTGTCTTTGCTCTGTGGATTGTAGACAAAAGCACGCCACATGACCGTGCCCTTATGGGGCTTGAGAATGTCTGCCAGCATGTTGGCACCCTCGGCATGGGTGCGTCCATAGTCGCAGGGGCCGGGTTCGCCCTCTGAGTTGGCTTTGACGAGAAAGCCTCCGAAGTCGGGGATCATCCGGTAGATCTCGGCCACCTTGTTTTTCCACCACGCCACCACGTTCTTATTCAGGGGGTCGGCGGTATCGAGGCCACCTAATTTGATGGGCGAGGCGAAATTGACCGAGAGATACACCCTGATGCCATAGGGTCGAAGCACGTCGGCTATCCGGCGGGCTTTCTCCAGGCTTTCCGTCGACAGGGCCTCAGGCTTGGCATTCACATTGTTGAGTACCGTACCGTTGATGCCGACAGAGGCGTTGGCCTGAGCGTACAGCTTCAGTCGCTCTGCGTCAAAATTCAGGAAAATGCTCTTGCCGGCGAAGCCGCGCTCCACAGTGCCATTGGGGTTGTCCCAGTGGTTGAGGATTCTGATGTCGTAGGCCGGACGTTCGCTCACGTTGACGGGCGCGCCGCCCTGCCCCGTCTGCTGCCACCTCAACAGGTGGTAAGCGCCATAGAGCAGACCGGCGTCGTTGCTGGCCGCAATGGTGGTCTTGCCATTTTTGGTGGTGATGACATAGCCGTCGCGGGCCACGTTTTTTTGTCTTTTCAGCACGACAGGATTACCTTGCCAGTGTCGCTGGAGTTCTTCCATGGCCACACCTTTCACACCGGTCACGTCGGCCTTGGTGCCATCACTATACCGGAGCCACAGCCGACTGCCATCCTCGCCACGCACCAAGGTGGGCACCGACAGCAGCATCAGCATTGCTAAAAGGAAAGAGATTCTCTTCATCTTAGATATCATTAATTTGTTAACATTTCTTCTACTTTTACCGCAAAAATAACAAAAAAAAGTGAGATGCCGACAAACATGGCAAAAAAAGTGACATATCATGTAGATATTATCGGCACACCGCATCCCTACACCATAGTTTGCATCGTCTGACGGTCTTACATTTTCTCCCTTTTTGGTCGACATCGCAGACGTCTTTTTCCTACTTTTTGCGCTTTTTTCCCAAAAGTTGTGCTTTTTTTGCAAAAGAGTAAAAAACAACTCGCTGGCGAAAAATTTTTCTAAATTAGAAAAGTATTTCAATATTTATTTGTATATTCGCAGCAATTATGTGAAGATATTATATGCGCTCGTTGATATCTAAGACATCTATCAACCACATCTTTAAATCCTATCTAATATGAGAAAAAAGTATTTTTCTTTTACTTTCTTGGCACTCTTTGTGCTGGTGATGGCCGCTTGCAACAACCAACCGGCTGAAAACAACGACGTGAACAACTTCCGCATCCGCCGGGGCACCAACCTGAGCCACTGGCTCTCGCAGTCGGAAGAGCGGGGCGAAGCCCGGAGGCTGCACATCCAGGAGGATGATTTTGAGCGACTCGAGCAACTGGGTTTCGACTTTGTACGCATCCCCATCGACGAGGTGCAGTTCTGGGACGAGGAGGGCAAAAAACTGCCTGAGGCATGGCAACTGCTCACCAACGCCCTCGATCTGGCACAGAAACATCACCTGCGCGCCATCGTCGACCTGCACATCATCCGCTCGCATTATTTCAACGCCGTCAATGAGGGCGAGAAAGAGGCCAACACGCTCTTCACCTCCGAAAAAGCACAAGACGACCTCATCAACCTGTGGTATCAGTTGTCTGACGCACTCAAGACCTACAGCAACGACTCCGTGGCCTACGAATTCATGAACGAGCCGGTGGCCGACGAGCATGAGCAGTGGAACCAACTGGTGGCCAAGGTGCACGCCGCACTGCGCAAAGTGGAGCCACAGCGCACACTCGTCATCGGATCCAACCGCTGGCAGGGATATGAGACCATGAAATATCTGCGCGTGCCGGAGAACGACAAGAACATCGTGCTCTCCTTCCACTATTACAATCCCATGCTCCTCACCCACTACGGAGCCTGGTGGACACCGCTCGGCAAATACAAGGGCAAGGTGAATTATCCCGGCATCCTGGTCTCGAAAGAAGACTACGAGGCCGCTCCCGACTCACTCAAACCCATGATCGAACCATTCACCACCCAGGAGTGGAACGTCGACAAGATACGCGCCGACTTCAAGGATGCCATCGAGGTGGCACAAAAATACGGACTGCAACTCTTCTGCGGCGAATGGGGTGTCTATGAACCCGTCGACCGCGAACTGGCCTATAAGTGGACCAAAGACATGCTCAGCGTCTTCGACGAATTCGACATCGCATGGACCACATGGTGCTACGACGCCGACTTCGGATTCTGGGATCAGCAGAAAAACGACTACAAGGACAAGCCACTCGTCGACCTGCTCATGTCGGCTGAAGGGCTGAAATAACCCGACAAAAGCATATCATGATGAGACAATTATTTTTAAGTTTATTCATGGCTGTCGCCGGCACCGTCTGCTGCGACGCGCAGACCTATCCCTACCAGAACCCCAGTCTCAGTGCCCTGGAGAGAGCCAAAGACCTCTGTGGCAGGCTGACACTGGAAGAGAAAGCGCAACTGATGCTCGATGAGAGCCCAGCCATCCCGCGCCTCGGCATCAAGAAATTCTTCTGGTGGAGCGAGGCACTCCACGGAGCCGCCAACATGGGCAACGTCACCGTCTATCCCGAACCGGTGGGCATGGCCGCCTCGTTCAACCCCGGTTTGCTATACAAAGTCTTCGACGCCACAAGCACCGAATTCAGAGCACAATACAACCACCGCATGCTCAATGGCGGGGAGGATGAGAAATTTCACAGCCTTTCTGTGTGGACACCCAATGTCAATATATTCCGCGACCCCAGATGGGGACGAGGACAGGAGACCTACGGCGAAGACCCCTACCTGACAACCGTCATGGGATGTGCCGTGGTGAGAGGACTGCAAGGACCCGAAGACGCACGATACCGCAAGCTATGGGCCTGTGCCAAGCATTACGCCGTGCACAGCGGTCCGGAGTGGTCGAGACACACAGCCAACTTGACCGACGTCTCACCGCGTGACTTCTGGGAGACTTATATGCCAGCCTTCAAAGCCCTGGTGCAGGATGCCAAGGTGCGCGAGGTGATGTGCGCCTATCAGCGGCTCGACGACGACCCTTGCTGCGGAAGCACACGCCTGCTGCAGCAGATCCTGCGCGACGAGTGGGGGTTCAAGTATCTCGTGGTGAGCGACTGCGGAGCCGTCTCCGACTTCTATACCAGTCACAAGAGTTCGACCGACGCCACCCACGCATCAGCCAAGGCCACCCTGGCCGGCACTGACGTGGAGTGCGGATTCGACTATGCCTACAAGAGCATACCCGATGCCGTGCGGCGCGGTCTCATCAGCGAGCAGGAGGTAGACCGCCACGTGACACGTTTGTTGGAGGGGCGGTTCGACCTGGGCGAGATGGACGACCCCTCGCTGGTGGAATGGTCGAAAATACCCTACTCGGTGATGGACTGCAAAAACCATCGCCAACTATCGCTCGACATGGCCCGGCAATCGTTGGTGCTGCTGCAGAACAAGGGCGGCGTGCTCCCATTGCAGAGAAACAAAGAGAAAATCGCGGTGATCGGCCCCAATGCCGACGACGCTCCTCTGATGTGGGGCAACTACAACGGCATGCCCAACCACACGGTGACCATCCTCGACGGCATCAAGACCAAACAGAAAAAGCTCACCTACATGCCCGGCTGCGACCTGACATACGACAAAGTGATGGACTGTCTCATGGCCACACAATGCGGCATCGAGGGAAAGAAAGGACTGCGCGGCACATTCTGGAACAACACCGAGATGGAGGGCAAACCCGTCACCACACAATACTACACCACGCCACTGGCCGTCACCACTGCTGGCATGCACGTCTTCGCCCCGGGAGTGCGCATCGAGGATTTCTCCGCCAAGTATGAGACGGTATTCACCCCGAAAGAGGCGGGAGAGTACGTGGTCAACGTGGAGGGTTGCGGACACTTCGAACTCTACATCAACGGAGAGCAGAAGTTCACACACCACACCTGGCGCACCACGCCCACCAGTACAGTAATCAAGGCTGAGAGAGGAAAGAATTACGACATCGAGGTGCGCTTCCAGTTTGTCAAGACATGGAACGCCAATCTGAAAATCAATGTGGCCAAGGAACAGCCCATCGATTACGACGCGATCATCGCACGACTCAAAGGAATAGACAAGGTGATCTTCGTCGGAGGCATCTCCGCCGCACTTGAGGGTGAGGAGATGCCGGTGAGCATCGACGGCTTCAAGGGGGGAGACCGCACCCATATCGAACTGCCCCTGGTGCAGCGCAACTTCCTCAAGGCACTGAAAAAGGCTGGCAAGACGGTGATCTTCGTCAACTGCTCCGGATCGGCCATAGCACTCCATCCTGAGACCGAGTCGTGCGACGCTATCCTTCAGGCCTGGTATCCCGGACAGGAGGGAGGACTTGCCGTGGCCGACGTGCTCTTCGGCGACTATAACCCCGGCGGCAAACTGCCCGTCACTTTTTACAAGTCGTCCAGCCAGTTGCCCGACTTTGAAGACTACTCCATGCGCGGGCGCACCTACCGTTATTTCAATGACCCGCTCTTCGCTTTCGGCTACGGACAGAGCTACACCCAATTCAGCATCGGAGATGCTGTCATGAAGCAGGAAGGCGACAACATCCTGCTCACAGTGCCCGTCTCCAATGTCGGACAGCGCGACGGCGACGATGTTGTACAGGTGTACCTCCGGGACCCCTCCGATACCGACGGCCCCATCAAGTCGCTCCGTGCCTTCCAAAGGATCTCAGTGAAAGCAGGGCAGACTGCAGAGGCACACCTCACACTCACGCCACAGTCGTTTGAGTTCTTCGACCCCCAGACCAACACCATGCGGGTGAAGAAAGGACAGTTTGAACTCTACTATGGCGACAGTTCACAAGACCGAGACCTGAAAAAGATGATGGTCAACAGATAGGCCAACTCTTTCTAGGTGGGTTCTATTAATTATGTCGAGGCGATTTTTGATTTTTAGTCGAGTGCAGAGTGTAAGTTGAAGAGGGAGTATAGCGGGCTATACGACCGATGAGACTTGACACTATGCACCGAATAAAAACAAAAAGCGACCGAAACAGATTGAGCAGAATAATGCCTATATATCAAACAGAATTAATAGAACACACCTCTAGCTGTATCTTCAACAGAGAATGGGCCTCAGCGATAAAGCTCCAGCTCATAAATACGGGTGGCACCTCCCCTGCCCTGCTCCGGAGCCACCACACAGAGCCTTACATACCGCACACGGGTGGGCGTGAACGCACGTTCCACCACGTTGTGGCGGTTGCCGTCCAGCATATCCAGCGTGCGCCACTCCTCACTCTCGCTGTCGCGACCTTGCAGCAGGCAAGTGCGGGTGATGTAGGAGGAGTGTTCCGCACCGGCATTCAGGATGCGCCACTTGCCGACCTCCGTGCTCTTGCCCAGGTCGAAGGTCACCTGATGCGGCAGACCGCTCACGTCGCACCATTTCGTATCAGGATCGTCATCGGTCAGATTGACGGCCTTCTCGCGCTCGTTGGTCTCGCCAGAGACGGACACCACGCGCGCGCCTTTCAGCAGGTTCGGCCCCTCTATAGCAGAGGGTCCTTTGGTGGGGGCATCCTCTGCCATCGAGGTCTCAAAAAGCCTCGAAGCAGCACAGACCGGCTCGGAGTCGTCGGCCAAGGTGGCAGCGAAGACGACCACATGAGGGTCATCAGGCAGCGTCACCTCGCTGACACCCCTGGGGAGGTCGAGCCTCACTTTATACATATAGGTGAACTCATAAGGTTCGTCGCCACCTGACGAATGACGGTGGGAACCTACATAGGCCACCTCGCCGTCTTTCAGATAACCCGTGGTCTGACCGTCATGTCCCCATTGACCTACAAACCCCGTGTAATAGGGCACACCGACGGTCTGCCGCTCCTTGCCTACGCCGAATGTAGTTTTCCGGTCGTCTTTGTCCGAGGCGACCAGCAAGTACAGGTGACCATAGTCATGCGATGCAGGAAGACTCAGTTTCTGCCCACGGCAGGTCACACCGTTCGGGGCATCCAGTTCGCCGAAGCGGAATGGTATGCCATCGACACGCAAACCCTCGGCAGGCATCAGTTCGGCGGCGTAGGTGTACCCGCCCTCAAAGTTGCCCGAGGAGCGGAACTCATTGTAAGTGAAGCACTGCCGGTCGTAAGGCAACGACAGCGTTTCGGTATCGGCTTTTTTCAGTCCTCGTCCCGCCAGCCTCACCTTGAAGGTCTTCACACTGTTGGGCTTGACACTCAGCTCAAGCGTCCTGCCGGAAAAACGAGCCTCGCTGGTGGTCTTCTCCGTACCGTCGGCCTCCACTGCCCCGAGAATGTCGGCGGCAAAAGTCAGGCGGGCGTTTTGTGACTGCCGGCCGCCGGTCTCATATACCCGCACGACATATTCATCGCTCACCTCGGCACGTTTCAGCGCGCGCACCAGCACTTGGTCATTGTCGCATGACAAGAAGGAGAACTCACGGCCAAGCCCACCAGAGTGCCTCGGCACCAAAAAAGTCTTCAAACGGCTGTTCAGAATAGTAGACTGCCTGACGGCCTCAGCCTGATCCAGTGGACCATCATGGCCTATCAGGCTATAGGTGAAGACATGGTGCCCTATATCCTGCAAAGCCTGATAGCCGTAGCGGCCATCTGTCTGAGGAGCATAAAGCAACGACAGTCTCAGCGTGTTGTCACACGGTTTGTCCCAGCCATAGCGCGAGTCGTTGAGCACGGTCACGCCATAGTCGCCCGAGCGGTCGGTCAGGTCGGTCCACTCATGCGCGTAGACCTCAAACTGATTGTCACGGTTGTTGCCTCGGCTCACACTGCCCAGACCGATATCGTAGGTCGCCTGTTCGTTGGAGACAGCCAACGGCAGCTCCGCTTTCAGGAGTGCATTGACCGACCGCCAGTCCACCACATGCTCAAAATCTATCCTCCGTGCCTGGCTTCCCTCATAGAGATGTATATACTGCACAATGACGGTCTCGCCGTATCTCTTGCTGATTCTCATGGTCTTGCGCAAGCCGCCATCCTCCACCTCTATCTCTACGCCGTCGTGGATAGGCAAGGGTTCCTTGTCGAGAGTGGCTTTCTGTATCTCCCAGGCAGGCCATTGCGGCGAGTAGCAATCGTCGAAGACGACCAGACGCAGGCTTTTGCCTGGTGCGACCATCTCTCTCTTGCAGCGCTTGTCATAGACCGATGTCACATCGCCATGGTCATTCACCGTGAGACGATACTCCGTATTCTCAATCATCCTTGTGGCAGACGGTTGCGCCGCCTTTTTTCCCGACACGGGCTGCAACCCATACACCGACAGTCCGGTGGAGGGCACATGGGCATCGAAGAGCAACACCCGGCGGCCCTGGCGGTCTGCCACCTGTGAGGCGACGGCCTTGCCCCTGTGGTCGGTCACCCTGTAATCTCTACCGTCGTTCAACTCTACCTCGGCAATGGCACTGACGGCGTATGATTCCGGATTATACACCACTACAGGGGTACCTTTCACACGGGTGTCCATCTGCCCGGCCATATCGCCCACACTGTGCGTCAGCACCTGTGAGAATGTTTTCAGCGACAGCAATTCGTCATTCCAGGAGAACTCGTAAGCACGAGGTATGCTGGTGCCCGTCAGGTCGTCATGAGACTGATGCCATATCATGCGCCGCCAGGTGTCGGTCAGCTGGCCGATGGGATATGCCGTGGTGCCCAGCCAGTCGGCCATGACAGCAGCGCGCTCGGTGGCATCGCCCAGGTGTTCATTCTGGCGGTTGTAGAGTTTCATCGCAGCCTGTGAGGTATAGCAGCCATTGCCATGGAGATCCATGGGCAGCTCGCCATCATAGACCGGGAGCTCTGGATGACGGTCAAAGGGCAG
>CAMIYC010000053.1 GCA_946402905.1 uncultured Prevotellaceae bacterium | reverse complement strand
AGTAAACATGGTGTGAAGACCAGAGTGGACAAACTTTTGAAACGGACAAAATAATTATGGTAATAAGTGCATCCATTCAGGCATTGATTTCTGGCGAGCAGGTTGCTAGTTCAAAGTTAAGCAGCAAGTTGCTTGATGAACTGATGGCAGAAGGGTTGCTGTTGGTGACGACGCGTGGCTCTCGGAAATCATATCGTGCCCGGGATATTGAGGCACTGAAAAGATACCTCATTGACAAAGATGAGAATTATCGGATGCTTGATGTTACCACTGCGGATTCTCGTGCTTCAATGGCTGTAGAAACAGGGAATTCCAAGCTTTTGACGATTCGCTCATGTCCAGGATTCCCTATCAATAGTTATCAGTCTATTGAGTGTTCGCTAAATAGCGAACCGTTTGTGGTTAATCCTCCTGAAGGAAGTTTTGTGTTTATCGACAATTGGAAACATTTTGTCATTCCTGAGGATATTGTTGTGGTGGGAATAGAGAATATGGAGAACTTCCGTATGATTCGTCAGCAAAGGAAAATGTTTGAGTCTTTGTTAGGAGATAAACAACTTCTTTTTGCATCCCGCTATCCCCAATCAACTGATTTGCGTAATTGGCTTCTTATGATTCCAAACAAATACGTTCACTTTGGTGATTTTGATTTGGCAGGAATCCACATATTCTTAACGGAATTCCATAAACATCTTGGTGACCGGTCCACATATCTTATTCCATCAGATATTGAACAACGGTTGGTCAAAGGATCATTAAGTCGTTACAACGAACAATATGACAAATATCATACTCTTCAGTGTGATATTCCCTCTTTACAGTCTCTTATAGATATGATCAACAAGCACCGCCGTGGATATGACCAAGAGGGATATATAAATATTGAATATAAGAACGATTAGGTCGGTTTGTAATACCCAAAAGACTAAGCATGAAGAAGTGACAATAATGTAAAGAATAAAGACGTTATAAGTATATGGCACTTACAATAGAAGAACTGAAAAAACTGATTCAGAGTGATGAGCATCGACAGTTGGAACTGAAGAAAACCACTGGAGAACTGAAGGATGGTATGCATTCTGCTTGCGCCTTCTTGAACACGGAAGGTGGTTGGCTTGTCTTTGGCATTGCTCCAACATCGTTGAAGATTCTGGGACAACAGGTTACTGACAATACTCAAAAAGAGATTGCCCAGGCTCTGAGCTACATGGAGCCTCAGGTTGAAGTTCGGGTAGAGTATATCGACGTGCCTGATCGACCAGACCATAAGGTGATTGCTATGTACTTTGACGGATGGGCGTGGGGAATGGTGCCTTATACTTATCATGGTTGTCCATACTACAAAGTGGAGAGTACAACGAAGGAGATGCCTCGCGATATGTATGAAGAACGATTGCGCAGAAGTAAGCCGGATATGTTTGCATGGGAACGGCAACCTTCAGAGTTCACAGATATTAATTCCCTGGACGAAAAACTGATACGTGGTGTTGTGCGTCTCGGTGTTGAGAGAGGTAGATTGTCAGAACTGGCTCTTACTGAACCTATAGGAGATGTGTTGGGTAAATGGAAGTTGACCACTGGTGAAAGACCTCTGAATGCCGCAACTGCACTCTTTACGAAAGATACAGGCATGTATACGCAGTTTACTATGCGTCTGGCTCGTTTCCAAGGAACTGACAAGAATGAGTTTATCGACAATCAGCGAGTGGAAGGGAACATCTTTGTGCTGCTCAACGAGGCCATGAACTTCTTCCGCAAGCACTTGAATATGCACGGAAAGATTGTCGGACTGGTCCGTGATGAATATCTGGAGGTACCTGCCGAAGCTTTGCGTGAGACGGTCTTGAATGCACTTTGTCATCGCCAGTACGAGCGGTATAACTTGACAATTGGCATCGCCATCTACGATGACCGTATCGAAATAGAGAATCCTGGCATACTGCCTCCGCAGATTACACCTGAGAATATCCTACAGCCACATATTTCATATCCATACAATCCGCTTATAGCTAATGTACTGTATAGTACAACCTATATTGAGAACTGGGGTTCAGGTGTGAAGCGCATCATGGAGGCTTGTCAAAAGAGAGGTGTAGCTGCACCTACATGGAGTATCAATGGCGGTTTTGTTGTGGTAACATTCATTAGACCATCAAAGGGTGATATTCAAGGTGTCCCTCAAGATGTCCCTCAAGATGTCCCTCAAGATGTCCCTCAAGGTGTCCCTCAAGATAAAGAACTTGATGATTGGATAGAGAAACAAATCCGAAACAATCCTCAAATATCAACAGATGATTTGGCCAAATTGAGTAATCGAAGTTCAAAAACCATAAAACGCCACCTTGCCAAAATGCCACATATTCGTTATGTGGGTAGTGGCTATAGTGGTCATTGGGAGGTACTTGACAAAGAATAAAACCACCGTCGTGATTTGCGACAGTAGTAACAACGATTTGCGACAATCGAAAAGCGTATCCCGTAAAAATGTGAGACTGTCTCACATTTTCACTCGTCGGTCATTTCAACTTTCAACACAGTTGACTCAGCTCGGGTAACTGCACGACAGACAAGGAAGAAGCAACAGCGTGACAGGTTTGGCCATTCCGAATAAACTTGGGGCAAGCTTATGGTAGACTTGGGGCAGACTTGGGACAAGGATGTTGAAAACCGAACGTTTGTCAGTCGTCGCCTGCCTCAGGGTTGTAACTGGCTATACTTAGGTTTCCACGCTTGGATATATCAAATGGTGTATCCTTACTGAATACGTCGGGCAACTTTGTGGCGGCGTACATCAGTTTTTGTTCGTCGGTAGTGAATTCGAGGCCAGACTCTTTGCAGTAATTCTCTACAATCTGCCACCCACGTTTTAGAGTGGCTATATCCGACTCAGTGCAGATGTTCAGCTCGTTGAAATTCGCTTCCACGTAGTGATCGGGGTCTTTGGGCAGAAGAGCATATATCTTCTCTTCCGTGTAGCCTTCCTGTTCATAAAACTTTTTGTACTGCTGTGGCGTCAATTCCAAGAAGTCTTCATCCTTCGGCATGAAGCCTAAAATCATTATCTTTGTGATGGCTGGCCCAGCACCAAAGAGTAGGTCGAAAAGATCCATTCTTCCTGCAAGTTGATTAAAATCTTCTTTCATAACTACGAAAAGGTGCAGGTATGTTTATGCCTGCACCTTCAATTAATATACTTAAATCCTTACTTCACCTCCTCGAAGTCGGCGTCTTGTATGTTGTCGTCCGACTTGGGCTCCTGGGTGTTGCCTTGTTGGCCGTTGAAGCCGCCCTGTCCGCCGAAACCGGCTCCGCCGGGCTGTCCGCCTGCTTGGCTGTACATCTTGGCACTGGCAGCCTGCATCACCTGGTTGAGGTTGTTGATGGCATTGTCTATGGCTGTGATGTCGCCGCTCTTGTGAGCGTCTTTCAACTGCTGTACGGCAGCCTCTACATTGGCTTTCTCGTTGCCCAGTTTGTCGCCGTTCTCATTGAGGAACGTCTCTGTCTGGAAGATCATCGAGTCTGCCTGGTTGAGCTTGTCGATACGCTCGCGCTCGCGCTTGTCGTTCTCGGCGTTCTGCTCAGCCTCAGCCTTCATGCGGTCAATTTCCTCTTTGCTCAGGCCGGATGAAGCCTCGATACGGATGGCTTGCTCTTTGCCTGTGGCTTTGTCCTTGGCCGACACTTTCAGGATACCGTTGGCGTCGATGTCGAAAGTCACCTCGATCTGAGGAATGCCACGGCGTGCTGGGGCTATACCTGTCAGGTTGAACTGTCCGATGCTCTTGTTCTGGGCTGCCATTGGACGCTCACCTTGCAGCACGTGGATGGTCACCTCGGTCTGGTTGTCTGCTGCCGTTGAGAAGGTCTCGCTCTTCTTGCAGGGGATTGTCGTGTTGGCTTCTATCAGCTTGGTCATCACACCACCCAGGGTCTCGATACCCAGGGTCAGAGGAGTCACGTCGAGCAGCACGATGTCGCCTACGCCGCCTTCCTTGTTGAGAATGGCACCCTGGATGGATGCACCCACTGCCACCACTTCGTCGGGGTTGACGCCTTTTGACGGCTCTTTGCCGAAGTAGTTCTTCACCAGTGTCTGTACGGCGGGGATACGGCTCGAACCGCCTACGAGTATCACTTCGTCGATGTCGGCTGTGGTCAGCTTGGCATCGGCCACTGCTTTCTGGCATGGAGCCAGACAAGCCTGAATCAGGTTGTGAGCCAGCTGCTCAAACTTGGCACGGGTCAGAGTCTTGACAAGGTGCTTGGGCACGCCGCCCACAGGCATGATGTATGGCAGGTTGATCTCTGTGGATGTGCTGCTCGAAAGCTCTATCTTGGCTTTCTCGGCAGCTTCCTTCAGACGCTGCATGGCCATCGGGTCCTGGCGCAGGTCGGCACCCTCGTCGTTGCGGAACTCCTGAACCAGCCAGTCGATGATGGCCTGATCGAAGTCGTCGCCACCCAGGTGGGTGTCACCGTTGGTGGAAAGCACCTCAAACACGCCGCCGCCAAACTCCAGGATGGAGATATCAAACGTACCACCACCAAGGTCGAAGACGGCAATCTTCATGTCTTTGTTGGCCTTGTCCACACCATAGGCGAGGGCTGCTGCCGTAGGCTCGTTCACGATACGCTTCACTTCCAGTCCGGCGATCTGACCGGCCTCTTTGGTGGCTTGGCGCTGTGAGTCGCTGAAGTATGCCGGCACCGTGATGACGGCCTGGGTCACTTCCTCGCCCAGATAGTCCTCGGCGGTCTTCTTCATCTTCTGAAGCACCATGGCCGAAATCTCCTGAGGAGTATATTTGCGGCCGTCAATCTCCACGCGGGGATAACCGCCTTCGTTCACAACTTTGAAAGGCACGCGCTCTGCCTCTTTGCGGCTTTGCTCATAGGTCTCACCCATGAAGCGCTTGATGCTGTACACCGTGTTCTGTGGGTTGGTGATAGCCTGACGCTTGGCGGGGTCGCCCACTTTGCGGTCGCCGTCCTTGACAAATCCCACCACCGACGGGGTGGTGCGCTTTCCTTCACTGTTTGCAATCACTACAGGCTCGTTGCCTTCGAATACCGAAACGCAAGAGTTGGTAGTACCTAAATCGATTCCAATAATTTTTCCCATTGTCGTATTATTTTTTGTTATTATTATTCTGTCGCTGGACACGTATCCTGACGTGTCTGACATTAACACAACAAATGGCGTGCCAAAACGTGAAGGAGCGGATAAAATATGACAGTATGTCAGTGCGTCTTATTGATTGGCGCTGATGGCCTGCATGATTTTTGCCTCAATCTCCTCGCAGAGCTCGGGATTGTCTTTGAGCATGGCCTTGGTGGCGTCGCGTCCCTGGGCGAGTCTTGTACCGTCGTAGGAAAACCAGGAACCGCTTTTTTGCACTACACCATATTCTACGCCCATGTCAACGAGTTCGCCCAGTTTGGAGATGCCTTCGCCGAAGAGAATCTCAAATTCTGCCTTGCGGAATGGAGGAGCCACCTTGTTTTTCACCACTTTCACGCGCACCTGGTTGCCGATGGCCTGGTCGCCGTCCTTGAGAGTGGTCACGCGGCGGATGTCGAGACGCACACTGGCGTAAAACTTCAGGGCATTGCCACCGGTGGTCGTTTCAGGATTGCCAAACATCACGCCGATTTTTTCACGCAGCTGATTGATGAAGATACATGTGGTGTTGGTCTTGCTGATGTTGGCGGTCAACTTGCGCAGGGCCTGACTCATCAGGCGGGCGTGGAGTCCCACTTTGTTGTCGCCCATGTCGCCCTCAATTTCTGATTTGGGTGTCAGGGCCGCCACAGAGTCGATCACGATGATGTCAATGGCTGATGAGCGGATGAGCTGGTCGGCGATCTCAAGGGCTTGCTCGCCGTTGTCGGGTTGAGATATCCACAGATTGTCGACGTCGACGCCCAGATGGGCGGCATAGAAGCGGTCGAAAGCATGCTCAGCGTCGATAAAGGCAGCGATGCCGCCAGCTTTCTGGGCCTCAGCTATAGCGTGGATGGCGAGAGTGGTCTTGCCAGAAGATTCGGGACCGTAAATCTCGATGATGCGTCCTTTGGGGTAGCCTCCTACGCCGAGGGCGGCATTCAGGCCGATACTGCCGGTGGGGATTACTTCCACGTTCTCGATTTGCTCCTCTCCGAGCTTCATGATAGAGCCTTTGCCGAATTCTTTCTCAATTTTCGACATGGCAGCCTGGAGTGCTTTCAGCTTACCTTCCTGGGAGTTGTCGATGGGTTCTGTATTTTCTTTTTTTGCCATAATATTATTGTTTTCTTTAGTTGTTCTTTTTTGGGGGAGGCAGCTTCTGTGTCAGAGTTCCAGGTCGCCGTCGAATACTTCATGCCATGGCAGGCCTTTCTCATTGAGCAGAGCCATGAATGGATCGGGGTCGAATTCCTCTACGTTCCATACACCGGGTTTCTTCCACACACCCTTGAGCAGCAACATGGCACCGATCATGGCAGGCACGCCTGTGGTATAGCTCACGCCTTGCATGCCGGTCTCCTGGTAGGCGGCCTGGTGTGAGCAGTTGTTGTATACATAATAGGTGCGCTCTTTGCCGTCTTTCACACCACGTATGCGGCATCCGATGCTTGTCTCGCCTTCGTAGTTCTCGCCCAGATCCTGGGGATTGGGCAGCACCGCTTTCAGGAATTGCAGCGGCACGATCTTCACGCGGACTGTCTTGCTGGGGTCATCGGCCAGAGGCGCCTCGTAAGTGATTTCGTCTATGCGGCTCATGCCGATGTTTTGTATCACATCGAGATGCTTGAGATATTGCTCGCCGAAGGTCATCCAGAACCGCGCCAGACGAATGGTGGGGTAGTTCTTCACCAGGCTCTCCAGCTCTTCATGATGCATCAGGTAACTCTCTCTCGGACCAATGTTGGGGTAGGTGAGTGGCTGGTGCACCTCCAGTGGTTCTGTCTCTATCCATTCGCCGTCTTTGTAGTACAGGCCTTTCTGGGTGATTTCACGGATGTTGATCTCCGGGTTGAAGTTGGTGGCGAAGGCTTTGTGGTGGTCGCCGGCATTGCAGTCTACGATGTCGAGGGTATGGATCTCGTCGAAGTGGTGCTTGGCGGCATAGGCGGTATAGATGCCGCTCACCCCGGGGTCGAAGCCGCAACCGAGGATGGCGCATAGCCCGGCCTGCTCGAAACGCTCCTTGTAAGCCCATTGCCAGGAGTATTCGAAGTGGGCCTCATCTTTTGGCTCATAGTTGGCAGTGTCGAGATAATGACAGCCACAGGCCAGGCAGGCTTCCATGATGGTGAGGTCTTGGTAGGGCAGGGCGAGGTTGATGACCAATTCTGGCTGGTAGTCGTTGAACAGTTTTTTCAGCTGCTCTACGTCATCCGCGTCCACTTGAGCAGTCTTGATGTCAAGATGAAGGCCAGCTTGGTGGATAGACTCCACAATCTTGTCACACTTGGCCTTTGTGCGGCTGGCTATCATGAAATCTGTGAACACATCGGCATTCTGGGCTATTTTGAATGCCGCAACGGTTGCGACGCCTCCGGCGCCAATCATTAGTACTTTTGACATGGCTGTGAGTTGATGAGTTTGTGGGTTTGTGAGTTGATGAGATTGTGAGTTTTCTCACTGTTTTTTATCTGGAATGAGCCGTAGACAGTTCGTCGGCCTTAATGCCGAGCGCGCTCATCAGCGAGTAGCCCAGTATTTCTTGCCTGAAGTTGCCTCCTGGCATGGGCTGCATGGCAAAGACGGTCACTCGCTTGCTGTCATCATCTACCCGGCTCATGATATGGCGGATGGTTTCAAAATAGCGCTCGTCGGGGATAACCATCACCCTTTTTACGTCTCTGGCAGCACAGCAAAGCTTGAGTGTCTCAGCGATGAGATCCTCCTTGCTGACGATGTCTTCGTCGGTGTAGGTGTTGATGGCAAATTCGCCCAGATGGTCTTTGAAGGCTTTCCCGTTGAGCTCGGACAATAGCCCTGGGGTGAAGTTATCCATCTGCAGGTTGCCCCTGTCGTGTATGAGTGCCACCTGGGTCTGGCCGGTGCCTTCGCGCACACCGCCGTCTAAGGCTACACAGTCTATCCAGCGAGCCATGTCGGCGTTGGGAATTTTGCGGTTGAGCATGCGCTCGAAGTTGACAATGAGGTCAAAAGCGACCTTGTCTACGAAGTCGGCGTCTGCGATGATGATGTTTTCGCAGGTGATGTCTGCAAGTCCTGTCTGATAGTTCATACCTACTGCAAAGGTAGTGAAAACTGAGAGCAGAACAAAATAAATTCATTTATTTTTTCTGCCGAGGTGCATCCTACCTTATTTAAAGGTAGTGAAAACTGAGAGCAGAACAAAATAAATTCATTTATTTTTTCTGCCGAGGTGCATCCTACCTTATTAAAAAGTAGTGAAAACTGAGAGCAGAACAAAATAAATTCATTTATTTTTTCTGCCGAGTGCATCATAGAGGTAGTGAAAACTGAGAGCAGAATGCCAATCTGGCATCACGGTGTGTCAGATTGGCATTTCTCCTGATGGCTTTTATGTCTTGCCCTGCTATTGATTTTCAGTTTTCAACTTTTCCATGTCTTTCCTCGATTTAGATTTGGTCACCATCCAGACACCTGTGAATACGAGGATGACGGCGAGTCCCTGGCTCCATTTGAGCACGCCGATACCCATCAGCAGACTCACGCTCACCGACACCAGGGGCTGCACATAGTTGTAGATAGAGACTACCGTAGGGCGCAGCACTTTTTGGGCGTTCACTATCAGGATATAGCCGATGAAGGTGCCAAAAAAGACGACATAGGCTGTCTCAGACCATGTGGCAATACTGATGTCAGCCCAGTGGGTCTGAGCCACATGCAGCCCGGTGAATGGCCATACGATGATGGTAGCCCATAGAAACATCCATTTGTTGACGGTGAAGATGGAGTATTTCTTGATAAACTTGTTGAACAATGACAAAAACAGTGCATACGACAGTTGTGCCCCCATCACCAGCATGTCGCCACGCATGTCGCCCACTTTATTGTCAGAGGCTGTCACGCTGGTCAGTATCAAGGTCACTGCCCCGAGGCAGCCGATGGCCACACCTCCCGATTTGAGCCAGGTGATGGGCTCGCGCAGTATCACAAACGACAGCAGCATGGCAAATATGGGCATGGAGGTGGTCACGATACTTGCGTTGGTGGGTGAGGTGAGGCTCAGGCCTATCGTGAAGCAGCATTGGTTGAGCACAAGGCCGAAGATGGCGGCAGCAGCGAATTTCAGTTTGTCTTTCCCATCCACATGCTCACACGGCATGAATAGTGATGTGAGCCAGAATAGCAACGCACCGCCTGCCACCCTGAACGATACCATCGTAAGGCCGTCGATGCCATTCATCATTGCGTCCTTGCCCACGGGAGCCATCAGCCCCCATATAGCACAAGCCGTAAACATGCACAGATGTGCCTGCAACGGCTTGTTGGTCTTGTTTTCTGGCATTTTATACGCTGTATTTCGACAGGTCTTTTTCTGCGATGTATTTCATGTTGTTGCGCAGTATCGTCTCACGTGTCAGTTCAGCATCGTCAGGCCGGAATACCATGATGCCTTTGCCTCGCAGTAGGAAACTGTACATATAGGTGAGGCTGATGTTGGCCTGGCTGAGTATGCTCACGGCGTTGGCTGCACAGCCGGGCACGTCGTCGAGCTCAAGTGCGAACACCTCGGAGAGGGCAACCGGTATGTCGGCGTTTTTCAGACCTTCGTACGCCCGTAGCGGTTCACTGCATATCAGCCTGTAGATACCGTTCTCGGCGGTGTCGGGTATGGTCGATGCGATAATCTGGATGCCGTAGCGGCGCAGTAGGTCGAGCACACGCAGCAGCGTGCCCGATTTGTTTTCCATAAAGATAGATAGTTGGTGTATCGTCATGATGTATCGGGTTTTGAGGTTAGAACAGTTTTCGCAGGTCTTTCACACGCACGGCCTTGCCTTCGTCAGAGGTCTTGATGCCGCCTTTGGGCACCAGCTTCACCTTGGGTGTGACAAGTATCTCGTCTTTCAGAAGGCGGGTGATGTCTTTCGTCAGTTTCTGAAGCACGCGGTAGTCATCGGTGAAGAGGTCGCGCAGCTCCACTTCTACCGTCATGGTGTCGTTGCCGTCTACGGTCTCTATGGTGATGAGGTAGTCGGTGCTCAGCTCCTTGAATTTCAGCAGTATCTTTTCTATCTGGATTGGGAAGATGTTCACACCCTTGAGGATGATCATGTCGTCGCTGCGGCCTTGCAGGCGCGACAGGCGCGTATGGGTGCGGCCGCATGGACATTGGCCCCGGATGATGCTTGTCAGGTCGCGGGTGCGGTAGCGCAGCAAGGGCATGGCCTCGCGGTTGATAGTGGTGATCACCAGTTCGCCTACTTGCCCGTCTTCCACGGGTTCCAGGGTCACGGGGTCGATGATTTCCACGATGAAGTAGTCTTCCCAGATATGGATGCCGTTTTGCTCAGGACACTCAAATGCTACGCCTGGCCCCATCATCTCCGAGATGCCATACGAGTTGTAGGCTTTCACTCCCAGGTTTTCCTCTATACGCTTGCGTTGCTCCTCGCTGTGGGGCTCGGCGCCGATGCAGAGCACGCGCAGCTGGGTGTCGCGGCGTGGGTTTACGCCCTCCTCGCGCATCACTTCATAGATACGTGACGCATAGCTGGGGATGGCATGAAGCACCGTGGTGCCGAAGTCTTTGATGAATTTGATCTGGCGGGTCGTGTTGCCGGCGGCGGCAGGCACGGTCAGCATGCCCACTTTCTCAGCGCCATACTGGAATCCAAGACCGGCGGTGAACATGCCGTAGCCGGCCGAGTTCTGAAACACGTCTTCCGGGCGGCTTCCCACCATCCAGAGGCATCGTGCCACGGCTTGTGCCCATTCTTCCAGGTCTTTCTGGGTGTGCAGCACCACGGTGGGATTGCCGGTGGTACCGCTCGATGAGTGCAGTCGTGTGCAGTCTCTCAATGGCACGCATGCCAGACCGAAGGGATAGTGTTCCCGCAGGTCGTCTTTGGTGGTGAAAGGCAGCTTCTTCACGTCATCAAGAGTCTTGATATCGTCGGGGGTGATGCCAAGCTGGGCAAATTTCTCTTGGTAGAAAGGTGAGTTCATGCAGTGGCGCACTGTCTTCTGAAGACGTTCCAGCTGCAGTGCTTCCAGCTGTTTACGTGGCATTGTTTCCAGCTCCGGATGTAAGAATGGTGAGTAGTTCATGTTCAATGTTTCAAAATAATGCTTTTTCGTTAATTCAAGTTGCAAAATTACACAATAACGAATGAAAAGCCAAATGAATTTGAGCTTTTCTGAATGTAAGTGTTTTTGGCGCTGCCAAAAATACATATTATTTGTTGTTTGGGTGACTTTTCGTTATCGTTTTGGCTTTTTCTTTTACTTATAGGTGGTGTTTCGTGTCAGTTTACTGTCACTTCTTGTAGCACGATGCCTGGGTCGAGCAGATAGATTCTCAGCCTCTGCTGTCTTTTGCATGCCGGTGGGATGGCCAGGCTGCGAGTGGCATAGCCTCGGAGCACGTTCCATCGCCATTCAGCGGTGAAGTCGCCGGTGTGGATCGAGAATATTTGAGGCGTCCCATCGCCCAGTTGCACTGCGTAGCGCGCGTCACGCCCTTCGTGGATATGAAGTGTGGGCAGGGTGCGTATCTCTATCGTGCGGTCGCCTTCTTTCAGATCGAGCGCATATTCCACGTAGGGTGATGCCGCCAGTTCTTCCGGTGTGTATGAGGGCGTGTCAAAAGGTTGCACCAACACACCGTCACAGTATCCCAGTCCTTTGATGCAGGTGATTTGTCCCGCGTCGCTGTCGTGTTTCTGGAGGTATGTCCGGGCGGCAATCCTGATACGGGGTTCTTCTGCAAAGGGAGGGTAGAGCCCCATGTATATGCGGTCTATTCTGGCGTCAGCCTTCAGCTCACCGACAGACAGGTGGTTGACACCTTTTTTCAGATGCAGTGTGCCCACCTTGCTCCACATGGGTCCCACGTAGGGGGCGTGCCATACGTTGTTGATCGGTGTGGCCGACGCGTCGAAACTGTCGATGTCTGTCGTCACATGGCAGAACACATTGTCTTCAGGGGCTTTTGAGAAGTTCCTGATGGGTGAGAGTGCCTCCATCCATAGCGGAACCTCGCAGTCTTTGTCGCTCTCTATCATCACGCCTTCGCCGGAGAGTGCTTGCTCGACCGACAGGAGGCGCGGTTGTGGCATCTGGCGCACTTGGGTGATCGTCTCAGGCGTGCAGACGGGCGGGTCAATACGCTCAGAGCGGAACCAGTGGTAGGGCTGCCAGTTGAAGAATTGTGCCCATTTGCCTTGGCCTATCTCTTCATTGTAGTGCTTGGTCAGGGCATTGAGCTCTTCAAACATCTGTCTCACACGCGTGGCGTCTGCCATCCCGCCGATGCTGTCGAGGTGCGTCGCTCTCACCATGCTGCGCCGGGCCAGCAATTGATATTCATTGATCTTGGCCGCGCCGCAGATGGGGTAGAGCACCAGTTCGAAGTAGGCGTCCTTCAGCCTGTCGGGCACCTTGCCGGCCAGGGCTGTGGCCTCTGCAGCCATCTCTCGTGACCGTCTGACGCGCTCTGCGATCTGTGCTTCCGAGTAGTTCACAAACCATACGTGGGCATCCTTTCCGCCGGCTTGCAGCTGATAGTATCTAGCCTGCAGGTCGGCTATCTCTTTTGAAATCTCCTTGCCGAATGTCTTGGCTGCCCAGTATTCTATATATTGGTGGGCTTGTCCGGGCTTCCACCGGTCGATGTCCCAGGCCAGGTCCATGACAAAGGAGATTTCTTTCTCTGCCGGCTTGATGTCACCTACGTTGAATACCCATATCTTCTTCGTCCCATAGGTGTAGGCCTTGGAGAGCTCTGTTGACAGGAATGACGGCGACAGCGGACTGAGCCATATCCAGCTGGCCGGGTCGCCGTGATACGACAGATGGTAGTAGATGCCCGCCCCGCCTTTGCGCCGTTGCTCTGCCGGGTTGCTCAGGTTGCGACAGTAGCCGTGCTTGTCGTCTGACCATAGGAGCGTCACGTCATCGGGCACCTGCAGCCCATGGTGATAGGCATCGAGCACCTCTTCGTAGGTGCAGAGCACCTGCGGCACCTCTTCCACGGGTTTGTTGATGTTGCGGCGCAGTATGTCGCGCTGGTCGTTGAGTGCTTGCTGCATCAGTGCCACACGCTCAGCGGTGGTGTTGGCACCCTCCATGGGATAGTCGTGTATGCCTCGCAGCCCCAGCGTATAGGTGTTTTCATATTTCCCGTTGGTGCGCACACGCTCTTCCCAGTAGTTGATCATGGTGGCACGGTTGGTGATATAGTTGAAGTCGCCGTAGATGCCCGCATTCTTCCATTCGTCCTCATTGTTGCGGAGCATCTGCTCGCAATGCGACGACCCCATCACGATGGCGTAGTCGTCGGCCAGCCGGGCGTTTTCGGGGGTCGAGTTGAAGGCGGCACTGCCGTTATGCATGGCCGGCCATAGGTAGTTGGCTTTCAAGCGGAGTAGCAGTTCGAAAACCTTTTGATACGTTTTGGGACCCACTTTGCCCGTCGCTTTGTCAAAGGTCTGCTCAGCCCAGCGTGCCCAGCCGCCGAAGCGCTCGTCGTTGATGAAGATGCCCCGGTATTGCACCGATGGCTCGCCTTGCCTGAAAAGACCAGGTTCGACGTAGAGTGCGGCCTGAGGTGCCGGGGTCACGTCTGCCCACCAGTACCAGGGCGATACGCCGATGGCCTCGCAGAGTGAGGTCAGCCCGAATGCGGTGCCTCGCCGGTCGCTGCCTATGATGGCAAGCAGTGGTGTGTGGTGTCTCGGATGCTCCGTGCTCACGATCACAAACGATTCCCACTTGCCTCGGATGTCGGCCACGTCTATTCTTTTTTTCCTGACCAGCCAGTCGATGGTCGGGCTTTGTCCCAGGGTACCGGCCACCACAGCGGGTGCCTTGCCCAGCTCTTTCGGCTGTCGGATGACAGCTGTCATCGGCCTCTTGCCTGTCACACGCTCTACGTCGTCGGCCAACAGTCCTCCTGCGATGCTTACCACTTTGTGGTCATGTGCATCGGTGTAGATTCGGGCTGGCTGTTGAGCGGCCAGGGGGAAAAAGCCTGGTCGTGGTTCGCTGGCTATTTGTGGCATCGATGCGGGCTTGCTGGCATGAAGCAGCAGGGGCAATGTCAGGCACAGTGTGAGGATGAATGACTTTTTCATAAGGGCGTTTACATTCCGATTCCGGTTATTTCTATATGCGGTTGTTGGCCGCGGGAATCCTGATTTTTCCAGCTGATGTCTATGCTGCGGGTCTCGCCGGGCATCAGCGTGATGTAGTTGTCGCTGTAGATGGCGGGCAATATCTGTTCGCCGTCAGCGCCTTTGAGGTTGAGTCGCAAGAATACTGCCGGCTTCTGGCCTTTGTTGCGAATGCTTACATGGGCGCTTTGTCCGTCGGTGGAGGGGCTGATGGTCGTGTGCTGTTCTATCTCTGCTTTGCCCAGTGTCGTCAGGGCGCGGTAGTTGTTTTCCTCTTGTCCCATGATATAGAGGTTTTCTGACACCAGACCAGATGTTTTTTTCAGTTGCAGGCGCAGGAAGTATACCTCCGACGGCGCTTGGGGCATGAGCGTGGAGAGTTTCTTCCATCTCACCGTACTGTCTTCTTGGCTCTTGACGCGTGATTTTTGCTGGCTTATCCGTTTGCCTTGCAGGTCGTAGATGGCAGCCGTCACGGTGATGTCAGCCTGGTCGCCCGCCGAGTGGTTGACGATTTCTATGCTGTCGGTCAGGGCATTATACTGGACGTGGAGCGGTTCGCAGGCTTTCTTCGCACCAAAATAGGCTGCGGTGGGGTCAAAATAGTAGTCGTAGGTCTGCCATACCATGGAGGGCCAGCAGGGATGGCTCATCCACAACAGCAATCCGGCACGGCTGCGGCTGGTCGACTCAAACATGCCTCGATAGCCGTTGTAGTTGATGAGCTGTGCCCAGCGGCTGAATTCCTCGGCACTCCGTGCCTCACCCAGTCCTTCCCTGACCAGTCGGTTGAATTCTGATGAGCGCTGGGCACCTTGCAACGTGAAGTCGTGCTGCCCCCACTGGCGCGACTGTGGCCAGAGCGAGTCAGGGCTGAAGGTGCGGCGCAGGCTCTCTATGTTCATTACGTTGGGCATACCGCGTTCGGAGTGTATCTTGCCGCTTTGCTTGCTGAAATATTCTTTCATGGGCAGCGCACGATACGGTCCGCCACCGCTCACACCCTGTGACGATGAGTGCGAGATATACTCCATGCAGGGGGCAAGGGCGTGTACGTATTCACGCAGCTTGCGGTCGAGGGATTCGGGAGGGAATCCCTCGTTGCGCCCACAGTAGATGCCGATGCTGGCATGATGGCGCATACGGCGCAGGTAGTCTTCGGCATTGCTGAGGAAGAGCCTGTTGTCGTAGGGGTCGGGTCCGTCGGCGGGATTGGCCAGCCAGAAGTCTTGCCAGATCATGATGCCGTGTCGGTCGCAGGCCTCGTAAAACGCTTCGTCGCCCACTTGTCCCACCCAGTTGCGTATCATCGTGAAGTTCATGTCGCGGTGGTAGCCTACGGCGATGTCGTATTCGCGCGAGCGGTAGAGCAGGTTGTGCTCGTCGAAGCCCCAGTTGCCGCCCAGGGGGATGAAACGCCGGCCGTTCACATAGATGCGCAGGCTGTCGTTGACATCCGTGTACTGCATCTGGCGCAGACCTGCTTGGTAGCTGATGGTGGTGGCAGCAGATGCTTCTGGCGTGAAGGTGAATCCTGCGGCGTAGAGATATGGATCGCCGTAGCCGTTGGGCCACCATAGACGGAAGTCATTGCCCGTCAGTTGTGGATATTGCTGTGGCGTGAAGCTGATCTCTTGTTCGCTCAGGGCAGGCAGGGTGACTGTTTGCTCGAAGCGTGTGTCGCCGATGTACCCGCTCAGCACACCTCTCACGGCGTGGCCGGTGTTGTTGCTCACAAACACCGATGGCCTCAGCGAAATCGTGGGAGACACCTCCGTCTTACGTGGGGGCTGTGCGCCGGTAGCAGGGCAGGAGAGTGTAGTCTGTACGTAAGGGTCGCTCAGGGTCACATCTCCTGTGGCGGTCAGGTACACTTCGTTCCAGATGCCAGCCTCGCGTCCGCGCACGGTGGTGATCCAGTCCCAGCCCACCGTGGCGTGGAAGGTGGGATTGTCGGCTCCGAGCAATCCGCCGTTGTATTGTGTGGTGTTTTCGTCTTTTTCCTTGATGGCGGCGAAGTGGTCGTTGCAGATAATCTCCACAGCCAGATAGTTGTTGCCTTTGCGCAGCAGCCCGGTCACGTTGAACCGGCCTCTCATGAAGGCGCCCTCTATCCGGCCCAGCCGCTGGCCGTTGAGATACACATTGGCTTTCCAGTTGATGCCGTCGAAATGAAGCCAGAGCTGGCCGTCGGGAAGGGTGGATACTTCAAATACGTCACGGTACCAGAAATCGCTGCGGAAGAACGACTCTGATATCTGATCCACATCGTCAGCGTAGTTGGGATGGGGCACGGCTCCGATGTTGACATACGAGGCGAGCACGGTGCCGGGCACGGTGGCCGCTATCCAGTCGTGGGCGTCATATCCTTCTGAGGCGATCTGTTCGCCTGTGGCATCTACTTCAGAGGCTCGCTGCAGGAGCCAGTTGCCGCCGCTCAGCTCGTAGCGGTGGCCATGCTGCCCCGATACCGGATGTGGCCTGTAGACCTTTTTCTGCCTCGACATCACTTCCATCTCGCGCAGGGCGTAGCGGCCCTCCGGCCATGCCTCGTGCATCCGTATGCGTACGTAGCGGGCTGTCCACCGGCCTTCTGCTGTGGTCATCATGGTGCCGTCGCAACCGAATCCGGTCACTTTCGTCCACGTCCTGGCATCGTCTGAAATCTCGATGCTGCCGCTTTTGGGGGCAATATGCCAGTAGAGCCTCACCTGCTCGATGGGCAGGCTTCGCCCAAGGTCGGTGTAGAGCCACTGCTCGCCAGCGCCCTCGCTCAGCCACATGCTGCTCAGCCGCTGTGATGGCAATACTTCGATGTCATAGCCATTGGCATCCTGGAACTGCAACTCGCGTATATCCCAGTGGGCTGCTCCCTCCATGTCGAGCCGTATGCGCAGATGGCGCAGGCTGATGGGCGCGTTGAGGCGTATCTCCTCATTCAGCACCCTGGCGGGCAGAAGGTCCTGGGCTTCCTGTTTGTTGGGGTCGGAGTGTAGCTTGTAGTGGAGCAGGGTGCCGGGCAGGCCGTCGCCTTTCACTTCTCCGGCAGGATGCCAGAGCTCTCCGTCTTCAGATACTTCGCACCTCAGCACATAGCCTTTCTTCGCGGTCTGCTCGTCGTATGCCACCATGCCCTGGAGCTTCACTTTGCCTGCTTCGGCCAGAGGCTCACCTCCCCAGTCGTATCGCAACCAGGTGTGGCTGCCCATCAATATGTTGCGCGAGTAGGGACCGCCGTCGATGGCCCATTCTGCCTCTCGGCGTGGCAGTTGTCTCTCTGGGGTCGACACCGTCAGAATGGCTGGCTCGCGGTCGTCGCAGATGCCGTCGGTGACCAGATGTGCCGTGTGGTTGTAGTCGTAGGTGGTGGAGGCATAGGCGGCGCGGTGCAATGCGACATTGGTCAGCGGCCCTCCGCTGTCCTCCCATTCTATGCTGGGAGCGAAATATTCACTTGGAGCGCCGGGATACTGGCCGATGCCCCGGGTGTGGTCGTCGCCTCCAGATAGTGGCGGCAGTATCATTGCTGCCAGAAGCAGTATGTTCATGGCTGGTATTTGGTTATTTGTCGTGCGTGGCGGTCAGGGTCAGCAGCGCGTCGCGCAAGCCTTCGCCCGAGCAGCCTATCTTGATTTCACTCTCCTCATGGCCGGCCTGTATCAGCACTTGGGCCAGACCGTTGAATGCGGGGATGGTGAATTTCTTGCAGTCTTTCTCTTGGGGGTGGTCTGCGCCCATATACGACGGGTCGCCGTTGCCAGCCCCTAAGATATGTGCGTCGCCATCCACGGTGATGGTTAGGGTAGGGCAGGCATCAGGCACGATGCGACCCTTTGAGTCTCGCACTTCTATGGTCAGGACAGAGACGTCACGGCCGTCGGCCTGAATGTGCTGCCGGTCGGCCTTCAGGGTCAGTCTGGAGGCGGGCTTGGTGGTCTCCACGATTTCGGTCATCACTTTCTTGCCGTTTTTATACCCAGTGGCCACCACCTTTCCGGGATGATAGACAGCTTTCCATTTCAGGTGGCCGTTTTGTGGCATTTTCTGCCGCCCGAGTCGCTTCCCGTTGACGGTCAGTTCCACCTCGTCGCAGTTGCTATAGGCCCATACTTCTATCTCTTCGCCTTCGTGTCCTTGCAGGTTCCAGTGTGGGAAGATGTGCAGCGTGGGCTCTTCTGTCCACCACGATTTCAGATACCATGCCTCGTCTTTCCAGAATCCGCAATAGTCGAGTATGCCAAACTCAGAGTCGTGGGCGGGATACGACAGGGGGTTGGGCTCGCCGCGGTAGTCAAATCCAGTCCAATAGAAGATGCCGGAAGCCCATGGACGCTCGGCGTAGAATTTCCATCCACGCTCTATCACATTCTCCACATGGTGATGGGTGGTGTCGCGGTTCATCGCCACCATGTGGCCCGGCTCACTGGGAGTGTTGAAATATACACCACGTGTGCCGCAGCCTGTGGTCTCTTCCGTGCCGGCGATTTTCCAGGTGGGGTTGGCCTTCTTGCGCTCGTCTACGTTGTTTTGCTGGATGTAGTTGAAGCCTACGACATCGAGGCCCTTGATCATCTCCGAACCGCCGGCATTGGCGATGGTCGAATGGCGGGTGGGGTCCAGCAGTTGGGTGTAGGCTCTCATGGCAGCTGCTATGCGTGTGCCTTGTATGGTGTTCTCCATGCCCCATTCCTCATTGCCGTCGCTCCAGAGTATCACGGAGGGGTGGTTGCGGTCGCGCTTGATCATGTTTTCAAGCAGGCGCTGGTGCTCAGTGTTGATGCCCGTGAGGCGGTTCTCGTCAATGACCAATATGCCCTCACGGTCGCAGATGTCGAGCAGGGCGGGGGTCATGGGGTTGTGCGAGGAGCGGTAGGCGTTGCAACCGATTTCTTTCAGACGCTTGATGCGCCATGACATCAGTGCCTCTGGGATGGCTGCTCCCACACCGGCATGGTCTTGGTGCATATTGACACCCTTCAGCTTCAATGGCTTGCCGTTAAGCAGAAAACCACGGTCGGCATCGAAGTCAATCTCACGGATGCCTGTGGTGGTCTTATAGATGTCGCATACCTGGCCGTTTACTTTCACGATAGTCTCCACTTCATACAGATAGGGGTCCGTAGTGCTCCAGAGGTGTGGCGACACCAGGTCCATCTTCTGCTTACAGCCCTTCGTCTCTTTGGGCTTCAGGCTGATGGATGCCGCCCTGCTCTGTGCCACCACATGTCCGTCGGCGTCCAACAGCCGCTGCTCCACTTCGCAATTCTGCCCCGAGAGCGTATGGTTGTTCACTTCGGTCTCGACATGCAGGGTAGCTGAAGTGTAGGGATGGCGGAGGTCGGCATAGACAAAGGTGCCGAAAGGAGCTACGCTCACGGCAGCCGACTTCAGCAGCCACACATCGCGGTAGATGCCGGCGCCCTCGTAAAACCACCCTTCCTCCAGTGACGCGTCAGCACGCACGCAGATCAGGTTGTCGCCGCCGTAGTTCACGTATTCTGTCACGTCATACACCTGCGTGGCGTATCCACTCGGCTCTACACCCATGTAGAAACCGTTGAACCACACCTGGGCGTGGCGGAAGATGCCGTCAAACTGCAAGGCGATATGGTGGCCAAGGTCGCTCTCGGGGATGTTGATCACCTTGCGATACCATCCCACACTCGTCTCTGGATATTTGTAGCCTACGGTCTTGTAGCCGTGCGAGTGGCTGGCCTCACGGCTGTAGGGCAGTGTGGTCACCCAGTCGTGAGGCAGGCTGACCTCTTGCCATGCCGAGTCATCAAACTTAGCCACATAGGGGCCTTCGTTGTGTATGGAGTTGGCCTTTGTCAGATAGTTGAAATACTCTGTGCCGCAACCGAAGTCTTTCTTCGGGTCGGCAGCATGACCTAACGCAAACTTCCATCCTTCATTCAGGCGGATGGTTTCTCTCACATTCTGTGCACTCACTGACAGCATAGCCACACAGGCCACGACTGCGCTTATTATACGAATTCTTACCATGACTGCAAAGTTAATTTTTTTTCTTCATTTTTTTCTATTTATTCGTAAAAAAAACAACAGACAGGATGATTTCACCACAATACACCACTGTCCAGCTTGCCTCTTTCATTTTTAATGTTTAATTTTTAATGTTTCATTTTAACAGCGGATTTGTTTCACGCTCGGCTGGATTTGTAATCCAGCCGCTATGAATATAAGGATTTTTAAT
>CAMIYC010000052.1 GCA_946402905.1 uncultured Prevotellaceae bacterium | reverse complement strand
AAAGAAATAAAAATGTTAACAAATTTAACAATCTGGACTTTTTCAGCAGCCTCAACTTAGAGGGGGAACTGATTACCACTGCAAATAGAGAGTGGATGTGTAAGGTAACAAATTGGACACCCTATTATAGAATTATCCTTGAAACAGCCTGTTGGCATCAAAAATTCTATAATTCTAAAATTCTTGATAAAAAGACATCAGCTCGGGCGGATTTGCAATCCGTCCGCATTGAGTATGAGCATTTGTAATGCGAAATATCATTTTTTTCGGATTAAAAATCCTTATATTCATAGCGGTTGGATTGCAAATCCAGCCGAGCGTGAGAGCGTGAGAGCTAAAAATTTTGGACAGTCTATTATTTTGCCTCAAAAACCAAGATTTGAACCAATGAGAGAATCATGAGTCAACACGCATGAAAACGCATCATTGGAGTTGCGGAAACTGAATTTTATCGGAAAACACGCCGAAGAAGATAATTTTACGCATAAAATTACGTTATTAATAAAATAACATAATTGAACATAATATGATGAGAAAAATCTTATTTGCCACCGCCATCGCCCTGACAACGATGTCGGCCAACAGCCAGAACCTTTCGTCGGGCATCGACCTCAACAACCTGGACACCAGCGTACGCCCAGGCGACAACTTCTATCAATATGCCGCCGGAGGCTGGCTCAAGTCCCACCCGCTCGACGATGAGCACACCGACAACGGAGCCTTCACCGACCTCTATGAGAAGAGCCAGAAAGACATCCAGGATCTGATCCTCCAGTATGCCTCGGCACCACAGCAGCAAGGCACGCTCGGACAGAAGATCGGCAGCCTGTACAACCTGATGATGGACAGCGTGAGACTCAACCGCGAAGGGTGGCAGCCCATCAAGGCCACACTCGACAGGATAGCCGCCATCAAAAACCGCAAGGAATACCAACTGGTGACCGCACAGCTCGACCGTAAAGGCGAGAACACCATGATGTATGGCATCGGCGTGGGCGCCGACCAGCGCGACGCTGCCGTCAACATCGTTGGCATCGGCCAGGGAGGCATCGGCCTGGGCACCCGCGACTACTATCTCAACGACGACGAGCAGACGGTGAATGTGCGCGAAGCATACAAGAAGATGCTCAAAAACCTCTATATGATGGTGGGCAACGACGAGCAGACAGCCGAGCGCAAGATGCAGGCCGTCATGGCTATCGAGACACGCATCGCCAAAGCCAGCTACAGCCGCGTGCAGCTGCGCGACATCAACGCCAACTACCACAAGATGAGCTACAACCAACTGGTGACCGACTTCCCGGGCATCGACTGGGGCAATGTCTTCCTGGCATGTGGGTTCCCGGCCTTCGACTATGTCGACGTGGGACAGCCCGAGCCCATCCACGAGGTGGAGAAGATCCTGGCAGAGACATCGCTCGACGACCTGAAAGCCTATGCCGAGATCAAAGTGATCAGCGGAGCCAGCAGCCAGCTGAGCGACGACTTCCGCCGCGAGGCCTTCAACTTCAGCCGCGTGATGAGCGGCGTGCAGCAAGACCGGCCGCGCTGGAAGCGTGCCGTGTCGTTAGTGAGCGGCACGATGGGCGAGGCTATCGGCAAACTGTATGTCGAGAAGCACTTCCCGGAGAGCAGCAAGCAGCGCATGATACAACTGGTGAAAAACCTGCAGACCGCACTGGCACAACGCATCGACGAGGCCACATGGATGGGTGCAGAGACCAAAGTGCAGGCCAAAGACAAACTCAACCACTTCATCGTCAAGATCGGTTATCCCGACAAATGGAAAGACTATAGCGGCATGCAGGTGGACGAGAAACTGTCGCTTTATGAGAACCTCGCCAACATCTCGGAATTCCTGCTGCTCGACGAACTCCAACGTAAGGTCAACAAGCCCACCGACAAGAGCGAATGGCTCATGACACCACAGACCATCAACGCATACTACAACCCCACCACCAACGAGATATGCTTCCCGGCGGCCATCCTGCAGCCTCCTTTCTTCGACCCCAATGCCGACGACGCAGCCAACTATGGGGCTATCGGGGGTGTCATAGGTCACGAGATGAGCCACGGTTTCGACGACCAGGGATCGCAGTTTGACAAGGACGGCAACCAGCACGACTGGTGGACAGAACAGGACAAGAAAAACTACAACACACGCACCAAGGTGCTCGAAGACTACTTCAGCACAGTGGAAGTGGTGGCTGGCAAGAAGATCAACGGCAAACTGACCCTCGGTGAGAACATCGGCGACAACGGCGGACTCAACATCGCATTCCGAGCCTTCCAGAACGCCATGCGTGAGCAGCCGCTGGCCGTGAAGGATGGTTTCACACCCGAGCAGCGCTTCTTCCTCTCCTGGGCACGCGTATGGGCAAGCAACCAGCGCCCGGAGTATCAGGAGATGCTCATCACCGTTGACCCCCACTCACCCAACTTCGCACGTGTCAACGCCGCCCTGCCACAGATCGACGCATGGTATGACGCTTTCAAGGTGAAGAAGAGCGACCGTCTATTCATCCCCAAGAAAAAGCGCGCGCATATATGGTAAGGAAGTGACAAGTTGACGAGTTGACAAGTAGACAAGTTGATACTTTTAGTGACGAGTGGACGAGGTGACGAGTAGACAAGTTGATACTTTTAGTGACAAGTTGACAAGTTGACAAGTTGATACTTTTAGTGACGAGTGGACGAGGTGCTTGTTTTGAAATAATGAGCCGAGCCATCTATTAAGAGCTTCTATGTTTACTCAAGCCCATCTTTTTTATCAAGAATTATAGAATTTAAGAATTGTAGTTACCAACGTGGCTGTTCTCAAGGAGAATTCTTTAATTCTATAATTCTTGATAAACAATCATAAATTAACAATATATTGGACTGCCTATTAAAGAATTTATAATTCGAGTTTTGCTTTCACTCAACTTATTGGGTTATAAGGTTTTAAGGTTATGAAGCCATCAAGTGATATTACCAATGAATACACGGTCGATATGCATATCTCATCTAAAAAACCTCTAAGCGTAGCGACCAAACAACCTAATAACCTGATTGAGTATATCAAGAATTTGAGAGATTTGTGATATAAAAATGAAATGACTAAGATGGTGATAAGACTTTTATTGATATGGAGCGCGTTGTGGGCATGGTCGTACGCCACTGCACAAGATGACTTCGTGAAAGGCGCCGACATCAGTTCGCTGACAGAGCAGGAGGCGCGAGGTGTGAAATTTCACGACAAGGCCGGAAACGAGCGTGAATGTCTGTCACTGCTGAAAGACTACCAGCTCAGTGCCGTGCGCCTACGCGTGTGGGTGGACCCGCGCGGAGGCTGGTGCGGCAAAGACGACGTGCTGAAGAAAGCGCTGCGCGCCAAGGCGCTGGGCATGGACGTGATGCTCTGCTTCCACTATGGCGACTGGTGGGCCGATCCGGCCAAGCAGCCCATACCGGCCGCATGGATGGGTCACAGCTACAAACAGATGAAGAAAGACCTGGCACGACACACCAAGGAGGTGATCACGCTGCTCCGCGACAATGGCGTCACACCACGTTGGGTGCAGGTGGGCAATGAGACCAGCAACGGCATGCTGTGGAACGTGAAACGCGGCCCCAACGGATGGGAAATGAAAGATGAAAACGGCAACACCACCGTGACTTACTCCATGGGACATATCAAGACCCATCCCAAGCAGTATGCCGGCTTTATCCGCGCGGGATACGACGCCGTCAAGGAGGTGTCGCCCGAGAGCATCGTCATCATCCACCTGGACAACGGATTCGACCCGCATCTCTATGACTACAACCTTGGCACGGTGCTGAAATACGGCGGCAAGTTTGACATGATCGGCATGTCATTATACCCCTACTGGGCCATGGAGAGCAAAAAGGAGCCTACGGCTGAAAAGACCATCACCGACTGTATGGCCAATATCCGGCGCGTGGCCGAAAAATACAACAAGGACGTGATGATCGTGGAGACGGGATTTGAAGTGGACGAAGCGCATCCTGAGGTGATGGAGGCCGGCCGTGAACAGCTGGCCCGCATCATCCGCGAGGCGCGGCATGAGACCAACGGACGCTGCCGCGGGGTCTTCTACTGGGAGCCTCAGATTCTGCCTGGAGGGTATAAGCTGGGAGCCTTCGACAGCAAGGGCTCCCCTACGGCCATCATGGATGGATTCGTGGAGTAAGCCTGTAGAAGGACTGACCGAAAAAAGTCAGCCTGCATATTTCTTTTCCTTTCTACAGGAAAAGAAATATGCAGGCTAAAAAATCAGAGTGTCATTCCCAAAGCACGTGCAACGGCATTTCTGATGAATGCATTGATGGTGATGCCTTCCTTACTGGCAGCCATGGCCGCACTACTATGTATCTCAGGACTCAACCTGACATTCAACACACCAGTGTAGGGCTTTCGTGGTGCGACACCCTTATCCTGGCACATCTGTAAATAGTCATCAATGGCACCCTCGAAGTCCTTTGTCAACTCCTCAACTGTTTGTCCCTCGTAAGTGATACCATCTCTCATCATGCCACGTACCTTGCCAAACAGGCATTTGTCTTCTTCGCTGTACTCCACAGTACCTGTGTAGCCTTTATACTTCAAATATCCCATAGCCGTTGTCTCCTTACTTTATATAATCATTCTTCATTAGATAGCTCAAAATGTCTCTCATCATATAGCCCTTGATGATGTTACTCGGATGGGGCTTGTGCATGATATATGAGTTTTGATCTTTCGCGTTATAGAACTTCACCCGCGAACCGGACGTAGCACCTTTGTTTTCCAGCCTGAAGCCATAGCAGCTGAATAATACATCTACCTCCTCAAAGGTAAAGTCCTTGGGGAGCGTCCGAAAACGTTTTATCAGCTTCTCTTTTATATTCATCAATGCAAAGGTAACTAAATTTAACCACTCCAACAAGCGTTTTATCAATATTTTTCCTCCCACTTAATAATTAGGGCGTATGTTCCCATAGACTTTCTTCTGCAAATGTCAATGTCATGCACCAATTCTGCTTGTTTTAGAGAAAGGTGAAAGGTCTGAATATCAGATTGCCAATTAGTTGCCCCCCCAAAAAACAGACATAAAAAAAGGGAACCTGAATGGCTCCCTTGACATTGTCTTCGTGATCCGCTTGGGGCTCGAACCCAAGACCCCAACATTAAAAGTGTTGTGCTCTACCAACTGAGCTAGCGGATCTCCGAAATGGTCGTTTGCTTGAAAAGCGAGTGCAAAGGTAGAGATTTTTTTTCAATCCACCAAATTTTACGCAGATTTTTTATACCTGTACCCTCAAATATCCGTTGCAAGAGCCTGCTCGCTGTCAGCAGTTGGCAGTTCGCTGTTAGCTGTCAGCAGTTGGCAGTTCGCTGTCAGCCCTTGGCTCTTGGCGAGACTCGCCCGCCTCTGGCGGTGCCGCCGGAGGCGTGAGAGCCTCGTCGGTGTCTTTCGTGACATACCGCTGATAATAAGCGATGAGCAGCGTGGTGAGCGGCAGGGCGATGATGAGGCCGATAAACCCGAGCAGCGCTCCCCACACCGAGAGCGAGAGCAGCAGGATGGCCGGGTTGAGTCCCATGGCCGAGCCCATGATCTTGGGAGTGGTCACCATGTCGGTGATCACCTGCACGATGATGAAGATGAGCACCGCCAGGCCGAAGATGACCCAGAAGTTCTGCCCTGTGTCGGCCGCCTTGAGCAGCGCGAGGAATGCCGTAGGTATGAGCGCGAAGGTATGCAGATAGGGCACGAGGTCCATGATGCCGATCAGGATACCCAGACCGATGGCCATGGGGAAGTCGATGATGGTGAATCCGATGCAGAACATCACGCCCATGCACAGGGCCACCAGCCCCTGACCACGGATATAATTGTTGAGCTCGCGCTCCACATCCTGCATGAGCGACTGCCAGAACGGCCTGGCCTTCTGAGGGAATATCCTGATCCAGTTGGTGGTGAGATACTCATAGTCGAGCAGGATGAAAAACATATATAACAAGGTGATACACGACGCCACGATGCTGATAATCACATTGGCCGTCTGCCCGACGAAAGAGAAGACCCGGGGCATGGTAGACTTCAGCGTCTCGATGAAGTCGCGGCTCTGGAAGAACTCCATGATGCGCTCACGGTTGGTGTCGATCCAGTCACGCAGCATGGCGGGGAAGTCGCCCTGTGCTGACTTCTGGTTGAGATACTTCATGAGCACCTCGCCCAACCGCTCAAACTGCTCGATCATGGGAGGGATGATAAACAGGAACACTCCCGTCAGGAGCAAGATTACAAGCATCATGGTGAGGATGATAGACACGACACGCGATCGCACCATCATCTTATACTGTATGAACTTGACCACCGGATAGAGCAGGTAAGCCAGAAACCAACCCACGAAGAAAGGCAGGAGCACACCGCTCAATTTGTTGACCAGCCAAATGACGGCCACGATGACCAGAGCAATGGTCGCCCAGCGGATGAACTTGTCAAAAGTAATCTTATTTTCAGCCATTTTTCAGGAATGAAGGAATGAAGGAGTGAAGGAGTTCTGAAAGGATTATGCCTTGTCACCGCTCTCGGCAGCGACAGCCTTGGAATAGCAATCCCGGCAAAGCGGCTCGTAAGTGGTCTTCTCGCCGAGGAGCACACGCTTCTCGTTGGCCACCAGGCGGTGGCTCACGTAGGCCAGCGCGCCACACTTCACACAGATGGCGTGCACCTTGGTCACGTCGTCGGCAATGGCACAAAGCGCCGGCATCGGACCGAAGGGATTTCCCTTGAAGTCCATGTCAAGCCCGGCAATGATCACACGGATGCCACGGTTGGCCAGCTCGTTACAGACATCCACGAGACCGTCGTCGAAAAACTGCGCCTCGTCGATACCCACCACATCGACATCCGAGGTGAGCAGCAAGATGGACGCCGACGTGTCGACAGGAGTGCTGACGATAGAGTTGTGGTCATGGCTGACCACCTCCTCGTCGGAATAGCGGGTGTCGATGGCAGGCTTGAAAATCTCCACCCGCTGCCGGGCAAAGACGGCTCTTCTCATGCGACGGATCAGTTCTTCGGTCTTGCCGGAAAACATCGATCCGCATACTACTTCTATCCTTCCGGGGCGGTGTACTTCTCCTATCATGAGTCTGAGTGGTTGTGTGGTGAACATGCAAAAGTACGAAGAATCTTGGAAATGGCAAACGATATGTTAGTAAAACTAAAAAAACACGCCGATTTTTTGAAGTTTGTGTGATTTGCAGTATATTTGTACCGAATATGGGTATATTGTATCTTGTACCGACACCAGTAGGCAATCTTGAGGACATCACGCTGCGCGCACTGAGGATATTGAAAGAGGCTGACATCATCCTGGCGGAAGACACCCGCACCACGGGGATTCTGCTCAAGCATTTCGATATTCACGGCCACCTGCTCTCGCACCACAAGTTCAATGAGCACGGCACATCAGCAGGTATCGTGGAGCGCCTGAAATCGGGGCAGAACATCGCACTGGTGAGCGACGCCGGCACACCGGGCATCAGCGACCCCGGCTTCTTCCTCGTCAGAGAGGCGGTGGCAGCGGGAATAGAGGTGCAGTGCCTGCCGGGCGCCACGGCTTTCGTGCCGGCACTGGTCTGCTCGGGATTTCCCACCGACCGCTTCTGCTTCGAGGGCTTCCTGCCACAGAAAAAAGGCCGTCAGACCCGCCTTCAGGCTCTGCCCGGGGAGCATCGCACGATGATCTTCTACGAGTCGCCCTACCGGCTGGTGAAGACCCTGCAGCAATTCGCCGAGGTGTTCGGACAGGAGCGCGAGGTCTGCGTGGCACGTGAGATCTCCAAGATACACGAGGAATGCGTGCGCGGCACGATGGCTGAGGTATGCCGCCACTTCACCGAGAAGCCTCCCAAAGGCGAGATTGTCATCGTGGTGGAAGGCCGCGAAGAAGAGAAAAAGAAAAAAGAACAATCAACAATTAACGAAATAAAATGAAAAAGTTATTATGTTTTGCAGCATGTATTCTGGCATTGGCAGGATGCAATGAAGAGAAGAAGCAACCGATGGTTGACATGGTACAAACCGACAAGAGCGACTCATTGCAGATGATCATCGACCAGCGCGAGAATGAGATCAACGACCTGATGGCCACCTTCAACGAGATTCAGGAAGGCTTCAGGCTCATTGCCGAGGCAGAAGACCATGTCACCCTGGCCAAAGACGGAGAAGGGTCTGACAAGACCAAGCAGATCAAGGACAACATCCAGTTCATCCAGAAGAAAATGGAGGAAAACCGCGAGTTGATAGAGAAGATGCGTCAGCAACTGCGGGAGAGCAGCATCAAGGGCGACGAGCTCAAGAAGACCATCGAGTCACTGGTGAGCCAGCTGGAAGACAAGGACTTGAAACTGCAGCAGCTACGCGCCGAGCTCAATGCAAAGGACATACACATCACAGAGCTCGACCAGGCCATCACTACGCTCAACAACGACGTGGCTGAGCTGAAGAACGAAAGCGACCAGAAGTCGCAAACCATCAGCGAACAGGACAAGCAGCTCAACATGGCCTACTACGTGTTTGGCACAAAAAGCGAGCTCAAAGAGCAGAACATCCTGGAGAAAGGAGAAGTGCTGAAGAAAAACTTCAACAAGAACTACTTCACCAAGATAGACATCCGCGTAGACAAGGAAATCAAACTTTACGCCAAGTCGGCTAAGCTGATGACCTCGCACCCGGCAGGATCATACACCCTCAGCCCCGACGCCACCAAGCAGTATGTACTGAGGATCAACAACCCCCAGCAGTTCTGGAGCACCAGCAAATATCTGGTCGTATTGGTGAAGTAAGGACAATCAGAGACCCCTATAACCCTATACCCCGAACCCCTCCCTAACCCTCATACCCCTCCCTAACCCTCCCCAAAGGGGAGGGAATCTGGAGGTCACACTTATACTACCCTCCCCTATAGCGGGAGGGTTTTTTGTAGCATAAATATGAAGGGAAATAGCAGATACCAAAAGATATCGTGCACGGGGGAAAACATCCAATTGTTAAAATTTCAGGTCCCTTTGGGACACAAAATGATTTTAACGCCCTGTTTTTTTCACTTTTTTATCATTTTGCTTGTGACATGCTTAAAAAATGACTAAATTTGCAAATTGTATAAATACACATTCAGGGGAACCTAACAACAACATTATACAAATATGAGAAAAAGACTAAGCATGCTTTTGTCCTGCCTGTTCCTATGCATAGGAATGGCAGTCGCACAAAACACTGTTACTGGTACTGTCGTATCAGGAGAAGACGGAGAGCCCATCATCGGCGCTACCATCACTATCAAGGGTACGAAGACAGCCACCGTAACCGACATCGACGGCAACTTCTCGCTGATCTCTCCCTCTGCCAACCCCACTCTCGAAGTGACCTACATTGGCATGAAAAAACAGACAGTGAAAGGTGGTAGAAACATTAAAGTCACACTCTACTCCGACGCCAACCAGCTCGAAGACGTCGTGGTCACGGGTATCCAGAAAATGGACAAACGACTCTTCACCGGAGCCACGGCAAAAGTGGATGCCGACAAGGCAAAACTCGACGGTGTGGCCGACGTGTCGCGCGCACTCGAGGGACGTGTATCCGGCGTGACGGTGCAAAACGTGTCAGGTACCTTCGGTACGGCACCTAAAATACGTGTGCGTGGAGCCACCTCCATCTATGGCAGCTCATCACCACTGTGGGTGGTCGACGGTGTGATCATGGAAGACGCGGTCAACGTCTCGGCTGACGACCTCTCCTCCGGAGACGCAGAGACACTGATTTCCAATGCCATAGCCGGCCTGAACGCCGACGACATCGAAAGCTTCCAGGTGTTGAAAGACGGTAGTGCCACCTCTATCTATGGTGCGCGTGCCATGGCGGGCGTGGTGGTCATCACCACCAAGAAAGGACGCGCCGGACATAGCAGCATCAACTACACCGGCGAGTTCACCTATCGCATGAAGCCCAGCTACAGCAATTACAATATCAGCAACTCGCAGGAGCAGATGGGTATCTACAAGGAGATGGAAGCCAAGGGTTGGCTCGAGTTTGCCAACGTGGTCAACGGCTCCTCAGCCGGTCTCTACGGCCGCATGTATGCCCTGATGAACCAGTATGAGAACGGACAGTTCGGCCTGCCTTTCACACAGGCCTCCATCAACAAGTACCTGCAGGACGCAGAATTCCGCAATACCGACTGGTTTGACCTGCTCTTCAACGACAACATCATGCAAAACCACTCGGTGAGCATCGCTACAGGTACGGAGAAAGCCAACCTCTACGCATCGCTCTCTGCCATGAACGACCCGGGATGGTACAAGGACAGCAAGGTGCAGCGCTACACTGCCAACATCAACGCTTCGTTCAACCTCTCGAAGCAGCTGACACTCACCATGCGTACCAACAGTTCATACCGCGACCAGAAAGCACCGGGCACCTTGAACCAGAGCACCGACGTGGTGAGTGGTACCGTCAACCGTAACTTCGACATCAACCCCTTCAGCTTCTGTATGAACACCGCGCGTACGCTTGACCCCAAGCAGGTGTACACCCGCAACTACGCACGCTTCAACATCTTCGACGAGCTGGACAACAACTATATCGACGTCAACGTGATGGACATCAAATTCCAGGGCGAACTGTCGTGGAAACCTATCTTAGGTCTTGAGTTCAATGCCTTGGGATCATACCGTATCAACCGCTCGGAGCGCGAGCACTTCGTGCTCAACCACTCCAACCAGGCAGAGGCTTACCGCGCCGGAGTTGACAACCCCAACGTGATGTACAGCAACTCCTATCTCTATCAGGACCCCGACGACCCCAACTCGCTGCCTAAGAGCGTGATGCCCAACGGCGGTATCTACACCATCAACCGCAACGCCGTGAAGCAGCTCGACTTCCGTGGCACTATTAATTATAATAAGGTGTGGAACGACACACACATCTTCAACGCACTGCTCGGTATGGAGGCCAACCGCGCCGACTACGACGCCACAGAGCATATCACCATGGGCGTAGACTATGAGAACAGCCGACTGGTGGAGAAAAACTACTACCGCGAGAAGCAGATGAAAGAAGAGGGAACGCTGACCGACCAGTTCGCCAAGTCGTGGAACAGACGCCTGGCCTACTTCGCCAATGCCAACTACTCCTATAAAGGACGCTACTCGCTCAACCTCACCGCACGCTACGACGGAAGCAACCAGCTGGGCAAGTCGAGAGACTCACGCTGGCTCCCCACATGGAACGTTTCTTTAGGATGGAACGCTCATGAGGAAGACTGGTTTAAGAAATGGACCGCAGACCACAACTTCTGGTTCTCACACGCATCGCTCCGCCTGTCATACTCTCTCGTGGGAGAGCAGACCACAGCCTCCAACGCACTGCCCATCTACCGTGCCACAGAGCTCTGGAGACCACAGGGCGACCAGCAGGAGACCGCTATCTACCTCAGCCAGCTGGGCAACTCGGAGCTCACCTATGAGAAAAAGCATGAGTTCAACGTCGGTGTAGACCTCGGATTCTTCAACAACCGCATCAACCTGACCGCTGACGCATACTGGCGCGACAACTTCGACCTCATGGGTTATGTCAACACACAGGGCGTGGGCGGAGAGATCCAGAAGTTTGCCAACGTCGCTTCGATGAAGTCGCGCGGTGTGGAGGCCACACTGTCTACACAGAACATCCGCTCCACAGACTTCCGCTGGACCACCGACTTCACCTTTGCATACAGCTATACCGAAATCACCGACCTGCTCTCGCAGACACGTGTGATCGACCTGGTAAGAGGCAACGGATTCGCACGTGTGGGCTACCCACACCGCTCCCTCTTCTCCATCCCCTTCGTGGGACTCAACGACGAGGGTATCCCCACCATCATCAACGAGGAGGGCGACGTGACCACCACCAACATCAACTTCCAGGAATACAGCAAGCTCGACTTCCTCAAATACGAGGGAAGCGCAGAGCCTACCACCACCGGTGGTCTGAACAATATGTTCAGCTGGAAAAACTGGAGACTCAACGTCTTTATCACCTATTCTTTCGGCAACAAGCTGCGCCTCGACCCGGTGTTCTCCTCAAGCTACTCCGACCAGACCGCCATGCCCAAAGAGTTTAAAAACCGCTGGGTGATACCAGGCGACGAAGACAAAACCAGCATACCGGCCATCGCCAGCCGCAGACAAAACTATAACGACTATACCCTGGGATATGCCTACAGTGCCTACAACTACTCTACAGCACGTGTGGCAGACGGTGGCTTCATCCGCATGAAGGACATCTCGCTCACCTATGACTTCAACCCAAGCCTGATACGCAAGATCGGACTCGGATCTGCATCGCTGAAGCTCGACGCCACCAACCTCTTCCTGATCTACGCCGACGACAAGCTCAACGGCCAGGATCCTGAGTTCGTCAACTCTGGTGGTGTGGCATCACCACTCTCCAAGCAGTTCACACTGACTGTGCGCCTTGGTATCTAAGCAAGAATTGTCTACATCAAACATAAGAAGAAGAAAAAGATATGAAAATCAAATATTTATCCATATTGACCGCTCTTGCAGCCCTATCGTTCAACTCCTGCAGCGACAGCTTCCTGGATCATCCTCAGGATGAGCGCACGGAGATCGACACTGAGGAGAAAGTGATCAAACTGCTCAAGAGCGCATACCCCGGTGCCAACTATTCGTGGATCGCTGAGCTGTCGAGCGACAACCTCATCGACAACCAGGCGCCACACCTGCCCACCAAACCCTGGGAGAAACAGGTGGAGACACACTACAACTGGAGCAGCTATGACCGCTTCGACGACCAGCTCTTCAAGTTTGAGCCTGCCACACTGGCCACCTACAGCGACTATGACTCTCCCGGCTCACTCTGGTCGGGCTACTACAACAGCATCGCCCACGTCAACGCAGCCCTCAAGGCTTCTGACGAAATCATCGCAGAAAACGGAGGCGTGGTCAGCGACAAGATGAGAGCAGCCCGTGCCGAGGCTTACCTCATCCGCGCCTACAGCCACTTCTGCCTGGTCAACATGTTCTGCCAGGCATACAAAGATGAAGAGGCCAGCAAGAAAGACATCGGCGTGACCTACATGACCGAGATAGAAGACGTGGTGCAGCGTGACTACCAGCGCAGCAACGTGGCCGAAGTATACGCCCACATACAGGAAGACCTGGAGAAAGGACTCGCCGGTATCAGCGAGATCAACTACACCGTGCCCAAATGGCACTTCAACGTCAATGCAGCACACGCTTTCGCCGCCCGCTTCTATCTCTACAAGCGCGAATGGGCCAAGGTGATAGAGCATGCCAATGCCGTGCTGGGTACTGACAACAGCACCTTGATGAACATGATGATGGACTACTCCATCTTCACCGAGTGCTCCACCGGCGACGACTTCAGCAACGCATGGCAGGACCCACAGCTCAACAACAACCTGATGCTCATGGTGACCAACTCGCTGCTGTATCGCCGAAGCTTCGGCTACCGATACAGCTGCGCCGGCCCCTCGGCACGCGACATCTTCATGATCAGCTCAGGACACGACTTCTGGAAGAGCTACTACGTATGCCCCATCGCCCTGGTGAGCGGCATGTGCTTCGGAAGCAGCACACACGACTACGGATACATCAACAGCAAGATCTTCGAGCAGTTTGAGTACAGCGACAAGATCGCACGTATCGGATACCCACACATCATCATGAGGGCCTTCACCGCCAACGAACTGCTCCTGGAGCGTGCCGAGGCATACATCATGCTGGGACAGTATGACGCAGGATGCCAGGACCTCTGCGCATACTGGAACAACAGTATCGACAAATTCTCCGAGGCCGACTACAAGATGTATTACGAGGGTGGATATATCCTCAAGATCACCAAGCAGATGATAGAGAAGTATTACGACGGAGCCACAGGACACGGCAACTGCTTCCCCAACTGGGACTTCACACAGCAGAATGTGAGCAGCAGCTACGTCATCCCCGCCGCAGCCACGCCATACATGAACTGCGTCAACGCATTCCGGCGCTTCGAGACCATGTTTGAGGGCCTGCGCTTCTTCGACCTGAAGAGATGGGGAGTGGAATACGACCATGTATACAATGTGACCAAAGAGTCGACCACACTCACAGGCAACGACCCACGACGTGCCATCGAGGTGCCCTGGGAGACCATCTCGGCAGGACTGGAGTCGTCACGCGGACCGATAGAGGCTGCCAGCACCAACCGACTGGTATTGTTTGACGCAGAAGATTTCAAAATCAAATAAAACGAAAGGAGCCAACGATGAAAATAAGAATCAACATATTGCTACTGGCCGCCATGACTGTACTGGCGGGATTCACGTCCTGCAGTGACGACGACTTCACAGCGTCCATCTTCGACACCAACGAATATCCGCTCGACAGGAGCCAATACTCCTTCCCGCTCGACACATTCCTCATAGCACAGTTCCTTGAGCCCTACAACGTGAGCTTCATATACAGAATGGAAGACGTAGGCTCAGACATGGACAAGAACCTCACGCCCGCCGCATACGACAAGAGCGTAGACCTGGCCGTGCTCTCAAAATACCTGTGGTATGACGTATACGAGAAATACGGCACGCCGGAATTCCTGAAGGTCAACAGCCCACGCATCATACACGTCATCGGATCCAAGTCATACAACCCCAGCCAGGGTACGGAGACACTCGGCGTGGCAGAGGGTGGACTCAAGATCACCCTGTACAATGTCAACAATCTCGACCCGCGAGACATCGACTACATGAACGAGTATTTCTTCAAGACGATGCACCATGAGTTCGGACACATCCTCGACCAGACCATCCTCAGGCCCACGGCCTTCAACCTGCTCTCCAACAGCAGCTACGATGCCTCCACATGGAGCGACACGCCCGACTCCGTGGCAGCAGGGCGCGGATTTGTCTCGCCGTATGCCTCAAGTGCTGCCGGTGAGGACTGGGTGGAGACCCTGGCCAACTACGTGACCATGGACACCCTGACATGGGAGCGCCTGATGGGAGCCGCAGCCTACGAATGGGAGCTGATCGACTGCGACAGCTACAGCGACTATATCAAGAAGGCTTCCAGTGCCGAGAGCCTCGACACCGTGGGATATTACAAAGCCTCCACCAGCGGCTCTGACAACAAAATCTACCGCCGCCTGTGCAAGCGCAACGCCGACGACACCGTGGCTCTCGACGAGAACGGGCAGGTGCAGTGGCTGCACAACAGCGGAGTGGACGGCGTGGCCATCATCAACCAGAAGCTCACCTTCGTGCGTGAGTGGCTGAAGACCAACTGGAACATCAACCTCGACGACCTGCGCCGGGAAGTGCAGCAGCGGCAGTTTGTCACCAACCCCGACGGCAGCTTTGTCTTCGACAAGAACGGACTGCTCATCAACAAGCTCATCTCACCCTCTGACAGCGACCCCAGCAAGACCCTGATGGACGTGCTCCGTGACGGTGTGAACAAATTCAAGGCATTACAATAAAGCATCAACGACATGAAAAAGATATTATCATTTACCCTGATCCTCACCGCTGCCCTGTCGATGACATCCTGCGTCAATGAGGAGGACCTGATATTCGACAAGACCGCCGCAGAGCGACTCAATGAGGCAAAAGCCCTCTACTCGTCGCGACTGATGGCATCGCCCAACGGATGGGCCATGCAGCTCTACCCCACCAACAACAACGAGTATCCCTACGGCAACGGATACCTCCTGCTCTGCCGATTCAACAAGGACAACTCGGTGAATGTCTCGATGGACAACATCTTCTCTGAAAACAAGTACAAGGAAGACACCTCACTCTGGGAAATCATCACCGACAACGGACCGGTGCTCTCCTTCAACTCCCACAACAGCTGCCTGCACGCATTCAGCGACCCGGAGGACATCATCTTCACCGGTGACGCCGACGAAGCCAACGACGAGACAGGAAAAGGATGCGAGGGCGATTATGAGTTTATCATCGTCGACGCACCGGAAGACGCTTCGTATATGATGCTCAAAGGTAAGAAACGCGGCACATACAACCTGCTCACACCCATTGAGGAAGGCGTGGAATATGCCGACTACCTGGCCGACGTGAAAGACTTCCAGAACAAGATGTTCCCCAGCAACGCACCCACCTACAACGTCATACACTTCGGCGACAGCCTCTACAAGATGACCGGAGCCAACGACGGCATACCCAACATCTACCCCTTCAACGGCGATGAGATCATCGACGAGAGCTTCAACGCATTCCTCATCACCAAGCGAGGCAGCGACTACTATCTGCGCTTCCGCGACCAGATCAGCGTCAAAGAAGGAGAGAAGGTGCAAGACTTCCGCTACGACACTGCAAAAGACGTGTTTGAGAGCGTAGACATACCTGAGTATTACATCGACGGCGACGAACCGGCACGATTCTTCCAGGAGTCGCTCGACGAGAAAGAGCGCATCTGGATATGGAACGCCTCATCGCAGATGTCGGAGAAATATGCAGCACTCATGGCCTCGCTCAAGACCGAACTGGGCAGCAGCAACCTGCAGCAGATCAGGCTGCAGAAAGCAAGCGAGGGTTACAAAGTGAGGGTCACATACCGCTCCAAGACCTCCACTACCCTCGTCTTCAGCTATAGCGGCGGATTCAGCGACGGCAAGCTCAACCTCACCTACGAAGGCTGCGACACCGCAGCCGGCGAGACCTTGCTCAACAAGGTGCCATCACTGCGCCAGATCCTCGACCTGCTCACAGGAGGACTCAACATCAGCGCCGGCGTCACCAAATTCAACATGAACACCATCAAGTTTACCAGTGCCGCAGACCCGGACATCTGGTTTGTGATATCAATGCTCTAAAATAAACATCAAATTATATCATCATTAAAAAAGCACTTATGAAAAAATCATTACTTATCGGAGCCGCACTTGCATTCGCGGCTACGGGTTTCGCCCAGACGACCGTGAAAAGCGAGCCGCTGGTGAAGAACACCCTGCCCCCATTCAGTTTGGTACAAAACCAGGCCGTACGCGACAACGGCATCACCGGCGTGAAGAAGACAAAATCCAACGGCGTGTACTACAGCCGCCCGAAAGGCGCCTACTTCCAGGGATTCGGACTCGACGGTTATGGCTACTATGCCTCAGTGATCAACATCGCACCTTGGACAGAGGTGAGATTTGAAAACCAGATTGCCAACAAAGCCGGCAGCTGGCAGATGTATTTCTATGGCTCGGCCGACGAAGGATATCCACAGGAGGCTGCATTCGACGATGAAACCCTCGCCTCACTGGTAGACAACGGCGACTTCGTATGGTCGCAGGAGCCAGGCTATCTCTACTACACACCGACACTGACCAACCGCAACCGCACATTCTGCATCGGTGAGGAAAACCTGTATATGATCTATTACAACCGTCCTTACTATGCCGGCCGAATCCTCACCGACTCCATCGGACCGAGGATGGCACAGGACGACCACCAGCGCTATGTCTACAACAACTCCAACTACAGCAACACACAGCGCTGGGGAGCACTGAGCAACAACATGTACGGCTCGGGCAAAATCGTTGAGAACGACGGCAAGACCACACTCGTAGGCTACGCCGCATACCAGGTGTTCGACACCCCCATGTCGCCACTCTACATCGAGCGCGTATTCGCACATGGAGAGTCCAACAAGCGCCGCCCCATCGCCGAGGGTGACACCCTCTTCTGCGACGTGACCAATGTGGTGAAACAGGAGCTCCAGAATGGAGGCTACCGTCTCGTGCCAGGCGACAAGGTGATTGCCACCATGTTTGCCGTCGCCAGCGACACCCTCGACTTCGTGACTGAGGCTACACGCGACGACAAGACCATCTACGAGGGTACCGTATTGTTCTCACAGCGCACACTCGACGAATTTGGTATTGAGACCGTAGAGGGCGTGACCGTAGATCCCGCCGAACTCGACGAGAACGGATTCGCACTCTTCTTCTATGGCTTCGACCGCCCGGGTGTAGACTTCGGTGTTGACGCACTCTTTGTCAACGAAGACCAGGACGACATCCCCGAGGGACACTTCCTCGTCTATGATGCCGACACCTACGACACCTACAACTATGCTTATCAGGAGACCATGACCATGAAAGTGGGATTTGAAGGCATGTACGACTATGTGGAAGTGCTCACCAACGGCAACCTCAACGTGCTCCGCGTCTCCAACGACGGACAGACCTGTCTGACTGACGGTGCCGTGAGCGACCAGGATGGTCTGACTGGCGCTGCTGTCTACACCGCACAGCCCTGGTATGACGAAGACCTCAACGAGTATTACAGCATCGTCGACGCTCCCGACTGGGTATACGGCGTAGTGGCCGACGAGTCGATGCGTAATGAGAGCGACTATACCGGTCTTGAGATCGTGAGCTTCCAGTGCGACCCACTGCCAGCCGGCGTAAGCGGACGCAGTGCCGTGGTCTATGTACAGGGACGTGGCTTCACCTGCCCCACTCCGATCTACCTGCTTCAGGGCGACGCCTCTTACGCTGACGCCATCAACGAGGTCAGCACCACTGCTGGTGTGAAGAACAGCAAGGTCTTCAACCTCAACGGTCAGGAAGTGAACAAGAACGTCAAGGGTATCTTGATCCAGAACGGCAAGAAATATATCAACAAATAATCTGCCGATTATAACCTCAATGCCACACCCGGACTGCCCCGGTTGTGGCATTTTTTATAAAAAAGGGAAATCCAGCCCTTGGACGTATTATAGGTGTAAATGCACACTACTGATTAAAACCAAAGAAACATGAGTCAAAATCAACAACAAGGCAGCAAATCCTACCTTTTTTCTATCGTACTTGTAGCCGTCCTGGGCGGTCTGCTCTTCGGCTACGACACCGCCGTGATCTCAGGTGCCGAAAAAGGACTTCAGGCATTCTTCATGGAGGCGAAAGACTTCGCCTACACGGATGCCATGCACGGCTTCACCTCAGCATCGGCTCTTATCGGATGTATCATCGGATCGGCCATCTCAGGACTTCTGGCCACACGGCTGGGACGAAAAAAATCGCTCATCACAGCAGGCCTGCTGTTCTTCATCTCTGCACTCGGGTCGATGAGACCTGAATTCCTGCTCTTCGAGTACGGGAAACCCACCTACTCGCTCCTGGTCATGTTCAACATCTACCGGGTCATCGGTGGAGTCGGAGTGGGACTGGCATCCGCTATCTGCCCGATGTATATCGGCGAGGTCGCACCATCCAACATACGCGGTATGCTGGTTTCGTGGAACCAGTTTGCCATCATCTTCGGCCAGCTCGTGGTCTATTTCGTCAACTTCTTCATCCTTGGCGACCATATCCAGCCGGTAGTCGAGGAGATGGGCAAGGGACTGGCTGCCATCAATCCCGCAGCACAGTGGACCGTGACCACAGGATGGCGATACATGTTCGGTAGCGAGGCCATACCTGCAGGTCTTTTCGCACTGCTCATCTGCTTTGTACCTGAGACACCGCGCTACCTGGTCAGCATCAACGAGGACAAGAAAGCCCTCTCCGTACTGACCAAGATCAACGGCAGCGAAAAAGCCAGCCAGATACTCAGAGACATCAAAGAGACCATCACGGTCAAGACCGAGAAACTCTTCACCTATGGTGTCATGTGTATTTTCATCGGCATCATGCTGAGTGTGTTCCAGCAGGCTGTCGGCATCAATGCCGTACTCTATTATGCACCACGCATCTTCGGCGACATGGGTATGAAAGACCCGATGATGGTGACGGTCTTCATGGGAGTGATCAACATACTCTTCACACTTGTGGCCATCTTCACCGTCGAGAAGTGGGGGCGCAAGCCGCTGCTCATATATGGATCGCTGGGCATGGCCATCGGAGCTTTTGGAGTGGCACTCACCTTCGGTCATGAAGGACTTGAGATGATCACGGCTGTCTCCATCATGGTCTACTCCGCATCATTCATGTTCTCATGGGGACCCATCTGCTGGGTGCTCATCTCCGAGATATTCCCCAACACCATCCGCGGTGCTGCCGTGGCCATTGCGGTGGCATTCCAGTGGATTTCCAACTTCATCGTCAGCTCCACCTTCGTGCCGATGTTCAACATGCACCTCAGCGAGGGCGATGACTTCGGACACTGGTTTACCTACGGACTCTATGGTGTGATCTGCATCATCGCCGCCGTCTTCGTATGGCGACTCGTGCCAGAGACAAAGGGCAAGACCCTGGAAGACATGAGCAAGCTCTGGAAGAAGTAAACCTCCCCCGACCCCGAAAACCTCCCCCGACCCCTCCGAAGGAATAACCTCCCCCGACCCCTCCGAAGGAGGGGAGATAGAAACCTCCCCTGGTCCCTACGACCTCCCCCGGCCCCTCCGAAGGAATAACCTCCCCCGACCCCTCCAAAGGAGGGGAGATAGAAACCGCGGCCCTCTCAATAGAAGGGGGCCGCTTTTTATTCCTCCTCCCCATCAAGCCCATCAAGCCCATAAAGCCCATAAAGCCCACAAAGCCCATCAAGCCCACAAAGCCCATAAAGCCCATCAAGCCCACA
>CAMIYC010000051.1 GCA_946402905.1 uncultured Prevotellaceae bacterium | reverse complement strand
TCATATTTCTGCTGACGTAGTCCATATAAATCCTTATGGTACACCTTTCCAAGTTCGTCTTTGTCTTTCCTGCCTGTCTTGACAAACAGGTTGATGCTAACACCCTGCATAATATCAAAGACATTCTCGTCCTTGCTTCCATCTGGACACGTCTCTTTCTTCTTGCTGTTGCCGTGTAGGTCAATGGTGTAAATCATATCGAAGGTCTTCAGTAGGTTCCAACGCATACCTCTGAATGTGGAGTTATCGAGGTAACCATGAGGATTGATAAAACCAATGATACCTTCGCCTTTCTTCTCAATATAGTGCTGGGCCAAGCGAATGAACTTCACATAGTCATCATTCAGCCATTTGGGGTTACGTTCGTCCAGAGGTTGCTTTCCTCCTGGCTCTTTCTTATAGTCCTCCATCAGCGACATGATCCACTTGCCTTTGTTCTGGCTTTCTCCACTATACGGAGGATTACCTATGACAACCATCACTGGGCAATCGCGCTTAATGACATTTGCTTCGGCGGCCTCACGGCTGAGCCATTGAGCAAAAAGCGTGCGCGGCTCGTTATTGCTTTCTTCAAGGGAGTTGGTCAGATAAACATGCAGACGTTTCTCTGACTGATGCTGATACCCCGTTTCACTCAGCAACATATCAAGTTTTAAATGAGCTACGGCATACGAGGCCATCAATATCTCGAAACCGTTCAAACGAGGTAACAAGTGTTGTTCCACATACTGCTGCCAAATGCCCTGTTGGTCAAGATAGCGGTCATAAATCTGATTGACCACCTCGGCCAAGAATGTGCCTGTGCCAGTAGCAGGATCGAGAATCTGTACACGATGGAAGCGTTTCATGGCGTGCTTCATGCCATCTTTGGTTCGTCCATCATAACTCTGCTCAACGGCAACATCCTTTTCTATCGTGGAGTAGTCGGCCAATCCTTCTGGCAAGTTAAACTCCTTTTGCAGAATCTCGTCAACCGCCCTCACAATGAATCCAACGACAGGTTGTGGAGTGTACCAGACACCTTTCGACTTACGCAGTTTGGGATTGTATTCAGACAGGAAGTCCTCGTAGAAGTGAATCATGGGGTCGTGGTGGCACTTGTCCTCACCATAAGCTTTCATGATCTTCTGCAAATCAGAAGCCAAGAACACCGTCACCAAGTCATCTACTACCCATGCAATACGCTCATCAAGGTCGTTACCTGCAAGATTATTGAATATCTGACGCAGGAAAGGGTTAGTCTTCGGAATCAACTTTGCAGCCTCCTCACGGCTAAAGTCCTCTGGAGTATCATCGTGCAAACGTGCAGCAAACATACCGTAGGCAATAGTCTGGGCATAGATGTCGGCAAAATCTGAGGGTTTCAGTTCTTGAATGAGTACATCCTTGAAAGCGTTATACTGTCCTCGCAGATTGTCATTAGCATAACTTTCCGTATCATCGTTCATGGCCTGCACAATGATATTTTCTAAAAGCCGAGCCTTCCCTGCCATCAGCTTAGCCAGACGAGAGGCTGATGTAATGCGTTGGATGGCATTATTGCCTACGTGCTCTATGAGATTCAGGAACTTCTCTTCATTCTCATTGATGGCAACAATCTTGTCACCCTTCACTTCTGCGATACGCACACTATCCACAAACTCGCCATGTTCGTAAAGATGGAAGTCCAGATAGTCAGTGAAGATGATATAATCGAGGGCCTGCTTGTAGCGTGTAAACTGCTCCTTATGTCCATGAGGATTACGTCCGTCAAGATCATTGTCACCAATATCCTTCGCCTCGATGTAGAACACTGGCATACCATCCTTGCGACTAACTATATAGTCAGGTGCACCGCACTTCACTCGCTTTGGTTCGTTTACGATACGAAGTTTTGGCAACAGACTTTGCATTAATTGTTCCAACACGCCCCTGTAAGTGTGCTCAGTGGCATTGCCTGCACGATATTTCTGATTAACGGTGCTGATGTATTCTTTTAGGTCCATAATGATAGTTTCAAATTACATATAAACTTCAGGTTGTGGATAGTCAAGGGGAATGTATTGCCATTTGAACGGAAGTTCCATTGCATCCATTTCCTCGGCATGTTTATCCATCAATCCGTTTTCCACACAATACAGGTAGATGTTCTTTAGATAATGAATGAGGATGTTCAGGGGAGGCCATTCTTTACGAACTGTGGCATACCACTCAAACAAATCCATGTTGCCCTTCGACGAGTTGCACGTCTTGCAAACCATGATGATGTTATCCATGTCGTTGGCTCCACCCTTGCTCCTTGGGAACACGTGGTCTTTAGTCAACTTTGACGGCTCCATTTCCTTGCCGCAATACCAGCAATAGTTGTTCTCCTTAATCTTCGCCACATTGAACTCCAGCAGGTCGTGTATGTTCCAGCGTCCTTCCTTATAAGCCTTGAATGCCTTGGATCGTATCATATAGCAGGAACGGTCGTACTTCTCCTTGCCCATATTCAGCGCAGCACAAAGCATCTGGAGATTAGCATACGACCAAAACAGGTATTCACCAAAGTTGGCGAACTTTGAATTTCGTTTCTCGTTTTTCTGTTTCTTCTGAATGTCTGTTGCCATTCTTGCACAATTCTGTCACGCTCAGTAATATTAGCTGTGTCCAAGTCATACTGCGCCTGGAGGTTCATCCAAATATCTGCAGGTATGCCCAGTGTCTTCTCCAAAGCCACTGCTACTTTGAGTGACACACTGCGTTTACCATTAATGGTCTCGCTCAACACGGATGGTTTGATTCCGGCCACTTCAGCAAGTTGTTTTTGCGTCATACCACGATCCTTCAGTTCATCCTTAATCATCTCACCAGGATGAGTCGCAACAAATGGGGTTAAACTTTTCTTATTCATAATGCTTGGATATTTCAAGTAACAATGCGTTTACTATGATTCCACTCTCATCGGGTGAAGAATAGAAGAACAGTCGATACCGATCGTTAATCCAAACGGCATCCACACCATTTGGATATTTGTGACACGACAACGGCGGTAGACTACGTGCTCAGCAAACAGCCCGATCCTCTGACCATCACTCACCCAGTTTCAAGATGACCTGCTCCATCTGCTCACCAAGACCAATGGTATAGCCCTGCGAACAGAAGACCACCCTATTAAAGGTGTCGGAGATCAAGAAGACAGGCAACAGACGGTCGCTCTGCAACTTGATGTTTTTCACGATCTGCTGTTTTATTTTGCCCTCTTTGTCGATACCGTAGATGACAGAAGAGGGCAATAGGCCATAGTCTTCAGCGCGGAACTTTGTTGCTGCTGCCTCATCCTCGAATAGCAATACAAGGGGGCGGTTCCACTTGTCGAACGTCTCTCTCACCTTAGCGATGTCGCGCAGCGCATGGTTGGTAGGTTCCTCTCCTACCCCAATCAGCCCGACTGTGAAATATCCGCGTCCTGTCTGAGAGAGCAGGCTCACCTCCCGGCCGTCGAGGGTATAAAACCGAGTCTCCGAATCGAAATTGCCGATCACTCCCACTTCGCTGTCACTTTGGCGCAGCGTCATCCGCAGCGTAGTGGTCTCGCCTGCCTTGATATTGAATATCTGGGATGTGGACAACACATTGCCACTGGCCATACGCATACCTGTGACCAATTGGTAAGTGCCGGCATCAAGACTCACGCCATGCTTGAATGTCTTCGACCACGACACGCCCTCACCCATATCGACCTGTCCCTCCTCAAAATTCATCAGCTGGGTCACCCCCTGATTGATGCGGGTGATAGTGAAGTGGCTATAATATTTCGGGTCATCCACATATTTTGTAGGCTCAAACTGTATGACCAAGGTGCCTGTAGGTGAAGACACCTGCTCAACAGCTTCAAAGTCCACATCCTTCCACTGTCCGTCCTGACGGTATTGCACCTTTGACGTGACATAATCCTTCCGGGCCTCAATGTTCAGACTGCGAGCCATATCCACAAAGAAGATGTCGCGCGATCGGGTATCGGTAAGCCGCGACCTCCACACCCCCATCGGTGTCTGTGCGATACGCAGAGCCTTGGCATCAGGATTGAGCCTTATATGCTCACCCACCCATTTGACCAGCAGGGACGGGTCACGCCGGAATGCGGCTTTCATCTCGGAAGTAAAGGCGTTGGCCAGCATCTGTTTGAAAGGCAGGATGATCATCTCGTTCTCCACACGCGGGCTCAGCTGGTCGCTTGCAGCAAAGAAATGGTCGTCGAGTATCTCCAGCGGCATATCGCGCAAGTCTTTGTCGCTCAACGAGGCCAACAAACCGACGGCACGGCGCTGCCGGTCTTTGTGACTGACAAGGAAGCGTAAGATGGCCTCATGATTACCCCTCGACTTGACCAGGAAACCTGCAACCTCATCCGGGTTCAGCCCCTCTTGCATAGCCAGGGCGCGTGCGCTCTCCTCATTGAGGAAGGAGGCCATATAAGCCATGCGCATGGAGTCCTCCTCAGCCAGCCGTTTCTTATTGACAGCCTGCTGCTCTGCCGACACTTCTGGCATCCTCACTTGCTGCGGCGGAGGCACAATATCATATTGTTCTGTCTCAAACGCCATCCTCGACAGGTCTGTAGCCTGGCTACGGTCCAGGCGTATGGTCAGTGACTTATCTTTGCCAAACGACACCTTGCCATATCCATAATAGCCGTCCTTAGAGGCCCATATCATCATGTCTCCCCTGCCGGAAGTGAGGAAAGAATGCCCCTCTGCATCCGCATATTTCGTGGCCACCGTGCAATACTCCGCATAATTATAGATTTTGAAGTCTACCCTCGCTCCAGCCGCTGGCTTGCCGTCATGATCGAGGATATAGAAGTCGGAACGGGCAGTGCTGGCGTAATTGTCGATCAAATTGATTTCAGTGAAATTGGAAGTGCGCAGCATCACTTCCTCCGGGCCGTCGTAGTCGCCGAAGGCACGTGTGTGCATCAGCATCGCCCTGGAAGCCGGTGCATTGAACCATCCTAAATTGAGCACCGGTTCCGGCTCGCATGCACCGAGGAAGAACCACTCGCCGTCGGCCCAGGCCTCCACCCAGGCATGATTGTCGTCGGTATGTGCCCACCGTGGCGTGTAGACCTGACGGGCAGGAATACCCACGGAGCGCAGGGCCGCCACGGTGAAAGTGCTCTCCTCGCCACACCTGCCGTACGCAGAACGGATGGTAGCCAAGGGCGCCGATGTGCGTCCGTCGCTGGGCTGATAGGTGACTCGCTCGTGGCACCAATGGTTTACCTCGAGTATGGCATCGCGCATGCTCATTCCTGCCACCCTGGCTTTGAGTTCGGGATAAAACACCATACGCGAGCTGTCAAGATTCTCATTGTTGACGCGAATGGGCAGTACGAAATGCCGGAACAGCAATTCAGGCACCTGTTCGCCCCACGCCATCTCCTTCCGTGCCCGGAGTGACGTCCGCACATTGTCGATATAGAACGCCGTGGGATAATCCGTCACATCAGCCAGCGGCATATAAGCATACAGGAACTTCAATGCATCCATCTCCTCAGTCGTGAGTGAAGAAGAACCGACACTGAAGAACTGGCTGCCCACCATTCTCATTTTCTCTACGAAAGCCTGCTCTACTTTCTGCCGCCGGGCAGGATCGCTGATCAGATGGCCGTCGGCAAAAACAAAGAGTGTCGTGGCCCAGAAAGCCACGACAGTCACTATCAATTTTTTCATTACCATCAAAGGATTATTCTACATCCAGTCTCTTTTTCCATTCCTCGTAGTTGGCTCGTTCGAGCGACTCGATGCGCTTGTCTTTCGAGAGCACCTTCAGCACGAACTGGCTGATCGTGACGAGGATGGCCTTGCGCTCATCATCGTTGAAGCCATCGACCAGCTGGCAGGTCTCCTCCACGATGCCATCAAGGGTGTAGCGGTGGTTGAGCGTGTCGAGCACATCGTTTTTCAACTCATCGTCAATGTCGCCCACACTCTGTATGCCACTGAGAAAATGATCGATGAAGTCATGCTCACGCTTATCGAAATTTCCGTCACAATTGGCAAAGAACAATCCGGTCTTCGCCATGAGTTTCACTGTAGATATGATTTTTTCCATGATTACACCGATTTACCTGCCAGACCTATCGTTTTCAACACACTCTCTGCAAGGCCACCCAGATTGCCCAGGTCGATGCCCATCTTGCCAAAGATATCGCCCATGCCGCCACCGGCGGGCTCAGCCTTCTTAGTCTTCTTCTGGGTGGTTGAGGTTTCTTTTTCCTCTATGCCCATCCTCTTGCGCAACTCCTTGGCCACATCGCTCGCAGTGGAACCAGACGAAGTGGAAGACCCCGTGTTGGAGGACGACGTGTCCATACCCATCTTGCGACGTATCTCACGTGCCACATCACTCAGGCCTCCACCGTCAGTGGTGCCACCACCCATTTTCTGCTGCATATCCCTGACGATGTCTTCCACGCTATTGCCTTTAGAAGAAGAGCCGGACGAAGCGCCTCCCATTTTTTTCTGCAATTCTTTCATGATATCCTCCAGTCCGCCGGAGCTATCAGACTTTGACGAGCCGAACACGTTGCCCAGTCCGCCCTTGATGATTTCTTCTAAGAAACTTCCCATGTTTTTTGTTTTGAGGTTATTGAGGTTGTAAGGTTTTAAGGGTTAAGAGGTTGTGAGAATCCTTTATCCCACATGTCTCAGCCTTCTATTTTATAAATATAGTCGAGAGCTGCGCCGATGGCGGTGCAGAACTGTGAGTATTTCGGGATATTGAAATGCACCTGATAGAGCTTTTCCATGATGGGGAAGACATCGCGGCATTGTGGCAGCAGGGTCAGATTGCCGATGAGCACCAACTCGCGTATGTCGGTGTTGAGTGCCGAGAGCACCGCCGCACTGCCGATGGTCTGCAGCACCATGTGTATCAGGCCCACGGCGATATCCTCCTTGGCGGCATCGGTCTGCGCCTTACCGAAGAGAGACGCCGTGACGTCCATGGGAAGTCCGGGCAGGGCATGGGCACTAATGTCACCGATAGACAGATTGACCTTGGAGATATCCCCGTGCATGGCGAGGGCCGACACCTGCTTGATGTCGGAGGTCTGCAGGATGACTCTCGAGAGTCCGGCCAGCGTGCCGCCCCCCATACCGATACCTCCAATATGGCGTATCTCGTCGCCCTTGCAAAGCACGAGCGAGGTGCCGGTGCCCATACTCACCACGATGGCCTTGTCGATGCCCGACTCAAAGCGCGCCCCGAGTCCGTCGGCCACGAATTCCTCTGATTTCTGTGTAGGCAACCCATACAGAGGCTTGTCTATATAGGCACTTCCCACCCCGGTGAGCATCACCTGCTCAATATCCTTCAGTTCGATATGGTTTTCATAGATATACTTGCCGAAAGCTCCATAGAGTGAGGTGACAGGGTCGGCTGCTGTGATTCGCATAGGCGAGAGCACGATCATATCCCTGATACCCACTATCTTCGTCGTACTGATGCCGACGTCAATACCGATAACAATTCCCATTTTTGAGTGTTTAGTAGTTTTTCGCTACGAAGATAGACAAAAAAAATGGATTACCACTGTTTTTCGACACAGAAAAAAACGAATTAGTTAAAATTTATTATAAAAAGCATTCCCCATGCGTCCATGTCAATCCTTTTGACTATATTTGCATAATACTATAGACCATTATCTTTTACTCACTTAAACAATAACGACCATGATTTACAAGATTATCGACATTGAGGGCATCGGCCCCGCCTATGCAGAGAAACTGACAGCAGCAGGCATCAACACCGACAAAGACCTGCTTGAGAAATGTGCCAAGCCCGCCGGCCGCAAGGCCCTGGCCGAAGAGACTGGAATCTCTCCGAAGCTCATCCTCACCTGGAGCAACCACTGCGACCTGATGCGTATCGACGGTGTCGGCCCACAGTTCTCCGAGCTGCTCGAAGCTGCAGGCGTAGACACGGTGAAGGAATTCCGCCACAGGAAAGCAGAGAATCTGCAGCCCAAACTGGAAGAAGTGAACAACGAGAAGAAACTCTGCAAGCGCGTGCCCAGCGTGACCGAAGTGCAGAAGATGATCGACCAAGCCAAAGAACTTGAGCCACTGATGGAATACTAACCCCATACATCCCTCCCCGTGGGGAGGGATTTTTATTATCATGAAAATGAAACGCGATTCGATTCTTTCCAAAGACGGTGTGAGTTTCCTCATCCCATTCATCCTTGTCACGTTCTGCTTCGCCCTCTGGGGCTTCGCCAACGACATTACCAACCCGATGGTAAAAGCATTTTCCAAGATATTCCGGATGAATGTCACCGAGGGTGCACTGGTGCAGGTGGCATTCTATGGTGGTTATTTCGCCATGGCATTCCCCGCCGCCATCTTCATCCGCAAATACACCTACAAGGCTGGTGTGCTGATGGGGCTTGGACTCTATGCCGCCGGAGCCTTGCTGTTCTTCCCTGCCAAGATGATAGGTGTGTATGGCTGTTTTCTCATCGCCTACTTCGTGATGACCTGCGGCCTGTCATTTCTCGAGACAAGCTGCAACCCCTATATCCTCACCATGGGCAGTGAAAGCACTGCCACGCGTCGGCTTAACATGGCCCAATGTTTCAACCCTTGCGGGTCGATTATCGGCATGTTCGTGGCCATGAACTTCATCCAGGCCCGTCTCAACCCCATGAGCACCGAAGAGCGCGCCCTGCTCAACGATGCCGACTTCGCAGCAATGAAAGAAGCAGACCTCAGCGTGCTGGTTTCTCCCTATCTGGCTATCGGACTTGTGATTGTGGTGATGTTTCTGATCATCTACTTCACAAAGATGCCCCGCAATGGCGACCAAAGCCATGACATTCATTTCCTGCCCACGCTGAAGCGGATCTTCTCTCTGAAATACTATCGAGACGGTGTGATTGCCCAGTTTTTCTACGTAGGAGCACAGATTATGTGCTGGACATTTATCATCCAGTATGGCACAAGGGTTTTCATGAGCGAGGGTATGGCCGAGCGCGATGCCGAAGTGCTGTCGCAGCAATACAATATCTACGCCATGCTTTTCTTCATCTGCTCACGCTTCATTGCCACCTATCTCATGAAGTGGCTGAAGCCGGCCAAACTTCTGACTATCTTCGCCTGCCTGGGGATGCTCTTCACGCTGGGTGTGATCGTTTTCCAGAACCGTCTGGGCCTTTACTGCCTGGTATGCGTGAGCGGCTGCATGTCGCTGATGTTCCCCACCATTTACGGCATAGCTCTCGACGGACTGGGCGACGATGCGAAGTTTGGCGCGGCAGGTCTTATCATGGCCATCCTCGGCGGATCTGTATTGCCTCCGCTCCAAGCCTACATCATCGACCAGGGCAGCATTGGCGGATACCCCGCCGTCAATCTGTCGTTTATACTGCCTTTCATCTGTTTTGTGGTGGTGGCTGTGTATGGCTACTCCACACACACAAGAAGAAAAAGAGAGGGGGTCAACTGACCTCCTCCCCGGCCTCTCCCCATTTAGGGGGAGTCTTTTCTGCCCTCATTCCACTATGTAGAGACGCCACATTGTGACGTCTCTACAATTGATCATCTTCGCCAAAACAAAGACTGTAATTCGGATCATTTCGTGGTTTCTTGTCCTAAACAACACAAATAGCCGATAGAGGATTATTGTTTTTTCAGGATTAACTTCTTATTGTAGACATCGCCTACTTTTTTCTGGAATTCGTTGAACGCCTTCGCCACACCTGGATAAACCCCATGGTGTATGAGATAGTCGTTGACGATGACGACCTGCCGCCCCTGCGCTGTCACGGAAGACTTGAATGAGGCAAAAGGCTCGTCCATTTCGACGGCAGATGGCAAAGACTCGGTCTCATAGCCATCGGGCAGCGTCAGGACGATGCGTTCGACATTGCGCCGGCCATGAGCCACATACAACTCCTGCGCCACATGGCTGTCGATGGCTGCCGTGTAGTTCTTATGAAGCGGATTGACGGGAACAAACAGACGACTGCCCGACACACTGGCATAGCGGCTTCTTGCATAGAGGTCGTACGACAAAACAGGCATGGCATAAGGAATCTTGTTCTCTCTCACGCTCAAAGAGTCGATTTCGGCCTGTGGCAAGAGATAAATATCGCGCATGACCTTTCGCCGCTTTTGGTCATCCATTTTTGTCAAAGCGACCAATCCCAGATAGCGATGGCAGCGAAACTCCTCGCTCACATGTACCTGGGCATAACCATCGTTTTGCAAATCTATTACCACCTCGGTGATATTCAGATTGGCCGTGTCGGGATATTCTGGCAGCGTCACCAAGCACCCGCCCTGCTCCGACAGTTCAAGTGCTTCGTGCCCTGATATGTCGTCGTGTACATAGCCCAGGGGCAACTGCGGATTGGTGCACTCCACCCAGAGCGTGTCGTCTGCGAGGGGCACCTCCAGCACCATGTGATTCATCTGCTGGAAATTGGGGAAGTCGGCAAGCAATCGCCTCTCTTTTGTACTGATAGAGACACAGTGGCTCTCCACCCCCACCACACGGAGCATCGACATCATATAATTGCACAATGCCTTGCAGTCGCCATAGCCCAGCCTCCAGACGTCGGCTGCCGACATCGGCTGATAGCCACCGATACCCAGCTGCACACTCACATAGCGAGTGGTCTCACCCAGGAAACGATAGATGGCAGCCACCTTGTCGCGGTCGCTGACACATCCCTCTACGAGACTTTTCACCTGAGCGACGGCCGCCTCTGGCAACTGATCACGCCCCCGTGAGATGTCATAGACCCATCGTCCCATATCTCTCCACGTGTCAAGCTGTCCGTCAGTCTTATAAAAGGTGAACCGTTGCGGTGCGAAATATACCCTTGGCACTTTCTCCAGCAGAGGCAACCCATAATCAGAATAAGAGTATGCCTCGAACCGGTCTATATGGAAAAGCAGACTGCACTTGCCGTCTTTGATGCTTTTCTCAGGCGTGATACCGCTGTTGACCACCTGATACCTCAGAGGATAATCTTGCGGATAGAGTATCTCATAAGACGCATTCGACACCGACATGCCATACGCATCAACCGGCATGAAAGCGGGGAAGGAAAGGTTGTTGCGACGCGAAGTCACCCTCATGCTATAAGATACGACTACGGGATAGGTGGGTGGTGTGACATCAAGAAACATCATATAGCCATCGGATGCCAGTCCTTCTGAAAGTTCTGTGCGTTGCAGTTCTTTTTGCTTGACCGTACGCAAGGTATTTCCGGCTGGGTCTGTCAGCGTCATCTGGAATTTGTCCAGTGTCATGTCGTCGTCCATATACATAGAGAAGCAGGCATGATGCGCACCTCGCTCATGATATATCCGCACACTTCGCTCCAGGCTCCAGGAATATCCCCCCGCTGGAGTCACCTCCACCCGGTTGGTCTCGCTTTCGACCAGGGCGTCGGCCGACTGGCCTTGCGCAGCGACGGTCATGACGAGCATCAGGACGGTCACAATGTACGCACGGCATGTGAAAAGCATAGAGTCGATCATCGTCTTAGTCTTTTTTCAGTACGAGCATCTCGTCGGTTTTCTGCTGCACTGCGTCGAAAACCTTTCTGAGGTATTCATATTCGTTGGACGCGAAAAACATCTTATTGACGGCCATACGACATTGCACCAGGAGATCCTGTCCTTGTGCCACATAATTGATGCGGAAATTGGCTCCATTGTCATCAGTTTTCAATATCAATGGTTGTGGTTTTTCCTCAACAGAGTAGCCTTCTGGCAAATGGATGACCACATTGGTGTTGATCAAGTGTTTGTAAGGGAACTCCACAGGCAGCAGACGCCTCTCGCTCTTGAAGGGGTTGTCGTCGATGAAAGAGATGACGAGTGGCTTGAGATAGATATGATCTGCCGTTGCATCAAAAGCCTTGCTGAAATGATAATGCACGGTGACCTTTGGCGAGTAGTCATTGCGGCCATCCATCTGATAGCTGTCTATGCTGACACCCGCCTCCTCAGCCTCCTTGTTGACAAAGCTCACACTGTCCTGAGCCGCACGAAACGACTGTCTGGCGGAAGAGGCGGCATGGCCTATCAGTTGAGAGACATACTGGCCTTCCATGTGTCCGTCGGCTGCCAGGGTGCACTCAATAGAAGTATTCTGCTTGGCACCATCGAGAGACTGCAGGTCTATATTCTTCACCACCCCATCACCACAGAGCATCAGGGCCTGTCCGGGGAGCAAAGAAGGTGGCAGGACATCGACATATCCATCTTCTGCCGACGCATCCACATAATGTATCTTCTCGCCATCGACCACCCCCACCACGAAAGTGTTGAGACGGTCGATAGAAGGATGGGTGATGGGCAGACGTCCTCTCTGTCGGTGGCTCATCACGACGGGATGCGCCTCAAGTCCTGCCTCGGCGAAAGCACTCAACAGGATGAAATTGAGGTCGGCATTGCTGCCCGTGCCATCCTTGATGACCTTTGAGGCAGGATTTCCATAAAGTGCATAAGAGCCATCCCACTTCAGCCTTTTGCGCAACTCACCCGCAATGGCCGCCACTTTTTCCTTCACATCCGTCTTGCTACTGGCACCGCTGGCCGGCACCAGATCCTTGATGGGGCAGGTGTGCTTCACACGGTGGCCAAAGTCGTCATCATCCAAGAGTTGCTGTGCGATATGCTCCCAGCTGTCGGTGAAATCTTTGTAAATACTCCCTGGCACTTCTATTCCTCTCAGCTCAGCCGACACCTTATTATAGAAGTCACGCACACAAAACACGAAATCATCATCTTTCATTGCAGGCAACTGCCTGGCCACAAACTTGTATTTAGACCCCGTGCATCTGGTTCCGCCGCCCAGAGATACCGACACTTGATCATTGGTATTCTCCATGATTGAATTCCCACTCTGCTCCACATTAAACCTGAAATACTCCGGTATCGTGAGTTCATAGCTGGCATAAGCCACTGGGATACTTTCCTGTGCATACCAAGTGTCTATATTATAATAGAAGTCGCTCTCTTTCCTATACTGATACTCGATGACAGTGCCTTCTCTCACCTGAGGAACAGAAAACTTGAGAAGCATCCTCGACTTGTCGATACGCTCCCTCGACACCGATACATTCTCCATCTTGGTCTTCACCAGCTTGCCATTCTCCATATTATAGGCGAAAGCCTTCAGTCCGGTGATGACCTCACGGGATGTACGCAAATTCTCATTCTCATAGTATACCACCTTGACATTTGCACAGTCCACGCCTTCCGGTTTGAGCACCTTCAGGCGCGTCTTGACCTCTGTAAACAATTTGAAGTCACTGACCATGAAATCATACCACACACGGGTGGTCTGGCAGAGCACGACAGCCTCGGCATCCTTGTCGGGTGCATACTCCGTCATCGTGAGTTCTTCCTTAGTAGGTTCACCGAATTTTAGGTTTGGCTCCATCGTCTGTGCGCGCAAAGCATACATACAGCAACAGACGAAAGCAAACAAATAGAATCGTAGGTTTTTCATTTTACTATTTAACAATCAGGCAATTAGTATGAATAACAACAATTGTGTGTATAACGTCTATAGTTTGAATAGTTGTATTAGAAAAGGCACGTATCAGGGTATTACATATACTCGATACGTGCTTTCTGATCGATGATCCAGCGTCCGCGCTCCAGGTGGGCACGGCCGGGCGTGCATGCGTAGCGTCCTGACTTGGCACCTGCGAAGTTGCAAGCCCGCTCGATGTATTTTTTCGAACTGTTGTTGGCCTTGCTCAATTGCGTGTCGCTCATGGTGACAAAAGAAAATTCTGCACGGGTGCGGCTGTCATCGAGACGGAAGAGATAATAGGTCTCTTCAGTCTGGACGGTCTGCCGCTGACTGTCATTGAAAGAGCCGTCATCGGCGGGCCAGCGGAAATAGACCACGGAAGGGTCGGATTGCTCCTCCTCCACATCAGCGGGAGCGACCGTTTTCTCCTCACCGGCAGGGGTAAAGAATGCTTTTTCCTCCAGCGAAGCCATGCGCTCCTCTGTGGCAGCATGAAACTCTGCCATCTGCTCATTGAGTTTTCTGATCGCATTTCTCACTTCCTCCTTGGTGGCAAAATAATCTTTGGCATCAGTGCGGTCGTCTGCACTGTCGCGCCGCACTGACTTCATGCGGTACTCCACGTATGCGATGGCCAGGAACAATACGAATAATGACAATATCGTCTCCATAAGGCAAGACTGGGTTGACGGTTAAACTTACTGGCGGGTATTGATACCCGCCTTATGAATTCTGCGCGATATATAGTGCCAGACGACTGATGCCGCCGGTGAGCGGTATGAAGAAGAGCGAGTCTTTGAGCTCAGGGTTCTCTTCGTCGGTCAGGCTGTCGCGTCGCACCTCGATGGCCTTGTTGAAGTCTTGCTCTGCCTTCTCTGTGAGTACGGAGCGGAAACGTGAGAACTCACGTTCGTTGGACACGCCGAAGTATTTGGCAAAGCTATACTGCTGGTTAAGCTGGAAGAAATAATCTACGAACTCATCATAAGCCTTCAACACCTCAGCGCGCACTGCGTCGGTGATATCCTTATAGCGTGGCACACTGATCTGGTCGAGCGTCTCCGAACCGGTGCAGAAACACGTGATGGCCTCGACATCGTCTACCACATAACGCTGCCTCATATTAAGGCCACCCTTGCAGGTGATCTCCTTGGGGTTGTCGACCAGCTTCAGCTCTACCCTGCCCTTGTCGCCCAGCATGTCGTTGAAGATATGGGTGGCCAGACTCTGCAAGGCGTCGATGCTGCCGATAAGTGACAGCACCTTGGAAGCAGTGCCGCTGACGGTGATATAGGCAGGTGTGCCCAGCTTTTTCATCCTCAGCAGGCGGGCAGCATAATATATTTCGGCAGAATAGAAGAGCAGTAGCACGACACGCAGCTCCTGATTGGCACGCAACTCTTCTGAAAACGACACCCCTTTGCCCACCATCCGCGGGTTGTTGTCGAGCGAATAGAGGAAAGAGATAAACTCCGCGCTGTTGCGTTTAGACTTGGCATATACATCACTCACGCCACTGATATCGCGCAACCGCGCATCGAAGTCGGGAGCGAAAGCCAGTACGAAGCCATTATGCTCCGGTCCGCGTCCAAGGAAGTCGCCATAGATGTTGTTGCCGGCGAAACGCACCGATGAGATCAACTGAGCCGTATTGCCACGGTGGTAGACCACAAAGTCGGTGGTGCCGCCCCCGATGTCCATCGACACAACAGGACGGCTCTCAGCATCTACATCCTCCTTCTTGGTATAGTAATAATATGGGGCCAGCGACTCAGCCACCTTCTGCAGTTTGTATCCCTGCGGCGCGATGAGCCGGCGGCAAAGTTTGTTCCACGAACTCTCAAGATTGGAAATCTGATAGGGCTGCATACTGACGGGATAGAACCATGTGATGCCCGTGCGGCTGAGGAAGCCTCCAGAGAGCAACACCTTGTTGCGGATGAGCATCAGCAATTCTTCAAAATATGCCTCTATGAGCAGACTGTTTCCACGGCTGCTGTCCCATTTAAGGTCGGGTCTTGTCTCATTGTAGTCATAGGTATCTTCCTTCTCATAATGGAAGCCGATATTATAGTCGGCCAGAGGGAAAATATCGCGCCCCTCGACACTATGTCCGCTGCGGTAGCAGAGATTGGTGCGCATGGGGAAACGCGCAATCTCGCCCTCACCTACGAGCACAGGCAGAAACTCCTGCATGAAGCTCTGTGCAGGTCCGCCATAGAAAGACTCCAGTCCTTCCTGGTCGATCATCTCCACGGCACGGCGAGAACATGAGTTGAGCGTGAGCACCTGTACCTCGTCAGGGGTTATCGTGAAAGGCTTCGGCTCCTCGTCGGTGTCGCTCCGATACTCGATATGCGTATTGGTGGTGCCGAAGTCGATGGCGAAGTCGAAAATCTTGCTCCCCTGCCGTATCTTCCGGTAGAGCGGTATCAGGATGCCGCTTGCAATGGTATTGCTCACCACCAGATAGTCGAACTCCTCATTGAGACAGAAATACTTAGAGGTGAGGAACTGCTGCCGTTTGTCGGCACGCTCCACAAGCGTGTGCCTGAGCGGTTCGCCGGCATAGTCACGATAGGCATAGACGCTGTACTGATACTGATCTTTCTTGTAGCCCGCCGTGTCCTCGTCGACCACATAGATGCGCTGGGGTTTCTCCAGGCTGGGGTCGTCGATATGATATGAGGGGAAAAGGAAAAGGTCGAACCGGCACTCCATGATGGGCCAGATGAGCCGTTTCGGGTCAGGCTCTACCTGTGCGGTGGTATACTCGCGATGGAGCGAGACAAAGCGTCCCTTCTGCACGGGTATGTTGATGACTGCCTGTACACGTCCGTCGGGCATCTCGTTGAGTTGGAAGACCGGCTTTGAACTGTTGCCTGCATATCCTGTCAGGGTCTTCACCGAGAGATAACGCAAGATGGCAGGTTTGAGCGGCAACAGGTACTGACACTCATCAGCGGTGCGGTTGTTTCCACGGTACAGGTTGGTGAAGAATGCCGAGTCATTGACCGGGAAGGGAGTCTTGAGCAGATAAGGCTCAAATACATCGTCGGTGGTGAGATAAGGATATTGTGTGGAGTCGAAAGGCAGCGTTCGCTCCTCGAGAGGCCTCGGGTCTGCGAGGGGTGCCATCAAGTGTGAGTTCCACAACGAGGTAGTATACCGCATCTCCGGTTCAAAATAGGGCTCCGAGGGGAGCACTAATGGAAGAGCGCCCTGCTGGTCGTCATCGTCGGTAAGGATACGGAAATCACTCTGCGTGGCTATCTGATCATTGGCCAGGCACATCAGCGGAATATCCCCTGGGAGCATCAGCTGGCTGCTTCCGGATACAAGCGGCTGATACATACTGACATACATACCTGGCTGCATGGCATTCATGCGGTTTTTGAATTCAGTGTCGCTGTCGGCACGGAAACATGCGTCTACGTAGGCGTAAAACTCCGAATAGAGTGAGGCAAACTCGGGCTGTTTGGAGAGCAGGTATACAAACTCGCGGAATTCGCGGTCGCGTCCCACGAGCGAGCGCCAAGTGCCATCGTCATCGGCATGGAAAGCCTGATGGTAGTTGCTCAGCCAGACATCACTGACATACGACAGGTCGTTGGCCGACGCCACGCTCACCGATGTAGGCGACGTGCCACCCACGATATTGATCTGCCCCACAGCTCCGCGCCCCACATAGTTGAGCATATAGATATATTGCATGCGCCCGAAGTTGAAGCCCACGGTATCCTGTGAGAGGAAGAGCCCCAGCGTGGCAGCGACTGCAGCGTGCTCCGGCACTCCGTCAGCAGCCAGTCTTTGCAGATCATTGGTCTTATCCCATGATACGATCTGAAACAACTTGGCATATTTGGTCTTGTAATTGAAGAATATCTCCAGCACATCAAGTGCCCCCGAGACCATTTTGTGATAGATAGTAGTACCCTTCACCCCCATCTCGGCACAATAGCCGAATGCGGTCTTGGCCAGTTCAAATCCGGCAAAAGGTGTAGGAATGGAAGTGATGGGCAACGACGCCTTGGCTCCGTTGGGGTCGTCGATGGCCTCAATGTCCTTGGTGCCGAGCTGAGCTGTCTCCTGCCAGCCCTCAATAGTCTCGCTGCCCTTATGAAATCTGAAAACGTATGGCATGTTTATATATTATACTTCTTTTTAATCACATTGTTGATGGCCTCCTCGTGGATGGTCATGAAATAATTATAGGCGTCGAGCCCGCGCAACTTCTTCATCGACACATCACTGATCTCTGTGTCTATGGCGGGATAGCCTTTCAGGTTTTTACCCAGTATACGTCCGAGCATGGTAGTTTTCTTCGGCTCAATGTGCATGATGGTGTCAAACACATCGTCATTATTGGTGAAGAGGTCGAAGGGCTGGAAGCAGCGCTGGTTGTCGGACATTTCCTTGAGCCACTGGTTCTTAAACTGCTCGACAAACTGTCCGAGGTCGGAGAAGAAAGCGTCGCCATAGCTCACGCCTTTCATCTGCGGTGTCTTTGCCCAGGCATAGTCGCGTGTCTCATGGAAATGCTCCATGTAGAACCGTGAGAAGAGATAGAAACTGATCAGCTCACGTCCCACGCTACTGAAAGTGTTGCTGCAGAGGTCGTTGAGCGTGAGTGGGTTCTCATCGCCTCGCACAGCAAACTCTCTGTATGACGTATTGGTCTGTATGCGGTTGTGCTCCACGTGTGACTGTGCGAAGTCTACGATAGCAAGAGCGGCGGCCAGTTCGACGAAATGGGCTTTGTTGCGCTGTTCGGTAGCTCCCTCCACATTCTCATAGCGATTCTTGATGGAGTCGCAGATATAGTAGAGGTTGTCTACATCGAGATTGCCGATATAGTATTTCAGCGCAGCCTTCGTCTTGGAGATGAATGTCTCCATATTGATCTCGCTCTGCTTGTCCTCCTTCAGTCCGAAATAAGGCAATACAGTTACTGCTCCGATGGCAGCATTGGCGATGGCCGAAGAGTTGGGGATGTTAAGCTTCTCCGCCTCACGGAACGTCTTCTGCAAGAGAGGGAATCCGGCTGCTCCCGTACCTCCGAAGATGCTGCTGATGATGAATATCTGGTCTTCCGACTGGAAATGCTGCAGCAGCGAGAAGAGGGCCTGAGTATTTTTGGGATCGTTGAGCACGATGCTTCCCATATTAGGGTTGCCCTTGAAGCCCACGTCGAGGGGACAGGCCAGGTTTTTGTCTGAGAAAAGCAGGCTGAGCAAGGCCTGATTGGAGTCGGCCTGCCCTTGGTTGGCGAATCGGCTATATGCGATGTAGTCGGCGAACTTCATGTTGGCCACATTGTTGAGATGCAGGCGGAAGCTGGTGTTCATGTCATCAATACCCACCTGGAAATAGCCCCGCTTCTCAGGACGGTTGTCAAACGTGAGTGAGGCCCTGATCTTTTGATACAGCCGCATCAGCGACACAGTACGTGTGAGGTCGCCGTTGCTGGTGTCAGGGTCGATGATGATAGGGACGATGGTATCGATGTCCTTGCCCAGCGACACACCTGAGGCGAGGAGGTTGGTCAGTGAGCGCAACACTCTCGCCCCAGTGCCACCGATGCCGAAGATATATAGTTTACTCATTATTAAGAAGGATTGAGAGATGGTCTATTCAGAATGGGATGTTACGGCAGCGACTGCTGAATGTTTTCAACAACAGAGAACTGAGCAGGAAAATGATGGCGCTGTATACAAACACGATGAATCCAAAAGCCATGTAATCGCCACCGCCGATGGTGGTGTCCATGATATTGGCAGAGAAGGTGAATCCTTCCACCTTCTGATGTGCGATGATGATATCGACGACAGCTGCCACGGCACAGGTACAGATACCTGTAATGAGCCATTTCTTGAAACGTGCCAGCAGGATGTTGTCGAGCACGATATAATAGACGAAAGCCACAACTACCGGCACAAGGAGCATCACAAAGAAGGCTGTGGAGTAGGCTCCGGCCTGGAACATGTACTTGGAAAAGTCGCCTAAATAAGCGGCGCCGAACAATTCAAATATTTCTGTGATAAAGTTCATATTTTTTTAGTTGACGAGTTGACAAGTTGACGAGTTGACAAGTTATTTCAGTTGACAAGTTGACGAGTTGACAAGTTGACAAGTTATTTCAGTTGACAAGTTGACGAGTTGACGAGTTGACAAGTTGACAAGTTATTTCAGTTGACAAGTTGACAAGTTGACAAGTTGTTTCAGTTGACGAGTTGCTCTACTCATATCCGTCGATATGGAGTGTCAGACGGAAGAGGTCTTTGTTGTTTCCTTCTTTTGTATTGTAGAAAGCGCCGTAGATGCCTTCCACCATCTCATAGATGGCATAAGACTGATGTGCGGGCGGTAAGGTAGCACGCCGCTCATTGTAACTGCACTCTCTGACCCACGCGGGTATCTGGTTTTTCAGGCTGAGTGTTATCTGCGGCGCATATTCCTGACCAGCAGTACGCAGTTGCACACAGATGGGATGACGGAAGAAGTCGCACTCGGTGAACTTAGCCTTGTCGGTGACCTCCACAATCTGGAACTGTGATGGCGAGACGGTGTAATTATCCTTGTCGAGCAGATAGGTATCGTCGGCAAAGAGTTGAGACACGCCCAGGCCAAGGGCCAGTTTCAGGTATGGCTTGTCGTGGTCGGTGGTGATCTTACGGATATTCAGCCCGTCATGATGTGCCTGTATGCGCAGGGCATTGGTGAAATGGCTGGTGTATGTGCGTGCGGTCATGTGGTCAATCTCCCATGTAGGCTCCGATGAGAGCATATATTTGTGCTTCATACCCGGCAGTCCTGTCGAGGTGTCTTTCAGTTCCATGTGGCTGTCGAAGTCCATCACCTGCTTTTTGTTGCCCATCACGATCACATAGTAGGGGCGCTCCGAATTGCAGGGTATGGCCTGGTTGCCCTCGTAATAATTGCCACTGAACTCCGACATGCACTGCATGATGATACAAGCAAACTCCTCCTTGGCCTCCTGTGCCTTCCGGATCGACTTCATGAAAGTGCCGGTGGTGCTGCTGGCGGCTGCAGAGAGCAGGTTGCCCACGTTGTCGACATCGTACATACAGTCGCTCACGAGCACCGAGATAGTGTCTTTGGAGGTGCGTTCGAGTATCATCTTGAAGATTTTGTTGATATCGGTGCTACTGGTATTGCCCACCTGCATGGAAGCGGGATTGAGGTTGAGCACGAAATTGTCGAGGTCGTCGCACATAGGCGTGTGGTAGATGCCCTGGTTGATGAAGCTCAGCTGCGTGCCGGCATAAAACCCGTCGGCTTTGGTGATGAGGTGCCCCAGGGCATTCTTGAACTGTGAATTGGTGGTCACATAGCCGTTCATACTTCCGGAGTTTTCCATATAGATTCTCACCACGGGCTTAGCTGATTTCATCGTCACCGTATCGGCAGGCAAGAAGTGCCCATGATCATCCTCCCGGACAGATCCCTGCCCGACGAAATACACTGCCAGTCCAACGATAGCTACCACTAAGAGCAGTGCCAACAATTTTCTTGTCATAGTCTTATCCTTTCGCGATTCGCTTTAAGATACACGCTTTTTCGGCGCATTTGCCTTTTCTCAAAAGCTGAAATATACATTTCACTGCAAATTTAGTGCAAAATTTCGAGTAAGCGAAAGAAATACTAATAAATTTGTATTTCTGAGCGAGAGAAATTTATCCAAAATGAGCGAAATACAAAATGAAAACGAAGTTTTTATTTTTATTTCCGAATTGCAGGCTAAATTCAATTCATTAAATATAACTAACTGAAGTTTCTCACGCTCTCACGTTCGGCTGGATTTCACGCTCGGCTGGATTTGTAATCCAGCCGCTATGAATATAAGG
>CAMIYC010000050.1 GCA_946402905.1 uncultured Prevotellaceae bacterium | reverse complement strand
AAAGCCCATCAAGCCCACAAAGCCCATAAAGCCCATCAAGCCCACAAAGCCCATCAAGCCCATCAAGCCCATCCCCCCATAATCCCATGCAGCAGTAAATGGGAAAGAAAAGCAAGCTTTCCTTTCCCATTTCACTCGTTTTTAGTAACTTTGCAGACAAAAGCATATTAAAAACAATTTATGAGTCTGACAGAGATACTGGGGCTGAATGCCCAGGGACACCATTTCTCCTTCGAAGTACTGCCGCCGCTGAAAGGCAACGGCACGGACAGCCTCTTCCGCACGATAGAAATCCTGCGAGAGCTCGATCCGCTCTATATCAACATCACGACCCATCACAGTGAGTTTGTGTACAAAGAACTGGAGAGCGGACTGCTTGAGCGCCGGCGTGTAAGACGACGCCCTGGCACCATCGCCATCGCAGCCGCCATCCAAAACAAATTCGACATCCCCGTCATACCCCATATCATCTGCAGCGGCACCACCATAGAGAACACAGAGTATGAACTGCTCGACCTGCAATTTCTCGGCATCACCAACCTGCTGCTGCTACGTGGCGACAAGGCCAAAGACGACAAGACTTTCACACCCACACCGGGAGGACATACACACACGACAGACCTCATACGCCAGGTCAACCGGTTCAACGAGGGCTTCTTCGCCGACGGCACTGCCATCAAGCACCCAGGAGACCGTTTCCACTACGGAGTGGCATGCTACCCGGAAAAGCATGAAGAGGCTCCCAATATGGAGCAGGACATGATGCACCTGAAAGAAAAGCAGGACCTCGGCGCGGAATACGCCGTGACACAACTCTTTTATGACAATCAGAAATACTTCGACTTCGTCGATAAAGCACGCAGGATGGGCATCACCATACCCATCATACCAGGCATCAAACCCTTTGCGAAGCTCTCACAGCTCACCATGGTGCCCAAGACTTTCCACTGCGACATCCCTGAAGCCCTGGCCTCCGAGGTGCTCAAATGCAAGACCGACGAAGACGCACGCCAACTGGGCATAGAATGGTCGACAGCACAATGCCGCGAACTCTACGCACATGGGGTCAACAACATCCATTTCTACACCGTCTCCGCCGTCGAATCGGTCAAGGAAGTGGCCAACAGGCTGATGAGGGGATAGAGGAGCCAAAGACAACAAGTGATAAGAATAGAAGTATCCGAATCATTCTTTCATTCTATCATTCTTGATAAAAAGACAGGAAACTGAGTAATAAGATTTGAGATAGCCATAGGTCAGAAAACATGAGATTTGATGAAGTCATAGGCCAGGAAGATGCAAAAGCTCGTCTGAGAACACTTGTGGAGGAAGGACGGGTGCCTCATGCCATGCTCTTCTGCGGACCGGCAGGCAGCGGGAAAATGGCACTCGCCATGGCTTTCGCTTCCTACCTGCTATGCCAGAACCGGCATGACGGCGACTGCTGTGAGCATTGCCCGCAATGCACCATGCTGCGCAAATGGGCACACCCCGACCTGCACTTCACCTATCCCGTGATCAAACCCTCCAACTCCTCCTCCGACTACAAGCCCGTGAGCGACGACTTCACACGGGAGTGGCACGAGATGATCGCCAACGGCCCCTACTTCACCATCGACCAGTGGCTCACACAGATGAATGCCACCAGCCAGCAGGCTATCATCACCGTGAAGGAAAGCGACGAGATCTCACGCAAGCTCAACCTCAAGTCAAGTCAGGGGGGATACAAAATCTCACTGGTATGGCTGCCTGAGCGAATGAATGACGCCAGTGCCAACAAGCTGCTCAAACTCATCGAGGAACCGCCGTCGCAGACCGTGTTCCTGCTCGTGACAGAGGAGCCCGCACTGCTGCTCGAGACCATACGCAGCCGCACACAGCGGTTCGACATCAGGGGCATCAGCACCGAAGACATCGAACATGCGCTCAACGAGCGGCGGGGAATAGACAACGAAGCCGCACACCGCATCGCACGTGTGGCAGGAGGCAGCTGGACCAAAGCCCTGCAGACACTCGACGCCGACAACGAAAACCGCACATTCCTCGACCTCTTCATCCAAATCAACCGGCTCGCACTGACACGCGACATCGCCGGCATGAAAGACTGGAGCATCTCATGCTATGAGCTGGGACGCGAGAAGCAGCGCCGCATGCTGCGCTTTTTCCATCGCATGGTGAGAGAAAGTTTCATGTACAACTTCCACATCGCCGAGCTCAGCTACCTCACCCTGGAGGAAGAACAATTCATCAAGAAATTCTCACCCTATATCAACGAAGACAACGTGATCATCCTGTCGGAAATGATAGACGAGTCGATCAGAGACATCGGACAGAACGCCAACGCGAAAATCCTCTTCTTTGACTTCGCGCTGCAACTGACCAAAGCCCTGCCGAAACGTCGCTGAACCGACCCTATATATATACTAACTCCCTTTTCAACAGTATTATGGACTACAAAGACATGAAATTCAAGATAAGCCCCTGCTCCGACCGTGGGCTGTGCCGTAAAGGCGTGGGGCGACAGGACAAGCAACTCAACACCTACGACTGGCTCGCCGACATACCAGGCAACACCAAGACCACAGACCTGGTGGAGGTGCAGTTCAAGAACACCCGCAAGGGATACTACCACAATGTGAATAACCTGGATCTCAACAAGGGAGACATCGTGGCCGTAGAGGCCAACCCAGGACACGACATCGGTGTGGTGACTCTGACGGGAGAACTGGTGAAACTGCAGATCAAGAAAGCCAACCTGAAGTCGACAGACGACATCAAGCGGATCTACAGACTCGCCAAACCCGTAGACATGGAAAAATACGAGGAGGCAAAAAGCCGTGAGCACAATACCATGATACAGAGCAGGCAGATAGCCAAAGACCTGGGACTGGACATGAAAATCGGCGACGTGGAATATCAAGGCGACGGCAACAAAGCCATCTTCTACTACATCGCAGACGAGCGCGTAGACTTCCGCCAACTCATCAAGGTGCTGGCCGAGACCTTCCATGTGCGTATAGAGATGAAACAGATCGGCGCACGACAGGAAGCCGGACGTATCGGAGGGACAGGACCGTGCGGCAGGGAACTTTGCTGTGCCACATGGATGAAGAATTTCATCAGCGTGAGCACCAACGCCGCACGCTACCAGGACATCTCCGTCAATCCGCAGAAGCTCGCAGGCATGTGCGCCAAACTGAAATGCTGCCTCAACTACGAAGTGGACAACTACATCGAGGCGGGAAGAAAGATACCGGCCAAGGACATCGTGCTCCAGACCCAAGACAGCGACTACTTCATGTTCAAGAGCGACATACTCGCCGGGCTGGTGACCTACTCTACCGAGAAAGGCGTGCCGGCCAATATGGAGACCATCACCGCCGACCGCGCCAAAGCCATCATCGAGATGAACAAACGCGGCGAGAAACCGCTCTCCCTGCAAGATGACGGGCAGAGGAAAGCATCCGACAAGCCCATCGACCTGCTGGCCGGAGAGAGCATCACCCGATTTGACAAAGCCAAGAAGAAAAAGAAGAAGCAGGCCACCCCACAACCCGGCGCGGCAAAAGGCAAGCCCAAACGTGGTAAAGGAGAAAACGCGGCAGCCGCAAAGCCCGCACAGCAACAGTCCGCCGACCAACCTCAGAACACTCGGAGTACTCAGAATACTCGGAATACTCGGAGTACTCAGAATTCTCAGAATACTCAGAACACTCAGGCCGCTCAACCACAAGCCCCTACAGCCCCACAACGCAGAGGCAAGCGAGGACCATCCGCCACCGGCAATGCCACACCGCCCAAGGCGAAAGAGAAAAATGTTCAAACCGAAAATTAATGCTTGCCTGTAAAACGAAATACCTGTCACATCTTGCCGTCGCAATCTTTGCGACGGCAGCTTTTGTATCATGCTTCGACCACATCGGATTCTATGAGTATCACGCCATAGACATCGATGGATGGGAGCGCAACGACTTCACCGACTTTAACATCCCGTCAGCTGCCTCGTCCGGCTACTACACAGAGATTATCGGGATCAGGGTCAATGCCGACTACCCCTTCAGGACGCTCGACCTCATCGTAGAGCAAAACATCATCTCTACCACGCAGGCGGGCAGAAACTTCTTCAAGCGCGACACGATGCGCCTCGCCATCTACGACGAAGACGGCAGGATATACGGCACAGGCGTCAACCTGCACCAGATGGAAATCCCATACAAGACCATCCGACTGGAGAAAGGCGACTCCATCTACATGAAGATACGACACAACATGAGCCGACGCAGGGTCAAAGGCATCTCTGACATCGGACTGAAAGTGTATCTTCCACCCTCAAGTGCGGATTAGGTTGCGGCTGGCGTCAATGCGCAGGAAAATGAAAAGAAGGATGGTGAAACCCCACAGCGAGCTGCCGCCATAGCTGAAAAACGGCAAAGGGATGCCAATGACAGGCGTCAGTCCGAGCACCATGCCCACATTGATAAACACATGGAAGAGGAAGATGCTCACCACGCAATATCCATAGACCCTGCCAAACTTGAACGGCTGACGCTCGGCCAGCACTATCAACCGTAATATCAGAGCCAGAAACAGCAGGAGCACACCGGCAGAACCCAGGAAGCCCTCCTCTTCTCCCACCGTACAGAAGATGAAGTCGGTATCCTGCTCGGGCACGAACTTCAGCTTGGTCTGTGTGCCATTGAGGAAACCCTTGCCACGCAGGCCGCCGCTGCCGATCGCTATCTCGCTCTGATGCACATTGTATCCCGCACCGGCCAGGTCGTCTTCCAGTCCGAGCAGCACATTGATACGCGTGCGCTGATGCTCTTGCATCACGTTGTTGAGCACGATGCTTGCCGAATAAAAGAAGATGATACTACCCAGTGTGAACAGCGCGATATAGAGATAATTGCCCAGACGCATGCTCAGACCCTGATACATGAAAAAACCGATCAGCACCGCACAGAGCAGCAGCTGTATCCATACGATATCGAAAGGTATCACATACTCCGAGAAAAGCAGAAACACCAGGGTGACCCCCAGCGCAAGGGCCGCTATGTTCATGGCCTTGCGCTTGTCGTCGCAATAGATATACACCATGCCGGCGGAAAACAGCTGGATGAGCAGGAGCACGACAAACTTGCCCAATGACGTGGGCGTGTCCCACAGCAAAATCTGCTCATAGCGTATGCCTACGACAAAATAGACCACCATGGCGACACCTGTGAACAGGATGCTGCCGGGCATCCCCTCACGATAAAACATGAGGAAGAAGGAAAGGTAGACCAGCGCCGAGCCTGTCTCCTTCTGCAGCACGATAAAGGCCATGGGCACCAGCACGATGGCACACGAGGCGAAAAAGTCGCGCATACGGTGGATATTGTATCCATAGGTGCTCATAAACTTGGCGATAGCCAGAGAAGTGGCAAACTTGGCAAACTCGGCCGGCTGCACACGCAGCGGCCCCAGCACGAGCCAAGACCTGGAGCCCTTGATCTGGTGGGGATTGAAGATAGTGGCAAAAAGGAGCACCAGCAGGATGACATACACCACGTAGGCAAAGGTGTCGTAATAGCGGTCGTCGAGCATGACAAGCACGAATCCCAGGCAGATAGACGTGCCGATCCACACGATCTGCATGCCCGAACGTGTGGAGAGGCTGAGAATGTCGGGGTCGCTGAAAGAATAGCTCGCACCACACACACTCATCCACCCGAAAACGAGCAGAGCCATATAGATGCCGATGGTCCACCAGTCGATGGAGTGAAGCACTCCAGGTTGTCTATCTGTCTTTTGTGCCATACTTCAGATGCTGACTTTGTATTCTTGAGGCCTGCCGCTGGGAGCCCTCGGTGAGCTTGCCGTTGATATATTGCTCCATCATCAGCGCACCGATAGGAACGCCGAAAGTGGCACCGAAACCGCCATTCTCCACATAGACGGCAATGGCTATACGGGGCTGGTCCATCGGAGCGAAACCCATAAACACAGAGTGGTCGCGGCCACGGTTCTGAGCGGTACCCGTCTTGCCGCAAACAGCGAAATCACGGCGGTTGGCTCCCTTGCACGTACCGCCGAGCACAGCGCGCCGCATACCTTTCACCACCAGCTCGTAAGCCTGGCGGCTGGCTTTCGTATATTTCTTCTTGGTATAGAGAGTGTCGATGTGGCCGTCTTCGATCTCCTTGACCACATGGGGCGTGATATAATAGCCACGGTTGGCGATGGTGGCACAGAGATTGGCTATCTGCAGCGGTGTGAGCGTCACCTCACCCTGGCCGATGGAGATACTGATCACGCCGAGCGCGTTCCAGTTGCCTTTGAAGGCCTTGTCGTAATAGGTCGCATTGGGGATCATCCCGCGCTTCTCGCCCGGGAGGTCGATGCCCAGCTTATAGCCGAAACCCATACTCACCATATAGTCACGCCACGTGTCCATGGCATTTTGCAGGGTGCCGTATTTCTTGGTGTTGGTGAGCATATAGTACAAGCCCCAGCAGAAAAACGCGTTGCACGACGTGGCAATGGCAGGCACAAGAGGCAGTGGCGAACCGTGGGAGTGACAGCCCACACGCATGCCCCTCGTCACGAAGCCCCTGTAGCACGGATAGCGGGTGGTGGAGTCGATGATTCCCTCGGTGAGGAAGGTGAGACCCTGACCGGTCTTAAAGGTAGAACCGGGTGGATACGTACCCATGATGGCTCTGTTGAGGAGGGGTTTCAGGGGGTCTTTCTGCAGGGCAAGGTGATTCTTGCCCCTTTGCCGGCCGATCATCATACGGGGGTCGTACGACGGCGACGACACCATGCACAGCACCTCGCCCGTGGCAGGCTCGATGGCCACGATGCTGCCCAGCTTGCCCTCCATGAGGCGCTCGCCCAGCCGCTGCAGGTCGATGTCGATGCCCAGGGTGATGTCTTTTCCTGGCACGGGCTTGGTGTTGAACTCTCCGTTGCGGTAATTGCCCTGGATACGCCCACGGGCGTCGCGCAGCAGGATCTGGACACCTTTCACACCCCTGAGCTGCTTCTCATAAGAGCGCTCTATGCCTATCTTGCCGATGTAGTCGCCGGGCTGGTAGTAGTTGTCTTCCTCTATATCGGCGGGAGAGACCTCGGCCACGTCGCCAAGCAGCAAAGCCGCACTGGCATATTCATACTGGCGGATACTACGGCGCTGGATATAAAAACCGGGAAATTTGTAGGCCTTCTCCTGAAAGACGCTGAACTCCTGGTCGGAGAGCTGCGACATAAACAGCTGCTGGGTGAAGCTGGAATAACCGGGATTTTTCGAACGGTCCTGAATGTCGTGCATGCGCTTGATGAAATAGTCTTTGGTGATATTGAGCGCCTTGCAAAACTCTGTCGTGTCGAGACGCGATTGCTGCTCGTTGACAATGACCATGATGTCGTAGGAGGGCTGGTTGTAGACAAGATTCTTGCCGTTGCGGTCGGAGATGATGCCTCTGGAGGGGAACTCCACCTTCTTGAGAAAGGCGTTGCTGTCGGCATTCTTCTTATAGTCGTCGCTCATGATCTGGAGCGTAAACAGACGTATGATATAAATGACCACCACAGCGATGGCCACACCCCCGATCACATACTGCCGTTTGTCAAGATCGTAATCTTTCATGATTACAACGATTCTATTAACCTCTGTTTCTCAGTCTGTCGAAAGCCAGGATCAAAGCGATGGTCAGCGCCGAGCTGCCCACCACACACTCGAGCCACTTCAGGCCATTGATGAAACTGAACATCTCAAGCGTATAATAAAGCACACAATAAGAAGTGACCAGCACTATGGTGTAGTTGGCGAAAGGCTTCTTGCCGATAGTGGAGGCCGAAGGGATGACGGGCTCATCGCTCTCACGGGTCATGAAAAGGTCGAGCAGATAGGGCTGTGCCATGGCTGCGGCGGTCATAGACGCAGCCGTCACACCTGGAGTGTTGGAGAAGACGTCGAGCGTGATGCCCAGGGCAAAAGCCCAGCACATGCCGGCCCACTTGGGGAACCCCTTTTTCATAGAGACGACAAACCATACATAGAAGAGCGGCATGGCACACCCGAAGAGCTGTATATGATTGAAGATGAACACCTGAATCGCACACAGCACCACAAAAACGAAGGGCAGTCTTACAAAGTCGAGATTCATATTCTACTTATTCCGCTGTGGCTTGATGGAGTCTGCTGCCTGTCTGAGCAAGTCAAGCCTCTTCTTCACTTCCTTATCATCGATCACGCAGACATCACGCAACTTGCCGAAGTCTGTGGAGAGCTTGATTTCGAGCCTGAACGAGAGTCCGTCCTCGGAGTCATGCTTGTTGAGGATCTTACCCACCATGATACCCTGGGGGAACATCGAGGAATAGCCGCTGGTCACGATGGTGTCGCCATTCTCAAAGTCGGCATGACGAGGGATATCGTCTACATAGGCTATGTCTGACCTGCCGCCGTTCCAGTGGAGATAGCCGAAATATCCCCTGCCCTGTATGGCACAGCTGATATTCGACTTGGAGCTCAGCACCGGGATGACCACCGCGTAATGACCCGACGACATATATACCACGCCGACCACACCGTTGCCGCTGGCCACGGCCATGTCGGCATGAACACCGTCGTAGAAACCCTTGTCGATGGTGATGAAGTTGTCGGTCTTGTCGATGGAGTTGCTCACCACCTTGGCCTTGATCAGCCTGAATTGAGACAGCACGGGCATACGCAGGCTGTCTGTCAGGGTGGAGTCATGGCGGAGCCGCTCGTCGTAGAGCCGCGCCTTGAGCATGGCCACCTCCCGCTCCAGAGTCAGGTTACGCTCCGTAAGCTCCTGGTTGACAGCCCCCTGGTTCAGGTATGCGTTGAATTTAGAGTCCAGTTCGTAGGTCCATCCTGAGATATAATTGGCCGAGGTGAACCACACGCTCCCATGATAGCTGTTGTATTGTATCATGAGCACGGCACAGACCACCTCAAGCAATACGAAGACAAACCAATAATTGTATTTTTTGAGGAACTCTAAGAGATTTCGCATACGAGAAACGTTTATCTCATCAGGAATGAATATCTGTCGACATTCTTCAGGGCCACGCCAGCACCTTTGGCTACGCTGTGAAGCGGGTCTTCGGCGATATGGAATGGTATCTGTATCTTCTCATGAAGACGCTTGTCAAGACCTCTGAGCAGCGCACCGCCACCGGTGAGGTAAATGCCATTGTGCACGATATCAGCATACAGTTCGGGAGGAGTCTTCTCGAGCGCGGCGAGCACGGCGTTCTCTATCTTGGCCACCGTCTTGTCAAGACAGTGGGCGATCTCCTGATAGCAGACAGGCACCTCCATGGGCAGGGCGGTGATGCGGTTGGGGCCGTGCACGATATAGTCTTCGGGAGCCTCGTCGCCCAGGTCGGTGAGAGCCGAACCCACGTGTATCTTGATACGCTCGGCCATACGCTCGCCCACCCTGAGGTTATGTTGACGGCTCATATAGTCCTGGATGTCGGCCGTGAGGTCGTCGCCAGCCACGCGGATGGAGTTGTTGGACACGATACCGCCCAGGGAAATCACTGCGATCTCGGTGGTGCCGCCGCCGATGTCCACAATCATATTGCCCTCGGGCGCCTCCACGTCAATGCCTATACCGATGGCAGCTGCCATCGGCTCAAACACCAGATACACGTCACGGCCGTCGGCATGCTCGGCAGAGTCGCGCACGGCACGAAGCTCCACCTCGGTGGAGCCGGAGGGCACGCCGATGACCATACGCAGCGAGGGCGAGAAGAGACGGCTGCCGGTATGCACCATCTTGATGAGGCCTCTCATCATCTGCTCACAGGCTGAGAAGTCGGCGATCACACCGTCGCGCAAGGGACGTATGGTCTGTATGTTGTCATGAGTTTTCTCAAACATCAACTTGGCTTTCTCACCGACGGCAATCATCCTGTTGGTGCGCTTGTCGAGCGCCACCACCGACGGCTCATCCACCACAATCTTATCATCGCTGATAATGATCGTGTTGGCGGTGCCAAGATCCATTGCTATTTCTTGTGTAAAAGAAAAAAATCCCATTTCTGATTGCTTGTTAATTATTCACCCAAAAACCACTGGTGTATAGCCGTATCATAATGGCTGCTGACACCAAAAGCCCTCTCTGCGAACTTCTTCCTGTCCGCAAGACTGGTCTGGGCACCTTTCTCATTCAAGATTTCCAAAAGCAAGCTATACTCCGACTTGCTGGGCACGATCACCACATCGTTGAAATTCTTGGCAGCAGCCCTGATCAGGGAGATACCGCCGATGTCGATCTTCTCGATGATATCCTGCTCTGCAGCACCGCTGGCCACAGTATCCTCAAAAGGATAGAGGTCTACGATCACGAGGTCTATCTGCGGGATGTCATACTGCTCCATCTGCTGCAAGTCGCCTGCGTTGTCGCGACGGGCCAGGATACCTCCGAACACTTTCGGATGAAGGGTCTTCACCCTGCCTCCGAGGATGGAAGGATAAGTGGTCACGTTCTCTACTTTCTCACAGGGGTAGCCCAGGGATTCTATAAACTGCTGGGTGCCTCCCGTAGACAAAAATTCAACTCCCTCTTCATGGAGTTTAGCTAAAATACTGTCAAGTCCGTCTTTATGAAACACTGATATCAGTGCTCTTCTGATTTTTTTATTCTCCACCATAGTTACATACTTTTACGAGAGTGCAAAGGTACGAAAAAAGGACGGATTACATCTATCTTTATCTTATAAATTTTTTAAATTAGCTGATTAATTGATTTAGGATATGAAAGAGGTGTAGAGGTGTGGAGGTGGAGGTCTGCCATTTCAAACAGCCACTGATTGAGAAATTAGGCATTTATTTGTTTTTCTCACAGAAAAGCATTATTTTTGCAGTGAATGAAAAGACAATGCTACATTCTGATCCGCCTGCTCATTATCCTTGCATGGTCAATGACGGCAGGCTCCTGCGACTGGATAGCCCCCGTTGGGACATCTGGCCAGAACAAGAATGTCAACGAGGTCTACAAAGAAGGCTACGACGCAGGTTTCAAGGACGGCAGCAAGCATGCCTCGCCCGACGATCGCACCGACTACAAAGGCTTGAGCAAGTCGAGATATGTCGAGGGCTATCATCTTGGATACCAGCATGGTTTTCAGGCCACGGAGTCGGAGCGAGCCTCCGACCGCCAGGTTCAACAGGCCACCTTCAACGTGCAAAAGTCTTTCGGCCATCAGGCATACGACTATCAGTTTACCATCGTCGACGGCCGGGTGAGCTGGCAGATGAAAGGCGGTGGCAAGGAGCGTAAAGGCTCCTTCGGCTGCAACAAGAAGGTGCCCGTGCATGTGATAAGCAATGAGATAAAAGGCATGGTGCTGTGGCGGCTGGCAGGAAATTGTCTTTCGTCGGTATCCCAAGGCAACAACTATGGCAACAACCTGCGTCTGCGCTGGGGGCAGGAGACCTTGATGCAGGCAGCAAGCCTGCTCAACCAGGTGCAAGACTACTGCCCCGATGCCTCCAAGCTTCCACGGCAGTGCCTGAACGAATTGTATACAGCCAACGAGAGCGACCCCTTGTCGGTGGTGTCGACGTCACAAGGTGTCGCCCGCATCATTGCCTGCGAGGAACCTGCCGTCTGCGACCTTGCAGGCTGCGACCTCTGATTTTTTTCCTTTTCTGATACATTTCCTACAATTTGTGATACATTATTGATTGTGGGATTCTCCCATGTTGTGTACCTTTGCGTCCTGTTATCAACGCCAACTTACCTATTTTAATATCATCATGATAACCGACACGTTATTGGGAGCAGTGATCATCATCAACGAGTTGATGGCCTCCAACATAGGGACAGCGATGAGTCCCGCCACCAATTTTGACAGCTGGATAGAGCTATACAATCCTACAGAGCAGCCGATAGACCTCGCCGGCATGTATCTGAGCGACGATGCCAACAATCTGACCCGCTGGCATCTGCCGCACGACATGGGCAGCATACCGGCCAAAGGATACAAGGTGGTGTGGCTTGGCTCCAACAACATCAAGACCACGCAAGCCCCCTTCAAGCTCGACTGCGAGGGCGGCGCCATCTACCTGAGCGACACCCAGGGTCAACTCATCACCAGCGTGGAATATCCCGAGGCGCTGAGCCGCAGCGCATGGGCCCGCACGACCGACGGCGGCGACGAATGGGGCTGGACCGCCGATGCCACACCGGGCGAGAGCAACGCCACCTCCGTCTTCTGCGAGCAGCGTCTCGACCCGCCCATAGTGAGTCAGGACAGCCGGCTGTTTCGCAGCTCCCTGACAATAGACGTGAGCATCCCCGAAGGCGCCACCCTGGCCTACACCACCGACGGCAGTGTGCCCACGAGACCCACAACGCCCGACATAGGGAAAGAATGGACGGAGACGGTGGTCAACGGCGACTGCGAGGGCGACGACGTGACTTGTCTGGTGGGCAAGGACGGCGACGAGGGCGGAGCCTACAACACCAAGATCGTGGAGGGTGCGGGCTACGCTGGCAGCCGTGGCATCAAGGTGCACTCCGTGGCCCGTCCCGCCGAAGACTGGAGCACCCAATTCTTCGTCTACACCCCCGACCACGTATGGCATGCCGGCGACCGCTACCGTTTCAGGATGAAAGTGCGTGCCACACACACAGCCCACATCTCCGCGCAGTCGCACACCACGCCTGGCAGCTACATCCACTGGGCGATGCTCGACGGAGGATACAACGTGACACCCCAATGGCAGGAGATAGTCTATGAGGGCGAGGTGAGCGACCAGCAGGCAGGCTGGAATGGCCTGCAGACCATCGCCTTCAACCTCAACGAACTGCGCGGCACCGACAACGACTACTATTTCGACGACATCTCCTGGGAGAGCTACACCGGCAGCGGGTCGGCATCCACGAAAGTGAGCCAAGACGGCCACTTTGTCGTCGGCAGCACCACCAACTATTGCTTCCGCCTGTTCAAGGAGGGCTGTCTGCCCAGTGTGCCGGTGACCCGGTCGTACATCAAGACCAGCAACGAATATACCCTGCCGGTGGTCTCCATCGTAGGCGACCCCAGATACTTCACCGACCCGCAGTGGGGCATTGACACCCAGGGCACCAATGGCCGTACCGGTAACGGGCAGAGCACGAAATGCAACTACAACATGGACTGGGAGCGTCCGGTCAATTTCTCCTACATCACCCCAGATGGCGTCATGGCCTACAACCAAGACGTGCAGATCAGCGTCTCCGGCGGATGGACACGCGCGGCCAATCCCCGCTCTTTCAAACTGAAGTCGGGCAAGGAGTTTGACGGCCAGAACCGCCTCGACTACGTCTTCTTCCCACAGAAACCCTACCTGCGCAACAAGGTGCTGCTGCTACGCAACGGAGGCAATGACGTATGGGAGAACGGAGGCAGCCGATTCCTCGACCCTGCCCTGCAGACCATCGTGCAACGCTCCGGCATCAACCTCGACTTGCAGTCGTACGTGCCCGTAATAGAATATGTGAACGGCGAATTCAGAGGCGTGCTCAACCTGCGTGAGCCCAACAACAAAAAATTCGCCGACTCCAACTTCGGCTACAATGACGACCTGATCGACATGTTTGAGATGAGCGCCGACTCCAACGTGGTCTTCATGGTGGGAGACGACGTGGTGCTCAACCGCATTTACCAACTGGGAGAGCACGCCTCGGAGCCCGAAAGCTATGAAGAGCTGAAGCAACTGCTCGACATCGACGAATACATCAACTACATGGCCGTGGAGCTGTTCTTAGGCTCCACCGACTGGCCACACAACAACATCAAGGGCTATCGCGACCGTGAAGACGGACGCTACCGCTTCATCCTCTTCGACCTCGACTTTGCCTTTAAGAACACCGACCCATTTGCCGCTTTTGCCGACGACCAATGGCATACCTTCAACCTGATCTTCGACACCAACGAGCAGCGATATGAAGAGATCAAACTGGTGACCTTCTTCCTCAACCTGCTGAAGAACGACGAGTTCCGCAAGCGTTTCATTGACACCTACTGCCTGGTGGGCGGCAGTGTCTTCGACAAAGACCGTGGCACCGCCATTGTCGACGAACTGGCCAACATCGTGAGGCCGATGATGCAGCTGGATTATTGGAGGAGCCCCGACGGCTCTGCCGACCTGATCAAGAACAAGCTGAAGACCCTCAACGAGTCGATGATGAACTGCATGCAGCGCTTCAAACCCATGAACCTGTCGGGCACGGCCAAACAAAGTGTGAGACTGAATGTCGACGCCCGTGGAGCACTGCTGTATGTCAATGGCATCGAAGTGCCCTACTCCCAATTCAAAGGCCGCCTGTTTGCCCCGGTACAGTTGGAGGCCAAAGCCCCTGCGGGCTATGCTTTCGCCGGATGGCGCGACGACAACTCTACTCAGGGCGGCTATCTCAGCACCTCGCCAAGTATCGCCCTGCCCGAGGGCACCGTGGCGCTGACCGCATGCTTCATCCCCCTGTCGGAGTCCGTCTGCAAGGCGGAGGGCATCACCCCCATCCGCATCAACGAGGTGAGTGCTGCCAACGGCATCTATGTCAATGAATACTGGAAGCGCAACGACTGGATAGAGCTCTACAACACCACCAACCAACCCATCGACGTGGAAGGCATGTATCTGACCGACAACCTGAACAAACCCCACAAATATCAGATCAGCAAAGACGACACCCAGACCACGACCACCATCGCCCCGCATGGCCGTCTCATCGTATGGTGCGACAAGCTCCAGCCCGTCAGTCAGTTGCACGCCGACTTCAAGCTCGACGCTGCCGGCGGAGACCTCATGCTGACAGCCGCCGACGACTCATGGTCGGACATCCTCTCCTACGACAGCCATGAGGCCGACCAGACCGTAGGCCGATATCCCGACGGCACCAACGACGTGTATCTGATGAATGTACCCAGCATTGCAAAGCCCAACATCAGAAGCAGTTACATGACCGCTGTCATGCAGCCTCACCAGACAGGAATCAACGAGATGGCCGCCAGTGACGCCTCCACCCTGAGAGCCCGCTATGCAGCAGGACGGCTGACGGTGCGCGGCTGTGAGCCGGGATCCGTCCGCGCAGAGGTATACAACCTCGCCGGACAACCCGTGTGCAGCGTCTCGGCCCTGACGCATCATGGCTATGGCGAAATGAGTGTAGACCACCTCGAAAAAGGCAGCTATATCGCCCGCATCACCGATGACCGCGGCCACACGGCAGTCTGCAGGTTTCTAAGAAGATGACCTACCGACCGTCGACGACGCGACGGATGTCTCTGCCAAAGGTGTAGGGACGCGGCGTGCCGCGTTGGAATGGGCTTGAATACCGGAAAAAATGGACAATCTTTTGGCAAATTAAAAATAATTTTATATTTTTGTCCCGATATACAATCCTTGAGCGAGTTCTACAGATACGAGGCCCGACACGTCAATCAAACATTTGAGTTTCAAAAAAAGGAGAATTAGAAATGATTAAAAACAAAAAAGTACTGATAATGAAAAAAACAAACACATTCTGGTTAGTGGCAATGATTTTTGCAGCTCCCCTGTTTTTAGGTTCGTGCGCGACTATTGTCTCTGGTGGAGATCCAAGCATCACTATCCATGGCAACGTACCTGAGCCCGTAACTATCAAGACTGAGAAACAGACATATCCAGAGGTGATCTTGCCGGCAGTAGTGCAAATAGATCGCCACCACCTGAAAGGCCAACGGATACAAATCACTTCCGACAATTACATGTACGATGACATCGTTTTGGGAAAAAGTACCAACGGATGGGCTTTCGGCAACATCCTGCTGGGAGGGATTATCGGATTAGGAGTCGACCTTCTTACCAATTGTGTGAGCAAACCCACCTATACGCAATTTGACATCACGCCACTGCCTAAAAATCAGTCTGAAGCGACCAAGGAAGACAACAATGAGTGATCATTCATTTTTAACAACTTGATATGAAACAAACTATACATCTATGAGAAAGCATTGGCCCGTATTGAGTATAAGCATTTGCAATGCGATGAGCGGATTAAAAATCCTGATATTCAATACATCGGGATTACAAATCCCGATGAGCGAGTGAGCGAGAAATCCCGATGAGCGAGTGAGCGAGAAATCCCGATGAGCGAGTGATTATTGTTCTCTTACTTATTCCCCTTCGGTATCGACAAGTATAATTCTGCCAAAACTGTCGAAGAGAATGAACTGAGAATACTCTTCATTTACCGGACAGGCATAGAGAGCGCCGAATTTATTTTTGAGGGCTATGTCTTGCAAATGTTCATTTCCGGTGGTAATGAATGACACGTGAGTATTCTTGTCAGTGGAATAGAGCACACACAACTTGTCATCTTCAATGAAGTAAAAATTGGATGGATATGCTGAATATTTACCATCCAACACACGTGTCCATTCTATCTTTCCCTGGGCATCCGCCTTGACAATGATAGGGCATGAGTGAGAGCCTCCTGTTGTTATGCTACAACACCCCAAGAAATAGGTGTTGCCCTTGTTGTCACGGATAGACTGAATAAAAGACAAAATGTATTCAAAATTCCTATTTTCCGAATAGTCCGATGACTTGTCGATGACCTTGCCAGAGGCATCGAAGGTGATGGTCACCAGTGTCTGTGAGCCCTTCTTACCCATAGCCACCACATTGCCGTCTGCCATTTCGTGAACACTATAAAGTACGTCGGCAAGATCACCTTCCTCCTCATGAATCAGTTGCCCATTGGCATCTAAGCGCGCGAAGTAGTAATTATCGTGTGTGTTGCCTCTACCCACAATAGCCATACCTCCATCCTTGCACGTACAGGCACCGTTGATGTAACCGTCCTTGAGTTCCGGGGTGTACTCATACAATACGGCACCTGTCTCAGGGTTCACCCTGCATGCCATGTCGTATGACCATGCTGCAATATGGCCATCCTCTGAAAGGGAAGCCTGGGTAACAGCTATATTGGTTCTCCACTTCACCCGTCCGTCAGCATCAGTTCGGCGGAGACGGTAGTCTTCTTCGGAATAATTGTAGTATCTGTGAGTGAAATCGAGGAAATCGCCTCCAGGAAACTGGCGGACAAAATCCACAACTTCCTCATTGTTCCCGTAAAGGTCCATCTCACGCCATCCTATAACAGTTGCATACGACTTGAGTGTTCTGAATGTTGTTTCTTTCTTTAGAACCTTCTCACCTTCCAGGGCGGTGATCAACAGATGGTACTCCGTGTCTGGCGTCAGTGCACGCAGCGTTACCTTTTTTTCGTTGCCAAGCGTCTTTATCAGCACGCCATCGAGGTAAATATAATGTGTCAGGTTCTTATAGAGCGTTATCTCGACACGGTCCGTATGAACCTGCAACATGGCAGGAAGTTCGCCATTGCTATACGAGGGTTCTTCCTGACCGTAGGAGATCTCTTCCCAAATAGTATCAGTACTGCAACCGTTGGTCAGCCATGTCACGGCAACCAACAGCACTGAAGTTATCATTGATTTTGTTTTCATTTGATGTCAAAGTTGATGAAGTGCATACATGTAGCGCCCGGATAGTCTGCTTGCTTCAGCATGGGACCCAAGATGAGTTTGTCTTTATGGAATGTGGCGGTTAGAATGGCACTGCCCAATGTCCTAATCGAGTAGAGACCTAACAACTCCCATTTCTTAGTCTGGAAATCATAGTTGTAGATGGCAGGGTTGCCACTATCGACATCTGTGTTTCCAGCATCGCCAGCATAGAAGAGTTTGCCGTCATGCTCAAGGAGACATTGCTCTTGGTTTGAGGAGAGGTAAACCGACGTCAACTGCGTCTCCCTGTGCCATTCATTTTTGCTTGAATCATACACCCAGAGGAAGCCTTGCGGTGTCATGAAGTAGCCATAGGTTTCGCCATTGCCCGTCTGCATCACCCTTTGCTCTGTAGGTCTGTCGGCTACTCTTGTCCATTGGCCGTTGGAGACATCATATTTCCATGCCTCCATACACTGCTTGTTTGTGCCGGCATAGTATCCACCACAGATATACACATTGCCACCTGCGGAGAAAACCTTCATGCCGAAAATCTCCCCCTTGACAGGCAGGTCAGTCAGTTCCTTCCAAGTGTCCGTTTGCGGATTGTACTCATACAATTTGTTCTGTACCGAGCTGCTATTGCCGCCGTAAGACTTGTATATTTCAGTGATGCCATACGCCTTGGAGCCTATTGCCACCATCTCCGAGATGTCAAAATCCACATCCTTGAGTTTTGCCCACTCCTTGGTGTTGAGGTCGCAAGAGACCAATGTCCTTGATTCCATCTTGGAGTAATAATACATCTTGTCACCTATTCTGAAAGATGCTTGGGCATCATAAGGCAAATCCGCAAACTGGCTCAATGGCGTCGTCTCCTCCTCTTCCGCTTTCAAAGGCAGGATTCGGATTTTCTTCGACAAAGGGAGTTCCACTCCTGGCCAGTGTAAGGCCACGTCGTATATGCCTGGCTCAATGTCGGTCATTGTTACCTCCATCATGCAGTCTGCTGTTTCCTTTTCTTCCTCTGAAAAATTTCCGCTATCCCACACTACAGGATAGACATGATTGCCCACCCTGACCTCTACTGGCCTGCCTTTCATCGCCGCCTTCACGAGAATATAAAAACGCCTGAGCTCTGAGAAGTGCAACGCAATGTCATCGGTCGCATATTTCGACGGGTATGCTCTCCCCTCATAGCGTACATCCTCTAAATATCGTGGCTGCCCCCAAAGGTGAAGATAACCTTCGGCGGTCATGTTTGCCAAACTGACAAAGAGCGACCTTGTCTTAAATGAGTTCTTTTCGGTCTTCAATACGGCACTCACTATATATTCGTCGTCTGTGTCAGGCACGGTGAACGTCTTCTGAACTTTTTGCAAACGGTCTTCTTTGAGTTCCACGTTGATGGTAGAAAGCGCCTTGCTCAAATCCTTTGCGTCATAGACAAGCAAAAGCACGCTATGATTGAAGAATGCCTCACCCTTGTCCACAGTCATATAGGCTGTCAACGAATTGCCAGAGGCAACGACACACGAATCCAAGGTGATGCCCGGAAGTTGATAATTCTCCGCCTCCTTGTATTCTGTCTCTGTACAAGCCATCAATGTCAGGAAAATGGCAAATAGTGATAAGAATTTCTTTATCGTCATATTTTTAGTAAACATTAGTTGTTGGATGCACTATTAACAAAGCACCGACATTATCCAAGAAAAATGATTACAGTATTTACACAAAATCACAACTATCTATATTCCAGAGGCATACGACAGCTAAGATGGTGTGAGATAAATGCTCGTTACTTCACAACAATCTTTTTCGTGGTGCCATCACTCATCTTGATGATGTTGACACCTCGCTGAAGTAGACTTGAACGGCGACCATTTAGGTCATAGCATTCAACGATTGAAGGCTGTTGTGTTGCTGCTGGCGTTATGATTCCTGTTGGTTTCGGGTCACTGTCTGTCAGTGCTACAATTTCCTTGAAATCTTTCCATTGTTCAGCATTACTGTAAGCATCCATAGAACCGGCAGGCACATGCAACGAGGCTTGGTAATAGGAATAATTAAAAACGTTGTTGCCAATTGTAGGCACTTGTTCTGCATAGCAGTACACGTCTTTCAAGCCGGCACTAAGAAACGCACCCTCACCGATGTTTGTCACACTATTGGGAATGACGACGATGGCAAGATTGTAACAGTTGTTAAACGCTACATTTCCTATGCTCGTCACGCCATCTGGAATAACGACCTTTGTCAGGTTTGTACAATTGGAGAACGCACTGGCTCCTATGCTCGTCACACCGTTGGGAATTATGATTTCTGTTAATCCTACACAACCCCCAAAAGCACATTCTCCGATGCTTGTCACACTATTGGGAATGATTGTATTCTGGCATCCAAATAGAAGTGTATTGCTGGCAGTTTCAATAATGGCGTTACAGTCGTTACGAGAGTCATACCTTGTGTTCCCGCTTTCCACTTGAATCTCGGTCAAGCCAGAGCAATTATTGAACACACGAGAACCAATGCTTGTCACGCTATTGGGGATGGTGATGGAGGTCAGACCTGTGCAGGAGAAGAAAGCATAATCACCGAGATATCCCACATGGTCGGACAAACTGACAGAGGTCAAGCCTTTGCAACTTGCGAACGCATATAGTCCTATGATCGTCACGCTGTTGGGAATGCTGATGGATGTCAACTCAGTGCAACCACAGAATGCATAAGATCCAATACTCATCACACTGTTTGGAATACTGATGGAAGTCAATGGGCAACTATAGAACGCATAATCTCCTATTGTCGTCACGCCGTTGGGAATTATCGTATTCTGGCATCCCTGCATGAGGGAATTGCCTGCCGTTAAAATAATCGCATTGCTGTTCTCACGAGAGTCATACACCCTATTCCCGCTTTCAACTTGAATGGAAAGCAGGCCTATGCAACCAAAGAACGCATCCTTTCCAATGTAAGTCACCGTAGAAGGGATGTTGATGGAACTTAGACCATAGCAACAATAGAACGCTCCCTCTCCAATGTTTGTCAAATTGATGGGAATATTGATGGAAGTCATTTTGGTACATCCTGAGAATACATATTTTCCAAGACTTGTCACTTCATCTCCCAAGACATACTCTTCTACTTGAGAGCCAAAATAATTAGCCAAGGAATAGGACTGATGATAATCTTTTGACAATATCGCACTGCTGTAAATCTCGACTTTTTTTATTTCAGCGCATCCCTGGAACGTCCATTGGTCTATGCTTGTCACACAAGAAGGAATGGAGACGGATGCAAGATGATAACAGTTATAGAAAGCAAATTCTCCAATACTCGTCAGATTGTCGGACATGTTGACGGAAGTTAATCTATTACATTCAAAGAATGCTTGTTTTCCAATGCTTGTCACATTGTCGGACATGTGGACAGAGGTCAGATTGGTGCAGTAACAAAATGCACCATCTCCAATACTCGTCACATCCTCTCCTAAGACATACTCTTTTACCTGAGTGCCAAAAATATCTTTGATTGAAATCATATTTTCATACTTATATCTTTCTGACACTATGGCATTGTTGTTCAGTTCAACCTTTGCCAGACTGCTGCAATTTTCAAACGCATTATTTCCTAAGTCTGTCACACTATTGGGAATATTGATGGAGGCGAGATTGGAGCATCCAGAGAATGCCTTTTCCCCGATGCTTGTTACGCCATCGTGAATAGCTATGGAGGTCAGTCCTGTGCATCCGGAGAACGACGAGTTTCCAATACTCGTCACACTATTGGGAATAACCGTGCCCATACATCCGTAAAGCAACTTGTTGCTTGCTGTTTCAATTATGGCTTTGCAGTTCTCACGAGAGTCATATATGGCATTGCCATCCTCTATCACGATAGAGGCAAGACTTGTGCAGCCTTCAAATATCCCTGTTCCAATGCTCGTCACACTATTGGGGATGGATACAGAGGTTAGGTCAGCACTTGCGTAGAATGCCTGATTTCCAATACCTGTTACGCTATAATCCACTCCTTCATGGGTTACTGATGACGGAATGACGAGATCTCCCGTATATCTAAAACGGGAATACACGACCTCTGCTGTTTTAGTTGTGGTATTCAACTTGTAATAAATGCCATCAATTCTCGCGGAACTCTGTGCGCTTGCCATTATCGGCAGGAGCATCATCACAAGAAATAGAATTTGTTTTTTCATAAGATTTCTAATTATGTATATTTTTACTTACACTTACAACAAATAAAACTAAAATGAGAGGACTTTTGACAATCATCTTCTTGCCGTTGACAATATTGATGAGACAAAGTTAACTATAATATCGTTATATTCAAACTAAATAGATTACACATTTTTACACAAAATCATAAATCGTTGAATTCCTGAGGTATACGATAGCTAAAATAATGTGAGACCAATGTCCATATCATTGAAATCCTTAGATAGAAAAAGCGTGAACTCACATTATCCAGTTCGAAGGCTGTAGGAGAAGCCCATGTCATGAGATAAGTAAAGCCCACGCTATCGCGTGAGCATTCACTCTATCCATCTTTATGACATGTTTCTTAAACTCCTACATTCTCGAAACTTAGATCGATAGCTGAACGCCATTTCCTAAACCACGATGTTATTTGTGTTTGAAAAACACGTTGCAAAAATATAGAAAATAAAATATACTTCCAAATAATATGTCAAATATGTTATCCATAAAATGGAAACATTCGGATTACAGCATCCCCCTCTTGTGTAGATTGGTCAAAGGGGGAGGCAACCCATGACATTTATGGACCATAAAAAGATTGAAATCTTATGCAATGTATGAAGAGATATTATGGTTTCACAATCTTTCATAAGACATATAAAACCCCAATTTTGTATCGTTTTTGTATCGTAGGGAAAAATAAAAGAGAGCTACGAAACTTCGTAACTCTCTGTCTTCACATGTAGCGGGAGCCGGGATTGAACCGGCGACCTCATGATTATGAATCATGCGCTC
>CAMIYC010000049.1 GCA_946402905.1 uncultured Prevotellaceae bacterium | reverse complement strand
CGAGCATCGCTGGCATCACAACGACTCCACGGAGGCAGAAGTATCCACCCAAGCCAAGAAGAAAGCTTCCGCCCCCGACAATGGCAACCCCGGCGCAAGCGACCGCACCATACCAGTGAAAGAGAAGAAGGCATCACCTGCCGGGAAACACACCCGTGTGGCCTCCGTCGAGGACAGGAAAACCGACTTCATCAAGTCGATGGAGATGTACACGCACGACTATGATGCTGACATGCTCAATGACTTCTACCGCTACTGGACCGAGCTCAACAAGCAGCGCACCAAGATGCGATTCGAGATGCAGAAAACATGGGAGGTAGGCAAACGGCTGGCCATGTGGTCAAGGAAATCATATAACTGAAAGTACCTCTACGTTTGCAGCGGGAATGCGTGGCTTGCCAACCAACTGCCCGGTGTGTGGAAATATGTGGCAGCCAAAGGGCGTCTTGTGGACTGAATGCCCACGTGTCATCCTTCCGACACCACCTCATCCATGACGACATCATGCTCATCATAGGGAATGGCGTCTAACAGCTGGAAGCCGAAGCACACACCGATTTTGTATAAATGGAGGCCGGGGAGAAAACGGTCGTAATAGCCTTTGCCCCGTCCTAAGCGGTGACCCTGACGGTCGAAGGCCATGCCCGGTATAACGGCCACGTCTATCGGCGTGTCTTTACGGCATACGTCGCCTGTAGGCTCCATGATATGAAAAGCCCCCTCGCTCAGAGACGACGGACCTTCATACACTCTGAGCCGCATCTTCGTGTCGCTGACGACTTCCGGCAAGTAAACACACTTGCCGGCTTGCCTGAGTGTCTCAAGCACATCGAGGGTGTAAACCTCGTCGGGGAGCGAGGCATACATCATCACCGTATGGGCTTTTGCCACCTGAGGATGCAAGAGCACCCGCTCCATGATGGCTTGCGATAACTCCCGCAAAGACTCCGTGCTGAAAGCGCTCTTGCGCCGGCGTATCAGGGCGCGCAATTCTTTTTTCGACAACATATCGGCACCAATAGACTATAAGCCTCCGACGGCATGTTTATAGGCTAATACCTTGTTCTGATAGTCGGCGAAGGCATCGGTGCGCTTGTCGAGGGATTGCTGGTGGAGCATCTGAGCCTCCAGCAGGTCGCTCATGGTGATGGTGCCCGACTGATAGCTGTTGCGCTGGATGCGCAGGTTCTCCTCTGCCTGCTGGATGCTGCGCCCGGCGATGGCGAGTTGCTCATAAGCTTCCTCCAGGTCATTCCATGCCTTTTGCATCCGGATGGTGAGCAACTCGGCATGGTCGGCACGCTGCTCGATGGCTTGCTGTTGCGCTATCTTCTTGCGCTTGATCTGATGAGAGCCGCCCCACCAGCCGGATATGGGCACGCTCACCGTGGCAAATACCATGCCGAAGCTCTGGCCGGCTTCCAGCAGGTTGTGATAGTTGTAACCGGCTCCTACCGCCACCGAGGGCAGATGCTCGCCCACTGCCATCTTTTTCTGCAGCGTGGTGGCCTCTACCTGTTTGTCGAGCAACTGATATTCGGGGGTGGCATAAAGGGCCTGGCCGTGGTCGCGTCTGAGCGACAATGGCGGGATGGCCTCAGGGGTGTAGCGCAAGGTGAAGGTCGTGTCGCGGAGCCCGCAATATTGCGACAGAAGCATACGCATCAGCGAGAGAGCGTTGCGTAGCTTCACTTTCTGACTCTCTACTTCGTTCTGCCGCAGCTCCACCTGCAGGAGGTCGTTGCGTAGCGTCAGACCGGCCTGCACGGCCAGGCTCACGTCTTTGTGGATGTCGCCGAGCATGGCCTCCACGGCTGCGATGGTGCGCTGCTTCTCCTCCAGCGTCACAATCTGCCAGAAATATCCCTCTGCCGTCTTCTCCACCTCGTCTTCTGTGAGGCGCAGCTGAAGACGGCTCACGTCCTCACCCACTTTGGCCAGCTTGTTGCCGTTGACAATCTGGCCTCCGGCGAAGACGGGCTGGATGGCACTCACGCTGGCGATGACACCGTTTTTCATCATCGAGATGCTCATGGGGCCACTCAGTGCGGCCAGTGTCTCGGGTGGCAGCATCTGTGACAGGCTTGCGCCCAGTTCCGGTGTGATATACGACGAGAGGTCGATATCAGTCTGGGCCATGCTCTTGTTGGCGTTGAACCAGGCCCCGGTGGCACTCACCGTGGGGAAATATTTGGTGAAGGCTTCCTTGCGCTGTGCCTGGGCCGACTCGATGCTGCGGAGACCGTCGCGGACGGCGATGTTGTGAGTGCGGGCAGAGTCGAGCACTTGCTCCAAAGTATAGACGCTTTGGGCGTAAGACAAACTGGCAGCAGAGCTATATAGGATGATGATGAGTAGTTTTCTCATGACGTGTAGGGTAGGGGTTCTTGTTTTCTGTCAGATTCATTTGGTCGACACCTTCCAGTAGATGACCGGGAGCATGGTGACCACCATGATGAGCGAGCCGATGCCTCCGGCGAAAATCGTCACGCCTACGGGCATCCAGAATGATGAGCCGGCGATGATCATCGGCACCACACCGACAGCCGTCGTGGCGGTGGTGAGGAAGATGGGCACCATGCGGCGGCTCCCCGCGTCGATGGCGGCTTGCTTGACGGCCTGGTTGTATTCCTTGCGGTCGAAGACGGGATGGGTGCTCACATACTCCTTCATCAGGTTGTTGGCGTGTTCGAAGATGAGGATCTCGTTGCGCATGATCATGCCCATGAGCGTGATCACACCCATGATGGAGGTGAGGCCTAAGGTGCGGTTCATCAGGCCGAGACCGATCAGTGTGCCGGGGATCATCAGTCCTAAGGCTGCGATACATACGGTGGTGATGCCATATTTCTTGAAGTTGAACAGCAGGAAGAAGAAGATGATGATCATCGAGATGGCCACACCGCCGAAGATCTGAGGCAGGGCCTCACGGTCGTATTCTATCTCTCCGCCCACCTCGCTGCGCACACCCTCGGGCAGACGCAAGTCGTTCATGATCTTGGCCACGCGGTTTTCTACCGGGGCTGCATAGGTGCCGTTGGCAAATTGTGCGGTCACCGTCAGGCAGCGCTCGCCGCCGCGGTGCATGATGCGGCTCTCACTCCATGAGGGCGCTACCTGGGCAATCTGGCGCAGGGGCACGGTGGTGCTGGCAGACCGCTCGCCGCCCACACCGGGGAGGTTGGCCGAGAGGATGGCCTGGGGGGTGGGGATGCTGAAGTCTTCCACGTCGGAGTAGGTGAGTTCGGTATCGTCCTTGACGACGATGGGCATCTCGTAGTCGCCTTCCCACAACTGTCCCACACGTATCTTGCCGCTGGTGGCACTCAGGGCCAGTGCCGCCGTGGTGCGGCTGATGCCCAGCTGGGCCGTCTGCACGGGGTCGAGAGTGACATCGATGATGGGATAGGGTTGCAGGAAGTCGGTATGTACCCACTCCAGTTCGGGCATCTCGCGCATGTGGGTCATCAGTTGTTCGGCCACGGCATGGAGCGAGTCGAGGTCCTCGCCATAAAAGCGGTACTCCAGCTCCGGCACTTCGAGAAAGTCAAGACGCTTGAAACGGATATAGGCGCCGGGGAAGGCCTCGCTCCATTGGGGCTGGTAGGTGGCCAGCAGTTCGAGCGTGGCATGCTGCGACGTGGTGTTGACGATAAACTGTGCATAGTTGCGGCCGGCCATCTGGGGGGCATAGCAGGTCATGAACCGGGGTGAGGAGCAGCCGATGAAGCTGGTGATACATTTCACGCGCTCGTCGGCTTGCATCACACGGCGCAACGAGTCGGCTATCTGCCGTGTCTCATGGATGCCTTTGCCCTCGGGCAGGAAGATCTCAACGGCAAACTGGTTGCGGTCGGCATACGGGAAGAGCCTGACCTTCAGCGTGGGCACGATGAGCGTCGAGAGGACGATCAGTGCAAGACCTCCGCAGATGGTGAGCCATGGGCGGCGGAACGTGAAACGCAACACACGGTCGTAGGTGTCCTGCACGATGTCGGTGAGCGAACGCTTGCCAGTGCTGCGCTCCTTCTCCTCGGGTGTCTTAGGTTTGATGATGAGCACCTCGAGGAAGGGGATGACCATCACGGCAAGGAACAAGGATACCAACAGGTTGATGGTGATCGTCCAGGGGAAATCACGCAGTGCGTCGTTGAAGGCGCCTTTCATTGTCAGGAGCAAGGGGAAGAAGATGATGCAGATACACAGCGTGGCCAGCATCATGGGCATGAAATATTGTTGCGACGAGGCGATGGCTGCCGTCTTCGGCGCATAGCCTTTGTCCAGGTATTCCAGGTATCCGTCTATCACCACGATGGCATTGTCTACCACCATACCGAGTACCACGATGAGGGCGGAGAGCGTCACGATGTTCAGCTCGATACCGGCCATATACATGATTGAGACGGAGATGAATGTGCTCAGGGGGATGGTGATGGCCGCCACGATGGCGGAGCGTATGGGGAAGAGCACCATCATCACGAGGATGATGATGACCATGGAGATAATCAGGTCGCGCAAGAAGGAACGCACGCTGTCGCCCACGACTTGGGGCTGGTCGGCGATGCGAGTGATGGTCACGTCGTCGGGCAGTTCCGACTGACGGTACGAGTCGAGCACCCGGTCTACTTCTCTGCCGTATGACACGATGTCGTTGCCAGGTGTCATCTCCAGCGAGAGCAATACGCAGGGATGTCCGTCTTGCTCTATGTAGCTGTCGCTGTTGTCGTATTCGCGCACCACACGGGCCACGTCGCGCACACGCACCACCTTGCCAGTGGTAGGGTCGCTGAAGACAATCAGGTTGGCTACTTCCTCCACGCTGTTTTCCGTCGGGGCAATGTGGATGGGCACCTGCTGGTCGGAGTCGCTCAGACTGCCGCTCATCGTCAGCATACCTTCGCCCTGCAACTTGGAGAAGAGCGTCTGCTGGCCAATGCCGTAGGCCTGCAGACGGCTTCGGTCTATATAGAGACTCACCTGCTCTTGCTGCTCACCGAATGACTTCACGTTGGCCACGGAGGGCACGCGGCGCAGACGGTCGCTCAGCGCGTCGCAGTAGGTGTGCAGCTCGCGATAGCTGCGCTGGCTGCTCTCGATGGCGATGAGCAGCGCCGAGGTGTTGCCGAAGTCGTCATTGGCAACGAGGGCCAGCACACCGCCGGGCAGACTCTGCTTGAACATTGTCAGTCCATGCTTGATCTTGCTCCACACCTCGTCTTTGTTGTTCACATCGTCGTTAAGGCGCACCATCACGTAGCTCATCCCGTTCTGAGAGGTCGACGTGGTCTTCGTGCGGTCCACCTCCTTGTAGGTGAAGAGATAGCGCTCAAGCGGGCGGGTCACCTGTTGCTCCACTTCTTCTGAGGTGGCGCCGGGGTAGACCGCCACCACCACGCCCTGGCGGATGGTGAACTGTGGAAACTCGTCCTTGGGCATGACATACATGCCGAAGATGCCTAAGAAGAAAAACAGGGCAACAATGAGCAGCGAGATGGGGTAGTGCTCAAGGGGCCAGCTCAGCCAACTTGTTTTCTTTTCCATCAGAAGACTACTTTGGTTCCCTCACTGAGTTTTTGATATCCTTCCACCACGACTCTCTCATCGTAGTGAAGCCCTTGGAGAATGAGCACACGGTTGCCCGAGGACTGACCTATCTCCACCGCGGTGCGGTGGGCTGTGCTGTCCTTGGATACCGTCCATACAAAAAGGGAGCCGTCGGTGTGCTTCTGCACGCTCGACACCGGAAGCGTGATGCCGTGGTCGGCGGTGGCTCCGGTATGCAGGGTCACCTGGGCCACCATGCCGGGAAGCAGCTGTCGCCCGGGGTTGGCCACGTGGATGCGGATATCGTAGGTGTGGGTCAGAGGGTCGGCTTGCACACCTTTCTCTATATGGCCGCCGTTGACATGGCGGTCGGCGGCGTCGACGGTGATGTAAGAGGGTGTGCTGGAGGTGATGCTGCCTATCTCTTGCTCGGGAACAGACACTTTCACTTTCACCGAACTGATGTCGAGGATGGTGACAACCGACTGGGAGGGCAGGGCGGTCTCGCCAGCACCCACCAGCTTGCGGCCGATGATGCCCGATACCGGAGCGTAGAGACGGGTGTCGCTGAGGTTCTTGCGCACGATCTTCTCGGCGGCGTTGGCGGAGCGCACACCTGCTTCGGCACTGCGAAGCCCGGTCTCGGCTTGCTTCAGGCGGGTCTCTGCCTCTATCCACTTGATCTCTGGCAGTGAGCCGTTGTCGTGGAGCAGCTTCAGACGGTCATAGGCGTCCTTGGCCTGGGCATATACGTTCTGGGCTTGCACCACCATGTCGTTGGCTTGACTGGTCGACGCCTTGGCGGCTTCCAGGCTGTTGTCCATACTCGTGGGGTCTATCTCGGCGAGCAACTGTCCGCGCTGCACCGCCTGGCCCTCGCTCACCAGCATGCGGCGCACCACGCCCATGCTGGTGAAACTCACAGCGGTGGCCTCACGCTCCTCTACGATTCCTACATAGGTCTCGCCGGATTCGGAGCCTGCCATGGATGTGGTCTCTATGGCTACACGGATGGGGGCTTTAGCTGGCTTTTCCTTCTTGCCGCAACTGATACATGCCAGCAAGAGGGCACTCAGTAGCAGTATGATGTATGGGGGTCGTATCGTGTTCATGCCCTGATCAGATTTCTCTTGTAAATGTCTTTGTCATAATAGGCGTCGCTGTTCACGGCCACTTTCTTTTGTCTCTTCTGCTTTTCTTCAGCAGGCAGGGTGGGGAAGGAGGCACCACGCTGGAAAACGTCGATGGCGCGGCGGATGGCGGGGTCGTCCATGTTGAGATATTCCATCCATGCCTCTTCGTCGAGCATGTTGTAGATGATGCGGCTCAGGAGATAGCGCTCCAGCAGCACATGGGATTTCTGAATCATGAGGTTGCGACGCTGCAGACCATGCTTCTCAGCGTAGTCGGCAAACTTCTCCACGATACCCTGGCGCTTCAGGAAGGGCAGCAACTCCTGGGTCGTCGTCAGGGGTTTCATCTTGTCGCGGTTGTCGTCGGTGTAGTCGAAGGCAAACTGGAGGATCAGGCCGCTCATCGCGGCTTCCTTATAATAAGAGGTGATGCCTAACGTGTCTTCGGGTACGAAGATGTCGGGGGTGATGCCACCGCCGCCATATACCAAGCGGCCGATGCGGGTGTGATAGGCCGGACCGGTATGCTTGATGCTGTCTTCGGAGAAAAACTCCCCGTGCTGGTAGCGCATCAGGAGGTCTTCCTCATACTCCTTGTCCTTGCCGTCGGTGTAGGGCTTCTGGATGCAACGGCCTGAGGGCGAGAAGTAGCGGGCTACGGTGAGACGGATCATGCTGCCGTCGGGGAAGTCGATCTGCTGTTGCACCAGGCCCTTGCCGAAGGAGCGGCGGCCGATCACCGTGCCGCGGTCGTTGTCCTGGATGGCACCGGCGAAAATCTCCGAGGCCGACGCGGAGCCTTCGTTGATGAGCACCACCAGCGGGATGTCCTGATAGCTGCCGCGGCCCGTGCTCATGAAGTCCTGACGGGGCTGCTTGCGCCCCTCGGTATAGACGATGCGGCGGTTTTTGGGCAGAAACTCATCGGCAATCTGGATGGCGGATGCCATGTAGCCGCCCACGTTGTCGCGCAGGTCGATGATGAGGTTGCGCACACCTTCCTGGCCGAGCTGGGCCAGCGACGAGATCATCTCGCCATAGGTGTTGTCGCCAAAATTCTTGATCTTGATATAGCCGGTCTCATCGTCGATCATATAGGTGGCACTGATACTGCTGGTGTAGATGTCGTCGCGGGTGATGGTGAACACTTTGGGCTGTTTCTGCCCATAGCGCACCACGCCCACTTTCACTTTCGTGCCGCGGGGGCCTTTCAGTTTGTGCATCGCCTCTTCGTTGGTCACCTCTTTGCCCACGAATGGCTTGTCGTCCACACTTACGATCTTGTCGCCGGCGATGACACCGGCTTGTTCGGCGGGACCGCCGGAGATGACGTTCTGCACGCGCACCGTGTCGTTGCGTATCACAAACTCAATGCCTACGCCGGAGAAGGAGCCGCGCAGGTCGTCGGTGGCTGCCTGTACGTCCTTGGCGCTGATATACACCGAGTGGGGGTCGAGCTCGGCGAGGATCTGGGGCATCGCCTTCTCTACCAGGTCGTTCATGTTCACGCTGTCCACATATTGGTCGTCAATGATGCGCAGCAGGTTGTTCAGGCGGTTGCTACCTGTGTTGATGATGTTCAGGCGGTTGCCTGAGAAATGATTGGCATAGAAAGAGCCGATGATGATGCCCAATACCACACAGGCGGCAAGCATCAGTGGCATGAAACGGCTCGACTTATTCAGATTCATGATCGCTTGAGTTGATGTATTTGACTTCTATGTTTGCCCTGCGCAACAGTTCGATGCCGTCGGCCAGACGATATTCCTCACCATAGACCACGCGCTTGATGCCGGCCTGGATGATCAGTTTGGAGCACTCCAGACAGGGAGAGGCCGTCACGTAGAGCGTCGCACCGTCGCTGTTGTTGCTGCTGCGGGCCAGCTTGGTGATGGCATTGGCCTCGGCGTGCAGCACGTAGGGCTTCGTCACGTTGTGCTCGTCCTCGCACACGTTCTCAAAACCGCTCGGAGTGCCGTTGTAGCCGTCGCTGATGATCATCTTGTCTTTCACCACCAGCGCACCCACCTTGCGGCGCACGCAGTAACTATTCTCTGCCCAGATCTGTGCCATACGCAGATAGCGCAGGTCGAGGGTGTGTTGCTTGTCGCTTGTCGTCATTGCTTCTTGTCTTTTCTTGGTTTTCTGATGCCATTACGCTTCAGAAGGGCGTCAATGGTAGGCTCGCCGCCGCGGAAACGACGGTAGAGGGTCATAGGATGCTCCGTGCCACCCTTGGAGAGAATATGGTCGCGGAAGCGCTGAGCGGTGGCCTGATCGAAAATGCCGTTTTTCTTAAACACGCTGAACGCGTCGGCGTCGAGCACCTCGGCCCATTTGTAGCTGTAGTAGCCGGCGGCATAGCCTCCGGCCATGATATGCGAGAATTGCACGGTCATGCACGTGTCGGGCAACTGCTTGAAAATGATGGCCTTCTTCCATGCCTTCCGCTCGAAGGACATGATGTCTTCGGTCAGCTCGTCTTTGCGGGTATAATAGGCCATGTCGAGCAGACCCAGGCTCACCTGCCTCAGACAGCCGTATGCCACCATGAAGTTGCGGCTCTTCACGATGCGGTCTATCAGCTCGTCGGGCAGGGGCTCGCCGGTCTGATAGTGGAAGGCGAAAGTGCGGAGAAACTCCTTTTCTACAGAGTAGTTCTCCATAAATTGTGAGGGAAGCTCCACAAAGTCCCACCACACATTCGTGCCCGACAGACTTTCAAAACGGGTGTTGGCAAACATGCCGTGCAGTGAGTGGCCGAACTCATGGAGGAATGTCTCCACCTCGCCGAGGCTCAGCAGGGCTGGCTTGTCGGCAGTGGGCTTGGTCAGGTTCATCACCACGCTGACATGGGGACGGATGTTCTCTCCCTTGCGGTTGATATACTGACCTTGGAAACTGGTCATCCACGCACCGCCCTGCTTGCCCTTGCGAGGATGGAAGTCGGCGTAAAACACAGCCAGGTAGCTGCCGTCTTTGTCGAATACCTCATAGGCTTTCACGTCGGGGTGATAGACCGGGATTGATTGGTTTTCCTTGAAGGTGATGCCGTAGAGGCGGTGAGCCAGGCCGAACACTCCGTCGATGACGCGCGACAACTCGAAGTAGGGGCGCAGCATCTCGGAGTCGATGTTGTATTTCTTCATCTGAAGCAGATAAGAGTAGTGGGGCATGTCCCATGGCTCAAGTACAAAGTGACGGCCTTCTTCCTTGCGGGCGATCTTCTCTATCTCTTGCAGCTCTTTCTCTGCAGTGGGCTTGTAGGCTTCGATCAACTGGTCGAGCAGATGGTATACATTGCGGCTGTTGCTGGCCATGCGGTGCTTCAGCACATAGTCGGCATAACTCTTGAAACCTAACAACTGAGCCATCTCGCGGCGCAGGTTGACAAGGCGCTTGCAAATCTCCAGGTTGTTGGTCTCGTTATCATGCGTGCATACCGTGTTGCTGGCCATGTAGAGACGCTGACGAAGGTCGCGGCGGGTGGAATATTTCATAAACGGACCCATGCTCGGGGCGTCGAGGGTGATCACCCAGCCTTCCAGGTCGCGGTCGCGGGCATCCTGGGCGGCAGTCTCGCGCACACGGTCGGGCAGACCGGCCAGGTCGGCCTCGTCGGTGAGATGCAGGATGAATGCTTTGCGCTCATTCCTCAGATTCTGAGAGTATTGCAGTGAGAGCATGCTGGCCTCCTCGCTCAGCTTGCGCAGCTTCTCCTTGTCTTCGTCGCTGAGCAGTGCACCACTGCGTGAGAAGCCCTCGTATACATTGTCGAGCAGTTTCTTCTCCTCCGGGGTCAGCCGCCGGTGATGACGGTGCACGGCCTTGATACGCTCAAACAGACGCTTGTTGAGCGTCACGTCGTTGGCGTGCTGGGTGAGCATCGGCTCTATCTTCTGAGCCAGGGCATCCATCTCGTCGTTGGTCTCCGCACTGAGAAGGTTGAAAAAGACTGTCGACACACGGTCGAGGAGGTCGTAGTAGCCGTTGTCGTCGTCTTTGTTGAGGATGGTATTGTCGAAGGTGGGCTTTTCAGGGTTGTTGATATTTTTCTCTATCTGCTCGTTGTCGCGTCTGATACCTTCGATGAATGCCTCCTCGAAGTCTTCAAGGCGGATGCGGTCGAAGGGATAGGTGTCATGAAGGGTATTGAAATTTTCAAAAAAAGGATTGATACGTTTGTTATTTTCCGTCGCTTTCTCGTTCATGGGTCTTTGTATTCAAATTTCTTGCAAAATTAGTGCAAGTTGAGGGGAATACAAAACAAAAAAACATTTTTTTTGTTTTTATTCCCGAGACGCCGCCTAATTTCGCGGCTTCATCCCTGATTTTCGCCTCAAAGCACTGCCCCCAGCTCCTGTCATCACCGTCCTGTTTGTTGCGTTGCCAACGCGACACCATCTCCTCTCCACTTCCCTCCTCGCATCATGGAGCGCGGCACCCTCGGTCTTCTTCATGCTGACCGAGGGTGCCGCGCTCCCACCCTTGTATTTGCTGCTATGCTTCTCCTCAGCTGATGATAGCATTCTGCAGCCAGTAGCAACCGATTCCGGCCAGATAACCCACGAAGGCAATCCATGTGATCCTCTTCATGTACCAGCCGAAGGTGATCTTCTCAAGACCCATTACCACCACACCGGCGGCAGAACCGATGATCAGCATCGAACCGCCCACACCGGCACAGTAGGCCAGCAACTGCCAGAAGATACCGTCGACGGCCATGGCTCCCTCGGCTGCCACGGGATACATGCCCATACACCCGGCCACCAGTGGCACATTGTCTACGACGCTCGACAGCACACCGATGATGCCGTTGATCAGATAATAGTTGCCGCTGAAGGCTTCGTTCAGCCCCTCACCCAGCATTGTCAATGCGCCGATGGTCTCCAGACAGGCTACGGCCATCAGGATGCCCAGGAAAAAGAGGATGGTCGAAATGTCGATGCGGGAGAGCAAGTTGGTCACACGCTTCTGCATAGCACCTTTTTCCTCCACCTCTCTCAAATTGCTGTAGAATATCTCGGTCACGGTCCAGAGCACACCGAGTACGAGCAGGATGCCCACAAACGGAGGCAGGTGAGTAATGCTCTTGAAGATGGGCACGAAGATCAGACCACCCACACCGAGGAAGAACACGGCTTTGCGCTGACCTGTCGTCAACTCGCTGGCAGCCACGCTCTTGGCTTGGTTGGCAGTGAACGTCAACTCGCCCTTCAGATGCAGGCTCAGGATATAGGCGGGTATCATCATCGACACCAAGGAGGGGATGAAGATTTCGGTGATCACACCGGCGGCGGTGATCACACCTTTGTTCCATAGCATGATGGTGGTCACATCGCCGATAGGCGAGAAGGCTCCGCCCGAGTTGGCGGCGATAATCACCAGGGCGGCATAGATCATGCGGTCTTCCTTGTCGCTTACAAGCTTGCGCAGGATCATGATCATCACGATGCTGGTGGTCAGGTTGTCGAGTATGGCGGAGAGGATGAAGGTCATGAAGGCGATACGCCAGAGCAAAGCCCGCTTGCTCTTGGTGTGCAGAGTGTCGCGCACGAAGTTGAAACCGCCGTTCTGGTCTACGACTTCTACGATGGTCATCGCGCCCATCAGGAAGAAGAGGGTGGTGGAGGTGCTGCCTAAGTGGTGCTCTATCACCTCGCTGACGGCCATGGGGATGTTGTCGCCGATGGCGGTGGCGATATACTGTCCGGGGTCGATCATGAAGAGTGTCCAGCAGACGACGAACATCAGCAAGGCAATAGCGGCCTTGTTAATCTTTGTTACGCTTTCAATGGCAATGAAAAAATAGCCAATGATGAAGAAAATGACGATGGCAATGCTTAGTGTTGACATTGTTTTTTGGATATGTGTTAATAGTTTGTTTGTGAATTTCTTTGTAGGATGTATAGTCTGTTTTTGATGCTGGGTGCAAAAATAGTACAAAAAGATGATTTAACGACCATCCGAGCGCGATTTTCTTACGTAATCGTTTTAGCAAATGCCAGACGTGGGTCGCCGTTGGCCAGATGGATGATGCCGCAATAGGTGAAGCCGTTCTTCTCGAGCAGGCACCGCATGGTGTGGTTGTCTTCATGGGTGTCTATACGTATCGTAGAAGCCTTCGTGAACGCGTAGTCCAGGATCTGGCGCATCATGCCTCGTGCAGACGGAGATGACGCCACACGGTGTATCACGTAATAGGGAGCATCGTTGGGCCACGAGCCGTCGTAGATCTTCGCGTAGGTCTCGTCAGGACCTGCAACCAAGGCAAAGGTGCAGACGGCCTCGTCGTTTTCCATGATCAGGTAGCTGTTGCCCCGCGAGATGTCTTCCAGTACTTGTTCTTGTGTGGGATGACCTTTGGTCCATTGCCGGGTATTGCCTTGGGCGATCATTTTCTTACGTCCCTCTTCTATCAGGTGCATGATGATAGGGAGGTCTTCTGTGGTGGCGTGCTTGATCATAATCGTAGATTTGGGTTGTTGGGTGTTCCGTTTCTGCTATTCGACAATGAGTCGCCGGTTCTTTGGGTATTTCACACGATACTGCACGAGCAATTCCTTCTGCTCATTGGGCAGGAGCTGGATGAGCCAGGTGAGAATGCCATTTTCCTTGTCGAGTGAGCCTCCGCTCAGTTCATCGGCTGTCACGGTGATGCCGGAGTTCTGCGAAACGGGGATTTGGTCTTTGAGCGTCAGTTGGATGGCCTCGTCGCGGGTGTTCTTCAAGGTGATTCGCCAGGTCATGGTCTGTTCCTGATTTGAAGCGAAGAGTTTGCGCGAAGACTTGTCTGCCACCTTGGTGCGCTGTATGCGGATGCCGCTGTCGCGCCCCAATGAGAAGTGGAGGGTGTCGCTGGGCACGCTGGGGTCGATGATGGTCTTGCCCACGAAAGAGTTGTCGAAATAGACGTTGGCCTCGCCTTCGAGCAGGTTGTAGTTGGTCCATCCCGTGGCATCGGCCACGAGGAAGGCCTCCTTGTCGGCTCTGGGCACGCCTACATATTGATAGGTGGCGGGCAACTCATAGCGGGCTATCTCGGTGACAGTGACCTTTCCGTCGGAGAGCAGCGAGAGGGGCTTGCGTATGTCAAACTCATAGCCAAACTGTGCTTTCTGTTCTTGCACGTCGATGACCTCGCTCTCGGCGAGTGCTTCGGCATAGGTAGGCTCTGCCATGGCAGGTGCGGTATTGACGTTTCGGATCCTTTCTTTTGTGGCGGCCATGTCCGATGTCTTTCTCATCGAAGACTGGCTGGCACGTCGTGAGCCATATCCCACGACCACTACTTCTTCAAGTGCAGAGACATCCTCTTTCATCCTGACGTTGAGGGTGGGGCCGTTGGCCCGCAGCGTCTGCTGCACGAATCCGATATATGCGAATGTGAGCTGTTTCTTGTCCTTGGGCAGGGTGATAGAGTAGCGGCCGTCGATATCGGTCACCGTGCCGAGCTTCGTACCCACGACCTTCACCGCAGCGCCAACGATAGGCTCGCCCGATTCATCGGTCACCAGCCCGGATACACCGCTGTCGTCATCGCTTTGGTCGTAGCGAGGAGCCTGACGTCCATAGTCGAGCCAGTAGGTGCGCAATTGGGGCGCTACACTCGAGCGGTTGGGGTTGGCAGAGGAGAGCGTCATGGGCACCTTGTCCCATTTCTCCTTGGTGTTTTGAAAGACATTGGCCTTGTAGGAGACTTGCAGGGGCTGCGACGTACTCTCCGACCTCACATCATAAGAAGGATACCACCCGGCGTTCTTCACATAGTAGGTGATGTGGAACTCTGCCCGGCAAGCCTGCGGCACGTCAACCTTCACGTCGACCTCGGTCACCGTAGTGAGGTGCTGGCGGGCAATGGAGTCGGCGGCATCGGCTCGCCGCTGTCTCTCCTCGTCGGCTTTTTTCAGTTCTTCGTCGATGGAGATGATTTTCTTCTTCAGCGCAAGGAGTTCCTGCGAGTAGTAGGTATTGAGCTCTTTGATGCCTGCAAGCGGGGTGACGGCGGTGCGGTTGCCCACAGAGCAGTTGGTCTTCACCATTTCGAGCTGCGACTCCACCACCTCGCGCTGCGCTTTCAGTTGATGCATCTGGTCTTCGGCAGCTTTCACTCTCTCCTGGGCTTCTTTCAGTGTCCTCACCTGTCTGAGGCTGTCGGGATGTGCTTTGCGGTAGTTCACGCCGATGACGGTGAGCTTGCCCCGCGCCTTCAGCTGTAGGCTTTTCGTGTCGGTGTATGGCGAGAGTCCAGTGAAGGTGACCACCTGTTCCCCTGCCGTAAGATTCACAGACTGTGTGCGCTCCACCTGTGCGCCGTTGGTGAAAACTGTCACATGTTTGATGGGAGCCTCATGTTTGTCGCCGGCATGGATGGTTATGGCCAACAACAAGAAAGCTAAGGTGAGGAATGATCTACTGCTCATATCGAATAGTTTTAGTTGACTGTGTTAAAAAACTCTTGTAAAAATAAGCTAAGTTTCTTTTATAACGAAAATTATTCCATTTCTGTGTTTTTTATAACGTTTTTTATGTTACTTTATTGTTATTTGTGTATTATTTGCAGAGTTGGCACACTTATCATCACGAGACTTGTCACAATGGAAGGAAGAATTTGTGCAATATTGAGAAAATTTAAAAATAAATCATTATCTTTGCGCATACAAATGAAAGCATAAGAAAAAAACTCCAAACAGTCTATATGAATAAATTATTTTTAATCCTTTTGCTTGCCGTGATCGTAGTCGTGGCATGGGCGATGAGAGGACACAACACGAGCAATGACCTCTACTCCACGGTCGATGTGGATGAGTTTGAGAAATTGATAGCCGACACCAGTCAAGTTGTCTTACTGGACGTGAGAACACCTTCTGAATACCAGGAAGGGCATCTTCGTGGTGCCCTGCAGATTGATGTCAAGACCGACTCGTTCATGATGGCTGCCAGAGACCAGCTGCCCAAGGATAAGACCATCGCTGTGTATTGTCGCAGCGGACGTCGCAGCGCCAACGCTGCTTCGAGATTGAGTGAAGAAGGATACCGGGTGGTGAATCTTGACGGCGGCATCATTGCCTGGAAAAAGGCTTCCAAACCTGTCGTCATGTAATGATAAAAGAATCTTAATATTAAATAATCCTAATGAAAAAAACTTATTTGACCTTGCTGGCCTTCTGCTTCCTGATGGAAGGCACAGCTCAGACAATGAAACCGGCCATCCCGAGGGATGCTGAGTTGGAAGCGAAGATAGAGAAAACGCTTGCCAAGATGACCCTCGACGAGAAAGTGGGGCAGATGCTGGAGCTCAACCTCGACGTGATGGGCAAGATGTCTGTCGAAAATGCCAAGGTAGACCGTAATAAGGTCAGACAGGCACTCACCGGCTATGGCGCCCCGCAGAAAGAAATCGAAGACCTGCTGAAAAAGTCGGACAAGGAAATCATCGACCGCCTGGGTGGTTACAACATGGACATCTATGTGGGAGAGACCAAACCCGTGTGGAAACTCAACGAGGTGATGCTCGACACCATCATCTCGAAGTATAAAATCGGGTCTGTGCTCAATGCGCCCGGCACCAGGGCGGCCACCGTGCAGCAATGGCGCAAGTGGATAGGACAGATACAGAAACTCTCCATGAAGTATATCGGCATCCCCGATATCTACGGACTCGACCATAACCACGGGGTGACCTATACACAGGGGGGCACACTCTTTCCGCAACCCATCAACATCGCGGCTTCTTTCAACACCGACCTGGCCAGAAACGGCGCAAGGGTCACGGCTTATGAGAGCCGGGCGGGCAACTGTCCGTGGGTATATAATCCCACCATCGACCTGGGACGCGACCCCAGATGGCCGCGCATCTGGGAGAGCTATGGTGAGGACGCGGTCGTCAACAGCCGCATGGTAGAGGCCGCCGTACGCGGATATCAAGGGGATGACCCCAATCACCTCGGTCCGTACAACGTGGCCACCAGCGTCAAGCACTATATGGGCTACGGAGCGCCCTTCTCCGGCAAAGACCGCACGCCTGCCTATATCTCGCCGCAGATGCTCAGGGAGAAATATTTCGCACCCTTCAAGGCCGCTGCTCAGGCCGGCGCCTTGACCATGATGGTCAATTCGGCCAGCATCAACGGTGTGCCACTCCATGCCAGCTATGAGTATCTCACACAGTGGCTCAAGGAAGACTTGCAGTGGGATGGGATGCTCGTCACCGACTGGGCTGACATCAACAATCTCTATACCCGTGAGAAAGTGGCCAAAGACAAGAAGGACGCCATACGCATCGCCATCAATGCGGGTATCGATATGAGCATGGATCCTTATAGCGTCGACTTCTGCATACTTCTTAAGCAGCTTGTCGAGGAGGGCAAAGTGAGCATGGAGCGCATCGACGACGCCGTCAGGCGTATCCTCCGCGTCAAATACCGGCTCGGACTCTTTGATCAGCCCAATACCGGGGACGACAAGGCTTATCGTCTCTTTGGCTCGCAGGAGCATGCCGATATGGCACTCTGCGCGGCAGAGGAGACTGAGGTGCTCCTGAAAAATGATGACCATATCCTGCCGCTCGCCCAGGGATGCAAGATATTGCTCACCGGACCCAATGCCAATCAGATGAGGTGTCTCAACGGCGGATGGAGCTACACTTGGCAAGGCTCCAAGGCGGAAGATTTGTCTGAGAAATACAACACCATCTACGAGGCCCTGTGCAATCAGTTCGGGCAGGATCATGTCACTCTTGAGCAGGGTGTCACCTACGATGAGAACGGGTCGTACTGGCAGGAAAACAAGCCGCAGATAGAGAAAGCGGTGGCTGCCGCCCAGGGCGTCGATGTCATCATCGCATGTATCGGCGAGAACTCATACACCGAGACTCCGGGCAACCTGACAGACCTCTGGCTCTCGGAAAACCAGCGCAACCTGGTCAAGGCACTGGCAAAGACCGGAAAACCCATCGTGCTCGTGCTCAACGAGGGGCGGCCAAGGCTTATCGCCGACATCGAGCCGCTGGCAAAGGCCGTCGTACACATATTCCTTCCGGGCAACTATGGCGGCGATGCCCTGGCCAACCTGCTCGCCGGAGAGGCCAACTTCTCCGCGCGCCTGCCCTACACTTATCCCAAGGAGATCAATTCGCTCATCAATTATGATTATAAGGTGAGTGAGCAGGTCTCTACCATGGCTGGAGCTTACGACTATGACGCCAAGGTGACACAGCAGTGGCCTTTCGGATACGGACTGAGCTATACCACCTTCGAATACAGCAACCTGCGTGTGGACAAGACCAACTTTACGCCTGCCGATGTGCTCCATGTCTCTGTAGATGTCAAGAATACTGGAGCCAGGTCGGGGATGGAGAGCGTGCTGCTCTATAGCAGTGACCTCGTAGCGTCGCTCACACCCGACTGCCGCCGTTTGCGCGACTTCAAGAAGATTTCCTTGCGCGAAGGCGAGACACAGACGGTGTCGTTCTCACTGCCCGCCAGCGACCTCGCTTTCGTCGGTGCTGATGGCAAGTGGATCCTCGAGGAGGGCGATTTCGTGCTCTCTGTCGGTGGGCAGAACATCAAGGTCTGTTGCTCCTCCACCAAAAAATGGGACACTCCCAATATAGAATAGCCAGCTACTCCCTCTTTCTATATTACTGAAGTGCCCACCCTTAGAGCGATTATAACAAATTGTTTATCAAGAATTTAAGAATTTAAGAATTTATAATCAATAAAAGTATTATCGAGAATTATCCGTCGCAAGCGACGGGAATCCCACTTGCGGAGAAAATGAAATGGCTTGCCATTTCTTCTCAAATTCCTATAAATTCCTGTATGAATGAAAATTCTTTAATTCTTAAATTCTTGATAAAATAAGGTGGGAAAGTTTAGTATATTACAATCATGCCGCGGCTTCTGTCGCGGCATTTTTTATTTTCTTCTTTCATTTATATTCTTCTTCCTTTTTCCAGAAATGAAACAAAACCAAATCGCTTTGGTATTTTTTTCCCTCCTTATGTTTGAATATTCTTTTATCTTTGCGAAAAATACTCGACAAGTCTATTTGAATGTTTCTTTAACCACCTAATTTATTATCTTATGAAAAAATTGTTTACTTTGATGATGTTCCTGATGATAGGAGGGTCACTGATCCAAGCACAGGAATTATTGCCGCTGGTAGGCAACTGGCGCTTTTCTACGACTGGCGCGAAAGCGGATGACGGGAATGTCTATTCTGGTGATGTGACGTTCGCAGGACAATGGGGAGACATGGGCGGTGCCGCCTGGGCTGGAGAAGTTGGTCCCGGTGGTCAGCATACCATCACCATCAAGCTTTCTGATCCCCTTCCGGAGGGCTTCCAGTGGAAAGTCAATTACATCGACGCTACTGACGACAATGCTCAGTATGTGCCTTTTGATGCCGGACAGAAGGAGTTCTCCTTCGTCTTCGACCAGACTTATACCTTTCTCTCCTTGCAATGGACCAAGTCGGAGTCTGTCACCATCCATGTGCTCGCCGTGGAGCGAACCAGGGTGGGCGACGCACCGGTGCTGAAAAAGCCTGAACTCTCATTCACTCCGGCTTCTGTACGTATACAGCCGGGTGAGACTTTCACGGCTCCTGTGCTCAACAATCCTCATAGCTTGCCTGTCACTTATTCTGCTACAGCCATGCCCGAAGGATTCGTCACCGTCGATGCCCAGAGCGGAGCCGTGACCCTCGCCGAGGGAGAGGGTATGGCCACCGTCACTGCTGCTTTTGATGGCAACGAGGAGTATCAGGCTGGTTCGGCTTCCTATTCTATCACCGTGCGCACCAAGACTACCGGGGTGATACCTCTTGTTTACGATGTGGAGAACACAGCCGCAGACGTGACGCCTATACTCCCCTCGAAAGATGAGGCACGCAAGATCGACCCGCTGCCCGATCCGTTGGAATGGTCGGATGGCAGCGGACGCGTGACCGAGTTCTCCGACTGGTCGCAGCGGCGCGGCGAGATTGCCAAGGAGATACAGCACTATGAGATAGGTACCAAGCCCGTGGTGGATCCCTCGGCGGTGGTGGCTTCCATGGACGGCAATACGCTCAAGGTGACGGTCACCGTCAATGGGCAGACGCTCAACCTCAGTGCCACTATCAACTATCCTTCGGTGGGCGAGGCTCCTTATGCCCTGATGATCGGCACCAGCGGCATTTCCCTGCCTTCGGCAGTGTTCTCCGGAAGACCCATCGCCACCATGACGTTCTCTGAGAGCCAGGTCAACAGCTATAGCCAGATGGGAGGCTCGTCCGACCGCAGCTCATACAATTTCGTGCGTCTTTATCCCGAACTGATCAACAATGGCGCCTACAGTGAGTGGGCCTGGGGACTGAGCCGACTCCTCGACGGCCTGCAGCAACTGGGTCCTGACGTCACGAAGATCGACATGGATCATATCGGTGTCACGGGATGTTCCTACGCGGGCAAGATGGCTCTCTTCTGCGGCGCTTTCGACGAGCGTATCGCCCTGACCATCGCGCAGGAGCCCGGCGGAGGCGGAGCAGCCGCATGGAGATACTCACGGTGGATCAATGCACAGCCCAACGCCGAGTCGGTAGAGGGACTCGACAATACCGACTACAACTGGTTCATGCAGAGTCTGCGCGATACATACAACGGCAAAAACGTGTCATACCTGCCTCACGACCATCATGAGCTGGCTGCCATGGTTTGTCCGCGCGCATTGCTGATGCTGGGCAATCCTGACTATACCTGGCTGGCCGACCCATCGGGCTTTGTCTCCATGAATGGAGCCGTGAAAGTGTGGGAGCAGTTTGGCATCGAAGACCGTGTGGGCTATTCCATCGTCCCGGGACATGGGCACTGTCAGTTGCCGCAGGTGCAGTATCCGGAGGTGGAGGCTTTCATCGATAAGTATCTGCTCGGACACGATGAGATAGAGACCAATGTGCGTATCGCACCCTCAAGCTACTCTGATATCGACCTCGACTGGTGGATAGGATGGTGGGGAAACAGCGAGCCGGGCGAGTTCGGAGCCGACCCCGTCGTCTATCAGGGTCCTGACCCCGGCACGGAGGCGTTCCTGCCGTTGGAGGGCAACTGGGCCAGCCGTGTCTCAGGTCAGGCAGCAGAGGATGGCAAGATCTATAGCGGTACGGTCAACTTCACTGGCCAGTGGGGCGAAGTGGGTGGCCGTGTCTGGGGAGCTGATGTCACCGAGGGTACCAAGCATGTCATCACCGTCAGACTGGCTCATCCTGTGCCGCAAGGCATACAGTGGAAACTGGGTTATAAAGATGAGTTTGGCGAGCCGGAAGGGGAGACTTATCCACAGATCGAGGCCGCTGGCAATGACATCAGGATCACGCTCACGCAGAGCTACTGGTATCTGGCCGTGCAGCGTATGAGCAGCAGTGCCATCGATCCGATGGAGATTGTTTCCGTCACACGGGATGTCTATCTCACCGAGTTCAGCGCCACCAGCGAAGACCTGCAACTCCTCGTAGACTATGGCGCAGAGATCGAGGGGCACCAAACCAGCCCCAACGGACTTCCCGCACAAGTGTCCATCCCCGGCAACTGGGGCGACGTGAAACTTTGGGGCGAGCCCTTCAATATCAACGACTATCCGCGTTATCGCATCGAACTGGCTGAGGCTCCCGGTGCAGACGGACTCTTGCAGATGTTCCTGCGCAACCAGGCTCAGGCTGATGTCTATGGCGGCCATTATTATCCTTTCGCTGCCGACCAGACGGTGCTCGAGGGTGCGTTCAATCCCGCTGACCTCGAGGAGGACCCGGTGGTAGTGCAGTTTGCCCTGCAGAATATGACCGGCAACACAGTCAACACCACCGTGAAGGACGTGGTGCTCTATACAGCCGATGGAACGGCAGTGCCTACCTCTGGACTGGTGTCATCTGGATGGAATCCGGCCACCATCACTCCTTTTGGCTCAGAGCCGGTCTATCAGGGCACGGTCAATTTCACTCAGCAGTATGCCTATGTCGGGCCGTATAGCGGAGAAGTGGAGAAGGGCACATACCATCACTTCACTTTCTACACCGACGCTCCCATTCCTGCCGACTTCCAGATGACGACAGTGATAGGAGAGGATGTGCAGACCACACCGGTGATGGCGGATGGCAATGAGTTCTCATTCAACGTGTTTGATGACTACACATTCCTGGCCCTGCAGTATATCGGAGAGGGCACTCCTTCCGTCCACTTCAACCGCGTCACCCGTGAGGTGCTTGAGATCGACCCCACTGCTGTCGAGCCTCTCAATGCCGACGACATGACAGCCAGAGTCGTCCACACACAGATATACAATCTCGCAGGTCAGCCTGTCAGCCACTATGCCAAGGGTGTCAACCTCATCCGTGAGACTCTTGACAATGGCAGGGTGCGTACGCGCAAGGTGATGTTCAGATAAATCGGGTGAATGGGGCTTACCCCCTCTGACCGCACTCACATACTCTTTTTCGCAGGGCTTCTTCCACACTCGGAAGAAGCCCTGCTCGTATGTCTTTATACCATTTACGAAACAGATTGTCTGACAGGTTAAACCCAAATCGGTTTCTTTACTTATTCTCTGAAGTTTCCCACCCTTAAAGCGATTATAACAAATTGTTTATCAAGAATTTAAGAGATTTGTCGTAGACCCACTGACCGAAGGGAGGTAATTTAAGAATTTATAATCAATAAAAGTATTATCGAGAATTATCCGTCGCAAGCGACGGGAATCCCACTTGCGGAGAAAATGAAATGGCTTGCCATTTCTTCTCAAATTCCTAAAAATTCCATCCTGTATGAATGAAAATTCTTTAATTCTTAAATTCTTGATAAAAAAGGTGGGAAAGTTTTGTTATTCTCTGAAGTTTCCCACCCTTAAAGCGATTATAACAAATTGTTTATCAAGAATTTAAG
>CAMIYC010000048.1 GCA_946402905.1 uncultured Prevotellaceae bacterium | reverse complement strand
AAAGTGGTACACTTTTCAATTACTAAGTGGTACACTTTTGGATTACCATATACACCCGAGCTGCGAAAAATATATTCAAACCTACCATTTCGTCATCTAAAGTAATGTTTTTCTACATAAAGGTACACAAAATTTGTTTTTTTATTTCAGATTTATTAACTTTGCCAAAGATAAAAACAAATACCATAGAAGTGACAACTAATGGTTGACAAACGGAATAATAACTAAAAACTATCCAATATGAAAGAGAATGCTAAATCTAAGTCAAAGGCTAAAAAGACAATAGGTGCAGCCACAATAGGGACAGCAGCCATTGGCGCAGCCGCTGCCGGTGCCGCTCTGAATGAGTCGGCTGAGGACAGTGCAAATGTGGAGTCTGTTGAAAATCAGGGCACTACGACCATCAGTGAGGCTGACGCACTGGCCGAACTGCAAGGGTTGGGCGAGGATATGGTCGCTATGGCTACCAGCGAGCAGGAGATCGACCTCGAAGGTGTCGTGGTGACCGGGCATGCTCCTACTGACGGCGCAGAGGCAGTCCCGGAGGAGCATGTCGTGATTGTAGACACACCGGAAGCACCGTCTCACGGAGATTTCATTGCTGCAGCAGAACCGACCCCTGTCTTCACCGAACAGCCTGTCTTCACTGAGCAGCCGGTCGTGGCAGAGGCCGCCCCTGCTCCCGTGCAAGCAGAACCTGTGGACGACAGTGTACAGATACTCGACGACTCCGCCATCGTCAATGACGTGGCCATGGTGGTGGAACCCACTATGGAAGTGCCAGAGGCCGTGGCCGATGCCGACTTCTACGACCCCGACGCCAATGCCGTAAGCTATATGAGTGACGACGCAGATATGGCCATGGGCGACGGTGGCAATTTCGTAGACAATGTGGTGGCTGCTATCAAGGATTTTGGTGACAGCGTCAGCGACGGTATCTCCAATATCCTCTCTCACGACAGTGGCGACGGCATGGCCGACACGCAGGAGACAGACACTTCAGACTATATCAATGATGCCAATGTCGACGCGTTCCTATAAACTCGTTTCCAGGCGTCTGTCGACGCTCAGGACACTTGCGCTTGCCCTCATGCTGATGTGTTTCACACCGCATGAGGCAAAAGTGTTTTTGGTGTCGGTGGGCGTGGCTGACTATCCCGGTGAAAAAATAGACCTGAAGGTACCCACGCGCGATGCCCGCACCATCACTTATATCTATTATAAGAATCTCAAGAAGGACCTTGAATACCGTCAGTTGCTCGACGAGCAGGCCACGGTGGATCATATCATCTCGGCCATGAAAGAACTCTATGCCAAGGCCACCGAAGAAGACCAAGTGATCCTGTTCTTCAGCGGACACGGCTTCAAAGGCGGGTTTTATGCCTACGACGGCTATTTGGGATACTCACAGGTGAGGGAAGCGATGGCTACCGGCAAGTGCAAGAACAAGATGATCTTCGCCGATGCCTGCTTCTCGGGCAAGATACGCACCGACGAGCGGGCTGACACGCTGGCGGAGAGCAGCATGAAGAAATCGAATGTGATGCTCTTCCTCTCCTCGCGCAGCAATGAGGTGTCGAACGAAAGGTCGGACATGAAAAACGGCTATTTCACCACCTATCTCAGCAAGGGACTGACGGGTGCTGCCGATACTGACCGCAACAGATTGATCACGGCCAAGGAGTTGTTCGACTATGTGCATAAAGGAGTGATAGAATTGTCGTGGAATGCGCAGCATCCCGTGATGTGGGGAAATTTTCCTGATGACCTCGTGGTGATGAAATGGTAAAGAAGGCATAGGATGGCGCACAATATATTGATGTTTAACTCCCGTGACGAACTGCTTCGTCTGGACATCTCAAAGATCGTGTATTTCGAAGGGGATGGCAATTACACCAATATCATGACCGTCAACAAACTGAAGGGCACTGTGTGCATGAATCTCAGCCACATGGTCATCTTCCTGGCTTCGGAGCTGGGACCTGACGCGGGCATCTTCGTCAGACTCGGCAAGCGGTTTATCATCAATGTCAACTATATCTACCAACTCAATGTTCAGAAGCAGTATCTCGTCTTGTCGGATTACGACCATTTCGCATTCAAAATCGGAGTGTCAAAAGATGCCCTCAAAAAGTTGAAAGACCTGATGCTCACCTCCCAAAAATCATCACCTTAAAACCAAAAACCTCATAACCTCCAAACCTCATAACCTCAAAAACCACACATGGACATCATCATAGGCCGCAATGCAGAGACGGGACAACTGAAAGTGACGATAGGGCAGCAGACGAAAAATGTAGGCCTGAACAATTCCGTGCCCAAGACAGTGAGCAGGGTGCACTGCTCGCTCACTCCCGAGGAGGGCGGCGTTTTCAGACTGAAAAACCTGAAGACCCAAAATGTGACCTACGTCAACGGACTGGGCGTAGAGAATAAGATCGTGAACAAGAATGACGTCGTCGAACTCGGTGAGGAGCGCTATCCACTCCGCTGGGAACTGATAGACAGTGCCATCCCCAAGATGTATGACATCACACATCTCGAAGCCGTATGGAACGGCTACAACGAAGAGGTGCTCTCGCTTACCATCAAGCAAAACCGGTTTAACGCCATCAAGGCCGGTACCGGTCTCATCACCACCCTGGGGCTCGGAGCCACCGCGGCAGGACTGATCAAAGGTCAGACGAATGCCTATTTCTATGCCGTGGCGGGAATCCTCTCCCTGGCTTTTCTCGTGAAAACCTATATCGACGGAGCCAAGGTGCCTAAGGAGAAACAACGGCTGCTGGAGAAATTTCAGCATGAGTATATATGCCCCAATCCCAAGTGCGGGCATTTCCTGGGCAACCAGCCCTACGACCAGCTGAAACTGCTCGAGGCATGTCCGTATTGCAGATCAATATTCCAAAAATAAGACGATATGAGAAACCATCTTTTTCTATACTTGGTACTTATGGTCGCCGTCACATGCCGGCTGTTGCCTGCCTCTGCCCAGAAACTCAACATGGACAAAGAGCAGGCCGACAAGTTTGTCTACGAGACACTGAACAACAATCTGAGCAACGTATTTGACATAGAACCCGTCAAAGTGAATCCCGCAAAACTCGTCAAGACCGACGAGCGGTCGGTCTATGTGCTCCGAGGCGACTACTATCAGAGCCAGACGTTGCGTTCTGACTGCTATGTCAGGAAAAACCGCAATAACTATCTGGTCATCTCCGACCGCAGGTTCCCTCTTGAGACCTTCACCAACCAGTTGCTCAATAAAGTGCAGTGTGGCCATGTGCTGCAGGTGAAACATCATCAGTACGGGCAGAAAATACCCGTACTCAAAACCTCGTTGCAAAGCCTTTTCGCCATGTTCCTGCCTACCATGAAGCCTTTTGTGAGCGTCACACATGTCGACAAAGATGAGATAGAGGCCGTTCTGGTGTTTCATCATCCCAAACTCGACTTTATCCACATGTTGATCCTGAAAACCCAGACCGATGGGTTGCTTAAGAAAGGCAACGTCGTCTATGGCGACTTCTACACCAATATTCCACAAGATAACTTAAAATCAATCTTAGACCGATAACCAGATGAAAGCAAGAAAAATTTCATTACTCATGATGGCACTGGCCATGGCGGTGATCGCTCAAGCCAATCCTACATTCCGTATCATCGACGGGATATCCAATGCCACGACCAAGGCTGCTATGGAGCGCAATGTAAACAGTCTCATTACGTTGCTCAACGAGAGCGCTGCCGGAAAGAAAAAGAAAATCAACATGAAAGAGGTGACATACGTCACGCCGAGGGTGAGAGAGACCATAGAGAAGATGTGGGAATCAAGTATGATGCAGTTTCCCGACGCCGACATCAAGGTGTCGTGTCTGAAGGTGATGTCCGGCGGGTATCAGGTGAGGGGGCTGCCCCTCGATGTGCTGAGTGCCGACAAGGAGGAGGTGCGGCAGGAACTGACCATCGACTTCCTCCTGAGCGGACAGATCAGCAATGTGGCCATAGCCATCGACATGCACCGGTATGATGTGATTATGAAAAAGAACGAGTCGGACATCGATTATGCCCGCAAACAAGCTGTGGTCAACTTCGTGGAGGATTTCCGCACGGCTTACAATAAGAAAGACATCGAGCTGATAGAGAATGTCTTCAGCAGCAATGCCCTCATCATCACCGGGCGTGTGGTCACCAGGGCCACCTCGCAAGACCTGGCGCGCCACAAGATGAGCAATTATGTAGATGTGGAATATGACGTGCTCAACAAGAAGCAGTATATCGAGAAGCTGAAGAGAATCTTCAAGAACAACCGCTTTATCAACGTCAAGTTTTCTGATGTCACCGTCGTGAGGATACCGCATAAGGAGGATATCTATGGCGTGTTTCTCAAGCAAGACTGGCGCACCAGCAGATATCACGACGAGGGATTGCTCTACTTGAAGGTCGACTTCAGCGATCGCGACTTCCCAATGATACAGGTGCGTGTGTGGAAACCCTTCCGCGACGCACAGGGCAATATCATCATTGCCGACCCGAAGGAAGACTTCTCCAGTTTCCTGATGGATTATGAGATATAAAGAATAACAAACAATCATACCTCGATGAAAAAAACACTTCTTATGCTGGTGCTATGTGCACTGGCCACAGGGCTGAATGCCCAGAATAATCTGTCTTATGAAGACGAGTCTGTACAAGGCGACGCCTACGCCAATGAGGGCGACACCGCACGTGTGGTGATACGCTGCCATGAGTCGATGCCGCTGACCTTCTACTCCCGTGCCGACGGTGGAGAGGTCAACCCCTATGAGGTGAGAAAGGAAGGCAGCTACGACCTCTACGACTTCAGACTGCCCACCGATGCTGCCGATGCCGAGCTGAAACTCCTGGCCAGGAGAGTCTTCGTCGTCTCAGCCAAAGACCACAACAACCTCGAATTGCCACTCAAGCTGTCGCCGAAACAGTATGCCAAGTTCAGGATCTTCGACCCCGACGACAACACACTCAACTCTCCGTACATCAGACTCCGTAACCAGGCTTTCGAAGAGTATAAAAACCTCAACTATACCAAGGCACGACAGATCTTCCAGCAGGCAGCCCTGATGTCTGACGCCAACCAGGTGGAAGCGCAAGAAAATCTCAACCTGGTCGACTCGGTGATCTATTACCGGGAGAAGGGTGAGGAGGCATACAATCATGCTGATTTTCTCGAAGCCTATCATCATTATGCCAGGGTGGCCGCCCTCAATGGCAACGACCTGTATGCCGTGACACGGAGGCAGGAGAGCAACAACCACTTCAAGAGCAACTGCGACATAGCCTATACCAAGGCTGAATATCTCTTCAATGAGAAGAGGTACGCTGAGGCCAAGGAGCAGTATCAGTTTATGATGGACGAGAAGTGTTCGGAGAATATTCCAATCTACTCCAACGTGGAGGCACGTATCCAGCTGATCGATGAGATCTTGAGGTCGAAGAAAAACCATTCCACCGTCATCACTTATGAATGGGCCAAAGACACGCCAATAGGAATTCATATCGGCAAGTACAAAGACCACAAATGGGGTGGCTTCTTCCAGATGGATGTCAACAAGACCATTTTTGAGGCCCTGCGAGGCAACGCTACATTCGGCGACATGCCCGAGGCCGACCTCTCCTTCGGCTGGACCGTGAAAATCGTGAAGCCCGTGTGGCTCTACTTCGGACCGGGCGTCACCGGCAAGATATATTATGGTGAATATTCTGACGATTATCTGAAGAAACTGGACAAAGACTTCTTTAAGAATAAGACCCTTGAGCAGGTGAAGACCGAATTGGGCACCAGTGAATTCGACGCAGACAAGTTCAACGCAGCCATCGCTGTTTCGCCCGTCATCGGCATCACTGTGAAATATTCCTATTTTGCCATCCGGCTTGGATACCAGTACCGGTTCTCAATCAAGAAAGAACTGGAGGACTATCTCGGGCAGCACCGGTTCTCATTCGGCGTGGGTGTCGCATTCTGACACTATGAGGAAATGCCCGTCAAAAGGGCATTTCCTACTTTAAAAAGGATATTTCCTACAAAAAAGACGCACGGATTTGTGCACTTTTACACATTATATTATCTTTGTGATAAATTAGACACCAAGATGGTTATGACACAGGGGCAAAAGAAAAAATCACGATGGAAGGCCGTCGCTTTAGGACAGGCATCGGGCATCCTGCTGGGTGCCGGCATCTTGTATGCGGTGCGTAAGAAACCGGCAGATGACGTTGCGTCTGACTCCGACGGACATCGGGAGGCAGACCATGCCGAAACCGTCGGAGTGGCAACGGTCAACGACAGTCTCTCCTTCGAAAAGGCACTGGCTGAAGCTCAGGCCCATGTGGGAGACAATGGCATCTTCACATGGCGTGGCGGTATCTATGCCACCTGCGACGAACAGCAGTGGGCGGCCAAGACGCCCGAACAGAGGGAAGCCGTGGCAGCACAGGTGGAGGCGGAGATCTCCATCGAAGAGATGGAGACGGAGGCTCTGGCCACTATCGAGCCCGATGGTTTTATTCACGTCACCGACGGTCACGGACATGACTATGTGTATGTCAACAATGAACGTATCGAACTGTCCGGGGGCGATGAAGTGAGTGTAGTAGGCGCAGAAACGGCCGACGACGAAGTGGGCATCATATCCACCTTCGCCGCCACAGAAAATACCCATGTCATCCATGCCGATGACGACATGATTGCCTTGGACGACCTGGAAAATGATCATTTCGCAGACGGCGAGGTGATAGACCTCCAGACGGGCGAGATCTACTCACAGCCGGTGGCACTTGTGGAGCAGGACGATGACATGTCAGAAGTAGTAGTGTTGGATGATGACAACGAAATCGCCCCAGACGAAATCGCCCCGGATGAAATCGCTCCAGATGAATTTGCTCTTGATGGGGATCCGTCTTCTATGGACATCCGACAGATGGAGGCGCTGCAGATGGATTTGCAGTCGGAGGACATGACTGCCGGCGATGACGGTGTGATGGACGATGGCTTTTTTGATCCAGGGCCGGACGGGGGAATGATTTTTAACAATCAGTAATTAGAAATTCACATCATCATCAACTGGTCAACTCATCAACATAAAAAACATGGAAATCAAAAGAGTGATCTGCAAGGCATGCGGGGTAAAGCTGGAGATCAAAAATCCCAGCGGAGAAGCCGTGAAAATCATACGATGCCCGCGATGTAAGTCCACCTTACAGGTGATCTTTCATCAGCCGACTGTAAGTGCGTCGCCCGACGAGACCGTACTGCCACAACAAAAAAAGAGCGTGCCCCATGCCCCGGATGCCGAAGAGACTTCTTTGCCCATCCAGCAGGCAGAGACCGATCCGCTGCCTTCTTTGGTGTGCAATGACCAGGAATACCCCCTCAAGGCGGGCCAGAATATCGTGGGACGACGTTCGGAGAGCAGTGCGGCCACCATTCAGATCACTACCGGCGACCGAACGATGAGCCGGGCACATGCCATCATCAATGTGGTGAGACTGGCCAATGGCAGTTTCAAGACTATTATCAGCAACTATCAAAACAAGAACAGCATCTCGGTCAATGGTGTCGTGCTGCAGAGAGACGAACAGGTGGTGCTCACCAACGGCTCTGTCATGGAACTGGGTTTGACGTCGATCACTTTCGTCCAAAAAAACAAATATCATGAGAATAAGCCTTCATGAGCCCCAGCAGATATATGAAATCGGCAAGCGTACCAACCAGGAGGATTATGTGATACCCCTGGATCCCACCGCCGACGACAGGCTCTTCATACTATGCGATGGTATGGGAGGGCACGAGCGCGGCGAGGTGGCCAGTCAGAGGCTGGCAGAGGGCATCACCATCTGGTTTGAAAAGCATTTCAGCAACGGCATGCCGCTCACTGATGCCATGTTCAGGCAGGCGTATGAATACGGATGCCGCCATCTCGATAAGGCAGACAGAGGGGATGACGATGGGAGAAGAATGGGCACGACACTCACTTTCCTTTGCTTTCACAAGGGAGGCTGTCTGGTGGCTCATGTCGGCGACAGCCGCATCTACCATATCCGCCCTTCGGAGCGCAGGATGCTCTATAAGTCGAAAGATCATTCCCTGGTCTGTGAACTATACGAGGCGGGCGAGATCTCTTTTTCTGAGATGAGCACCTCCTCACAACGCAATGTCATCACACGTGCTGTGACACCAGGCCTGGACAATCGGGTGGAGGCCGACGTGGCACATATCACCGACATCAAGGCGGGCGACTATTTCTACCTTTGTTCTGACGGCATGCTGGAGAAAATGGCCGACGACGAACTGATAGATATCTTCTCATCCCGACTCTCCGACAGTGAGAAGCGAGAACAGCTCGAACGAGCCACTGTCGGCAACAAGGACAACCACTCGGCCATCATCCTGCATGTGGCTCAAGTGGTCGGCGAGGAGGGTGATGAGCAGTTTGTGGACGATGAAGCGAGTTCACCCTACAATGCACTGCTGATGCGGCGTGAAGATGCCGACGACGAGGGTACTATCACCATCGTGGATGAGAATGCCGATGACGATGAGCATACAGCCTATGCCTCGGCGCAGAAGCCCCTGTCAAGACAACAACAGTCACCCCCAAAAGAAATGATACAAGACCAAAAGGGCAAGACACCGGCTAAGTCGTGGCTCACGACGCTGGTCGTGGCCGTGGTCACTGCTGCCTTGGTGGCAGCAGCATACTATTTGATGATATCTTAAAAACTCATATTCCGGAAATGAGCGAAAACAAGAATAACGGTAGTTCCTACATGCCAGTGGGGACTACGCTACAGTCAGGTAAATACCGCATCGAGAGTCATCTGGCCTCGGGCGGCTTTGGCAATACCTATAAGGCAAAGAATCTCTATTTCGACGAGATTGTGGCCATCAAGGAGTTTTATATGAAAGGCATCACGCACAGAGATGCGGAGACGCAGGATGTCAGTGTGAGCAATGCCGACAACGAGCCGATGTTTATCGAACAGAAGCAGAAATTCCTCAAGGAGGCCAAACGCATTTATAAACTGAGCAAGCTGGGCAGTGGAAATATCGTGGATGTCAGAGACTTCTTCGAGGAGAACGGCACGGCTTATTATGTGATGGGCTATATCGACGGGAAGTCGCTCTCGCAGAAGGTGAAAGAGGCAGAGCCGCATTTCAGGTTGCCTCAACGTGAGGTCTACGGATATGTCGTGCAGATACTCGACGCACTGGAGGTGGTGCATGAGAAAAATCTCTTCCACCTCGACCTCAAGCCAGGCAATGTGATGGTCGACAAAGACGGTAAGGCGATGCTGATCGACTTCGGGGCCAGTAAGCAGACACATCCTGACGGCAGTGAGGCCACTCGTACCGCCCTGCCGTATACCCCGGGATATGCACCACTGGAACAGATGGAGCAAGACCTGGACAACATCGGTGCATGGACAGACCTGTATTCCCTGGGAGCCACCACGTATTTCCTGCTCACCGGCACAAAGCCGCCGCGCCCGCTCAATCTCATTCAGGAGGGCGAAAACGCATTTCATTTTCCCGACGACATCACCCCGGGTATGCGCCAGTTGGTCGCGCGACTGATGAAGCCGAGTCGCAACGACCGCTTTCAGACTGTGGAGGAGGTGAAAGCGTGGATGGACAAAAACATCAGGAAACCCGAAAAACTGCCGGAGCGGATTGCTGACAGCAGCGTTGGGGAGGATACGATTTTTATCCAGCCCTCCTCTTCAGAACCCAGAGCTCAGCAGAAGCCGGAACCCAAGCCTCAGCCCAAGCCAGAGCCCAAGCCGAAGCCCAAGCCAGAACCCAAACCAGAATCCAAGCCAGAGCCCAAACCGAAGGCTCAGCCTGCATCCCAGCCTGCGCCGGAACCCACCCCCAGACCCCAACTTTTAGATCAGGATGATGTCGCAGCCAAACCCGTGCAAAAGTCACTGCCTGTGAAGTATATCATAGCCGGCATCGCTGTGGTGGCAGTGTTGCTTGGCGTATGGGGCGTGAGTAAATGCGGTTCTTCGCAGCCCGCGCCCGAAGCCGATTCCACACCTGTGACTGAGGTTCAGACGACCACCAACCAACCGATGCAGGTGTCGAAGATGAAATTCTCCAATGCCCTTGGCGAATATCTGTATACGGGTCCTGTCGATGCCGACAATCTGCCTCACGGCATAGGCGAGGCGGTATTCACCAACAGTACTACGGCCAAGACATACAAAGGTGGATTCGTTCATGGAGTGATGGACGGACCTGATGCGGAATATGATTTCGTCAATGGCGACCGTTTCATAGGATCTTTCAAAGACGGCCATTTCGATGAGGGCACCCTGACCATTGCGGAGACGGGTGAGACCTACAAAGGCAAGTTTGATGAGAAGGGTGTGCCGCCTGCTGACGAGAATGGCAATCCTACGGCAGGGACATGGTATGACAAAAATGGTAACAAACTATAAAGTCAAGATGAATATCAATCATTATCGCATAATCAGCAGATGCCTTGTGGTGGCTTTCTCCATGTGGCTATGTATGCCGGTTTGTTCCTATGGCCAGGGCACGGTCATCGTGCGCCCGCCAAAGAAGGCAGGAACCAAGACGGAGGTCGTCAAACCGAAACCTCCCAAGAAGAGCAATGATAAGAACCCCCAGACCCCGGCAAAACCCCAGAAACCATCACGCACGGTCGCCCCAGCCATTGTCCACAGTCAGCAATGGGCTGTCGACCGGATATTGGACAATATGGTCAAGGTAGACGGCGGACATTTGATGATGGGCGACCCCAATGGTGCCAAAGAAGACACGTCGGCAGATAACGTGCCTGTGCATGAGGTGATCCTGTCGCCTTATTACATCGGCAGGTATGAGGTGACTGAGGAGGAGTGGCAGCTGATCATGGGCAACAATCCCTCTGATAAGGCAAATGGTCTCGTCGTCTCCAAGTCTTGCCCCGTAGACAACGTGTCATGGGAGGAATGTCAGCAATTCATCAGTAAAATATCGCAGCTCACCGGGCGCAATTTCCGTCTGCCCACAGAGGCGGAGTGGGAATTTGCCGCAAAGGGTGACTCTCCGGCGGAGTGGCAGTATGCAGGAGGGACAGACATCGACGAGTATGGATGGTTTGTGGGCAACAGTTCGCGTGTGAAGCATCCGGTAGGGCAGAAGCGGCCTAATGCCTTGGGTCTCTATGACATGACAGGCAATGTGCGTGAGTGGTGCCAGGATTTCTATCAGAAAGATTACTATGCCCAATCGCCGGAAACCGACCCGCAAGGGCCTGAACAAGGCACGCGCCACGTCATCCGTGGAGGTTCTTTCAATAACCAAGACGAGGCATGTGCCGTCACCTACCGCAGTTACAGCACTCCTGACAACAAAAATAAGTTCACAGGCCTGCGTCTCGCTTACTCTGCAGAATGAAATTTTTTTCTTAAAATAATTTTGCCAATTGCCTAATTTGTAGTAACTTTGCAGCCGCTTATCATAATAGAGTTGAATGAAGAATGACAAAATGACTAATCAGTACCGCGTGAATGAGCAGATTCGCGTGAAGGAAGTAAGGGTTGTCGGCGACGATGGCAGCACAGTCATGCCTACTCGCCAAGCTCTTGAAATGGCCAGACACCAGGGAGTTGACCTCGTGGAGATCTCACCCAAAGCCCAGCCGCCAGTCTGTCGCTTCATCGACTATTCCAAGTTCCTCTACCAGCAGAAAAAGCGAGCCAAGGAGATGAAGGCCAAGCAGGTGAAAGTAGAGGTGAAGGAAATCAGGTTCGGCCCCCAGACCGGTGAAAACGACTACAATTTCAAGCTCAAGCATGCCAAGGAATTCCTGCTCGATGGCAATAAGGTGAGGGCTTATGTCTTTTTCCGTGGCCGTTCGATTCTTTTCAAGGAGCAGGGCGAGGTGCTCTTGCTGCGTTTTGCCAATGATCTCGAGGAGTTTGGCAAGGTAGAGCAGATGCCTCAGCTCGAAGGCAAGAAGATGGCCATCTTTATTGCTCCTAAGAAAGCAGGCGCTGTCAAGAAGAGTCAGCAGAAGATGGACCGTGAGCGCCGTGAGGCAGAGGCTAAGGAAGCGGCCATGCAGGCAGAGGCCGGCAAGAAAGAGTCGGCCGATGAGATGCCGGCTGGTGGCGGTCTCTTCGCCAATGCAAAGATCAGTGAGGAGGCTCTCCGCAAACTGAAGGAAAACAAAGAATAGACAGAGGTGCGTAACGCCGGGTATATGCGTTGCCACCATATAATAAATAACAATTTAACAAACAAAAAAATGCCAAAAGTAAAGACAAATTCCGGTGCCAAGAAGAGATTCCGTTTCACCGGTACTGGTAAGATCAAGAGACATCACGCTTACCACAGTCACATCCTGACAAAGAAGACAAAGAAGCAAAAACGTAATCTGGTTCATCAGACTATCGTCGATCGTTCAAACTTAAAGCAGGTCCGCGATTTGCTCTGTCTGCGTTAATTTCATGTCTAACATCTTAAAGGAAAAAAATTATGCCAAGATCAGTAAACCACGTTGCTTCTAAAGCAAGAAGAACCAGAATCCTTAAACTGACAAGAGGATATTTCGGAGCACGCAAAAATGTCTGGACTGTAGCCAAGAATACTTGGGAGAAGGGTCTCACCTATGCCTATCGCGATCGTCGTAATAAGAAACGCACCTTCCGCGCTCTCTGGATTCAGCGTATCAACGCTGCAGCTCGCATCAATGGCATGAGTTACTCACAGTTGATGGGTGCACTCACCAAGGCTGGCATCGAAATCAACCGCAAAGTGCTCGCTGACCTCGCAGTCAACAACCCAGAGGCTTTCAAGGCCATCGTTGACAAAGTAAAGTAAAACAGTGACATTCTCTATAAAAAATCCGGCTCGAAAGCCGGATTTTTTATTTCCTGTCTTTAGCCTTCAATGTTTCTCATCGTCAGGGCGATGCGATTGCGGCGATGGTCGATCTCTTTCACCATCACTCTCACATGCTGGTGCAGTTTCACCACTTCGTTGGGGTCTTTCACATAGCGGTTGGCCAGTTGGGAGATGTGTACCAGTCCGTCCTGGTGTACACCAATGTCGACAAAAGCGCCGAAGTTGGTGATGTTGGTCACAATGCCGGGCAGAATCATCCCCTCCACGAGGTCATCTACGCAAGTCACGTTGGGGTCGAATTCAAATTCTTCGATTTGTTCGCGTGGGTCACGCCCCGGTTTCTCCAGTTCTTTCATGATGTCGGTCAGCGTAGGCATGCCCACGGTGTCGGTGACGTAGCGTTTGAGAACAATCTTCTCCCTTTTCGTCTTGTCTTTGATCAGGTCGGCCACCGTGCAGTCGCAGTCCTTGGCCATCTGTGCCACGATGGCATAGCTCTCCGGGTGAACGGCACTGTTGTCGAGCGGATTCTTGGCACCGGGTATGCGGAGGAAACCTGCGCACTGCTCAAAGGCTGTGGCTCCAAGCCGGGGCACTTTCTTCAGTTGCGTGCGACTGGTGAAGGCACCGTTCTCACGCCGGTATTCCACGATGTTTTTGGCCAGGGCCGGTCCCAGTCCGCTGACATACGTCAGCAGATGCTGACTGGCGGTGTTGAGGTTGACGCCCACCGAGTTGACACAGCTCTCCACGGTCATGTCAAGGCTTTTTTTAAGCTTCGTCTGATCGACGTCGTGCTGATACTGCCCCACGCCGATGCTTTTGGGGTCAATCTTCACCAGTTCGGCCAGGGGATCCATCAACCTGCGGCCTATACTCACGGCACCTCTTACGGTCACATCCTCGTCGGGGAACTCATCGCGGGCGGTTTTCGAGGCAGAATAAACCGACGCACCGTCTTCACTCACCACGAAGGTCTGCACCTTGTGCTTGAATTCCAGGGTCTTCACAAACTCAGATGTCTCACGGCTGGCGGTGCCGTTGCCGATGGCGATCGCCTCTATCTGGTAGTCGTCGACCATTTGTTCCACATGGACCTTGGCCTGCATACGGCGGTTGGCGGGAGGGTGGGGGAAGATGGCTTCATGGTGCAGCAGGTTGCCCTGGGCGTCGAGACACACCACCTTGCATCCTGTGCGGAATCCGGGGTCGATGCCCATCACGCGCTTCTGGCCTAAGGGGGCTGCGAGCAGCAGTTGCCGCAGGTTGTCGGTGAAAACCTGGATGGCTTCATCGTCGGCCTTCTCTTTGCTCAGTGAGGCGAACTCGGTTTCTATCGACGGTTTGAGAAGTCTTTTATACGAGTCTTCCACTGCTGCTTCCACCAACTGGCTGCAAGGCCCGTGCCCGCGGACATGCTGGCGGCAGAGCCGGTCGATGCACTCCTCGTCGTCGGCAGAGATGCTGATGCGCAGGATTCCCTCGTTCTCACCGCGCCGCATGGCCAGCAGACGGTGGGAGGAACACTTCCTCAGCGGCTCGGAGAAATCGAAATAGTCGGTGAATTTGGCAGCCTCTTCAGTGTCGGCTTTCGCCTTCACTACCTTGGACGAGATGATGGCCTCGCGACGGAATGCACCACGCAGTTGGTTGCGCGAACGCTCATCTTCGCTCACCATCTCCGCGATGATGTCCTGGGCACCTTTCAGAGCCGCGTCGCAGTCTTTCACGTCGCCTTTCACAAACCGGGCTGCCGCTTGCTCCGGGTGCTGTTCGCGCTGCAGCAGGATGATGGTGGCCAGGGGCTCCAGACCCTGTTCGCGAGCCACTTGCGCACGGGTGCGCCGTTTGGGTTTGTAGGGCAGGTAGATATCTTCCAGCTCTGTTGATTCCCAGCAGTCGGCGATACGCCGTTCCAGCTCAGGGGTCATCTTTCCTTGGTCGGTGATGGTCTTGACGATGGTTTCCTTACGTTTGCTGATTTCTTTCAGTTTGTCGTAGGAGTCGCTGATCTGTGCGATCTGCACCTCGTTGAGGTTGCCGGTGCGCTCTTTTCGGTAACGGGCGATAAATGGTATCGTACAACCCAGGTCGAGCAGTGCAAGGGTGTTTTCTACCCCTTCTGCTGGCAGACTGAGTTGTCGGGCAATGAGTTGTGCGAATATATTCATGGGTCTCAGTTATTTTTTAGACAAAATTACGAATAAACGAGCGAAAAGCCAAATTTTATTTGGGCTTTTCCAAGTGGAAGTGATTTCAGCGAAGCTAAAGGAAAAAACTTCATTTTTTGTTTTGTAATTCTTTCGTTTTGCAGTATTTTTGCATTTTAATTGTGTGTACCCGAAAGGGAAGTAATGAAATAGAATGATATCTGTAGAATCTTTGAAAGTGGAATTTGGAGTGAAACCATTATTCCATGATGCCAGTTTTGTAGTCAATGACCGCGACCGTATTGCCCTTGTCGGGAAGAATGGAGCCGGAAAATCCACATTGCTCAAAATATTGTGTGGTTTGCAGAAACCCACATCCGGCACGGTATCCATCCCTACAGACACCACTATAGGCTATCTGCCCCAGGTGATGGTGCTTCAAGACGACACCACCGTGCGCGACGAGGCACGTAAGGCTTTCTCCGAACGTACACGCATGAAAGAGCAGCTCGACAAAATGGAGCAACAGCTGGCGGAGCGAAACGACTATGAGAGTGAGGAGTACACCAACCTCGTAGAACGCTTCACCCAGGAGCATGACCGATACATGATGATGGGTGCCGGTAATTATGAGGCCGAACTGGAGCGCACCCTGACGGGACTCGGTTTCCTGCGGTCTGACTTAGACCGCCCCACCTCAGAATTCAGTGGAGGATGGCGTATGCGTATCGAACTTGCGAAAATCCTGTTGCGCCGTCCCGACGTACTCTTACTCGACGAGCCCACCAACCATCTTGATATTGAGAGCATCCAGTGGCTGGAGCAGTTCCTCGCCACGTCGCCCAGTGCCGTCGTGTTGGTGAGTCACGACCGTGCCTTTATCAACAATGTCACCAACCGCACCATAGAAATCTCATGCGGGCAGATTGTGGATTATAAGGTGAAGTATGACGAGTATGTCGTCCTGCGGGCAGAGCGTCGTGAGCAGCAGCTCCGTGCATACGAGAATCAACAGAAGGAAATCGCCGATATCAAAGACTTCATCGAGCGTTTCCGATACAAACCCACCAAGGCAGTGCAGGTGCAGAGCCGCATCAAGCAACTCGCCAAGATTGTGCCTATCGAGATCGACGAAGTAGACCGTTCTGCCATGCACCTGAAATTTCCGCCGTGTCTGCGTAGCGGCGACTTCCCGGTCATCTGTGAGGATGTGCGCAAGGACTATGGGCATCATACCGTTTTTGACCAGGTGACGCTCACCATACGCCGGGGTGAGAAGGTGGCTTTCGTGGGCAAGAATGGAGAGGGAAAGTCTACCCTCGTGAAGTGCATTATGGGCGAGATACCGTTTTCAGGACACTTGAAAATCGGACACCAGGTGCAAATCGGCTATTTCGCCCAGAACCAGGCGCAGTTGCTGGATGAGAACCTGACGGTCTACGACACCATCGACTATGTGGCTAAAGGCGATGTGCGCATGCGTATCAACGATATCCTGGGAGCCTTTATGTTCGGCGGCGAGGCTTCTGAGAAGAAAGTCAAGGTGCTCAGTGGCGGCGAGAGAAGCCGTCTGGCTATCATTAGGCTCCTGCTGGAACCGGTCAACTTGCTCATCCTCGACGAGCCGACCAACCATCTCGATATGCCTTCAAAAGACGTGCTCAAAGAGGCCGTTAAGGCGTTTGACGGTACGGCCATCATCGTGTCGCACGACCGAGAGTTCCTCGACGGCTTGGTCACCAAGGTCTATGAGTTCGGAGGCGGACGCGTGAGAGAGCACCTGGGCGGCATCTACGACTTTTTGCGCTCCCGCCAGATCGACTCTCTCAACCAGTTGGGCACCTCGTCGCCGGCCGTGCAGCCGATGGAAGAATCCCGGCAGGAACAGCCCTCTGCCAACAAGCAGAACTACGAGGAGCGGCGTGAGCAACAGAAGCGCGTACGCAAGATGGAGAAAAACGTGAAGGAATGTGAGACAAAAATAGAGCAGCTCGAAGCCCGTATCAACGAGTTGGATGCCTTGCTCTGCACTCCGGAAGGCGCGTCGGATATGAAAATCGTAGGTGAGTATACTGATATTAAGAAACAACTCGATGCTGAGGTGGAAAAGTGGGAGCAATACTCCGAACAGCTCGAAGAGCTGCAGCAGCTATTCACCTGACATCTACCGCAAACTGCGAAAGGTGAACTGCCTACTGCGGACAGCAAATAATCAACCCTGAAACCAAAAATATTATCATCTTATGAAAATCAAGAAAATATTTACAGTGATGCTTATGGCCACAATGACAGTGCCTATGATGGCGCAACAGCCACTCAAAGCAGGTATCGTGCTCAGCGACCTCGACCGCACGGCACGCCCAGGCGACGACTTCTATCAGTTTGCCTGTGGTGGATGGATGAAAAACAACCCATTGCCAGCTGCCTACTCCCGTTTCGGCAGTTTTGACCGTCTGGCACAGGACAACAACGAACGTATCAACTCCATCCTCAACGAGCTGCTTAAGAACCAGTATAGCAAAGGCTCGGTAGAACAGAAACTCAGCGACTTCTATAAACTCGCCATGGACTCAGACCGTCGAAACCGCGACGGTGTGCGTCCCGTCATGCCTCTCATCAAAGAGATTGAGACCTCAAAGACCATTTATGCCCTCCGGCAACTCCAGCTGAAATATGCAGACTTCGGATATGGTATCCCTTACAGCGCATGGTTTGGCGCTGATGAGAAAAATGCCAAGATGAACATCCTCAATATCAACCAGAGCGGACTGACCCTCGGCCAGAAAGAATATTACTTGGACAACGACTCCGCCACTACCGCCATCAGGGAGGCCTACAAGAAGCATATCGTCAAGATGTTCCGGCTCTTTGGCTACAATCAGAAAGCCGCTACTCTGAAAATGAATGATATCCTCGATATTGAGACAAGGATAGCAAAGATTTCCAAGTCGCGTACCGAACTGCGTGACGTCGAGGCCAATTACAACAAAATGTCGATAGATGAGTTCGACCGCAAGTATCCCCACGTCAAACTGATGGAACTGATCGAGGCTGAGGGTGTGAAGCCGGAGTACGTGAAAGAGCTCGTGGTGGGACAGCCTGACTTTATGAAGGGCATCGACCAGATCATCAACGACATGACACCAGGGCAGATGAAGTCGTATATGGAGTGGGATGTCATCAACTCCTACGCCAACGTGCTCAGCGATGATGTAGTGGCAGAGCATTTCGACTTCTTCGGAAAGACCATGTCGGGGCGCAAGGAGAACCACCCGCGCTGGAAGAGAGCTACCGACCAGGTGCAGGGAGTGATGGGACAGGCTCTTGGCAAACTGTATGTGGAGCGCTATTTCCCTGCTGCTGCCAAGGAGCGAATGCTGGGACTGGTGAAAAACCTGCAAGTAGCCCTGGCTGAGCGCATCAAAGCACAGGACTGGATGGACGACGCCACCAAGCAGAACGCACTCGACAAACTGAGTACTTTCTACGTCAAAGTGGGCTATCCTGACCAGTGGATAGACATCAGCGGGCTGACCATCGACCCGCAGAAGTCTTTCTGTGAGAACATGCAAAACTGCCGTAAGTTCTGGAACAAATGGAGGATAGAGCAGAAAGCGGGCAAACCCGTAGACCGCGACGAATGGCACATGACGCCACAGACCGTCAATGCCTATTACAACCCCACCACCAATGAGATATGTTTCCCGGCGGGCATATTGCAGGTGCCCTTCTTCGACATGACAGCTGATGATGCGTTCAACTACGGAGCCATCGGAGTGGTGATCGGCCACGAGATGACACACGGATTCGACGACCAGGGACGCCATTATGACAAGGAAGGTAATATGACCGACTGGTGGACGGAGGCCGATGGCAAGAACTTCACAGAGCGCACTGGCAAATATGCCGACTTCTTCTCGGCCATTAAGGTGTTGCCCGACCTCAACGCCAATGGCAAGCTGACCTTGGGCGAGAACCTCGCCGACCACGGGGGACTGCAGGTGGCTTTCTATGCTTTGCAGAATGCCATGAAAGAGCAGCCGCTCGGAGAGAAAGACGGATTCACCCCGGAGCAGCGCTTCTTCCTGGCCTATGCCGGCGTGTGGGCCAACAATATCACCGACGCAGAGATACGCAGCCGCACGAAGAGCGATCCTCACTCGCTGGGCAAATACCGCGTCAATGGAGCCTTGCCCCACATCGACATGTGGTATGACGCCTTTGGCGTGCAGCCCACCGACAAGATGTATGTACCCAAAGAGCAGCGACTCAGTCTCTGGTAATCCATTTCAATAACAATAAAACATGCCATTAAGAATCCCCGACCGGCTGCCTGCCATCGAACTCCTCAAGCAGGAGAATATCTTTGTGATGGATAATTCCAGGGCCACCACCCAGGACATCCGTCCGTTGCGTATCGTCATCCTCAATCTCATGCCGTTGAAGATCACCACGGAGACCGACCTCTTGCGCCTGCTCTCCAACACACCGCTGCAGATGGAGATCAGTTTCATGAAACTCAAGAGCCATACTCCCAAGAATACGCCCATCGAGCACATGATGTCGTTTTATAAGGATTTCGATATCCTCAAACGGCAGAAATTCGACGGTATGATTATTACGGGGGCTCCCATCGAACAACTCGAATACGAGGAAGTGGGCTACTGGGATGAGATCACCGAGATCTTCGACTGGGTGCGCACCAATGTCACCAGTACGCTCTATATCTGTTGGGCGGCACAGGCAGGCATGTATTATCACTACGGGATACCTAAATACCCGTTGGACAAGAAAATGTTCGGCATCTTCCGACAGTATCCCGTGAGCAACCGCCTGCCCATCTTCAGGGGATTCGACGATGTGTTCTATATGCCGCACAGCAGGCATACCGAGGTGCGCGAGGAGGATATCCTGCGCAATGACAAACTGCAGATCATAGCCTCGTCGCCCGAGAGTGGCGTGAGTATTGTGATGGCACGTGGAGGGCGCGAGTTCTTCATCACCGGCCATCTGGAATATGCCCCCAACACTCTTGACAATGAGTACCGGCGTGACAAGGATATCCGCGATGATGTGGATATACCCAAGAATTATTATCTGGACAACGACCCGGCCAATCCACCTTTGGTCACGTGGCGTGCGCATGCCAATCTGTTGTACAACAACTGGATCAACTACTACGTCTATCAGGAGACTCCGTATAACATCGATGACATCAGGTGACGTAAAACCTGTCTGATATGCCCATTAAGAGAATGCCTCAACCGCTTGAACTGCTGGCACCCGCCAAGGACCTGGAATGTGGCATGGCCGCTATCGACCATGGTGCAGATGCCGTGTATATCGGTGCACCGCAGTTCGGGGCAAGGGCAGCCGCTGGCAATTCGGTCGAGGACATACAGACGTTGTGCGACTATGCACACCGCTTCATGGCGAGGGTATATGTCACGGTCAACACCATCGTCTATGACAGTGAACTGAGGGAGACACGCGACATGATCGGCCGGCTCATCGATGCCGGAGCCGACGCCCTGCTCGTTCAGGATATGGGCGTGTGGAGGATGACCCGGGAGGTGGCCGAAGAAAAAGACTCCCGGATAGAGATACATGCCAGTACGCAAACCGACAACCGCACGGCGCAGAAGGTGAGTTGGCTGGCGGCACAGGGCGCGTCGAGGGTCGTGCTGGCACGTGAATTGTCTGTCGCGCAGATTGCCGAGATACACCGTGCACATCCCGAAGTGCAGTTGGAAGCCTTCGTGCATGGCGCGCTTTGCGTCAGTTATTCCGGAGTGTGCTATGCCTCGCAATATTGTTTTCAGCGAAGTGCCAACCGAGGCAACTGCGCACAATTTTGCAGGCTGAAATTCCAGCTTGCCGACGCAGACGGGCGTGAGGTCGACATCCCACGCTACTGGCTGTCGCTCAAAGATATGTGCCGTATCGGATGGCTGGAACCTCTGGCCGAGGCAGGAGTATGCTCATTCAAGATAGAGGGAAGGCTGAAAGACATCTTTTATGTGAAGAATGTGGTGGCGGCTTACAGTCAGGAGATCGACCGCATTGTTGCCAGGCATCCCGACCGCTACCGCAGGGCTTCGCTGGGCCACAGCACATGTCGTTTCCAGCCTTCGCTCCAGAAGACGTTCAATCGTGGATTTACTGACTATTTCGCCAGTGGCGAGCGCACCGACATCGCTTCGGTCGATACCCCCAAGGCCCTGGGCGAATATGTCGGGAAGGTGAAGGAAATACGGCGCGATTCTTTCAATGTGGCAGGCACTGCCGCTTTCGCCAATGGCGATGGCTTGTGTTTCTTCGACCGTCAGCGCCGCTTGTGTGGGTTTAGAGTCAACAGAGTGGAATCCAACCGCATCTATCCGCTCCGTATGCCCGAAGGACTGCAGCCTGGCTGTGCCCTCTATCGCAACAGTGATGTGGCCTTCGAGCGGATGCTTTCCCGTCAGAGTGCGGAGCGCCGGATACCTGTGGATGTATGTCTTGATGCCATGGGGCAAGGGCTACGATTGTGTATGAAGGTCGGAGAAACAGACCTGTCTGTTACAGCGACAGTCGATGGAGTCTTTCAGCCTGCCCAGAAGCCGCAGTCAGAGAATATATACCGCCAGATGTCCAGACTTGGTAATACGGTCTTCGAACTACGTCAGCTGGATGTCGACCAGCGGTTGGCTGAATGGTTCATCCCCTCCAGCGTATTGGCAGAACTACGCCGTGAGGCCGCGACGCGACTCAGCGAGGCTATCGTAGGATTGCCGCGCCATGACAGGCCTGTGGAGAAACATTCTGCTCCGCAAGTTGCCTTACCTCTCACAGATGAATACCGGGCATATCCCTATCTGCTGAATGTCTCCAATCAGATGGCACGGAGGTTTTACGACAGCCAGGGCCTGGAAGTGAAGGGCGATGCCTTTGAACTCGGAGGTCAACGCCGGGTTCACGGTCCGCTTCCTCTGTTGATGCAGTGCCGGCATTGTATCCGTTATACGCTGGGTTTTTGCACCAAAGACGGCAGACGGCTGCCCTGGCGAGAACCGCTCTCATTACGTCTGCCTGACGGCAGGACGTTTCCTTTGAAGTTTGATTGCAAAAAATGTCAGATGAATGTATATGCGCAGAGATAAGTGGTTGATAGTAGCGATGATGTCCATCCTGCTGTTGTCTGCCTGCTACAACCGGCCGACTGTCAGCCGGCCGGTCGTGACCGAATATACCGAGCAACAGATCGACTCTTTGTCGTTTGCACATTCCCATCATTATTCACAGAACTACAACTTCCTGGTCAGTGCCGACTCGTTGGTGCTCTTGTTGCAGATGCCCGAGGAGGCGGTGAGTAATTTCCCCACCGATTCCTTTTCCATACGCCGGAACGAGAGACTCGTCGTGGCAGACATACGCATCCTGCCCAATGATTCTATAGACTCTGTATGGATACAACTGGCTCATGAGGAAGGCATGTTTGGATGGGTGCATGAGAGCGAGATGCTGCCGCAGGTCGTACCAGATGATCCTATATCGCAGTTCATCTCCTTTTTCTCCAACAAGCACCTCCTCATTTTCATGGTGGTGTTCATCGTCATTTTCTTTGTCTATGGTATCCGCAAGCTGCTGAAAAGCAATGCCTACATCGTGCACTTCAACGATATAGACACGTTTTATCCCACATTGCTGGCACTCGTCGTGGCAGCTTCTGCCACACTCTACGCCAGCATACAGATGTTTGCGCCCGACACCTGGGAAGAATTCTACTTCCATCCTACGCTCAATCCTTTCTCGCAGCCGTGGCTCATAGCTCTCTTCCTGACTTCGGTGTGGGCCATCCTCATCACGGCGATGGCGGCTGTCGACGACACATTCCGGCACCTGAACTTCCAGGATGCGGTGCCTTATCTCCTCGGACTGGCGGGTATCTGTGCCGTCAATTATATCATTTTCACCATCACTACGATGTATTATGTGGGCTATGTGCTTCTGATAGCATACGTATCGCTGGCACTCTGGCGCTATTTCCGGCACACCCGCAGCAAGTATATCTGTGGCAACTGCGGCATGCTGCTCAAGCACAAGGGCCGTTGTCCTCGCTGCGGTGCCCTCAATGAGTGACGCCGAGTCTCCCCCATGACATGTATATAAGCAGTAAACTAAACTAAAAAGGATGAAACAAGAGGTTGATCCCAGGGATACCACCCGGGCGCAGGCATTCGAGATGTGGATGAAGTCGCCCATGCCGATGGTGACGCTTACTAAGACGTTTGACGTGACGAGGCTCTATAAGGCAAGCAGGCGAGGGGGCATGAAATTCAACATGCTCCTGTGCTGGTGTATAGGTCGTGCTGCCAGCGGCACCGAAGAGCTCTTTCTCCTGCCTGAAAAAGGGAAGCTTTTCAGGTATGACCGGCTTGCCGTCAATGTCATCGTGGACAATGTAGAGGGTGGCATCAGTAATTGCGACATACCATACAGCGACGATTTGCAGCAGTTTTGTGCCGACTATGAAAGGATTACACAGGAGTCGGCTTCGACGTGCAGAATGATCGCCGACGAGGAAGCCGCCATCGTCGGCACCTCGGCCGTGGTGGGCACAGAGCTGGATTGTATCGTCAATCAATACAGCGGCATCTACAACAATCCCTTCCTCGCATGGGGCAGATACAGGCACCGATGGCTCAAGACCACACTGGCCATCTCTTTACAGTTTCATCATGCACAGATGGACGGCAGGCATGCCACTAGGTTCTTGGAAGACCTCCAGCGTGCCATTCAAGGAATTGGCAAATAGCAGACCGCGAGAACCGTCTCACAGCAAACGTAGAGAAGGTTCTTTATTAGTATTTCTTTCGCTTACTCGAAATTTTAGTTACTGAAGTTTCTCTACCTTTACAGAGATTATAACAAATTATTTATCAAGAATTTAAGAATTTAAGAATTTATGTTCAAGAAAAGAATTATCTAGAAATATCCGTCGCAAGCGACGAGAATCCTACTTGCTGAGAAAATGAAATGGCTTTCAGCTCGGGCGGATTTGCAATCCGCCCGCATTGAGTATGAGCATTTGTAATGCGAAAGAACATTTTTTTCGGATTAAAAATCCTTATATTCATAGCGGCTGGATTACAAATCCAG
>CAMIYC010000047.1 GCA_946402905.1 uncultured Prevotellaceae bacterium | reverse complement strand
TCAGAAAAATCAGATAAATCCGTAGTTTTAATTGATAAAAAGGATTTTCGCATTGCAAATGCTGATACTCAGTGCGGGCGGATTACAAATCCGCCCGAGCGGAGGACCAAGCGGACCGAGCGGAAGATTTTGAATAAGATTTTGAAAGATTTTGATCGCAGTCCTCATTGCCAATGGCAAACAAAAATGAGATATAACAAATGGCCGTCGGCTATCGCCTCCTGCATGGAATATATGCTTAATAGTATTTTGTTATATAGAAGCGACCCTAAAAACTAGCTATGACTAAGTCACCACAAGCGCATTGATGTGTGAACAAAAGTTAAAATTGGGAATTTTCAGAAATAAATGCTTCAAAATATTTGGAGCGTATCAAAAAACATATTACTTTTGCAGTGTACTATTAAAGTAGTACACTAAAACACTAAATAATATTAACCGAAAAAATAGAAAAAGATGGAAACGATTATCACAATTCTGACCGTACTGAGTATGTATATGAATGCTGTCCATGATCTGAACAGCGAGTATTATTACAATGCAGAGATAGAGGATGGCGTCTTGACGACGATGTATGTTTACAATCAGGAAGAGAAAGGTCTCAGTCCGAAACTTGCCTGCCATTTTGATTATGACGCAGAAGGCCGCCTCACGGAGAAAGTAGTCAGCCGCTGGAATCCCTGGCAAGGAAAGTACCAGCCCTCCTACCGTCTTCAGCTGACCTACCATGAGGAGGGCTACGAACTGGCCTATAGCGAGTGGAGCAAGCGGAACAATACATGGAAAGAGGCCGTGGAGAAAATGGAGTATCAAATGGAGAAAGGTCAGGTGCTCTCGGTCAACTACCTGCGTAAGAATCCACAAGGAGATTTCCAGACAGCCAACCAGCTGATGGTGCTCAGTCCCTATGAGGGCCGTCTGCTTGCGAAGGAGTAGAATTTCAGGTTCAGTTATTGTGTAAGTGAGTGAGTAATCGGCGTTTTAGTTGAAAGCGGGCGAGGGCGCCCGCGCTCCCTCCCAAAAAATTAAAGAATATAAAATATCGCGTTATGATAGACATTGATCATTTAGACTTCAAATATTCAGGACAGAAACAACTGGTATTTGAGAATTTCAGTCTCCATTTGGCTGAAAACAACATTTATGGACTGCTGGGTAAGAATGGTACCGGCAAGAGTACGCTTCTCTATCTGATAGCTGGCCTTCTCCGGCCTGACAAGGGAACGGTGCGTGTGGACGGTGTCGATTCCTTTCGGCGCAGCCCCGATATCCTGAAAGAAATATTCATCGTGCCCGAAGAATATGATTTCCCCTCCATGAGTCTTAACGACTATGTGAAGATGAATGAGCCCTTCTATCCCCGTTTCAGTCGCGAGGTGCTGCGTAGCTGCCTGTCAGACTTTGAACTGACCGAATCGCTCCGACTCAATGCGCTCTCCATGGGGCAGAAGAAAAAGGTGTTTATGAGCTTTGCCCTCGCGGCGGGGACCCGTCTGCTGCTGATGGATGAGCCCACCAACGGACTGGATATTCCCTCGAAGGCACAATTCAGGCGTACCGTGGCCAATAACATGAGCGACGACCGCATCCTGCTCATCTCCACCCATCAGGTGCACGATGTGGAGTCTTTGCTCGACCATATCCTCATCCTGAGCCAGAACTCTTTGCTTTGCGACATGTCGGTAGTTGATATTCTCGACCGCTATCAGTTTGAGTACCGCATGCCTTCAGAGATGGACGACCGTGTGGTCTATTCAGAGCCTACCCCTCATGGCAATGCCGTCATGGTGAGGCGTACGGACACAGATGCGGAGACCTCGATGAATCTTGAACTTTTCTTTAATGCAGTGACCCACAACAGAAATGTCAAATTTTAAAATAGTCAATCCTATGAAACATATAGTCATGGCGTCGGCTTTGTTGCTGACATGTAGCCTCTCCTCCTGTCTGATACAGAAGAAAAAGAATGTCGACATGAGTGAAATAAGCAAAAAAGAGATGATAAAAGCAAACTTCAACCGTCTGTCGCTCTCTGGTAACTACAAACTGGTATATCATCAGGGTGACAGTTGCTCCCTGGACATCCGCGGACCGAAAGATCTGGTCGACCGTGTAGAAGTGAAAAATGAAGAGGGCACCCTGTCGCTGAGCCAGAAGCGCCGGAATATCTCCTTCACGATGGGCAAAAAGAAGAGAGTGGTTGTCACGGTGACGAGTCCTTCGCTCGCTCAGGTGCAGATTGCGGGTGCCTGTGATTTCAGTGCTCCTGATCAGGTGGCGGTAGGGATAATGGATTTTGACTTGAGTGGAGCCGGCACTGTCGGTTTCAAGCATCTCCAGTGTGATACGCTCCTTGTGAACATGAGTGGTGCCAGTAATCTCGACCTTGATTTGCATCATGTCAGTTATACTAATATCAACCTCAGTGGCGCGGGCAATGCCGATGTGCATTTCAACGACTGCGGCCTGGCTGTATGCACCATGGCGGGTGCGGGCAACATCGACGTCAGTGGCGACGTGGTCAAGCTGGTAGAGAACAAGCACGGTGTAGCATCGATCAATAAAAACAATCTGACCATCAAAGAGAAGTAAGGAGGGCATTATGAAGTGTGATTTTAATTGGAGCCGTTTTGTGGCTGTGCTGCGTTGGGAGATGCAATCCCACAAGCGCTTTTTCGTGCGTAAATTTGCTGGAGTGTTCTTTGCCTTGATGTTGTTGCTCTATCTGATCCATTTCAACAACAGTGGATTGGTTTGGCTTTTGGGGCTTTTCTTGTTTACGTTTTCTGTCCTGGGTATCGGCCAGTTGTTCTATCATCTGAAGACGAAGCAGGACTATGTGTCCTATCTGATGCTGCCCGCGTCGCACCTGGAGAAGTTCGTCGCCAGATGGCTGATGTTCACAGTCGTATGGACACTGATAGGTCTTCTTGGCATGATTGCTGCCTTTTTGGTGACATCGCTGCTCGGCTATATATTCGGAGGGTGGACAAGCGATATTCCAACTCTCCTTGACCTGATGCGTAGTTGGGCGGTTTGGGATTATTCCCTGTCAGAGACTCTCTCGCTGGTCATTGTCGTCGCCTGGATACATTCCATCTATCTGCTGGGCGGCACCTTCTTCCGCCGCAACGCCCCGTTGCTGACCACCGTGGTCGTCTTCGCCGTGGGCGTGCTGGTGGCTGTTATCCTCACCAAGTGTCTCATGCGGATCGACTGGGACGTCTATGAGGTGAATCAGACGGTGGCCTATTGGTATGGCACGATAGGTGGCAGCCTGTGGACCATCCTCAATTATTGTCTTTCCTTCAGGATATTCAAGCGTTTTCAGATTATAGCGTATAAATGGATTAACGTATGACTTTTAATAGCGACAAAGCGATATACATTCAGATGGCCGACCGTCTCTGCGATGAAATCATCTCAGGGCGGTATGAGGAAGACGGTCGTATACCCAGTGTGCGCGAGTATGCCGTATTGCTGCAAGTGAACACCAACACCGCCATGAAGGCATACGACCAGTTGGCTCGTGACGAGATCATCTACAACCGTCGTGGTCTTGGCTACTTCGTGAAAGCCGGTGCCAAAGACAAGATTATGAACACCCGGCGGCAAGAATTCATGGAGCAGACCCTCCCGGAGCTTTTCCGCAACATGCGTCTCCTGGGGATTGATATGAAAGATGTGGCAGAAGCCTGGCAGCACTACCATTGATGACCGCATCGCCCATTGTAAGAAGGCATGCCTCTCCGCAAAGAAGGCATGCCTTCTTTGCGGTATGAGGACTTTTTGGTGTCGTAAAAAACGTAATTACTCAGTCTTCCTTCAAAGGTCGGCCAGTCGGCCTCAAAATCATACAAAATCTATAGTAAAATCAACCAAAATAGATGCAAAGTGAAAGATTTTAAATTAGATTTTGAAAGATTTTGAGCGAAGCGACCCTAAAAACGAGCTATGACTGAGTTGTTACTAAAAAACATTAAAAATGTTAAATATATTAAATTGTGTGGTTTCTGTGACCATCAGGATGCGATTATGTATAAATAAATATGTACCTTTGCAGTCCGATTATTACGAGGGAGTACTTAGGTCCCTCAGAAGCGGTGTGTTAATAGTGATGCTTTTGGCCAGGCATGACGGTTAGTGAATCACGGCTTCACGACACAGAAAATTGTTTTTTAGTAGTAAATTTAAAATTTGAAATGAACACTTTAAGTTACAAGACTATTTCCGTCAACAAGGAAACAGCCAAGAAAGAGTGGGTGGTGATTGATGCCACCGACCAGATTGTTGGTCGTCTCTGCTCCAAGGTAGCCAAGTTGCTCCGCGGAAAGTATAAGCCCACTTTCACCCCGCATGTAGACTGTGGTGACAATGTGATTATCATCAATGCCAAGAAGGTGAGATTTACCGGCAACAAAGAGACAGACAAGCTTTACACACGTTATACTGGTTATCCAGGCGGCCAGCGCTTCGAGACCCCTGCCAAGCTCCGTCAGAAGAAAGACGGTGTGGACCGCATCCTGCGTCATGCCGTGAAGGGTATGCTCCCCAAGGGTCCTCTTGGTCGCAGCCTTTTGGACAATCTTTATATTTACGAGGGTACGGAGCACGATCATGAGGCTCAGAAACCGAAGGCAATAGATATTAACCAGTATAAATAATCACAGGAATGGAAGTTATTAATGCAATAGGTCGCCGTAAGAGTGCCGTGGCACGTGTATACCTCTCAGAGGGTAGCGGCAAAATCACGATTAACAAGAAAGACCTCACAGAGTATTTCCCCTCAGCCATCCTTCAGTATGTGGTGAAGCAGCCCCTCGCCCTGCTCAACGTGGCCGAGAAATACGATGTGAAAGTAAACCTCGACGGTGGTGGTTTCACCGGCCAGAGCCAGGCTTTGCGTCTTGCTATCGCCCGTGCACTTGTGAAGGTGAACGCCGAGGACAAGAAAGCCCTTAAGACCCAGGGATTCCTCACCCGCGACTCCCGTGCTGTGGAGCGCAAGAAGCCCGGTCAGCCCAAGGCCCGTCGTCGTTTCCAGTTCAGCAAGCGTTAATCCTTGTTACTGGAAGAAGTTTAGTATCCAAACTGGTGAGACTCTTGTGTCTCGTCTTTTCAGGCGTGCCGTATGATTACTCACCGGCTGGTTCTTACACAACTAAAAGGAAAGTAAACAAATAAAAAAATCATCAAAAACAATGTCAAGAACAAATTTTGATATGTTGCTGGAGGCTGGTTGCCACTTTGGCCACCTTCGCCGCAAATGGAATCCAGCTATGGCTCCTTATATCTTCATGGAGCGCAACGGTATCCACATTATCGACCTTCACAAGACAGTGGCCAAGATCGACGAGGCTGCTGAGGCGCTGAAGCAAATCGCCAAGTCGGGCAAGAAAGTACTCTTCGTAGCTACTAAAAAACAAGCAAAGAGCATTGTGGCCGAGAAAGCCGCAAGCGTCAACATGCCTTACGTCATCGAGCGTTGGCCGGGCGGTATGCTCACCAACTTCCCCACCATCCGTAAGGCTGTGAAGAAAATGGCCAACATCGACAAGCTGATGAGTGACGGTACTTTCTCCAACCTGTCGAAGCGCGAGCTGCTCCAGATCACCCGTCAGCGTGCCAAGCTGGAGAAGAACCTGGGTAGTATCGCCGACCTGACCCGTCTGCCCTCCGCCCTCTTTGTGGTGGACGTGATGAAGGAGAATATCGCTGTGAAAGAGGCTTTGCGTCTGGGTATTCCTGTGTTTGGCATCGTCGACACCAACTCCAACCCCGATGACATCGACTTCGTGATCCCCGCCAACGACGACGCCAAGGACAGCATCGACGTGATCCTGACCGCTTGCTGCGCCGCCATCGCTGAGGGTCTGGAGGAGCGCAAGGCCGAGAAGGCTGACGAGAAAGCCGCTGCCGAGCAGAGTGAGGAAGCCGCTGACGCCAGGCCCAAGCGTGCCCGCAAGGCCCGTAAGGATGCTCCCGCTGAGGAGGCTGAGGCTCCCGTAGCCGAGGCACCCGCCGCAGAGGCAGAAGAGGCACCCGCCGCAGAGTAAACAGCAAAACGCAAATCATTTATTCACCAATAAAAACATTAAGGATATTATGGCTTACAAACCAAATATGGAAGATATCAAGAAGCTTCGCACGATGACCGGTGCTGGTCTGGCTGACGTCAAGAAGGCCCTCACCGAGGCAGAAGGCGACTTCGACAAGGCAAAGGATCTGCTCCGTGAGCGTGGACTCGCCATTGCTGCCAAGCGCAGCGACCGTGAGACCTCCAACGGTTGTGTGCTTGTGAAAGTGGCTGACGGCTTCGCCGCCATCCTCGCTCTCAAGTGCGAGACCGACTTCGTGGCCAACGGTGCCGACTTCATTGCACTCACACAGTCTATTCTCGACGCCGCCGTTGCCAACAAGTGCAAGGATATCGAGGAGGTGAAGGCTCTTGTGCTGGCTGACGGCCAGACCGCCGCTGAGGCTGTGACCCAGCGCTCAGGTATCACCGGTGAGAAGATGGAGCTCGACGGCTACAACTATCTCGAGGGTGAGAACATCTACTCTTACAACCATCAGGGCAAGAACCTGCTTTGCACCCTCGTGCAGCTCAACAAGGATTTCGAGGAGCAGGGACACCAGATCACTATGCAGGTGGCTGCCATGAACCCCGTCGCCCTCGACGAGGAGAGCGTGCCTCAGTCGGTGAAGGACAACGAGTTCCAGATTGCCGTCCAGAAGACCAAGGAGGAGCAGATTGAGAAATATGTGGAGGTGCAGCTGAAGAAAGCCGGCATCAACGCCAATCTCGTGGACAGCGAGGATCACATCAGCTCCAACATCGCCAAGGGCTGGCTCACCGAGGAAGAGGCTGAGAAGGCTCGCAAGATCAAGGTGGAAGCTGCCGCTGAGAAAGCTGCCAACATGCCCGAGCAGATGATTCAGAACATCGCCAAGGGTCGTCTGGCCAAGTTCTTCAAAGAGAACTGCCTGGTCAACCAGGAGTTTATCAAGGCCGAGAACAAGGAGACTGTCGCTGCTTATCTGAAGGCTGCCGACAAAGACCTGAAGGTGGTCGCTTTCAAGCGTTTCACACTCCGTGCCGACTAAAAGTTAAGTGACTATAATTATTACAAAAAGCCTCGCCCGAAGGGTGAGGCTTTTTTCAACATCACCTCAGATATGCTAACACCAGCATCAGCCTTGCGCTTATCACGTCACCCCTCTTCAATGACCGGCAGCCGGATGTGGAGACGGGGCAGGGCAATATGTCGCATCGTCGGTGTTGTCATGTGTATGCTGCTCATGGTCTCCTGCACAGACGATCGCAGGCATGACTTGTTGTGCAGCATAGACCGGTTGAGCGAGACAAAGGCAGACAGTGCCAGAATGTTGATCCAAGGCATGGAAGTCGATGAAACGGACTGGCCGGAAGAGGACATCAACTATTACCATTTGCTCCAAATCAAGGTAGACGACAAGCTCTATCTGCCCATCAAGAAGTATGATAAGACGGCAGACCGCCTGATACATTATTATGAGAAAGAGAGGGACCATAAAAAACTCTCTGATGCCTATTTCTACAAGGGACGCATCAAATACGACCAGCATGAAGCCAGCTCGGCCCTTGGTTTTTTTCAGAAAAGTCTCAGCCTGTTGCCTGCTGAAGGCAACCGTCGTCAACGAAGTCTGATATACAACCAGATGGGACAGATTTTCGAATATCAGAATCTGTTTGAAGATGCCATCCACGCATATCGCCAGGCCTTGTCGCTGTCGCTGTTGGAGAAAGACACCACAGCGGCCATTTTCGACTTGCGAGACATAGGGAATGCCTTTCACTATACGCATCCATACGACAGTGCCTTCACCTACCTGAAAAAAGCCTTGAGCCTGGCCCGTGTAAGCGGGCGTGACGATGCCGCTAATGATGTGTTGTCACAGATAGCAAGGCTGCACCTCCAGCAGGGACATTACGCCCAGGCACTTCAGGAGATCCGTCCGTCGCTTGTACGGCTCGACTCTGCCAGCATCAGTGGCATCTATTCCATCGCGGGCAAGGCATATCTGGGAATGGGCCATGTCGACTCGGCACGTTACTACTTCCAAGAATTATTATCGTGTGGCAATTTGTATGGGAAGAGAGCTGCCTGTGAAGGCCTTTCTGAAATATGTAGTGCCGAGGGCGATGCGGCTGCCTCTCTGTCCTATCAGAAACGGATGAAACTCTTTCACGACTCTATCACAATCATTGAGAATGCCCAGATAGTGAAAGAGATGGATGCGGCATACGATTTTGAGAGTCATGCGGCGGAAAAAGAAAAAGCAGACCGTATGAAAGGTATCTGGCGCACCGCCTGCTTATTGCTGGTCGTGCTATTGGCTATTGTCATGTCTCTGGCGTATATCAAGTCACGGTCTGGCAAACAACCCCAAGGCGGACAGGATAAGAAACGTTTCGGGAAGGGAACGGCAGAAGATGCGAAAATGCACGATATACGGGCGACAGATATTTATCACAGATTTTCCGACCGGAAAAGTTCAGGGAAAAAAATCACTGATCAGGAATGGGAGACCTTGAAGTCGACCATAGAAGAATACTTTCCCGGGTTTGTCCGTATGATGTACACCCTTTGTCCGGATTTGTCGGAAGTGCAACTGAGAGTCTGCCTGCTGACAAAAATGGATTTGTCGACGGGTAAAATCGCTCAGCTGCTTTTCATGACAGATTCCGGGATAGGGTCTGTAAAACGACGACTTTATCGGAAAATGACAGGCAAGGAAGGGGGTACAAAAGATTTCAACCAATTCATCAAGGACTCTCCCCACTCCCAGGGAATACAAGTGTAAGTTTTTTATGTCTTTTTTTTATTGGTTGTAATTAGTTGATAACCAGTAGATTATAAAATGCGCAAAATTTGCGCATTTTTTATTATTGCCTTTTTGAGCTGATTTGATAAATTTGCGGCATGTTCCAACCTAAATTTTAAAGCCATGAGAAGATTCATTTTGATTACATTGTTCCTGTCTATCCTTTCAACCACCTTTGGGTCTCTGGTCATACCACTTGCCCCCGGTCCAATAGACCATGAAGGGGGCACGAAAGGCCGTCGCATGCCAGCTCTCCTTCCTGTCTGCTATTTGGAGAACGGTCAGTTTACCATTTATTCTCCCTATCAACTTGATGATGTGGAAATAATCCTCCGGGATGAATCCAACGAAATCATCTTTGAAGAACAAGTAAGTGCTGTCAGCGATTATTATTCATTTGTCGTATCAGAAGACATTTGTAATGAAACATACAGCCTGGAATTGACTTACGGTGATGATATCCATTTATTTGGATTCCTATATTAGAAGACCTCAACCATGAAATATTTGTATCTATTATTGCTTCTCCTGCCCGTCTGTGCGAAGGGACAGCCCCCAGGTGGCGTGCCCGGCTGTGAGGCATGGCTGGTCACCACGCCTGTGGGCAGTGACCTCAACGGCTCCTACCGCTGGGCTGACCTCTCAGGCGACAGCGCGCGGGTGCTGACCGCCGTGGGCGTGGAATACACCCGTCCCCGAGACAGCGTGCAGACGTTCAACTTCCATCCCGCCCTCCGCCTCTCGTCCGCGTCGGGCCAGCTGTCGGCGCGCCTCCGTGAGGCCCTTCCCGGCCAGTGTACGGTCATCGGGGTGTTCGCGCCGAGCCTGTCTTCCGTCAACTCCGACATGACGCTCTACACGTCGGCCGGCGCAGACACCACGGCGGTGAGCCGTACACAGGTGATACACTCCGGCGGCGGCTCACTGACCTACGACGGACACTGGCTCACCGACTCGGCCAGGTCGCCGCGCGTGATCACCTGGGAGCGCGCCGCGTCTCCTCCCGTCCACTCCGTGTGGGGAAGCGCGTCAGGGGTCATATTGTCTCCCGGCGGCGCCTCCCCGCTGCTTCCCGGCACCCCGCCCGTGTTCGACGGGTGGTGCCCTGAGCTGCTGGCCTACGGACGTGTCCTCTCGCCACTGGAGCGCCGTCAGGCGGAGAGCTACCTTGCCCTGAAATACGGTCTGACACTCGACGGCTCCTACTGGCTGGGCGACCGCCTTGTATGGGACGTCGGTGGCAGCGACACCCTTCGCCGTGTGGCCGGGATTGTCTACGGGGGGCCGTCCGGCCTCCGGCAGCCTTTCTCCACCACCTCCTACGCGGACAGCACGTTTTTCTCCGTACTCCCTGCCTACGACTCTTTCTACGCGCGCGACAGCTACGGGAAAGCCTCCCCTTACCGTCTCCTGGCCATGGGCCGGCATCCCGGCACCTACATCCCAGACGGCAGCTACATGCTGTGGGGCGATGACGACGGCAGGGCCGACATTGCCGTGGACGCCGGCAGCGGATGGCACGCCATGCCCCGCCGCTGGGTCGTCAGCACCGACCTTGACACGCTGTCGGCGCAGCCCCTCAGCATCACCTGCGGCAATGCCGCAGCCACTGCCAATGGCAGCCTTCTCAACCTCAAGGGCGGAACTTCAGGTGACGGCTGGGTGCGCATAGGCCCTCAGACTCCCGCTCTTCACCTCGCATTCACCTGTCCCGCCGACGGCAAGGCCTTTGACGTGGGCATCGTCTTCAATGAGTCCGACGAGGTCGTCTACGGCTACCGATTCAAGGCAAGCGGAGCCGTTCACCGCATTATCGACGGAGCCGCGCGTCCCCTGAGCATCATCTCCAATGCACGCGGGCACGACATCGAGATATACCGTCGCGGCGATGACCTCTGCCTGCGCATGGACGGTCGCGGAAACAACGCCTATACCGTTCCTGTCAGGGTGCAGACGGAGCTGCTGCACCCTGAGCCCGTGACGCCAAGGGACGGCGGTGACGGTGATGACAGAACCATTGTGTCCTGGCCCCTCCCCGTCACCGGATATTCCAGCTACGGTCTGGTGCGCCTCTCTGCGGGCTGCAGCCTGCGCAACCTGCGCGCCCACGGCTTCCGTGACACAGGTGCCTGCGCCGAACTGAGCTACGACATCGCGTCCGAGTTCAAAGACCACCGCCTGAGCCGCGCTTTCCTGCTGCTCAACGGCGCTGACGGCGAGACCCGCCGTCAGCGCTGCGCGGGCTTCGACCCTGTTACGCACAAGATCCTCTTCGACGGCTTCCGCCCCGCCGACGGCGACACCCTCTCGTTCGCCTGGTACGGCGGGCTGCTCGCCACGGCCACGGCCGCCGGCTCCTCCTGCCTTGGCGGCACGCCGTTCAACGACGGCAGCGTCACGGTCAGCGTCGAGTGCGGCACGCCGCCCATAGAGGCCGTGCTCACCCCGGAGGGCTCCACCGCTCCAGCCGCCTCGGGCATGCTGCTGCATCCCGACTCCACCCGTCTCACCCTCGGCGGCCTTGCCCCGGGTGCCTACACCCTGCAGGTCACCCAAAGTGGCTCGGCCACCATTTACGGACGCACGCCTGAAATGAATTATGTGAGGATGTTCCGGGACACAGGCGACTGTGACCTTTCGTGGACTGTCTCCGACACGCTCTCCCTTTACTGTGCAGGATTCTCCAAGAAGTCGACCACCGTCTATGACGGTTTCTACGTCGACCACGGCACGTTGAAGCAGTGCCGCAAGGGTTCGGTGGTGTCCTCCACCGCCATGCCGGTCTTTCCAGGCACGGTATTACATATCAGGAGGACAGGCTCCCGTCTGCAGCTTGCGGTGAATGACACCGTCGTACGCGACTCCCTGCTCTCGTTCCCCGCTAACTATGACAGAGACTACAGCCGTTTTCTCTGCAAGATATACGCCGGCGAGTCATACCTCTGCGGCCTGAGGGGCGCCAACCCGTCCGCCAGCCCGGCGCTGAGCAGCGACCGGGTCTTCCTTGAGGCCTCTGTCCCCGACACGCTCCGCTATGCCGTGGTCATCGGCGGCTGCGACGGCACGCCCACGTCGGTGACACCCCTCGACACTCCGCGCGCCCCGCGCCTGCCAGCGGCATATTCCACACCTGACAACGATGAGCAAGCCGACAGTCTGCTCACCGCCGCCCCGGCTCCCACGCCGTGCGGCCTGACCGTCACACTCTCCCCGCGCCTCTGGGACGAGGGAGCCGTGGAGGTGCTCGTCTGCGACACCGCCGGACGGCTCTGCGGCAGGGCGGCCCCGCACCGGGGCGAGACCACGCTGACGCTCACCATGCGCGCCCCTGGAGTCTATCTCGTCAAGGCGCTCACCCCGTTCTCGGAGCACACGGTCAAGACGGCATGCAAGTAGATGAGAAGTTTTGATAATACAATATACTAATCTCCAACACCGAAAAGCTTACACCGAAAAGCGAAAATCCAACACCGAAAGACATGAGACCAGATACCGCAAAAAGCCTTTCCGCCGTCTCTCTGGCGGCAATCCTCCTGTCAACGGCGGGCCTGTCCGCCGTTCCCGGGCGTCCGTCCTCACCGTACCAGGCACCCGTTCACGCCTCCGACACCGTGCCCCGCCATGACGGCGAGCCCGCCGACTCCGTGAGACCCGCCCCGGCGGACAGCACAGACGCAGACAACGACGTCACCGGGCAGGGCACCCGTTCCGGCGACTACGCCGACGGCGCCATCCCCGTGCCCGAACAACCGGAGGCGACGGCCTTCGCGCCGACCATGATGGAGCAGTACGCCGCTGCCAATCCCGCGGCGGGCATCACCCTCATCACCCCGCCGTCGGCCAACAACAGGGGAACGGCCTCATTGCAGTATCCCTTCATCATGCCACCCGCGCGCAACGGCATGAGCCCCTCGCTCGGCCTGTCCTACGACAGCGACGCGGGCGACGGCCTCTGCGGCGAGGGCTGGACGCTGCCCATACCGTCCGTCACCGTCGACACCCGCTGGGGCGTGCCGCGATACGACCCGTCCACGGAGACGGAGACCTACCTGCTCAACGGACAGATGCTCGGCACCCTGAGCGGCAATGTCATGAGGTTTGCCCACCGTGACCCGGGAGCACCCCGCGTCACAGGCCCGGTGGAGTACTTCCTCCGGTCAGGCGATGACTTCAGCAAAATCACGCGGACGGGCGACGGCCCCGCCTCCTACATCTGGACTGTCACTTCTTCTGACGGCACGGTGTACACGTATGGCGGCCCCGGCGCGACGCTCAGGGGCATGTTCACCGATGCGTCAGGCACCACCCGCGAGACTGTCGCCGAGTGGCTCCTGAGCAGCGTGAGGGAGCTGCACGGCGACCATGTGGACTTTGAGTACATGCCACGGACGGACACCGTGGCGGGCAACCTGACGGCAATGTCCGTATACCTGAGGAAAGTCACCGCCTCCACCCATTTCGAAGGTCAGGACTCCCTGCACACCGTGGTCACCCTCGCCTATGACAGTGTCAAGCGTGTGACCCCCGTCAGCGGGCGCTATGGCTTCCTCACCGCGTCACGCCGCCTGCTCACCGGCGTCACCGTGGCCTACCGCGGCAGCAGGCTACGCAGTTACCGGCTGGAGTATGCCCCCGGACGCTTCGGCCGCAGCCTCCTGCGCCGCGTCACGCACTACGACGACAGGGACAGCGTTGCCGCGTTCCAGGAGTTCGCGTACTATGACGACATCGCCTCCGGCTCCTCTGACCGTCCATACTCCGAGACGGCCACCTTCATCTCCACAGCTTCCCCGGACATTGCCGCCCCCTTTCCGGAGGCGATTACCGACGGCGGCGGTTTCTTCAGCCGTCCCACCTCGCTGGGCGGTGACATGTCCTTCTCGGCGTATGTGACCGCCTACGCGGGCGTCGGGACGGGCGTGACCCCTGACAAGGGCAACACCGCGGGCGTGTCGCTCAGTTTCAACCACGGCTCCACTGAGGGCGCCGTGACGCTGACGGACATGAACGGCGACGGCCTTCCGGACAAGGTCTACCGCTCCGACAGCGTGATGTATTACTGCCCACACGTTCCCGGTGAGGGCGGGGCGTCCTTCGGCGATCCCGTGGAGATATCAGGGGCGGCGTCCTTCGCCAGGTCCGCCACCAGCTCTTTCTCTGGCGGCCTCAAGGCGCATGTGGGCGCGGGGAAGGACGGCATAGCGGAGATAACCCCATTTACCCCTGACTTCATGACCTCATACTCCAGCACCTCGACCTATATGTCTGACGTCAACGGCGACGGCCTCACCGACATCGTGAGAGACGGACGGGTGCTTTACAACCACATAGAGACGGACGGTCTTGGCCGCGCCGTGCCCACTTTCACCGCGTCAAGCGCCGACACCCCCAACGCCATCGGGGGTGAGGACGGCGTCGACCTGCCGGAGGACAGTCTCGCCGCGGAAGAGCGCGCCATGGTCCTGCGCCACTCCCCCATGCAGGACATCGTGCGTCTTTGGGTGGCGCCCATCCCGGGCCTTGTTGACGTCTCCGGCCCGGCTCGGCTGCTCCTGCCCGCCAGCCCCACGGACCCGGAAGGGAACCCCGTCAGCCCCGACGGAGTGTATCTCACCGTCCAGAAGGGCGGCGCCGTGTTGCTCGCCCGTCAGGTTGAGACGGCGGAGCCGGAGCCCATGTCCCTTCACGGTATAGCGGTGTCCGTGGGTGACACACTGCTCTTCCGCGTGCAGTGCGGCCGTGACTCCCTCTCCAGCGGATATCACGACCGGGTCGTGTGGAGCCCGGCGGTGAGGTATACGGGGGTGTTCTCCGACCCGACACTCCCCAACGGCGAGACGCTCCACTCCTATCCCTCTGGCCGCGCCTCGTTCGTCACCTCGGAAGCCCTGACGGCCACGGGAGGCCTCCCCCTGTCCCTCTGTGGACGGCTTGTCAAGCCCGAAACCTCCGACTCCCTCATTGTCAGGGTCTGGACGATGGACCTGCCTTATGACACCCTCGGCCGCGTCAACTTCTTCCATCACCGCACGCTGGCTGTCACCGCCCGGATAGGGACAGAGGCGGCCGACACGCTTCTCTCCCTGAGCGTGCCGAACGCGCAGGGAGACCCGTACATGGCCTGCGAAGTCTACTCTCATTCCAATGTCAGGTGGGACCTTGTCCGCTGGACTCCCTGGATGGCCTGCGGGGGCGACACCCTCGACGTCGTGCCGCGCGTGGCGGCGTTCCACCGGCGCGTGTACACCGGAGGCGCCTTCTCCGTGGAGGGCCGCAGCAGCGTCACTGTCATCCCGGACCTGGGGATGGAAGGCACCCATGATGTCAACATGACTGTGAAGAGCCGCCAGGGGCAGCTGCTTGCCTGGAGGAAGCTCAGCTTCGTCAACGGCTTGCTCACCGGTGCCCCCGCCCCCGTCGTCCTGAACTTCCCCTCGCTCTCCCAGCGTTCCACCGGCCTCGCCGTGGACTCGGTCTGGGTGGAGTATTTCGTCGAGGACACGCTGGCATGCACATGCGACAGACGCCCGAGGGCCAGCATCATTGCTGACGGTACGGGCTTCAGCCTCAGCTGCAACATGTACCAGTATGCGGCGCCCTCTCCCCTCGGTCCTATGTATGGTGGCTGGGGCGCTTTCTCCTACGGGGCGGGCGAAGGCAGGCATGCGTCCGCCATCAGCTGTGACGCGCTCACCCTCCCGGCGGACAGCTCCGCCACGGCGCCCCTAGGGATGAGACTCATCCCCCTCACCCCGGAAACCCGCGCTAACGGGGGCGTATGGAAGGGAGCCGTCCCTGACGTGTACCTCTCGGGCGACACGCTCTCAGCGGCGCGCCTCGGCGTTCAGGAGGTGCCGCCACCCGCCAGTGACAGGACGGGCGGCGCCGTCAGGGCCGTCACGCTCAGGTCTCGGGCCACCAGCTCCGCCATGATGACCGCCCTCGGCGTCCCGCCGCTGAGCATGTCGCTCAGTACCGCGAACGGCGGTGCGCGCTCCTCCACGGCTTTCACCGACATGAACGGCGACGGCTATCCCGACATCATCACCGGAGGCCGTGTCCGCTACACGGCTCCCGACGGGGGGATGAGCGGCGAGTCACTGGCCTGGGACGGGCCTGTGACGGCCTCCGGCAACAGCTCGCTTTCCGGCGGATGGGGAGCGCATGTACAGTTCTCATACACCACCGGAGGGAAGGCCGCCACCACGGGCGCCGCCGCCCTCTCCGGACAGCAGTCACGCAACCACACCCTGCCCGCCGACCTCAGCCTTGAAGTCCCGTCAGGCGACGACGAGACTACCACCGCGCTCTGCGACGTCAACGGCGACGGCCTGCCCGACCTGGTATGCGCCAATGGGGGTACTCTTTGCGCGAGGCTCAACCTTGGGTACTCCTTCCTGCCTGAGACACCGCTCGGGAACGGCGCGTTCATCCGCGAGTCTTCCAGCCTTGGCGTCCAGCCGGGCGGCGACGTGCAGCTGCCCACAGGGTACGACCATGGAGCCACCAGCTTCGCGGGAGGACTGGGCACGGCATCGGACAGGATGTGGACGGCATCCGCCCTCACCGACGTCAACGGTGACGGCCTTCCCGACCTGGTATCGGTGGATGACGGCAACGCCCTTGTCCGCCTGAACAACGGCCTTGGGTTTGAGACCGCATGGACTCCTTGGAGAGGGCTTTCCACCCTTGGTGAAGGCACCTCCACCTCGATGTCCGCCAATGCGGCGGCCACGTTCTCATTCACTGTCCTCGGGGCGAAGGTCGCCGTCACGCCGGGGGCAGGAGCCACGGTGACGATGGCCCGCACCACCGGCGACCTACGCGACTTCGACGGGGACGGCTTCCCCGATGTCGTGACCTCGGACAGCGGAGCGGGCCTCAGCGTCCGCTACTCCTCCATCCGCAGGACCAACAGGCTGAGGACCGTCACCAACTCCCTCGGAGGCCGGTTCACCCTCGACTACTCCCACACAGCGCCCACCTACGGCCTGCCGGGCGGCAAATGGGTGATGTCTTCTGTGGAGACGGACAGGGGGATCCACTTCGTCAGCGGCGCCGACACGCTCCTTGACATTCCAGTCACGCGCAAGGTCTTCACCTACTCCGGCGGCACGCGCGACCGCAGGGAGCGTGAGTTCCTCGGCTTCGCCGAGGTGGTCACCACCGACCTCGACACGCAGGACGGCGACGCACCCCGCCGCAGCGTGACGGAGACCTTCGACGTGTCATCCTACTACCGGCGCGGCCTGCCCCTCTCCACAGAGACCCGCGACGCCGGGGGAGTCCTCCTCAGCCGCAGGAGCCACGAGTTCTGGAACTACCATGTGAAGCGCGGCAGCACGGGCATCCTATCCCTGGTATCCAACGGCCTCGGTACGGCGAGTGCGAGGGCCTACACCCCCCCGCACCTCACCAACACGCATTCCTATGAGAACGGCGCGGCCGTCTCCTCGCAGGAGGCGTTCACCTACTTCACCAGCAACAGCCATGGCGAGCTGAACACCTACAGGTTCTGCGGGGACGGCGGAATGACCACCGACAACTACACAAGCCACTATGACTTCCGCACCATCATCAGGTACAAGGCGGCAGACGCGGTGTCAGGCGTCTTCGGCCTTCCCGACAGCGTGCGGACGCTGGACAGCTCGTCACGCCTCCTCACAAGAGCCGGGGCGTCCTACGGCACCGGTGCCAACAGGACAAGGGTCACCTGCCTGAGGAGACACCATGAAGGCGGCTCTGTCACCACCCGCTACGCCTACGACGGCGGCGGCAACGTCGTCTCCGTGTCACTGCCCCGCGGCGGCGGGGAGGGTGAGCGCTTCTACACATACGTTTACGACGCCGCCCGCCTGAACACCTATCCCGTCAACGTCACCGACCCTTACGGCGACACCCGCCTGGTGACGGCCCGCGACTACCGCTACGGGACGGCGGAGCGGACGGAAGATCCTAACGGCGGCGTCCTCAGCACAATAAATGACGGCCTTGGCCGTTTATACTATGTGAAGTCGCCCGGAGAGACCGCGAGCGCCGGGCCGACAGTCAGCGTCATCTATCAACAGAGAGCGGAAATGAGAGACGGGAAGATTTACAGGCCGGCCAGCGCCGTGACAGAGAGCCGCGGGCGCTTCAGAAGGGTTGAGGGCATGACGGAGACCGTGGACAGCTCCACCGTGCGCGTGGTGACGTTCGTCGACGGCTTCGGGAACGTCATCCAGACCCGCCGTGAGGCGACGGTGACGGACAGCCAGGGCTCAGAGAGCCGGCGGACGGTCGTGGAGGGCCGCGCCGGGTACGACGGCCTCGGCCGTGCCGTGCGCTCCTACCTCCCCTCCTCCGAGGCGGCCTCGTCGCTTCTTGACTTCAACCCCTCCTCGCAGCGGGAAGAGGCTTACGGCAGCGTCAGCTACGACATGAAGGACCGCCCGCTCACAGAGACCCGTCCGGACGGTGCCGTCACCAGCTACTCGTACAGAGCGTCGGGCAACTGTCTGGTGACTGCCGTCACCGACCCGCTGGGCCGGCGGAGCGAGACGTGGACGGACGCCGCCGGAAGGACCGCCCGCACGGTGGCGTACCGTGACCTGGCGGCCACGCAGCCCGTCGTGACCCGTTACCTGTACGACCCCGTCGGCAGGCTCACGGCGGTCATCAACGCCGCCGGCGACTCCACAATCATCACCTACGACATGCTGGGGCGCCGCACCTCGGTGACGCACCCGGCCTCAGGACGCACCACCTATGAGTACGACGCGAGGGACAACGTCACGCGCCGCGTCACCGCCGACGGCTCAGAGACGCTCTACGGCTACGACGGCCTGCGCCTGACGTCCGTCTCTCATCCGGGGCATCCCGGCGACAGCGTGCGCTGGTGGTGGGGAACCGGCGGCAACCAGGACAGCAACACGAGGGGACGGGTGCGCTTCCGCCTTGACGGCTCCGGCGGCACGGAATACGGCTATGACGTCATGGGCAACGTCGTGAGCGAGACACGCACGGTGTGCGTGCCCGGCGGCAGCCTCACCGTCACCGCCACCACGGAGTGGCGCTACGACCCGCTGGGCCGTCTGTGCGAGATGACGTACCCCGACGGGCGCACGCTGGCCTACCGCTACAAGCCCACGGGCGAGCTCGACGGCGTGTACCTCGGAGCCGGCCTCACCAGTCCGTACGTGAGCGGGCTCCGCTACGACGTCCACGGGGCCCGCGTGGGGATGACCTGCGGAAACGGCGCCGTGTCCTCCTGGTCATACCATCCGCTGACGCTGCGCCTGTCGGAGCTGCAGACACTCTCCGGCGGCGGCCTTGCCGTCCACCGGGCCTACGGCTATGACGCGGTGGGCAACATCACCGGCTCACAGGGAAGCAACGGTGACGGGGGCTTCTCCGCCACCTACGCCTACGACGCGCTTGACCGCCTCGTCTCCGCCTCCCAGTCCTACGCCGGAGGGGGAACCTCTGCCTCCTGTGGCCTGGCGATGTCCTACGACGACCTATGGCGCGTCACGTCCAAGAGCCAGCATGTCTCACAGACGGGTCTGACATGCCCCGGCGCGCTAAGCGCGGGCTACGACATGTCCTACACTTACGGCACGGACACCGGCAGGCATTACCGGATGGACAGGGTGGCGGAGACGCACTACCGAACGGAGGGCACGCCCACAGCCGCTGACAGCATTCACAGCACTCACAGCTATTCCTACGACCCCAACGGCAACCTGACATACAAGTCCGTGGCAAGAAAACGTCTTGACGGCAGCGCCACCCCAAAGATCTCGGAGCGCAAGCTGCTGTGGGACGGCGACAACCGCCTGCGTTCCCTCTGCGATGACGGCTACGTGTCGCTCTACTGGTATGACGCTGACGGCAACCGCACGGTGAAGGAGCGCCACGGCGGCGAGGCCGTGTGGGTGAACTCGGAGTCTGGGGGTATGGCGTCCGGCGTCCCACGCTGGACGGTCACCCCCAGTGGCTTCATCACCTTTGACGGCACGGAGAGCTACACTGAGCATGTCTACATCGGGAGTGAGCGGGTCGCCTCCATACGCAGGCCTTTCAGCACTGAATACTATGCCGATAACGTGCAGCACCTCGCCGGTGTGGGGCTTGGCTGCGGAGTGGACTACGCGGTCCTCATCTCAAAGATGAGGGACGCGGCTGCCGACGCCTGTGACAGCCTCGGCGTGCCGTGGGGCTACGGCGGTGTCGGGACAGGGGGAGAGAGGGCCGGACGCCCTGCCGTCCGCCACATCCTCATGGCGCCGGCGGCGCAAGACAGCGACACCACCCGGCTGCGCACCCCGCAGCCCGACTACAGCCTGGACAGCGTCTACTACTACCACCGCGACCACCTCGGCAGCACGATGACCGTGACCGACGGCGCGGGCGCACCCGTCCAGCAGGTGGAGTACACGCCCTGGGGCGAGGTGTTCGTGGAGCTGCGTAACGGCAACTCGGGCTTCGCCACCCCATACCTCTTCAACGGCAAGGAGCTGGACGAGGAGACGGGGCTGTACTTCTACGGCGCGAGATATTATGACCCGAAGATGAGCGTGTGGTATAGTGTGGATCCACTAGCTATGAAATTTTCATATTTAACAAGTTATGCATTTTGTCATAATAATCCAATTAAGTTTATAGACATAAACGGCATGGATGATATCTTTGACGAGAACGGTCAATTTATCAGAGACACAGGCATCGGATCCAAAGTACTGATTCAGAAGGGGGAACAGCTATGCTTGCTATCATCTTTCAATTATAGCGAGAACAAACAAAACAGAGCCATGCTTAAAAAAATTGCATCCTATTATCTTTTCAAGAGTGACAGTAATCCTTTTGAAATCCAATTATATGAGTTAACTCCTTATGATCCCCAAGGTGCTGTTTTCTCCAATGACGAGGGTACAAATATATATTCTGTTGCACTATCCAATGGAAGGATAAAGGATTATTTAGATAATAAATATGATTTTTGGAGTATTACATATCATGAGAGTAGGCACAGATATGATCCCAAGACATGGGGTGGTACAATTGGTGAAGTAGAGGCAATCTATCAACAAAGTATGCACGAATCATGGTCTTTAGTATCTACTGATTATATAATTTCACAATCTTCTTATGGTGTATCATGTTTACAGAAAGCTATAAACAATAATATTAAAAATCTTAATATTGATGAACAAATTGAAAAATTGAATAAAGCATTCATCGGATATGGTGTATTTAATTATAACCCGAAAACAAAAATAGTAACAGGTGAAATGTCATATCTTTTGAATGAAGTTTTTGCAATAGGAAAGGAGAAGAAATGAGAATTTATTTGTTGTTTTTTTTGTTATTAAAGATTACTATTATCTATGGGAATGAAATAGATACATTAAGTCTTCTTACAGGAGGCAATACAAAATATTGGGATAGAATTGACTCGAATATTGTTAATTATGGAATTGCGTTTAGTAAAGATTCAACAATAGAATGGTATGACAAAGATAGAGCTATCCATTATACATGTCAGCAAGATGAAATGTCTGAAAGATGTTTTGTTATTAATAATGGAAGAATGTATATCTATTATCGTATGAAAGACAGGAAAAGTCACATCATAGATTCATTATTTATATTGAAAATAACAGATGATTCACTAATAATAAACTTCAATGAAGGGAATGATGGAATGTTGATTTTTATAAAATCTAAAGACCAAAATTCAAAAACAAAACCATGGGTGAATCCAGACCCTAGACTCAAACCAGGTTTTAAAGCCCCAATTATTCAAGATGCTGATTTATTGACAGATAATATCGAATCAATAATTAGTTGGCTTAAAATTCGAGGTGATCCTTATCCAGAATCATTCAGAGTTAGATATAAAATTTTAATTGATAAAAATGGAAATATTCAACAAGTTTCAAACTTAGAGGATCCCTCATTATTGAATCCTTTCAATTACTTTTATTCTTTATTGTTTGAAAAAATTAAGGAATTGAGATTCTTTCCTGCTATGAATATTTATTCAAATGAAACATATGAATTTAAGTGGGTTCTTCCGATAAATTATAATCGATGAAGCACGAAAAAGGATTTTTATGATTTGTTTATAGTCAAATGAAAAAATAGTGCTAGATTTGCAATTAAATACAGCCGTTATGACAAGATGGATGCGAAAACATAAAACTATGGACACCTATCCCAACGGCAACCTGGCCTACGAGTCAGTGGCAAGGAAACGTCTTGACGGCGGCTCCACCCCGAAGATCTCGGAGCGCAAGCTGCTGTGGGACGCCCGGAACCGCCTGCGCGCCCTCAGCGACGACGGCTACGTGTCGCTCTACTGGTATGACGCCGACGGCAACCGCACGGTGAAGGAGCACCACGGCGGCGAGGCCGTGTGGGTGAACTCCGCCATGGCGGGACAGCACACCGACTCCGTCGTCTACTCCATCTACCCCAGCCCGTACATCAACGTCAACGGCGACCACTGGACGAAGCACTACTACATCGGAGGGGAGCGAGTGGCGTCGAGGACGGGCACGCTCAGCGCGGGGTTCGACGACTTGCACATCCCCGGCAACAACCCGGCGTCCGCCGGTGCCGGCGTGACCCTCGACTACTCTGCGATGTGCCGTGCCGAGGAGGACTCCGTCGCCTCGGTGTATGCGCAGCTCGGCGTGCCTGGAAGACGGAGATTATATTTTCAACAGCAGATATGGTGTGACTATCGAGGACGATTTCGAGGTCAGGAAAGGAGCCAGTCTGGAGATTCAACCCCATCAGCCGATAACCCCTTAATTCCACGAGTAATATGAGAACAAGTTTATTTTTCATGATGATTTTGCTGGTGAGCCTGCCATGCTCTGCCGGTGCCACAGACGGATTCTCAATTGAGTCTCCTGAGGCAGGAGGATGTATGTAAAATGACTTTTCCAGCTGATTGTTTGGCTGTGTGACATAAAATCACTATCTTCGCGGGAAAAGAACGTATGAAGAAGAAAGTGGCATTGGTATTGTCGAGTGGTGGTGCACGTGGCCTCGTCCACATCGGAGTGATAGAGGAATTGCTGGCTCAGGGATATGAGATCACGTCTGTAGCGGGAAGTTCGATGGGGGCATTGATTGGCGGCATCTATGCCACAGGCAAGCTTGCCGCCTTTCGCGAGTGGATGAAGACGATCAACCGGCGTAAGATGCTGGAACTCTCAGATCTCTCGCTGAGCATCAATCATGTGGTGAAAGGAGAGCGCATCATAGAGGCCATCAAGGAGATAGTGCCCGACATGAATATAGAGGATCTGCCCATCCCTTTTTGTGCTGTCTCTACCGACTGGGAGAACGGCCGTGAGGTGGTGTTCCGCAGCGGCAGTTTGTTTGACGCCATCCGTGCCAGCATCTCGCTGCCGTCATTTTTCGAACCTGTGCGGCGCGATGGCATGGTGCTGATAGACGGCGGTGTGATCAACCCCATCCCCCTGAACCGTGTCGCTCGCACAGCGGGCGACATCCTTGTAGGAGTGGACGTGAGCGGGCACGACTACCGCGGGCAGAGTGAGTTGCAGAAGATGCTCAACGCCAAGCGCAAGCGTGACAAGTCGCTGGGTATGTCGTTGCTGAGCCATCTGATACCCGACAATATTGAGTTCAACTATATCACGTTGCTCTCACGCACCAGTTCGCTGATGATACGTCAGAACTCCAAGCTGATGGCAGAGCTGACACACCCCGATATCCTCATCGACATCCAGTTGAGCCGCTACACTACCTTTGATTTCGACAAGTCGGAGAAGCTCATCGCCATCGGCCGCAACCGCACACGGCAGTCGCTGAAAAGTGTGTGAGGAGCAGTCCTGTATTTTTTATCAAGAATTATAGAATTTAAGAATTGGGGTGTCCAGTATGTTTTTATCAAGAATTATAGAATTTAAGAATTAGGGTGTCCCATGTCTTTTTATCAAGAATTATAGAATTTAAGAATTAGGGTGTCCCATGTCTTTTTATCAAGAATTTTAGAATTTAAGAATTTGGGTGTCCAATTTGTTTTCTTACACATCCACTCTCCATTTGCAGTGGTAATCAGTTCCCCCTCTAAGTTAGAGGGGGGAAGGGGGAGTGTGTATGCTTCATAGGAAACATTCACATGACATCTAAACTACAACAAAGGACACCCTATTATAGAATTTTAGAATTAGGGTGTCCTGTATTTTTTATCAAGAATTATAGAATTTAAGAATTAGGGTGTACAGTATGTTTTTATCAAGAATTATAGAATTTAAGAATTTAATGATTATCTTTGCACGTATTCTAAAATTCAAAGGTAACAGACATGACATATACGAGAGGATTAGGACAGCAAGACGACTATCGGCGTGACGAGCTGATCCGTCTGATAGAACATTCGGTATCGCGACTGACTTTGCAGGAGTTGGAGGCGCTTTATTATGATATGTGTACGAAGAATTATATCAACGACGAATTGTAAATGACAGAGAAAGAGAAAATGCTGGCCGGAGAGGTCTATTCGGCTGTCGACCCGGAACTCATCCGGGAGTTGAATGAGACCAGAGAGGTGATTCATGACTACAATGCCCTGCGACCTTCGGAGACTCGGCGCATGAAAGAAATCTTGAAAGCATTGCTCGGTCATGTGGGAGATGATGATATCCTGATCAACCAGCCCTTTCGTTGTGATTACGGCAAGCAGATCAGTGTGGGGAAGCGTTTTTTTGCCAATTTCAATTTCACCGTCCTCGACGAGGCCCGCGTGACCATCGGCGACGACTGTTTTGTGGGGCCTAATGTGAGCATCTACACGGCCTGCCACAGTACGGACCCTGTGGTGCGTAACAGCCGTCAGGAATGGGCAAAGCCTGTCAGCATCGGCCACAACGTATGGATAGGCGGCAGCGTGACCATCCTGCCCGGAGTGAGCATCGGCGACAATGTCACCATTGGTGCAGGTTCGGTGGTGACCAGTGATATTCCCTCCAACTCTGTGGCGGTAGGCAATCCGTGCCGGGTGGTCAAGAATATCTGACCGTTTGCTGAGACACACTCCCCCTGACACCCCCTCCGACTCCCCCGTTTCCCGGGGGAGAGCAACCTCTAACTTAGAGGGGGAACCTCTGGCTGAGACACACTCCCCCTGTCCCCCTCTAACTT
>CAMIYC010000046.1 GCA_946402905.1 uncultured Prevotellaceae bacterium | reverse complement strand
GCCGTAGTTGTTGGCCAGGTCGAAGTGGGTGATGCCGTGGTCGAAGGCATAGTGCGTGATGTCCCGGCTGCGCTGGTAGGGGTCTACGGCTCCGAAGTTGTGCCAGAACCCCAGCGACACTTTAGGCAGCAGCACACCGCTCCTGCCGCAGCGGCGGTACATGATGTCCGACTTCTCATAGCGTGTCGGCGACGCGGTGTAGAGAGGTTTCGTGTCCATAAGTGGTGGTTTGATGTGATGAATGTTTCCTTTTATTCATGTTTGTCGTTGGCGATGAGACGGAGCAGTCGCTCCACGGCCTCCTCCTCGGGGATGTTTTTCTCCACGCATGTCTTGCCGCGGTAGAGCGATATCTTGCCTCGCCCGGCGCCCACATAGCCGTAGTCGGCGTCGGCCATCTCGCCCGGGCCGTTGACGATACAGCCCATGATGCCGATTTTGAGTCCTTTCATGCCCTTGGTGGCTTCTTTGATGCGTGCGATGGTGGCTTGGAGGTTGAAGAGCGTACGTCCGCAACCCGGGCAGGAGATATATTCGGTCTTGGTGAATTTGATACGCGCGGCCTGGAGGATGGCGTCGGCTACCTCCACCAGCTTTTCCGGCGCAAGGTCGCGGGCGCCTCCGCCTGCCGTCAGGATCAGTTGGGTGCAACGGCGGTCGATGAGGAATCGGCTGGCGGTCATTGCGGCCAGGATCTGCAATTCTTCCAGTCCCGCGGCGTTGATGTGCAGACATAGCGTGTCGCCGTCTTTGATGCAGGCATACTCTTCTTCGCCGTCGTGAGCCAGGGGCGGGGTGTCGTGCCGAGTCTCGGCCATGTCTTGCAGGCTCCTGCACCGCTCGATGCTGTCGACGATTTTCCGTGCCACGGGTATCTCACATTCCGGCTCCTCGCTCAGGGATACCCGGATGGTGTCGCCGATGCCCTCGGTGAGCAAAGCCCCGATGCCCACGGCGCTCTTGATGCGTCCGTCCTCCCCCTCGCCGGCTTCTGTCACGCCGAGGTGCAGCGGGTAGTGCATGTCCTCCTGGTCCATGGCCTTGACGAGCAGTCTCACCGACTGCACCATCACCACCGTGTTGGAAGCCTTGATGGAGATGACCACGTTGTCGAAGTGCTCCCGCTGGCAGATACGCAGAAACTCCATGCAGCTCTCTACGATGCCTTCAGGCGTGTCGCCGTAGCGCGACATGATACGGTCGGAGAGCGAGCCGTGGTTGACGCCGATGCGCAGGGCGGTGTGGTGCTCGCGGCATATCTTGAGGAGCGGCAGCAGTGTCTGTTCTATTTTTTTCAGTTCCAGGGCATACTCCTCGTCGGTGTATTCTATTTTCTTGAAAGTGCGTGCCGGGTCGGTATAGTTGCCGGGGTTGATGCGCACCTTCTCACAGTATAGTGCGGCCACCTCGGCCACACGCGGGTTGAAATGCACGTCGGCCACGAGGGGTGTGGTGTATCCCTCGCTGCGCAGCAGTTGGCTGATATGGCGCATGTTCTCCGCCTCGCGCACCCCCTGGGTGGTAAATCTCACATATTCCCCTCCGGCATCGATGATGCGGCGGGCCTGTGCCGCGCACCCCTCCGTGTCGTTGGTCGACACGGTGGCCATCGACTGGATGCGGATAGGATTGTCGCCTCCCATGGGTGTGGTGCCGACCATGGTCACAGATGTCTGTCGTCGGCGATAGCTGGGCAGTATGCTCATGTCTTTAATTGGTTTTGAAACGGTATTCCTTGATTTCAGCCAGCTGGGCGTTGGCTTTCTCTATCTTGGCTCCGAGCGCGGCCTTGTAGGCGGCTACATGTGTGGCGATGCCCTCGTCAGAGAGGGCGAGTATCTCGGTGGCCAGGATGGCGGCATTCATGGCGCCGTTGACCCCCACTGTGGCCACGGGTATGCCCGGTGGCATCTGTATGATGCTCAGCATGGCGTCGAGTCCGTCGAGCATGCCTTTGATGGGCACGCCGATGACGGGCAGTGTGGTCGAGGCGGCGATGACCCCTGGCAGTGCCGCGGCCATTCCGGCGGCGGCGATGATGACCTTGACACCCCTTTGGCGTGCCGTCCTGGCAAACTGCTCCACGGCGTCGGGTGTGCGGTGTGCGGAGAGGGCTTGCACCTCAAAGGGTATTTCCATCTCCTCCAGATATTTCATGGCTTTCTCCATGACGGGCAGGTCGCTTGTGCTGCCCATGATAATGCTTACTAATGGTGTCATATCAAGTTTTTTGTGTGAATAGTCAGAGGAAGAGCACGGCGACGAAAGCGCATACGATGCCCACGACATAGCCTGCCACCACCTGTGCCAGTGTGTGCTGGCGCAGGATGATGCGGCTGGTGCCCACCAGTCCGCCGAGCATGAGTGTGAGGCATATCCACCAGGTGGGGTTGAAGTTGAATATCTCGGCGAAAGCCATGACAGCTCCTGTCACGCCGCCGATGGCTGCCGAGTGTGTGGATATTTTCCACCAGAGGTTGATGATGGCGCAGGTGAGCTGTATCATCAGCGATGCCACGAGTATGCTTCCGATGAAGTGGGGCGTGTGGAAATAGCTGAGCACATAGAAGCAGCAGAAATAGCAGAGGATGGCGATGACATAAGGTATCATGCGCCGCTCTTTGGAGCTTTTCTCATTGTCGCCCCATCCTTGGTATTTGTGATAGGTGTTGATGAGCAAGGTGGGTAGCAGGTTGGTGAAGGCGTAGACCAGGATGAGCGTGAACACCTTGCTTTGCCAGGGCAGGAAACTGAGATAGCTGAACAGGAAGAGCGCTATCAGCCCTACGACGGGCAGGTAAAACGGTGAAAACAGCATGCTCATCATGCGTGCCACTAATATGATGTCTTTCTCTCTCATGCTCTTCTGAGGCTTGCTTTGGGTATGTTCATTTGTTCACGATACTTCACGATGGTGCGCCGTGCGATGGGGTATCCCCTCTTCTTCATCTCCTCCTCCAGCCGGATGTCGGTCAGGGGGTGCCGCTTGTCTTCGTGGTCGATGATCTCTTTGAGTGCGAGTTTTATCTTGCGGGTGGCCATCTCCTCGCCGTCCTTCTCATATTTGGCGCTGAAGAAGAACCTCAGGGTCAGGATGCCCCAGCGGGTCTGAGCGTATTTCTCATTGGTCACGCGCGAGACGGTGGAGACGTCGAGCCCGGTGTCACGGGCGATGTCTTCCAGCTTCATCGGCTGCAGGTCGGCCTCGTCGCCGTCCTGAAAGAATTTATACTGCCGTCGGATGATGGCTTTCATAATCTTCTCCAGGGTGATCTGCCGCTGACGCAATGCGTCGATCAGTCCTCTGGCGCTCTCCATGTCTTTCTTGAGCATGGGCAGGGCCTCCTTGTCGCGCTTGGAGAGAGCGGATGTGTCGCGCAGCAGGTCGGTATATGCCTCCGAGACCACCAGCTCGGGCAGGTCGCCTTTGTTGAGCGTGAGCGTGACCTGCCCGTCGTAGGTCGTCTTGACGATGAAGTCGGGGGTGATCTGGTGGATGTTGAAACCTTGCACCTCGCCCAGCGACGAGCCGGGCTTGGGGTTGAGTTTCTTGATCTCGCTTCTCACGGCGTCTTTCTGCTCGTCGGTGAGCCGGAAGAGGGACTGAAGTTTGCGCCAGTGGTTTTTCAGCAGGTCGTCGAAATAGTTTTCTATGATCTGCCGCGCGATGTCGGTGCTCCAGGAGGGCTTTTTTCTCTTGATTTGCAGGAGGAGGCACTGGCGAAGGTCTTGTGCGCCCACGCCGGCAGGGTCAAACTGCTGCAGGATGGCGAGCACTTGTCCGATCTCTTCGTCGGTGGTGTCGGTGTTGTGATAGATGGCCAGCTCGTCGTTGATGGCGCTGATGTCTTTCCTGAGCAGTCCGTCGGTGTCGAGAGATCCGATGAGATAGTTCATGATGAATTGCTGCTTCTCGTCCAGCTCCTGCTCGCCCATCTGCTCTTTCAGCTTGTCATAAAACGACACAGTGTCGCCATAGGTGATCTCCCCGGCGGTGCGCGGCATCTGCACGGGTATCTCCTCGGCATTGAAGTCTTGCATCAGGTCGGGTTGCTCCATGGACGCCGGCTGTTGTTCATAGTCGCTGGTCACGTCATGGTCGTCGTCGCTGGCTTTGGTCTCCAGGGCCGGATTTTCCAGCTCTTTTTTCTCAATGAAATCCCTCAGTTGGTCGATGGGTTTCTCTATGACTTGTCCCAGCAGTAGCTGCTGCGGTGTGAGCCGCTGCTTGGCTTTTTGTTGCAGCCTTTCTGTCTGGGATTGAAAATTGGGCATGAGCGTAGAATTTTATTTGAAATATTCGAGAAGGAGTCCTCAATTCTTTGCAAACTTACACAAAAAATCTGACATGTCGCTAAACTGATGCAGTTTTTTTGCACTTTCTTTTGGCAGGCTTGTATATTTGCCCTACCTTTGCATCAAAACGTGCGACTATGGCAGAATACAATAACGTCAGTCATCCAAAGCATTTTGTTTTGCACTCTATGCAGATAAATTCTAAAAGCAGACTTTCCAACGGGATGCTTATCATTTGTTGCCAAAATAGAAAATTGAATGCTTTATCAAATTTATTATGAAACAAGTGTTACAAGTATTGCTATTCTATATTTTGTGTTGCTTTGGGAACATGCTTTTTCAGCTTTCGACTATTGAATTTCCTTCCGAAGACCCTGCCTCTCTGTACCAGTTTAGGTATGGGCTAAATATGATGATAATTTATGTTTTCTTTCTTTATTCCCCGTTGTGTACATTTTTAGTATCTATATATAAATTTACTAAGATAAATGAAAGAGTCATCAGACATCCATTTTTATATTCCCTATCACCTTTTATAATACCAAGATTAATAATGTGTGTATCAGATATAGGTACATTACGAGATAACCTGATAATAACAATATTTGTTACTGAAAATATAATTATAGTCGGTTGGTCCTGTTGGCAATATTACAAGAAAAACCGTACTAAACAATTGCATGAAGAATGGACAGAAAAATAAATAGTTACTTGCTGAAGATATACTTCACCGATAACCTCCTCGGCAGGCTGTGCGTGCAGGGCACGTGCACCAACCGCTACGGCCAGTGCGGATCCAGGCTCTCCAAGACATCCTACCCGAAAAGTAAGGTAATTTGCGTAACTCAGTTCACCATGGGAGCGCGGGCGTCCTCGCCCGCCAATGATTGCGGGCGAGGACGCCCGCGCTCCCAAGCGAAACGGGAAATTACAGATTTGTAATATAGGAGTCATCCTTCAAAGGTCGGCCTGTCGGCCTCAAAATCAAACAAAATAGATTAAAAATTGACCAAAATAGAAACATGGTGAAAGATTTTAAATGAGATTTTGAAAGATTTTGAGCGCAGTCAACTCTGGGAACGCAGGCGTCCTCGCCCGCATCTGCGGCGGGCGAGGACGCCCACGTTCCCAGGCAAAGTAGTGAAATAACAGCTTAGTTATATAGAAGCGATCCTAAAAACGAGCTATGGCTAAGTAGTTAGGAAAAATGTTAGATTTGCAAAAATATATGTTATGGCAACAAGGGCAATCACAGCAACCCCGTGCGCATCCAGTTCGCCGACGGCAGCGTGACCAGGTACGTCTGCAGCACGTCGGGTGAGAAGTTGCCTAGTCGAAGAAATCTTTTTCTCGTGGAACGATCTGGCTCATGTCGGGCAGTGCGTCGGAAGAAAGTACTACGCAGATGGTTTTGGCCCTGACGTAGTTTTCAGAGAGCAACATCATCCCATGGTAGCAGTTGCCGGTGCCCCAGGAGTTCTTGCAGATGAAGAAGCGCCGCCCTTGCCGGTCGTGAGCCAGGCCTACGATGGCCATGCAGTGGTCGTCGGTGGTCTCGCCGCGTTCGAAGGCTTCCTGCCTTTCCTCCTGCGTCACTTTGCGGCTTTCGTCGGCCATGTGTGCGGAGCCTCCGCTGAAGTCGAAAAGCGGTTCGCTGGTGTCGCCCTCCCAGCAGACGGGATGCCCTCCTCGCAAAGCGCGGATGATGTAGTGGCAGAGCGAGTCGAGAGGCACGTTGAGGTATTCGTCTTGGTAGCGGTTGTCGGGCGACTCAAGTGGGAAGCGCTGGCCGAAAGGGTGGTGCGTGAAGCTGGTGAGTGCCACATACTCGTCGCGGCCCACCAGGCTGTGGGCGAACTCCAGTGGAGTGTACTGGCATCCCAGCATATAAACAAAAAGTGGCATAGGGGCTATCCTGTCGTCGAGCAGCCGGTCGGCCTCCTGTCCGAGCGATGTCAGGCCTCGGCGTTGTGTGCGATGATGGTCGGCCATGCGCTGTAGCTTGCGCAGTGTGACGAGGTAGTCGGTGTCGTCGGCTGGCCGGTAGGAGTTATGGGGCATGGCTCCGTATCTGTTGAGCAGCCGGAGTGTCATGGGGGCCATGCCTCTCATGTCTTTCATCTCATGACGGGCCTGGCCATAGCGCAGCATCGTCTGCTCCCTGATATACATCCGTGCCAGGTATGCTGCCGACAGCTCCACAGAGTCGCCCGCCATGATGTGTTCGGTCTCGATGGTGGCGAGCATGGCATAGACCCAGCACAGGTTGCTGTCGCCTTGTTGTTTCACAGGTGTGGTCCTGAGCAGGATGTCGGTGTGGTATTTCGCGGGTGCCGTGGCCTCTTTCTCCTGTGACTTGCTGCATGAGCAGAGCAGTGCGGCGAATAGTATAAAAATAGTATGGTATCGCATTTTTTTGACTTGTATCATGCAAAAGTAGATAAAAATTCCGAATTTTTACCTAATTTTGCACCGTCATGCAAGAAAAAATATCAGATTTTGAAATCATGGCGCCCGTTGGTTCGAGAGAGTCGCTTATGGCGGCTATACAAGCGGGAGCCGACTCGGTGTATTTTGGAGTGGGCCAACTCAATATGCGCGCTCATTCCGCCAACACGTTTACTATCGAAGACCTGCGCTTTGTGGCCACGGAGTGCGACAGTCATGGCATCAAGTCGTACCTGACGGTCAACACGGTGATCTATGGCGAGGATATGGAGACAATGCACGCCATCGTCGATGCGGCCTGCGAGGCTGGTATCACCGCTGTCATCGCCAGCGATGTGGCAGTGATGACCTATTGCCGCCGGGTGGGGATGGAGGTGCACCTGTCCACACAACTGAACATCAGTAATATCGAGGCCCTGCGATTCTATGCACAGTTTGCAGATGTCGTGGTGCTGGCGCGTGAGCTGAACATGAACCAGGTGGCCGACATCCACCGCCAGATTGTGGAGCTCGACATCCGCGGCCCGAAGGGTGAGCTGGTGCGTATAGAGATGTTTTGCCATGGCGCGCTGTGCATGGCTGTCAGCGGCAAGTGCTACCTCAGCCTTGACAATGCCGCCCGCTCGGCCAACCGTGGCGAGTGCATGCAACTCTGTCGCCGCTCCTATACGGTGACCGACAACGAGACGGGTACCCAGCTTGAGATAGACAATAAATATGTGATGAGCCCGAAAGACCTGAAGACCATCCGCTTCATCGACAAGATGATGCGTTCGGGTGTGAGGGTGTTCAAGATAGAGGGGCGTGCCCGGGGGCCGGAGTATGTGTACAATGTGGTGAGATGTTACAAGGAGGCCGTCGCCAGCGTGCTGGAGGGCACCTTCACGGAGGAGAAAAAAGATGGCTGGGACGAACGGTTGGCCTCCGTCTTCAACCGTGGATTCTGGGATGGCTACTACCTGGGCCAGCGCCTGGGCGAGTGGAACAAAAACTATGGCAGCAACGCCACCGTGCGCAAGGTGTATGTGGGCCGGGGCGTGAAATATTACTCGCGGCTTGGCGTGGCCGAGTTTACGTGCGATGCCTGCGAGTTCAGCGTGGGTGACCATCTGCTCATCACCGGCCCTACGACGGGGGTGATGTATGTCGATGCCACGGAGATCAGATATGAGCTGCAACCAGTGCAGACCGCACACAAAGGGCAGCATATCTCCATCCCCGTACCCGGAAAAGTGAGACCCAGCGACAAACTTTTTAAATTGGAACCCTCCCTAACCTAAACCCCACCCTAACCTAAACCCCTCCCTAACCCTCCCCGAAGGGGAGGGGATCGGAAACCCCACCCTAACCCTCCCCAAAGGGGAGGGGATCGGAATAGAGAAATCGAAAGAGAAAAAAGGAAAAGAGATATCGAAATCGAAAAAATATGACTATCAATGAATTGCAGAATGAGGTGATCGAGGAATTTGCCGATTTCACCGACTGGATGGACAAATATCAAATGCTCATCGACCTCGGCAACGACATGGAGCCGCTTGCCGACGCATATAAGACCGAAGACAATCTCATCGACGGCTGTCAGAGCCGTGTGTGGATCTATCCCACCTATGAGAATGGCCTCTTGTATTTCGCCGCCGAGAGCGACGCACTTATTGTGAAAGGTATCGTGGCCCTGCTGCTGCGTGTGCTCAGCGGTCATACACCTCAAGAGATACTCGACGCTGATCTCTACTTCATCGACCGCATCGGCCTGCGCGAACACCTGAGCCCCACGCGCAGCAACGGCTTGCTGGCTATGGTGAAGCAGATACGCTATTATGCGCTCGCCTATAAAACCCGTGAGGATGCGTAAGCTGCGTACGATAGAGATGAATCGCCTCACGGTGGAGGAATTCAAGGCCTCGGAGAAACTACCTCTCGTGGTGGTGCTCGACGACGTGCGCTCGCTCTACAATGTGGGCAGCGTGTTTCGTACGGCCGACGCTTTCCGTGTAGAGGAGGTGGTGCTCTGCGGCATCACTGCCTGCCCGCCCCATGCCGAGATACACAAGACGGCCCTGGGAGCTGAAGACAGTGTGGCGTGGCGCTATTTCGGCACGGCCGTCGAGGCGGTGAGGTATCTCTATGAGCGGGGATATTTCGTCTATGCCGTAGAGCAGGTAGAGCACAGCACCAAACTGCAGCGTCTCTGTCTCGACCGCCATCAGCATTATGCGGTGGTCTTCGGCAATGAGGTCAAAGGGGTGCACCAGGAGGTGGTCGACCTATGCGACGGCTGTCTGGAGATACCACAGTATGGCACTAAACACTCGATGAACGTCTCGGTCACTGCCGGCATCGTGATGTGGGAGGTATGTAGGCAGTTCATCATGGATAGTTTGTAATTCTGATCGTTTGTTATTCATTTTGAAATATACTATCATGAAAATCATCAATTTCAGTGAGACCAATTCCATTATCAATCAGTATCTGGCAGAAATACGCGATGTGGAATATCAGAAAAACCGTCTGCTCTTTCGCAACAACATCATGCGTATCGGCGAGATGGAAGCCTATGAGATTTCCAAGACCCTCGACTATGAGGAGAAGGCAGTGGCTACACCACTCGGCATCGCTAAGGTCAATGTGCCGGTAGACCAGATCGTGCTGGCTACCATCTTCCGTGCCGGACTGCCTTTCCACACCGGATTTCTCAACGTCTTCGACCATGCCGGCAATGCTTTCGTGAGCGCCTACCGTGAGTATACCGACGAGGAGCATCATCAGGTGGGCATCCACGTGGAGTATCTCGCCACACCGAGCATTGAGAAGAAAAGCCTGATCATCGCCGACCCGATGCTGGCCACAGGAGGCAGCATGGAGCTGGGTTATAAGGCTTTTCTCACACGTGGCATTCCCAAGCGCATCCATGTGTGCTGTGTGATAGCTACTCCCGAGGGCATCGACCACATCCGTCGCACGCTGCCCGATGACAAGACCACCGTGTGGTGCGCGGCCATCGACGGAGGCATGAACGAGCACAAATATATCGTGCCAGGATTCGGCGATGCAGGCGACCTGTGCTTCGGCGACAAGATCTGATGATAGAGAGGGTGGGGCCTTTCTGTACAAGTATCTGTGTTTTTATGCAAAATGACATGACTCTTGTATGAATATGCCTATTTTTTTACCATTAATATGCGGTTAATATGCATAAATGGCGATAAAATGATTTTTTATTCAGAAACATTTTGTCATGTCAATAATATTTCCCACCTTTGCAAAATTAAAATTTGAGAGAGGAAGGTCATCTGTTGGTCTGGAGTGGGTGATACGTCGCATGTCGCGTCTCCTCATTACATGCCTGGATGATAATGAGAGTACAAGCAATTTGTCAATTTGTCAACTCGTCAACTTGCAAACAACTCGTCAACTCGTCAACTTGTCAACTCGTCAACTAAAAAAAATATGTCAGAACAATTGGAAATTAAGGAATTAGACCAGGTCGTAGTTCGCTTCTCTGGCGACTCCGGCGATGGTATGCAGCTGGCTGGAAACATCTTTTCCACGGTTTCGGCCACTGTGGGTAATGGTATCTCAACGTTTCCTGACTATCCCGCAGACATCCGTGCTCCGCAAGGATCGCTCACAGGTGTCTCAGGCTTTCAGGTACATATTGGTCAAGGGAAAGTGTACACTCCGGGCGATCTCTGCGACGTGCTGGTGGCCATGAACGCCGCCGCGCTGAAGACACAGTATCGCTATGCCAAGCCCCAGGCCACCATTATCATTGATACCGACAGTTTCGGGCCGAGCGACCTGAAGAAAGCCAATTTCCAGACCACCGACTACTTAGGTGAGATGGGCATCGACCCCGACCGCGTAGTGGCCTGTCCGCTCACGAAAATGGTGAAAGACTGTCTGGCCGACAGCGGCATGGACAACAAGGCGGTGCTGAAATGCCGCAATATGTTCGCCCTGGGTCTGGTGTGCTGGCTGTTCAACCGCGACCTCTCGCTGGTGGCCAATTTCCTGCGTGAGAAATTCGCCAAGAAGCCTGCCATCGCAGAAAGCAACATCAAGGTGGTGCAAGCCGGATACGACTACGGACACAACGTACATGCCTCCGTGCCCTCTACCTATCGCATAGAGACCAAAGACAAGGTGAAAGGCCGCTATATGGACATCACCGGCAACAAGGCCACGGCCTACGGACTGATAGCCGCCGCCGAGAAAGCCGGACTGAAACTTTATCTTGGCTCCTATCCTATCACACCGGCCACCGACATCCTGCACGAACTCTCTAAGCACAAGTCGTGCGGGGTCATCACTGTGCAGTGTGAGGATGAAATCTCAGGATGTGCCAGTGCCATCGGTGCATCCTTCGCCGGGGCGCTGGCAGCCACGTCGACCTCCGGACCGGGCATCTGCCTGAAGTCAGAGGCCATGAACCTGGCCGTCATCGACGAGCTGCCCCTCGTCGTCATCGACGTGCAGCGTGGCGGACCCTCGACCGGACTGCCCACCAAGAGCGAGCAGACCGACCTGCTTCAGGCCTTGTATGGCCGCAACGGCGAGTCGCCCATGCCGGTGATCGCAGCCACCAGCCCCACCAACTGTTTCGATGCTGCCTACGCCGCCTGTAAGATAGCCCTGGAGCATCTCACACCGGTCATCCTGCTGACCGATGCCTTCGTGGCCAACGGCTCCGCTGCCTGGAAGCTCCCCACGATGGAAGAGCTGCCCTCCATTCATCCTCATTATGTCACAGAGGAGCAGAGAGGCCAGTATACTCCCTACGAGCGCGACCCGGAAACCCTGGTGCGCTATTGGGCCATCCCAGGTATGGAGGGCTACACCCACATCATCGGCGGCCTGGAGAAAGACGGCAAGACCGGCGCCATCTCTACCAATCCTGAAAACCACGACCTCATGTGCCGTCTGCGTGCAGAGAAAGTGGCCAGGATTCCCGTGCCCGACCTTCAAGTGGCGGGCGATGCTGACGCCGACTTGCTCATCGTGGGCTTCGGCGGCACTTACGGTCACCTCTATTCTGCCATGGAAGAATTGCGCCTGAAGGGCCACAAAGCCGCTCTCGCTCACTTCCAGTATATCAACCCGCTGCCCGCAAACACCGCCGCCGTGCTCAACAAGTACAAGAAAGTGGTGGTGGCAGAGCAGAACCTCGGACAGCTGGCCTCTTACCTGCGCAGCAAGGTGGATGGTTTTGTGCCCTACCAATATAATGAGGTGAAGGGACAGCCGTTTGTGGTGTCAGAGTTAGTGAAAGCTTTTGAGGATATCATCAATGAATAAGGAGGAGACGATTATGAGTGAATATACAGCACAGGATTATAAGAAAAGCCAGCCTCGCTGGTGTCCGGGATGTGGAGACCATTTCTTTCTCGCCTCCCTGCATAAGGCCATGGCCGAAGTGGGCGTCGCGCCGCACGACATCGCCGTGATTTCCGGTATCGGATGCAGCAGCCGTCTGCCCTATTATGTCAATACCTACGCCATGCAGACCATCCATGGCCGTGCCGCCTCCATCGCGACGGGTGCCAAGGTGGCCAACCCCAACCTGACCGTATGGCAGGTGAGCGGCGACGGCGACGGACTGGCCATCGGCGGCAATCATTTCATCCATGCCATGCGTCGCAATATCGACATCAATATGATATTGCTCAACAACCGTATCTACGGTCTCACCAAGGGACAGTACTCACCGACCTCGCCGCGTGGTTTCGTCTCCAAGTCGAGTCCTTATGGTACGGTGGAGGATCCCTTCCGTCCGGCAGAGCTTTGCTTCGGAGCCCGTGGCCATTTCTTCGCCCGTGCCGTGGCCACCGATGCCCAGGGCACAGTGGATGTGCTCAAGGCCGCCTATCATCATAAAGGTGCCGCCGTGTGTGAGATACTCCAAAACTGCGTGATCTTCAACAATGGAGCCTACGACCCCATCTATACCAAGGACGGCCGCAAGCAGAACGCTATCTATGTGAAGCATGGCGAGAAACTGGTGTTCGGCGCCGACAACGAGTATGGTCTGGTGCAGGAGGGTTTCGGCCTGAAAGTGGTGAAGATTGGCGAAAACGGAGTGACGCTCGACGACATCCTCGTGCATGACGCCCATTGTGAGGACAACACGCTGCAGCTGAAGCTTGCCATGATGGACAATGAGCACGGATTCCCCGTGGCCCTGGGTGTGATACGTGATGTGGAGGCTCCCACCTACGAGGCCTCTGTGGCTGCACAGATAGAGGAGGTGAGCGCCAAGAAGAAATATCACAACTTCATGGAACTCCTCGAGACCAACGACACCTGGGAGGTGATTTGATTATTTTTTAGGCGGGAGGGTTCTAACTTTAAAACTCTCCCGCCTGAAAAGGAAGTGGCTCTTTGGTGTGGTAATCGTTTAATAATTTATCTTCCGCAAGCTCCAGTTGTCAGGTTATCAGGTCGTTAGGTCGCTACGCTTAGAGGTTTTTGGTGAGATATTTCATACTCTTCCGTTGCGAAAAGGTCAAGAGCCTGTGCATCAGAGTGAGCACAACGACGAGGGGCGCAGGATGTAGTAAATCCTACTTCCAAGGCTTCAGGAGAGAGCATTGCGCTGAGGTGCTGGTTATTGGCATTTGCAGTAGAAAGTGTATGAAATATGCAGGTTAATATGTAAAAGAGCTGCCGCCGATGAATTCTCGGAGGAGAGAGACGGTGGGCAACTGGTTCTCGGGGATGTCGGCGAAATATCTAAGGAATTTGTTGAGCCGGTAAGCCTCGGAGAACTCATCCACATGTTGCGGCACCCGCGAGAGCAGCTGGGTGGCCTGCTGCTTGATGACAGCGAGTTCATAGATCATGGCCGTGTTGAACATCTCGTCGGCATTCTCCTGATAGGGGAAGATCCATTTCTCCTCACCAGCCCTGACCGAAGGCCAGCGCCGGATGGTCTCCTGGGCCGACACCCCACGGTATTTGTGGTCGCGGATGATGCGTCTGAGCAGACGGTTGTCGGTGGTGGGGATATAGTTGTGGTTGTCGAGCAGGATGGTGGTCAGCGCCGAGGCATAGACCCTGAACTTCTGCTCGTCGGGTATCTTGGCGGTCAGGTCGGGGTTGAGCGCATGGATGCCTTCTATCACCAGCATCTCATTGTCGTGCAGCCTCAGCCTCTTGCCGCTGCGCTCGCTCTTGCCCGTATGGAAGTTGTAGCGTGGCAACTCCACCTCCTCGCCGTCGAAGAGTGCCTGTAGCTGACTGTTGAGCAGGGGGATATTGAGTGCATAGATACTCTCGAAGTCGTAGTCGCCTTTGTCATCTTTCGGCGTGTCCTCGCGGTCGAGGAAGTAGTCGTCGAGCGAGATCATGACGGGCTTGATGCTGTTGCAGGCCAGCTGGATGGAGAGCCGCTTGCAGGTGGTGGTCTTGCCGCTCGACGAAGGTCCGGCGATGAGCACCATCCTCACATCCTCACGGCGTGAGATCTCGTCGGCGATATGTGCCAGCTTCTTCTCCTGCAGCGCTTCCGACACGTGGATGATGGTCGACGTGTAGCCCTTGGCGACCACCTCGTTGAAGTCGCCAACGGTGCTGATGCCCATGATGTTCTGCCAGCGGTGCTGCTCCTGGAAGATGCCGAACATCTTGTCTTGCCTGATCATCTCTCCCAGCTGTGAGGGGTCTTTGAGTGAAGGGATGCGTAGCAGCATGCCGTCATAATACTTCTCAAGGCCGAAGAGGTAGAGCTGGCCGGTGGAGGAGAGCAGCGTGCCGTAGTAGTAGTCGGCGTAGCCGTCCATCTCGTAATAAACAGTATAGAGGTCGCCTACGGTCTTGAGCAGTTTCACTTTCGAACTGGTGCCCCTTGTCTCGAAGATGTCGATGGCCTCTTCGGTGGTACACTCATGCCGGGTGATGGGGATGTCGGCCTTGATGATGGCCTGCATCTTGCTCCGGATGGCGTCGACATCGTCCCGGGTGACGGCATGCCCGATGTGCAGGTCGCAGTAGTAGCCTTTGGAGACAGGGATATCGATGACAACGCTGCCGTTGGGATAGAGGTCGTGCACGGCCTTTGACAGGATGAAGAAGAGCGTGCGCGCATAGGCCCTGCTGCCCGATGCTGTATACATGTCGAGAAACTCCACATCGCAGTTGCGATACACCGGATAACCCAGTCCTACCACCTTGTTGTTCATTTTAGCACTCACCGGACCGTAGTCCATTTTCAGGCCGAAACCCGAAAAAACTTCAGAAAGAGTGCTTCCAAAGGGAAATTCTTGGATTTTTTTGTTATTTTTGCAACGGATTTTTAGTGTTTCAACCATAGTCTGATATTTTTTTCGTTTTTCCGGGTAAAATTAGTAATAAAAAATCAAAAACGTCTTTTTTTGGCGGATAATATTTTCAAAACATGTCGATTTGGATCATTTTCAAGTTGCTCGGGTCTCTCGCCCTGCTGATGTTCGGCATGAAGTCGATGAGCGAGAGCATTCAGAAGCTGGCAGGTCCGCAGCTGAGGCACCTCTTGGCTTCCATGACGGGCAATCGTTTCTCGGCTATGCTCGCAGGCGTTTTTGTCACGGCTGCCGTGCAGAGTTCTACAGCCACCACGCTGATGACCGTGTCGTTTGTCAATGCGGGGTTGCTCACCCTGCTGCAGGCTATCAGTGTGATCATGGGCGCGCATATAGGCACCACGGTCACGGCATGGGTGATGAGTCTTGGGCTGGCATTCGACGTCACCTGCCTGGTCTATCCTGCCTTTTTCTTCGGCATCATCCTGATATACATGAAGAGCAGGCGCATCATCGGGGATTTCCTCTTCGGGGCGGCATTCCTATTCCTCGGACTGTTCACACTCAAGGAGTCGGGATTCGGCGTGGCGGAGGATGCCGGGGTCAGTGAGGTCATCCGCGCTTTTTTCTCCAGTTTCAGTGAGGCCATTTTCCTCAACTCCTTGTTCCTGCTACTCACAGGCACGATGCTCACACTCTGTGTGCAGTCCTCGGCGGCCATCATGGCCTTCACCATGATACTCTGTTCCACCGGGCTGACCGATCTTCATCAAGGCATCATGCTGGTGCTGGGCGAGAATATCGGCACGACCATCACTTCCAATATCGTGGCCTCCGGAGCCAATACCCAGGCACGCCGGGCAGCATTTGCCCACTTGCTGGTCAATGTGGTGGGAGTGGTCTGGGTGATGGCGGTGCTGCCGTGGTTCGTTCAGTTGGTCTGTGGCTTGGTGGGTTATGACACCCATTCGCCCCGGAGTGAGAGGATTCCGGTGGTGCTGGCTGCCTTTCACACCTGTTTCAATATCTGCAACACCCTGCTTCTGATAGGCTTGGTGCCTTATATAGAGCGGTTGGTATGTGCGGTGGTCACCCCCCGGAATGTGGAGGAAGAAGAGGATTTCCGTTTGCATTTCATCACGTCGGGCATCATGAAGACACCCGAGCTCTCCGTGCTCGAGGCGCACAAAGAGATAGAGTCGTTTGCCGGGCGCATGCAGCGGATGTTTGGCATGGTGTGTGAGCTGCTGGTGGAGAAAGATGAGCAGAAATTCTCCAAACTCTATGAAAGGATAAAAAAATATGAGGGCATCTCCGACAATATGGAGATAGAAATAGCCAAATACCTCGACCAGGTATCCGATGCCCATCTGAGTGACGAGACCAAGGCGAAGATACGGGCCATGCTGCGTGAGATATCCGAGTTGGAGAGTATCGGCGACTCTTGTTACAACATGGCCCGTACGATCCATCGCAAAGTGAAAGGCAAGAAGGAGCATTTCACCAAGAGCCAGTATGAGCACCTGCATCAGATGATGAACCTGACCGACAATGCGCTCTCGCAGATGAATGTCCTGATGCAGGGTCGTAAGGAATCCTTTGACATGAAGCACACGTTCAACATCGAGCATGAGATCAACAACTACCGCAACCAGTTGAAGCGTCAGAATATCATGGATGTCAACGACCATAAATACACTTATGCCGTAGGCACCATCTACATGGATATCATCAGCGAGTGTGAGAAACTGGGCGACTATGTGGTCAACGTGGTCGAGGCACGCATGGGCTCGCGCCAGAAACAGGCATAGGACGGGTAATCGTCAGTGGCGCGCTGCCGGCTTTTAAGCCTTTTCCTCCAAGAGCTTACAAAACTCACGCATCCCTTCCGAGGCGCCCTTCTTGATGTGTGTGATGCGGCGGTAGCTGGTGTTGACGTCAGCCGGGTCGATGAGATACACTGGTGCCTCGGCTGGTACGTATTGCACCAGGCCGGCGGCAGGGTAAACCACCAGCGATGTGCCGATGATGAGGAAGATGTCGGCATCCATGGCTTCTCTTGCAGCAGTCTCGATCATAGGCACCGCCTCGTTGAAAAACACGATGTGAGGCCTCAGCAGTGAGCCGTCGCCCGCCTTGGCTCCCACCTCCACTTCGGGATTGTCACTGGTGAGCGTCTGGATGTATCGAGGGTCGTAGGGGTCGATGCTTGAGCACACTTTCATCAGTTCGCCATGCAGGTGGATGACCTTCTTGCTGCCGGCAGCCTCGTGCAGATTGTCCACATTCTGGGTGATAACCGTCACGTCGTAGTCATCCTGCAGCTTGGCCACCAGGCGATGCCCTTCGTTGGGCTGTGCACCCAGGCACTTTTTGCGCAGCATGTTGTAAAACTTTGTCACCAGTTCGGGATCGCGTAGCCATCCTTCGTGGGTAGCCACCTGAGATACCGGATAATCCTCCCATAGTCCGTTGGCGTCGCGGAAGGTTTTAAGGCCGCTTTCCACCGACATGCCGGCACCTGTTAAAACGACTAACTTTTTCATATCTATTAGGTTTTGTGGATGAAATGATGTTAAAGAATGTACAAAAATAGTGTTTTTTCGCTAATTGTCATCCGTTAATCACAAAATTTGTGCCTTTGGCTTCGCCAAAGGTACTATCGTTCTTAAAAAGTCCAAATAAATTTGGCTTTTCGCTCACTTATTCGTACCTTTGACCCCCAATTTATAAAATACCAAAATGAATAAAGTAAGTTATGCCTTAGGATTGGGCATCGGGCGGCAGTTGGCCCAGATGGGTGCCCTTGATTTGAATATTGATGATTTCGCCGATGCTATCAAAGACGTGTTGGCTGGTAATGAGCTGAAAATTTCCAACCGCGACGCGCAGATAATCGTGGAGTCTTATTTCAAAGACAAAGAGCAGAAGATGAATGCCGACCGTGAGGCCAAGGGCAAGATAGCCCGTGAGGCTGGTGAGAAATACCTGGCAGAGAATGCCAAAAACGAAGGTGTGATCACACTGCCCAGCGGTCTGCAGTATAAAGTGCTGAAAGAGGGCAACGGGCGTAAGCCCAAGGCCACCGACGAGGTGGTATGCCATTATGAGGGCTTCCTGGTAGACGGTACTGTCTTCGACAGCAGCTTCCAGCGTGGAGAGCCCGCCTCCTTCCCCCTCAATCAGGTCATCACAGGATGGACCGAGGGTCTGCAGCTCATGCAGGAGGGTGCCAAATATCGTTTCTTCATCCCCTATCGTCTTGGATATGGCGAGGGTGGAGCCGGCACGCTGATACCGCCTTATTCTGCCCTGATCTTCGACGTGGAGCTGATAGAGGTGAAATAAGCTCATGAGTTTTTTAGCTTGTGTTTTAAAGAAAGAAAAGACGTTAATTATAAAATTATTAAGAACAAAATGAAAAAAATTGCATTCTTCGCAGTTGTCGCAGGTATGGCTTTCGCAACAGTCTCCTGCAACAAGAATCCTAAAGCCAGCCTGTCGACAGACGTCGACTCTCTGAGCTACGCTATCGGACTGGCCAATGGCAGCCAGATCAAAGGTTATCTCGCCATGCAGGGTATCGACACCGTGTATATGGCCGACTTCGTGAGAGGTTTCAAAGAGGGTGCCCGTGCAGGTGGCGACAAGAAGCAGGCTGCTTATTATGCCGGTGCCAAGGTGGGTATGGACATGACCACCAATATCAACAATTCCATTTTCGGAGGCGACTCTCTCACCAAGGTGTCTGAGCGTAATCTCGTAGCCGGAATGATAGACGGTATCAAGGGCAATAAGACGGTGATGGATCCCGAGAAGGTCATGCCACAGATAGATGGTATGGCACAGCGTGTGCACAACAAGGTGATGCAGGAGCGCTATGCAGAGAACAAGCAGGCCGGTGAGAAATTCATGGCCGACAATGCCAAGAAAGCTGGCGTGAAGACACTGCCTTCGGGTGTGCAGTACAAGGTGATCAAGGAAGGCAACGGACCGATTCCCGCCGACACCTCCAGAGTGAAACTCCACTATGAGGGAAAGACCATCGACGGTCAGGTGTTTGACAGCTCATATCAGCGTGGCAAGGAGCCTGTGGAGTTTGTCGTACAGCAGAACATCCCCGGATTTGCTGAGGCCCTCACCCACATGCCGGTAGGCTCGACATGGGAGGTGTATATCCCCGCAGAGCAGGCTTATGCTGACAGAGACATGGGCAAGATCAAGCCTTACTCAGCCCTGATCTTCAAAATAGAATTGGTGGAACTCGCTAAGTAACCCAAAGAAGATATGAAGAAAATCATATTGTTGGCACTCGTCGTCATGGCGGGTGCTTCTTTTAGCCCGGCTTTTGCCGATGGCAAGAAAGACAAGAAGAACAAAAAGGCAAAGGCCGTGGCCGAGACTGTGGTGCAGCCAGTGGCCGAGCCGGTGGTGCTCACCACTGCCGCCGACTCCGTCAGCTATGCCATGGGTATGAATATGACCAATGGCCTTGTTCCTTTCCTGATACAGCAATTTGGCGTCGACACCGCCTATATGTACAAGTTTATAGAGGGCTTTCAGGCTGCCATTGACGCCAAGAACAACAACAAGGAACTGACAGCCTATGGCGCGGGCATCAACATCGCCCACATGGTGGAGACACAGATGATACAAGGTGCAGAGAAAAACCTCAAAGGCGTGGTAGACCATATCGACACCGCTATGTTTAATGAGGGCTTTCTCGCCTCTCTGAAAAATGACTTCACACGTTTCAATGACTCCACGGCCCAGGCCTATGTCAATGAACTGAAGACCCGTGAGCAACAGAAAAACAGGAAGCGTGGTGAGGATTTCCTGGCCGAGAACGCTAAGAAAGAGGGCGTCGTGACATTGCCCAGCGGACTACAGTATAAGATACTGCGTGCCGGCACCGGCGCCATCGCCACCGACAAGGACGAGGTGGAGGTGAAATATGAAGGACGCCTGATCGACGGCACGGTGTTCGACAGCTCTTACAAGCGTGGAGACCAGCCCGCCAAGTTCCGCCCCACGCAGGTCATCAAGGGATGGACAGAGGCTCTGACCCTGATGCCAGAAGGCAGCATGTGGGAGTTGTATATCCCCCAGCAACTGGCCTATGGCGAGCGCCAGGCCGGTCAGATACCGCCTTTCTCTACCCTCATCTTCAAGGTAGAACTTGAGAAGGTGAACAAAGCCACCGCAGAGAACATGCCGAAGGCCAAGCCCGCTCCAAAGAGCGCCGCCCGCCCGCAATCGTCGAAAGCTTTGTCGAAAGCAAAGAAATAATTTCCTCAAGCCGAAGAGGGTGGAGGAGCTCTGACATGGCCAAGCGCTATTGTCGGAGCTCCTCTGCTTTTCAACTTCTCCACTTCTCCATTCCTTTAGGTGGGTTCTATTAATTATGTCGAGGCGATTTTTGATTTTTAGTCGAGTGCAGAGTGTAAGTTGAAGAGGGAGTATAGCGGGCTATACGACCGATGAGACTTGACACTATGCACCGAATAAAAACAAAAAGCGACCGAAACAGATTGAGCAGAATAATGCCTATATATCAAACAGAATTGATAGAACACACCTTACTCCCAGTCCCCGTACTTTAGCGAATATTTTCTCCATAAAAACCTCACAGTGCAGTTCTGTGGCAGAAAATCAGAAAAATTGGCTGTAAAAGTTGCCCATTTCATGTAAATTTTATATTTTTGCTTTCAATATGTCAACAGAGGCAAAAACATGAACTAAAAACCTAATTATTGAAATGGCAGTAGAGAAAATCGACAATTTGGATAAGAAAATATTGCGTATCCTGTCGCAGAACGCACGTATCCCTTTCAAGGATGTGGCAGCAGAATGCAACGTGTCGCGCGCGGCGATACATCAGCGCGTGCAGCATCTCATAGAGAATGGCATCATCACCGGGAGCGGCTTTGATGTCAATCCCAAGAGCCTGGGCTATTCCACATGCACTTATGTGGGCATCACTCTGGAGCGAGGCAACATGTATAAGAATGTCTGCGAGCGGCTCTGGCATATCCCCGAAATCGTTGAATGCCATTTCACCACAGGACCGTATACCATGCTGGTCAAATTGTATGCACGTGACAATGAGCAACTGATGGATCTGCTCAACAATCAGCTGCAGAGCATCCCCGGTGTAGTGGCCACAGAGACGCTGATCTCTCTGGAGCAAAGCATCAAGCGTGAGATCCCTGTCAAGCCGGATGAAACGACCAACGGATGATGTAGCACCTTACAAACGATAGTGATTCGTATGAGTTTTTTTGATCTTGAGCAACATCTCAGCGGTGTCTATTCTTCTTACCCGGAGGGTAAACGGAAGCCTGTCATCGGCATCACATCCAATTACAACGACGGAGAGGCCACTATGGCACGTGTCTATTACCAGCAGGTGGTAGACGCAGGAGGGGCACCGGTGCTGATACCCCCTGTTGCTGACAAAGACGTGATAATCAACACACTCGACAATATTGACGGACTGCTGCTCTCCGGCGGGGCCGATTTCAATCCTTTGTGGACGGGTGAGGAACCCACGCCCCAGCTGCATCGTATCAATGCCACCCGTGACTTGCCCGAACTGCTCATCACGCGGCTGGCATACAACCGCCAGATACCTATCCTGGGCATCTGCCGGGGAATGCAGACCTTGGCCGTGGCCTTAGGCGGCAAGGTGATGCAAGACATTGCCGCGGGGATGGCCCAGCCCGTGGCGGAGGAGCCAGCCGACAAAAAGAAGCAAAAGCGTAGCGCGGTGGAACCGGCGGCAGAGAAGCTCCCGCTTATCAAGCATAGTCAGGATGGCGACCGCGACCTGCTCACCCATTCTGTACAGATAGAGAAAGACTCCGTCTTATACCGTATATATAAGACGGAGCGTATCTTTGTCAATTCCTTCCATCATCAGGCTGTTTCCGAGACCGGCACGAGGTTCCGGGTGACGGGCAAGGCGCCAGACGGCGTGATAGAGGCGATGGAAAGCTCTGAGTTCAAGTCTGTTATCGGCGTGCAATGGCATCCGGAGTGCTTGGAGGAAGAGGGGCGCAAACTCTTCTCATGGCTGGTGGCTCAAGCCAGCAATTTCAAGTTGGCCAAGGCGTTGCACGACCGTGTGCTGACCCTCGACACCCACTGCGACACCCCGATGTTTTTCGCTCAGGACATCAAGTTCGATCAGCGCGACTCCCGCATCCTGGTCGACCTGCACAAGATGGCAGACGGGCGTCAGGATGCCGTCATTATGGCGGCTTATCTGCCACAGCCCAAGATGGGTGAGTCTTTCTCGTCGAAAGTGCCTTTCGATGTGAAGACTCCCATGGAGTATGCCGATTTTATCTTCGACAAGATTGAGGCTATCGTGCGCAGCAACCGCAAATATATCAGTATCGCCCGCACGCCGGCCGACCTCTATGAGGATAAGCGCAAAGACCGCAAGTCGGTGATGTTTGCCATAGAGAACGGCATCGCCCTCAACCACGACATTGCCAATGTGAAACATTTCGCCCAGCGGGGCGTGGTCTATATGACGCTCTGCCATAATGGCGACAATGATATCTGCGACAGTGCCAAAGGATGTGACACCAATCATGGCGTGAGCAAATTCGGCGAGAAAGTGATCCGTGAGATGAACAGGCAGGGCATCATGGTCGACTTGAGCCATGCCAATGAGCGCAGCTTCTTCGATGCCATCGAGATCAGCAAGACCCCTGTCGTGTGCAGTCACAGCAGCTGCCGGGCTCTGTGCGATGTGCCCCGCAACCTGACCGATGACCAGTTGCGTGCTCTTGCGCAGCAGGGCGGCGTGGCGCAGATCACGCTCTATCCTGGATTCCTGCGCAAAGAAGGCGAGGCCACCATCCTCGATGCCATAGAGCATCTCAACCATGCTGTGAAGGTGATGGGGATAGACCATGTGGGACTGGGCACTGACTTTGACGGCGACGGAGGCGTAAGAGGTCTGGCCGACTCGTCGGAGCTGCTGAATTTCACCCTGGCGCTGCTCCGCAACAGGTATAGCGAGCGCGATATCCAGAAGATATGGGGCGGCAACTGGCTCAGAGTCATGGCCATGGTGCAGAGTGTGGTGTAAATGATGATGGTCAAGGAAATAGTTTCGTGAGGACATGAGATTTAATACATTCGCAATAGTCAGCATGGCTGCCGTGATCTTCTTTTTGTGCACAGGCTCGTCATGCAATAAGAAAAACAAGTATGTGCCGGTGGAAGAGAACCCCACAGGCCCTCAGTTTGAGGCCGACTCTGCCTTCGCTTTCTGTCATCAGCAGTGCGCCTTTGGCCCGCGGGTGATGAACAGCAGTGCCCACGACGAGTGTGGGAAATGGATTGCGGCCAAGTTTGAAAGTTATGGTTGTGAGGTGGAGCTCCAGGAAGCCACACTACAGGGGTATGACGGCACGGCGCTGAAGAGCACGAACATCGTGGCGCATTATCAGCCGGAGAAGGCACGGCACATCTTGCTCTGCGCACACTGGGACAGCAGACCCTGGGCCGACAACGACCCCGACAGCACCAACTGGCGTACACCGGTCTTGGCGGCCAACGACGGCGCCAGTGGCGTGGCGGTGATGTTGGAGGTGGCACGTCTGCTGGAGCAAACCGACTCTTTGGACATCGGTGTCGACTTCGTCTGTTTCGATGCCGAGGACTGGGGCGTGCCGCAGTGGACCCGCCGCAGTGATGAAAACTCATGGGCCCTGGGCGCACAGTATTGGGCCGACCACTATACGGACACGCCCTACCAGACACTCTTCGGCATCTTGCTCGACATGGTGGGCGGACAGGGCGCACAGTTCTATCAAGAGCGCATGTCGCTGCGTTTCGCACCACAGGTCGTCAGCCATGTGTGGCAGGCGGCGCACGCTGCGGGATACAGTAGCTATTTCCCCATGTCACAGGGCGGATTTATCACCGACGACCATATCCCTGTCAATGAGAAAGCGGGTATACCCACGATAGATATCATACCTTATTACCCCGATTGTGAGGCAAGCAGTTTCGGACCCACATGGCACACTGTCAATGATGACATGAGCCATATCGATAAAAATACATTGAAAGCAGTAGGGCAGACGGTCATTCAGGTGCTGTTCACCCTGTAGGCTTTTATCCGATACACCTTTTTCTGATACTATTTACTAAAACAACAGCACCGGCCAGCCCCAAGGGGCGGCCGGTGCATCTCTTTGAGTAGCTCCGCTAAAGCTGACCTGCCTCTACCATCAGCACCACACGCTCGGTCAGACGGTCGGTGCTATCGGGGTCGTAGTCTTTTTTCAGGCTTGCTCCGAAAGCCCATGCGAATGCCTGCCAGAAACCGGCGCGGATGGGACCCATGAAGGCTTTGACAATATCGTATGACGACGAGTTGCACTCGCGGTATATCAGCTTGATGAGCAGTTTGCCTTGTGAGTAGGACAGTTTCTTCATCCTCGGCTTATATTTGTTGTAGATGTCTTTCTCCACGCGTTTCATGTGTGCGTCTTTCGACTTCTTGTCGGGAAGTGTCTGCAGATACTCATACGTCTCGATGATGATCTGGTTGGCCTCCTTGGCGATGGGCAGCACTTTCTTCACGTTGTATACCAGCCGGTTGTAAGCGCGGCGCTGCTTTTCGTTCTTCAGTTCTACGGTGGGATAGACAAATACGTTGTTCATTTCCATGAAAAGCACGCTGTCGCCGTCGACCAAGGCTTTGGCTACCTTCACTTTGGGTACAAACGAAGGGTTGTCCATGTTCACCTCACGGTCTTCGGGGTTGACATGCACGTCGAGGTCGCTTTGGCCCGCCACAACTTGTGGCATCCACCACGACCATATCAGCAAGAGGATGGTTCTGATACTCATTACGTCGGTTCTGATACTCATTACACCGCAAAATTAGTGATATTATCTCAAAAGTGCGACAACATGCCCCGTTCTTTTCGTTTTTTTTTGATTTGGTAACTCTACTTAGTCATAGCTCGTTTTTAGGGTCGCTTCTATATAACTAAGCTGTTATTTCACTACTTTGCCTGGGAACGTGGGCGTCCTCGCCCGCCGCAGATGCGGGCGAGGACGCCCGCGTTCCCAGAGTTGACTGCGCTCAAATTCTTTCAAAATCTGATTTAAACCCAAATCGGTCATTAGGATTTCTCGGTGCTGTATGGCAGTGAGAAATCCT
>CAMIYC010000045.1 GCA_946402905.1 uncultured Prevotellaceae bacterium | reverse complement strand
AATGTTAACAAATTTAACAATCTGGACTTTTTCAGCAGCCTCAAGTTAGAGGGGGGTAGGGGGAGTGTGTCTCAGCCAGCGGTTCCCCTCTAAGTTGAGGCTGCTGAAAAAGTCCTGTTTCTATCAAAAGTGGCCTCTGAGATTTCAATTTTTGACTATGCTCCAAGATAGGGGTACGAATAATCGAGATATGAAAAATTGGATTAACCTACTTTTTCAGCAGCCTCAAGTTAGAGGTTGCTCTCCCCCGGGAAACGGGGGAGTCAGTGGGGGTGTTAGGGGGAGTGTGTACGCTTCATAGGAAACATTCACATGACATCTATACTACTACAAAAGGACACCCTATTATAGAATTATAGAATTCTCCTTGAGAGCAGCAACTTTGGTAACTATATTTCTTTAATTCTATAATTCTTGATAAAAGATATAGGACAGTCTGATTCTTGATAAACAATTTATTACCAACTCTTTAAACGAGGGGGCTTCCGTCATGAATAGGAATCAGGCTGTCATGTCCGGTCTTATTCCCAACCTGTGATCTCTCTCAGGAATGTGGTGAGCTCTTCACCCATCAGGGCCTGTCGCCGCATAGAGGGATGACCTTGCGACCCCATGCCCAGCGATCCGTCGTCGGGCGTGAAGTCCATGCGATAGACCTCGTGGTCGCCACGCTCGGCAGCGTCGGCGATGGCAGCCTCTTGCGCCTCACGTATGTCGTTGAGACGTTTGCCCGCAGGGATGGCACCGATCAGGTAGACGATCTTCGCTTGTGGATAATAGCCGCGCAGCGTCTGGGTGAATGACTTGAACGCCTCTGTCAGACGGACCTTGTCGTACTGTCCCACAGAAGTGTCGTTGCATCCGAGGTTGACACACACCACGTCGGGCTGATAGAGGTTGAAGTCCCAAAGTTCGCCGGTGGTGCTGTAGAAAGTATGGGGATAGATGCGGGGCATGATCTCGTCGGGTATCTTGCCGGCATAGTTGCGGTAGATGCCGATGCCGCTCCGGGCGCATACCTGACACTGTGCCTGCAGCGCGCGCGACGTGATGGCAGCATAGGTATAATAGAAATTCTGCTTGCTGAAGAGAAACTTCTTCTCCGTGCCGTCACCTTCGATGCCGTAGCCACAAGTGATACTGTTGCCGATAAACTCAATCTTGCGGCTGGGCAGGGTAGGGCGGTCGAGCAGACCGCAGCCGTCGTCGAGCAGCAGCCCATAGAAAGTGGGCTTCTTGTACATGCCTTCGATAAGGTAAGTGATGGTGAGGCGGTGCTCACCGGGGGACAGACCTTGCACCAGACGCACGATGGTCTCGCCCTTCATCGACTGTACTTTGCGGGGAACTTGGTCGTCGACCTCTACCATGAAGTAGCCACAGTCGGGGTTGGTTTTCATCGCTGCAGATGTGCCGGTGAAGCGGGCATGGATCTGTACGCCGGGGTATGTCCACACCACAGCTTCGGGCGTGGCTCGGCTGATCCTTCCCACATAGGCAAAGCCGGGGTCGTCGGCCTTGATCAATACACTGGCTGTGGCAGCCTGACAAAAGAGGGTCACTAAAAGGAGGTGTATATATTTCATGATTGTTTATTATTGCCTTGATGGTATCTAAGTCTTTTCAAGTCATTCTAGTCTTTTCTAATATTCCTAGTCTTTTCTAGTTATACTAATCCTACTAGATATACTATCCCACTAGCTATCCTAGTCCCCCTAACCTCCCTAAAATTGCGCATAAATAAACGGCTGGATGTCGCTCTGGCGGAAGTTGATGACAAACTGCAACACGATGAAAAGCAAGAGGAGCTTCAGCGTGTAGGGCGAGTCGATGTAAAGACTCTTCAGACGGTCGACATGATTCTTGCGCATAGCGTGCAGGCCATACCCCAGAACGACAAACACCACCCACATGGTGCGGGTCTCGACAAATGGCACGAAATAGTCGATGCTGAAATCGCACACCATCGTCCGTATCATGTCTGCCACGGTCTGCAGGTCATGGGCACGGAAGAATATCCACGCCACATTGACGAAGGAGAAGGTGAGCACAAAGGAGGCCAACTTCACATACCACGTATTGGGGATGCGGTCGAGCCAAGGCTTGCACGCCTTGTGGATCACGAGCACCAGGCCATGAAGGGCTCCCCAGATGACAAACATCCACGATGCGCCATGCCACAACCCCGCTACCAACATCGTGATGAAATTGTTGAGGTAGGTGCGCCAACTGCCTTTTCGGTTGCCGCCAAGAGGAATGTATACATAGTCGCGAAACCAGGTGGAAAGGGATATGTGCCACCTGCGCCAAAACTCCTGTAGATTAAGCGATTGGTAGGGATAGTTGAAGTTTTCCTTTAATTGTATGCCCAGCAGCGATGCAATACCGATGCTGATATCGCTGTAGCCGGAGAAGTCGCAGTAGATTTGCAGGGTGTAGCCCAACGAACCCATGAGACACTCAAAGCCGGAATATGCGGTGGGGTCGTCGAAGATCCAGTTGTTGTATTGTGCGATATAGTCGGCGATCAATGCTTTCTTGATCAGGCCGCTCATGATGAGCCACAGACCGGTATAGACCATCTCGTCGCCGATGTGATAGCGGTGCTTGATCTGGGGGATAAGGGTCTCGGCGCGGGTGATGGGACCGGCGATGAGCAGGGGGAAGAATGTGAGATAGAAAAAGTATTCGAGCAGGCTGACCTCCTCGTCGAAACGGCCTTTGTACACGTCGACCGTATAACTGATGGCCTGGAATGTATAGAAGGAGATGCCGATAGGCAGGATGATCGACAGCGGGGCAAAGTTGGTTGCCGTCATCTCATTGAAGATCTCAATCAGAAAATTGGTGTATTTGTAATAGACCAGCGGAGCCAGGTCGATGAGCACCGTGATCCACATCCAGCATTTTCGCTCCGTGTCTTCTTTCTCGGCCATCAGCCGGGTCAGGTAGTAGGAGATGACCACTGTGGCAGGCAACAGCAGCATCAGCACTCCATTGGCCTTATAGGCGAAAAAGAGGCTGAATGCCACGGTATAGGCCAGCATCATCGTCTTCGACGACTGGCGGATGAAGATGTAGAGGACAAAAAACAAGACAAAGACCACGGCAAATGGTATGGACACAAAAGACCATGACTTGTCGGGCTCCGTAAACAGATTGAACAGAAAATCCAGCATCGCTTTGTCTCGTTTAGAAAAAGGTCAGGGATCAGGCCTTGGGCTTGCTCATGCGACGGCCCTTGTCTTTCACTTGCATCACTTCTATGTGCTCTATCTTGATCGATTGCTTGCAGTCGGGCACATTGAGCACGACAGGATGGGTGCAGCTGTCGCTCATCATCCACTCTGCCACCTCGTCCATCCAGGTGCGGGCTCCCGACATCGTGGGGTGCAGGTGGTCTTTGCGACGCTCCATCTCCACATGGCGGGAGTCGAAATAGCCGCGCTTGCCGAATACCTTGGCGATCTCGTCGTTCAGACCCTCGTCGGGCTTGGTGTTGGGGGGACCGATGAAGAAGCAGGGGATGTCGCCCACCTTCTGCTTGATTTTGGTCAGGTTCTCGTTCATAGCCTTCGTGTTCTTCGACGTCAGCTCATTGGCGCCCAGACAGAAGATGATGTAGGTGGGATCGGCCTCGTTCATGAAATAGTCAAGGGTCTCGCCGCTCCAGGCCATCGTGGTGCTGCCATACCAGGTCACGGCATACATCGTGTCGCCGCTCTCCTTACAGATATCGTAAAAACGGTAAGCCATCGGCTCCACCATGGAGTCGCCCACAAAGAGAAAACGCTGGGCGGTGCTGTCGGGCTCGATCTTCTCTTCTGCCACGACGAGGGTCGTCGTGTCGGGCCGCTCGGGCTTGAGGGCGTCGAGGTCGATTTTCTTGAGCAGCTGCCGGGCGAAGGTAACTCCCACCGGCGACTGTGCGTAAATAAAGATGGCTGCAAACGCTATCAGGAACAATATCAGGGCCTTGACTTGTGAATTCATTACTTGCTTGGGTTTCTTCTGTGAAATCGAGTTGCAAAAGTACACATTTCTTGTGGAATAGGCAAACAAACACACGAAAAAGTTGAATTGAAAAAATGTGCGACTTTACTTGGGAGTTAAAAGATAATGTTGTAAATTTGCAGCAAAGAAAAACATATCTCATATGTCAAATATCCTTTCTCAGCCACCGGCAGTCGATCGCGTGTTTGAAATCTTCAGACAGCTCAACAATATACCGCGCCCTTCGCACCACGAGGAGCAAGTTGCTGGATTCTTATGTGATTATGCCCGCAAACTGGGGCTTGAATACCAACGTGACGAGCACAACTGTGTGGTCATACGCAAGGCGGCTACACGTGGGTATGAGCAGGCAGAGCCTGTGGTGGTGCTCAATCACATGGATATGGTGTGTGTCGGCATGGACGACCCGCTCCGGGATGTCGTAGTGCCCTATACCGACAACGGGTGGATGCGCGCCCGGGGCACATCGCTCGGGGCAGACAATGGCATCGGACTGTCCATGGCACTGGCCATGCTTGCCGACGACAGTATCGTGCACGGTCCCATCGAGGTGATCACCACCACCAATGAGGAGGATGGCATGTCGGGAGCCGCCAATCTCGACCCCGGATTCATCAGGGGGCGCAAGGTGGTCAATCTCGACAGCGAAGACTATGACACAATCACTACAGGAGCTGCCGGGGCATACCTGCAGCTGCACCGCATACCTCTCCAATGGGTGCCCGCACCGGGAGGAAAGCGCAGATGGTATCGCATCTCCATCAGCGGTGGCCGGGGCGGTCATTCCGGTGTCGACATCAACAAAGGGCGCGCGAGTGCCGTCGTGCTCACATGGGCCGTGCTCGCCGCTATCTATAATGAGTATGACATGGAGCTGGCTTCACTCCGGGTGGGCGAGGCCAACGCTTCGATAGCCTCTACGGCGGAGTTTGTCATCACGGTGCCTTCGGGCGAGGCCGCGGAGTTTGTCAAAGCTCAGGAGGAACAACTTAACGCCTGGATACGTGAGGAATACGGAGATGCCGACCCCGACGTGCATTGCCGTATCACCAAGGTAGAGCCGATGCCTGCCGTGATCAGCCATGAGGCTTTCGATGCCTTGATGCTCAGTCTGGAGCAGGTGCCGCAGGGGGTGGTCAAGATGAGCGAGGCTATGCCCGGCACCGTAGAGACATCCAATAATGTGGGGCGCATCGTGGCGGAGTCCGACCATCTGCTCATCTCCACGCATACACGGAGCTTCATCGACGCCGACATGGTGAGCCTCGGGCGCGACATCGCGGCTGTCTTTGCCGAGCATGGAGGCCAGTCAGAACTGGTCATGTCTGCACCGGCATGGCAGGAAGACCAGCATTCGCAATTTCTCGCGCTCACCTCGGACGTCTTCCAGGATGTGCTGGGCTGGCGACCGCGCATGGTGGCCATGCACTTCGTGCTCGAAGCCGGCTATTTCGTGCAGAAGTATCCAGGCATCCAGATGGCCAGCATAGGCCCCCGCATCGTGGAGCCGCATTCCACAGCCGAGCGCCTCGAACTGAGCACCGTCGAGGATATCTGGCGCGTCTTCGTCGAACTGCTTCACCGCCTCGCACAGACACCTCTTCCTCAGAGCCCCTGTCATCCATAGTCTCTATAGCATCTATACCCTCTATAGCATCGATGGATCCTATATGCCCTATAAGTCCTAAAAAAATGACCAAAGACATCAAGAAAATTGTCCTCACCGGCGGACCATGTGCCGGCAAGACCACAGCGCTCGTCAAAGTGATAGAGCATTTTTCCAGCCTTGGATACAAAGTGTTTACCATACCAGAGATACCTACGCTCTTCAGTCAGGCGGGTATGAATTATCTTACACCCAACAAGGGCTTGTTCTACCAGGGGGAGAAAGCCACTCTCGAGCTGCAACTCGCTTTCGAAGACAAATTCATGCGTATGGCTGAAGAATGCAACAAGCCTACCGTCATCGTCTGCGACCGTGGCGTCATGGATATCTCGGCGTATATGTCGCCTGAGATGTGGGAGCAGATCACCGGCGAACTGGGTCTGACTACCGCCCAGCTGCGCGACCACCGTTACGACGCCGTGCTTCACCTGGTGTCGGCAGCCGACGGCGCGGAGCAGTTTTATACCACCAGCACCAATTCCACCCGCTATGAGCAGATGAATGAGGAGGGACTGCGCCAGGCGCGGTTGCTCGACAAGAAAGTCATCAACGCATGGACCGGGCATTCCCATTTGCGTGTGATCAACAACCACGAAGACTTCGACAAGAAAATCAACCGTGTGCTCAAGGAAATATCCTTTGTGCTCGGTCTGCCTCAGCCCATCGAGGAGGAAAGGAAGTATATCGTCGAGGTGGTAGGCGAACTGCCGGAATGTATCAACAGTGAGATCACCCAGACGTATCTCGTGGCGGAGCCTGGATGCGAGGTGAGGCTCAGAAGGCGTGGATGGGAAGGAAAATACGTCAATGTACACACCACCAAGAAACGTATCTCAGAGAAGGAAAGGCTGGAGACCGAGCGGCAGATCAGCAACAATCTCTACAACTCGCTCCTCCAGCAGGCCGATCCCTATCGGCAGACCATCCACAAGATGCGCAAGAGCTTTATCTGGAAAGGACAGTATTTCGAACTCGATACCTATCTGAAACCCGTCAGCGACCTGGTCATCCTGGAGACCAAGGGGGTGGCCTCCGACGAGTCGGTCAAATTCCCGCCGTTCCTCAGGGTGGTCGAAGACATCACAGGACACAAAAAGTATTATAACTACAATCTCGCACTCAAAGGCTGACCGCCAAGGCCGTGTCGATGATGGTTGTGTCCTTTTTGTCTTTGCTTGACCCTCTTTTGTTTGTCAGAGAAGCAAAAAGAAAAAAATACCCCGAAATAATAAAAATGTGGTCAAATCTTAGACAAGTTTCGTTTTTTTTTGTTATCTTTGCCATACAAAACGATGTGGAGACATCTGTTAGGACATCATAGAATGATAATGTTCTCCAATTATATAGGTATTAGGCTTTATAATCAATAGAGTGTAATTTTTCTTGGAATAAAGTGCCGTCGTCTGTGACAGATAACGACACTTTTTTTATGCCCGTACACGGGATATCGGATATTTTTGTCTAATTTTGCACCCATGAATCGATATTTCATCTTTTTCAGCTATGACGGGACGGCCTATCACGGATGGCAGATACAGCCCAACGGCCATTCCGTGCAGGCACAGCTTCAACAGGCATTGTCGGTGTTGCTCAGACAGGATACGGCGGTGGTGGGCGCCGGACGGACCGACACAGGCGTGCATGCCGCGATGATGGCGGCTCATTTCGATACAGACATTCAGGTGGATACCACGCAACTGGCGTATAAGCTCAACCGCATCCTGCCCAAGGACATGGCGGTGGACCGTGTCGTAGCAGTCGGACAGGATATGCATGCAAGGTTCAGTGCGCTTGCGCGTACATATTATTATTATATACATCTGAGCAAAAATCCTTTCGTCAGGCACTATTCTTGTCCCATCCACTATCAGCTCGATTTCGAACGGATGAATGAGGCAGGACGCATACTCATCACCTATCAGGATTTCGGGGCTTTCTGCAAGAGCCATACGGATGTGAAAACCACCCTCTGCCGGGTGACGGAGGCCAGGTGGGAAAAAATGGACGACAACCGCTACCGGTTTGTCATCACAGCCAACCGCTTCCTGCGCAACATGGTCAGGGCGGTGGTGGGCACCATGATAGATGTAGGGCGAGGAAGGGTGTCTCTCGACGACTTCCGGCGTATCATAGAGGGTAAAAGACGGTCTGACGCCGGCGAGAGCATGCCTGCCAATGCGCTCTTTCTCCAGAATATCGTTTACCCCAACCTTCCAACCTCATAACCTCATAACCTTCCAACCTCCCGATGTGGCTCATATTAGCTTTTCTCTCGGCGGCTCTGCTCGGATGTTACGACTCCTTTAAGAAAGAGGCCCTCGCCTCCAATGCCGTCATACCGGTGTTGTTTCTCAACACCTTGTTTTGCTCGCTCATCTTTTTGCCTCTTATCGGACTGAGTGCGTGGACGCACCGGCTCGACTCCTCCATATTCTATGTCAGCACGGCAGGGTGGGAGGTGCACCGCTATATCGTGCTGAAAAGTCTGATCGTGCTCTCGTCATGGCTCTTCGGCTATTTCGGAATGAAACACCTGCCCCTCACCATCGTGGGGCCGATCAATGCTACGAGGCCGGTGATGGTGTTGTTGGGAGCCATGCTCTTCTTCGGCGAGCAGCTCAATGTGTGGCAGTGGATCGGCGTACTGCTTGCCGTGCTGTCTTTTTTCATGCTCAGCCGCAGCGGACGCAAAGAGGGCATCGACTTCAAGCACGACCGGTGGATCTATTTCATCGTGCTTGCAGCACTGCTCGGAGCGGTAAGCGGACTATACGACAAATACCTGATGGCAGACCCCGCCGACGGCGGAATCGGACTCGACAGGATGATCGTGCAGAGCTGGTACAACCTCTATCAGTCTGGCATGATGCTCGCCGTGCTGCTCCTGATGTGGTGGCCTCACCGCCGTCACAGCACACCCTTCCACTGGCATTGGAGCATCATCTTCGTGAGCATATTTCTCAGTGCGGCAGATTTCATCTATTTCTATGCGCTCAGCCTCCCGGGGGCAATGATTTCCATCGTCTCCATGATACGGAGAGGAAGCGTGATCGTCTCGTTCCTTTTTGGCGCCTTGTTTTTTCATGAGAAAAATCTCAAAAGCAAGGTGGTCGACCTCGCACTCGTACTCCTGGGCATGGTATTCCTCTATATCGGGTCGAAATGACAAAAATATATCAGTTGACATGGGCTGAATAGCGAAATATGCGATTTATTTTCTCATTTAAATAATAATTCGTAACTTTGCCGCTGCAAGGCGAAGTTACTCCGTCTCGGCAGTAAAAATGAATGAATTCATTTTGTATTGCTCTCGACTTTTCGTAACTTTGCAGGCAATTCAGGGAACGCGGGCGCCCTCGCCCGCATCAGTGGCGGGCGAGGGCGCCCGCGTTCCCTGGCAAACAGTGGTAATAACCATTTGTTATATATAAGTCAAATAGGTAGAAGGAGTTTTTTTATGATTCAAAATATTTTCAGAGGATTAGGTATTGCGCTGGTCACACCTTTTACAAATGACGGTAGTGTGGACTATGATGCGTTGCACCGGCTGGTGGACTATCAACTCGACAATGGTGCGGATTTCTTGTGCATCCTTGCCACTACAGGAGAGACTCCATGCCTCACCGCCGAGGAAAAACTGACCATCAAAAACCAGATTGTCTCGCAGGTGGGAGGTAGAGTGCCAATCCTGATGGGGTGTGGTGGAAACAATACCGCTGCCGTGGTCGACGAACTCAGACACGGCGATTTCGGGGGCATTGACGGTATATTGAGCGTATGTCCTTATTACAACAAACCGTCGCAAGAGGGGCTTTACAGGCATTTCAAGGCCATCGCTGAGGCCACCTCCCTGCCCGTGGTGCTTTATAATGTACCCGGGAGGACCGGCATCTTGATGAAGGCGGAGACCACCTGCCGACTCGCCCGCGACTGCGAGAACATCGTGGCCATCAAGGAGGCCAGTGGCAGTCTGGAACTGGTAGACGAGATCATCAAGAACAAACCCGAAAGTTTCGAAATCATCTCCGGCGACGACGCCCTCACTTATCCCATGGTGGCTTGTGGGGCTGTGGGGGTCATCTCCGTCATTGGCAACGCACTGCCCAAAGAGTTCTCCAGGATGATCAGGCTGGAGTTTAACAACGAGTACGCGGCTGCACGCAAGATACATCATAAGTTTACCGATCTCTACAGCCTGCTCTTCGTCGACGGCAATCCCGCTGGTGTCAAGGCTTTGTTGCATGAGATGGGATTCATCGAGAATGTGCTGCGTCTTCCCTTGGTGCCTACACGCGTCACCACGCTGCAGAAGATGAGCGAGATCTTGAAAGGACTTAAAATTTAGGTCTTACGCTGGGTCGGACTGTTTATGGAAGAGAGGAGAATCATACACGAGATCACACCATTGATGGGCAAGGATGTGCTCTATATAGCCGACAGGCGTAAAAAGGAGTTCACTTATCCCATCCATAACCATGAGGTTTTTGAACTCAATTTCGTGGAGCATGCCGCAGGCGTGAAGCGCATCGTGGGCGACAGCACCGAGGTGATCGGCGAATACGACCTGGTGCTTATCACCAGTCCTGACCTGGAACATGTGTGGGAGCAGAACACGTGTGTAAGCGAGGAAATCAGGGAAGTCACCGTGCAGTTTGACTTCCATATCGGCGACGATACCTTGTTTGCACGCACGCCGTTTCTCTCCATCCGTAAGATGATGAACGAGGCGCGCAAAGGACTCAGTTTCCCCATCAGTGCCATCCTCAAGGTCTATCCCATGCTCGACAGCCTCAGTAGCATCAAGGAGGGCTTTTACGCTGTCACACAATTCCTTACCATTCTTTATGAATTGTCCAAATGTGAGGGAGCAAGACCCCTGGCCTCGTCGAGCTATGCTAAAATCGCTGTAGAGGACGACAGCCGCCGCATCCTGAAGGTGAAGAATTATATCTCCAAGAATTACAGGGATGAAATCAGACTCAATACCGTGGCAGATATTGCGGGCATGAGTCCAAGCGCATTCAGCAGGTTTTTCAAACTGCACACCGGGCGCAGCCTCACCGACTATATCATTGACATCCGGCTTGGCTCGGCGTCGCGCTTACTGGTCGATACCTCACGGAGCATCTCCGAAATCAGCTTTGAGTGCGGCTTCAACAATCTGAGTAATTTCAATCGTATCTTTAAGAAAAAGAAAAACTGTAGTCCCACGGAATTCCGTGAAAACTACCGCAAAACCAGGATTATAGTCTGAATGCTCAGAGTACTCAGAGTATTCAGAGTACTCAGATTATTCCGATTATTCCGATTACTCCGATTACTCCGATTACTCCGGGCAGTCTTTTAGTAATTCTCTGATTTGAGCTCAAAATAGCTTTGTGGATGGTCGCACACCGGACATACCTCGGGCGCTTCCTTGCCGATGACCACGTGGCCGCAGTTGCGGCACTGCCAGATGCAGTCGCCGTCGCGGGAGAACACCACCTTGTCTTCTATGTTCTGGAGCAATTTGCGATAACGCTCCTCGTGATGCTTCTCAATGGCAGCCACACCGCGGAATTTGGCAGCTATCTCGTCAAAACCTTCTTCCTCGGCCTCACGGGCCATACGGTCGTACATGTCGGTCCATTCGAAGTTCTCACCGGCGGCAGCGGCTTGCAGGTTCTCGGGGGTCGACTTGATGGCACCGCCTTCAAGCAGCTTGAACCACATCTTCGCATGTTCCTTCTCATTGTTGGCAGTCTCCTCGAAGATAGCGGCTATCTGCTGATAACCGTCTTTCTTGGCCTTGGATGCCCAGTAGCTGTACTTGTTACGTGCCTGGCTCTCTCCTGCAAAGGCTTCTTGCAGGTTCTTCTCTGTCTTTGTTCCTTTTAATTCTTTCATAAGTTGATGTTTTGTTGATTGATTGTGTTTCTGATTGGTTGACTTAGGCCCGCGTGAGGCCCGCAGGATGTTCCTCCTTCGGGGTGTCCGGCAGTGTGATCTCGCCGCAGATAGAGCGGTTCATGTAGTAGCGGATGGTCTGATGGTCGCTGTATCTGCCTTGTAGATACATCAGTTTGGTCACCGCACTCTCCACCGTACTGTCGTGGCCGCTCACCACGCCAGCGTTCTTGAGCTGGTAGCCAGTGTCGTAGCGCCCCATCTCCACAAAGCCCGAGATACACTGGCTGATGTTGACGATGGTCACACCCCGTTGGCTCGCTTCCTTGAGCAGGCGCAGCAGCCAGGGAGCCTGAGGGGCATTGCCGCTGCCAAAAGTACGCATCACTACAGAGCGCAGTTCCGGTGCCTCAAAGACATGTCTGAGGAAGCATTCCTGGATGCCTGGAAACAGTGAGAGCACGATCACGTTGGCATCCATCTGTGTGTGGGGGGTCATGCTCCGGCTGTAGTCGGGCTGCAGGATGTGGTGGTCATGATAGGTGAAATTGACACCCGCATGACACAGGGTGGGGTAGTTGAAGGTGGCGAAAGCATTGAAGCCGTCGGCGCTCTGTTTCGTGGCGCGGTTGCCGCGCAGCAACTGCCCGCCGAAGTAGATACAGACCTCTGGCACCATTGCCCGCCCGTCGCTATGGTGGGCGGAGGCCAGTTCGATGCTCGTCACCAGATTTTCCTTGCCGTCGGTGCGCAGTTGGCCGATGGGCAGCTGGCTGCCGGTGAGTATCACAGGCTTCGTCAGGTTTTCCAGCATAAAGGAAAGGGCCGAGGCGGTGAAGGCCATCGTGTCGGTGCCGTGCAAGATGACGAAACCGTCATAATCGTCGTAGCGTTCAGAGATGATACGCACCAGATGCGCCCACATGGAGGGGTTCATGTCGCTGGAGTCGACCGGTGAACTGAACTGATAAATGTCTATGCCGGTCTTGAGGTATTTAAATTCCGGCAGATTCTCTATCAGATAGTTGAAGTCCAAAGGCTCCAGGGCGTCAGTGACAGGATTGATGCCCATGCCTATCGTGCCGCCCGTATAGATGAGCAGCACCTTTTCGGCACGATGAAACAGTATGGGCTTTTCTGGGTTGAAATTCATAGTACGACATCGTTTGCGTAAAATTAAGTGCAAATATAACTTAATTTTCTCGCTTATCAAAAAAAAATCGCTATATTTGCATTACTATTTTGAAAATGCTAATCTTAAGAATAATATAACGAACAAAACAAATTCTCTTATGAAAAAATTCATGGATGAAAATTTCCTGCTTGAGACCACGACGGCACAGGAACTTTTCCACAAGCATGCGGCTCCTATGCCCATCATCGACTATCATTGTCATCTGATTCCTGAAATGGTGGCCAACGACCATCAGTTCTCAAGCATCACCGAGCTCTGGCTCGGCGGCGATCACTATAAGTGGCGTGCCATGCGTACCAATGGGGTCGACGAGCGCTTCTGCACCGGCAAAGACACTACCGACTGGGAGAAATTTGAGAAATGGGCAGAGACCGTGCCTTATACTTTCAGAAACCCGCTCTATCACTGGACACACCTGGAGCTGAAGACCGCTTTCGGCATTGAGAAACTGCTCAGCCCCAAGACGGCGCGTGAGATATTCGATGAGTGCAACGAGAAGCTCAAACTGCCAGAGTATACGGCTCGCGGACTCATGCGCAGGTATCATGTGGAGTGCGTGTGCACCACCGACGACCCTGTCGACGACCTGAGGTATCACAAGCAGACCCGGGAGAGCGGATTTGAGATCAAAATGATCCCGGCTTGGCGCCCCGATAAGGCCATGAATATCGAAAAGCCGGAGTTTGCGGCCTATGTGCGCCAGCTCGCCGAGGTGGCCGATATGGAGATTGCCTCCTTCAAGGATATGGTCGACGCTCTGCAGAAACGTCACGACTTCTTCCATGAGAACGGCTGCCGCCTGAGCGACCATGGCATTGAGGAATTCTACGACGAGCCGTACACCGACAGCCAGATAGAGATTATCTTCGCCAAGGCCCTGCGCGGACAGACGCTCCTGGAGTCTGAAGTCAGACAGTACAAGCACTGCTTCCTCACCGTCATGGCCGAGATGGATCACGCCAGCGACTGGACACAGCAGTTCCACTATGGTGCCATACGCGACAATAACAGCCTGATGTACAAGCAACTCGGCCCCGATACTGGTTTCGACTCCATCGGCGAGTTCAACACCGCACGCGCCATGAGCCATTTCCTCAATCATCTCAATGAGGAGGGCAAGCTCACACGCACCATCCTCTATACACTCAATCCCTGTGCCAACGAAGTCATCGCCACCATGCTCGGCAACTTCCAGGACGGCTCTTGCCCCGGCAAGATACAGTTTGGCTCCGGATGGTGGTTCAACGACCAGCTCGACGGCATGACTCGGCAGATGAACGCACTCTCCGTGCTCGGACTGCTCAGCCGTTTCGTAGGCATGCTCACCGACTCGCGCTCCTTCCTTTCCTATCCGCGCCACGAGTATTTCCGCCGCCTGCTTTGCAACCTCCTGGGCAATGATGTCGAGAAAGGTCTGCTGCCCGACGACATGGAGTCGCTCTCACGCATGGTAGAGGATATCAGCTACAACAACGCCCGCAGATACTTCAAGTTCTATTAATCACTGGGGCTGATAGGACACGCCCAAGCAATAATATTCGGGGGTTCGGTGACGAATCCCCGTTTTTCATATTTCTTTCTGCCGGTGATGATGTAGGGTATGATAGCCGACGGCCAAAAAACGTAGACAATTATCCAATTCATGGGCAAATAATTTGTCAGTTCCAAAAAAAACATTAATTTTGCAGAAATTTTAAATAATAATTCCTACAAGATGAAGAAATTTGTTTTTCCCTTGATTGCGCTCATGGCCATCATGTTCATGGATAGCTGTACCACTTCCAAGCAAGTGCCTTACATGCAGAATATTGACACCATCAGCCTCGCTGCCTCAAAAGGTCTTTACGACGCCAGAATCATGCCCAAAGACCAGCTTACCATCACTGTACACACCACGGATCCTATTGCTGCACAGCCTTTCAACCTCACCGTGTCGCGACAGGTAGGTAATGATGGAGCATTGGCTACGGGTGGCGGTTCGTTGCAGGGCTATCTGGTCACCAATGATGGTACCATCAACTTCCCGGTGATCGGACGCATACATGTGGCCGGACTGACCAAGCAGGAGTGTGAGACGCTTATCGAGCAGAAAATAGCACCTTATCTGGCAAAGACGGAGAAACCCGTCGTCACCGTGCGCATGGCAAGTTTCAGAGTCACACTGATCGGTGATTTCAACGGACCGAAGGTGGTGCCTGTGGCAACAGAGAAAATGAGCATCCTCGAGGCTATTGCCAGCGGCGGCGACCTCACCATCTATGGTAAGCGTCAGAACGTCATGCTCATCCGTGAGGACAACAACGGACAGAAGTCTGTACACCGCATTGACCTCACCGACGCCAACTTCATCAACTCCCCATATTATTATGTGCAGCAGAATGATGTGATCTATGTAGAGCCCAACGCCACCAAGGCCAAGAACTCTGCACTCGGACAGTCTACCACCATCTGGTTCTCGTTTATCAGTATCGCTACGTCGGTGGCTTCTCTGCTCGTGAACATCCTGAGAGACTAAGCTTTTTGTTGAAAAATTTTAATAAAATATAACGAATGGCAATTATCCGAAAGGAGTTGCCATTCGTTTTCTTTTTTTTTGTATTTTTGTAAATCAGATGAATTAACCGACAGACCTCATAATGATAAAATGTGAAGCAATGAAAAGATTAGGATTGGTTATTATCTCCATCATGCTGACGGGTGAGTTGTTGGCTCAGCAGCCTACCTTGGAGGATTCCATTACCTGGGGTACCATCACCAGTGAGCAACTGGACATGATCAAGGGCATGGCCGAAAAGGGGCATTCCACTTCTCAGTACTTTCTCGGAAGATGTTATTTCAACGGTTTGATAGTGGAAAAAGACCGCTATCGGGCCATACAGTGCTACAGCCAGGCGTCGGAAAAAGACCAGACGGAGTCGCTGTATTACCTTGGATTCTGCTATAAGTATGGTTTCGGCGTGGAGAAAAACGCATACAAGGCCGACGAACTCTTCGGCAAGTGTATCTCATGGCTTGACAAGGAGGTAGACCAAAACCCGTACGCCAACTATTACCTGGCGCTCTGCTACATGTATGGATATGGGGTGCTGAGCGATCCTGTCAAGGCTATGAGCCTCTATGAGAGCGCGGCTGCCATGGGATGCTCACAGGCTTGGGTCAACATGGCCATTGAGTATCAGTTCGGAAACATTCTGCCCAAAAATGTGGAGAAGGCGTTTGAATATTATATGAAAGCGGCCGAGATGGGAAATCCACAGGCACAGTTTAATGTCGCGCTATGCTATAAAGAGGGGGAAGGCACTGGCATCGACGAGGCAAAGGCCCGTGAATGGATGGTGAAAGCCGCCGAGCAGCGTTATCCTCAGGCGATGAATGAACTCCGGCTGAAATGAGCACAAAAAAAACGCCAGGTCTCACGACCTGGCGCAGTACTGAAATTTTCAGTTCGTTGAGTGTGATTACTCAGCAACGGCAGCAGCAGCGCTGTCAACAACAGCCTCAGCGGCGCTGTCAACAACCTCAGCAGCACTGTCAACAACCTCAGCAGCGCTGTCAACAACAGCCTCTACTGGCTCCTCAACCGGAGTCTCAGGAGCTTTGGTCTCAGTACAAGCAGCGAAAGAGATGGCTGCCATAGCTACGAACATAAAAACTAATTTCTTCATTTTCTTTGCTTTTTAAAATCTGTAAAACTATCGTTGTTTATTAAAACCATGCAAAGGTATATATTATTTTTGATTCACCAACAAATTTTTTTCAAAAAAAATATCACATTTTTGTAACTATTTTATAAGTGTTTGATTTACAATTAAATACGGTCTGTTAATTAAGGTTAATAAAGAGCCCGCCTTAAAATAAGTCCCTATTTTTTGGCTTTTCCTTCGTTTATTCGTACTTTTGCAATATGATAGATTCTTCTGTATTTCAAGGAAAAAAAGCCGCATATTATACATTAGGTTGCAAGCTTAATTTTGCCGAGACTTCCACCTTCGGCAAAATGCTTCAGGAAATGGGAGTCACTACGGTGGAGGAGGGAGGTAAGGCCGACCTCTGCCTGATCAATACCTGTTCGGTGACCGATGTGGCCGATCATAAATGCCGGCAGGCCATCCACAGGATGGTGAGACGGCATCCGGGGGCTTTCGTGGTGGTCACGGGGTGCTACGCCCAGTTGCAGCCTGCCCGGGTGGCCGGCATCGAAGGCGTGGACCTCGTGCTGGGCTCCAATGAGAAAGCCTCGCTCATACAGTTTCTCTCTGATGCGTGGGTCGCAAAGACCGCCGGCGAAGCAATGCATCGGCATTTCACAGTCAAGACCAAAGACATCAAGACCTTTGCGCCTTCGTGCTCCAGGGGCAACCGCACACGCTACTTCCTGAAGGTACAAGACGGATGCGACTATTTCTGTACGTACTGCACGATACCTTATGCACGTGGCTTCAGCCGTAGCGCCACGATCGCTTCGCTCGTCGAACAAGTGCGGCAGGCTGCCGCAGAAGGTGGCAAGGAGGTGGTGCTCACCGGTGTGAATATCGGTGATTTTGGCAAGAACACTGGCGAGGGGTTTGTCGACCTGGTCAGGGCCCTGGATCAGGTGGAGCCTATATGCAGATTCCGCATCAGCAGTCTCGAACCGGATCTCATCTCCGACGAGCTGATTGCCTGTTGTGCCGGGAGCAGGGCTTTCATGCCCCATTTCCATATCCCCCTTCAGAGCGGCTCCGACGAAGTGCTCAGGCTGATGCACCGGCGCTACGACACCGCCCTCTTCGCGCGTAAGATTGAGGCCATCAAGCAGTATATGCCCGATGCGTTCATCGGTGTAGATGTCATCGTGGGTATGAGAGGTGAGACCGAGCGTCATTTCGAGGAGACTTACCAGTTCCTGCAGTCTCTGGACGTCACACAGCTGCATGTGTTTCCCTATTCGGAGCGCCCCGGCACGGCGGCACTCAGGATCGACGGCGTGGTCAGCGATGCGGAGAAGAGGGAGCGCTCGGCGCGGCTTCTGCGACTCTCCGATGAGAAGACGCGAGCGTTTTACCAGCGGCATATCGGCCAAAAGGCGGAGGTGCTTTTTGAGAAAGCGTCAAAGGGCAGGGCGATGCATGGCTTCACTCGCAACTATGTCAGGGTGGAGCTGCCCACGGCTTTGGCTGATGCGTCATACGACAATCAGATTGTCCATGTCACCCTGGGAGGTTTCAACCGCGACTTCACGTCATTGATGGCAGAATCGATAGCATAACACATGAATATGGATCAGGTAGCAATCGTCATACTCAACTGGAATGGGCGGAAGATGCTCCAGCTGTATCTGCCCACACTTCTGAAAAACGCCGGGGGGGCAAGGGTCTATGTGGCCGACAATGCTTCCACCGACGACTCGGTGAGTTTTCTGAAGACCTATTATAATGAGGTGAAGCTCATACTGCTGGAGCGCAACTGGGGTTTCGCCGACGGCTACAACAAGGCGCTGGAGCAGGTGGAGGCCAGGTATTATGTGCTGCTCAACTCCGACGTCGAGGTCACTCCGTCGTGGCTTGCCACGCTTCTGGCATGGATGGAGGCCCATCCCGACGTGGCGGCATGCCAGCCCAAGTTGCGTGCCGTGCACCATAAGGAGTGCTTTGAATATGCCGGCGCTGCGGGAGGCTTCATCGACCGGCTGGGATATCCGTTCTGCCGGGGGCGTCTCTTCGATAGTGTCGAGGAAGACCACGGACAATACGACCAGCCACGGGAGGTGTTCTGGGCCACAGGTGCCTGTCTGATGATACGTGCTGAGGACTACTGGGCGGTGGGCGGCCTCGATGGGCGCTTTTTTGCTCACTGCGAGGAGATCGACCTTTGCTGGCGTCTCAGGTGGCTGGGGCGCAAGATCTGTTGCGTGCCGCAGAGCGTGGTCTACCATGTGGGCGGGGGTACGCTCCCACAGGGCAACCCTCGCAAGACTTACCTCAATTTCCGCAACAATCTCACCATGCTCTACAAAAACCTGCCTGATGAGCAGTTGGGCAAGGTGATGAGATGGCGGTGGCTGCTCGACTATGTGGCGGCGCTGGAGACGTTGATTGTAAACAGAAACTGGGGTGACTTCAAGGCCATCTTCAGGGCAAGGGCTGCTTATAAAAAATGGAAGCCCGAATACGAGGCCGACCGCCGTCGTATTCAGGCTTCACGCCAATGTGCCGCCATCGCTGAACATAAAAATTATTCTATCCTCTGGCAGTATTATATAAAAGGTAAGCGTAAGTTCTGCCAGCTGCCCGGCGAGCAGTAAGGGTCACCACACCTCCGTGATGGCGTTGCCGATGCAGCAGTCGGGCATTTGTATTTGCAGCATGGCACACACGGTGGCGGCGAGGTCGGTGATGAACGTGGGCTTGCTGGTGCGACCTTGCTTCACCTTCCAGCCCATGAATATCAGGGGGATGTGAGAGTCGTCGGGATTCCATGTGCCATGAGAGGTGCCTTTGTAGTCAGCCGACACGTTGCCGTGCATGTGGCTGCCTTGCAGCACTACCATGATGTCGCCGCTGCGCAGACGGTGGTAGCCGTTGATGATGCGCTCACGTAAGAACAGCGGGATGCTCTGCTCGTTGACATGTTCATAATCTACCACATAGGCAAACTGTGGGTCCTCCTTCATCACGCTGACCGCTTCGGCCTTCACGGCCTCATAGTCCAGGCCATGTGCGCTGATGAAGTCGCGGTCCAGATAGATGCGGCAGTCCATGATGGCCTTGATGTACTTGCCATTCACTCCGAATTTCTTGCTCAGACGCTCATTGACGGTCTGGTTGGTGGGCGTGTAGTTCCAGCCGCCGCCGGGCAGGTGGTGCTGGTTCATGAAATTGCCGTTGTGTACGGCACCGTGGTCGGCGGTCAGGAAGAGCAGATAGTTGCCACGGCCCACTTCCAGATCCAGTGTGCGGAAGAATTTAGCGATGTCCTTGTCCAGCTGGAGATATACCTCCTGGTTCTCCTTGCCGCGTGTGCTGTAGGTGTGTCCGATGGCGTCGGTCGACGAGATGCTCACGGCCAGCATGTCGGTCACGTCGTGCTTGCCCAAACGCTCACGGCGGATGATTTCCTGGGCCAGCTTAAAGGTCATGGTGACACCCTCACTGGAGGTCAGCAGGTCGTGGTCGGGTTGGGTGTGGTTCTGGCGGTTGAATGTCTCCATCCAAGCCGGCACGCGGTCCATGTAATAACTGCTGGTGATGAAGTGCCCGGCTTTCTTGTCCCACCAGAACGCACCGTCGGCGGCATGGCCGGCAGGGAGGATGGCGGCACGGTCTTTGATGGCCACACCAAAGACTTTGGCTTTGAAGTCGGTGGCGATCTTCAGCTGGTCGCCGATGGTGTTGGCCAGCAAGTTGCGAGGAGAGCATTTACCGGCATGGTTGGCGGCGTCGCTCCCCACGGCGTGTACCGTGGTGTCAGTGACGCTCGTCACATTCTTGCCGTTGAGGAAGAAGTTGTTGCCGGCAATGCCGGTGAGAGCCGGTACCGATCCGGTGTAGTTGCTGCTGTGGCCGATGGCCGTCACCGTGGGCACATAGTTGATCATATTGTTGTCGCAGCTGAAACCCTCGTTCCATAGACGTTTCAAACCGCCCTCACCGAACTGGTCGTAATAATAGGTGAAATAATCCCATCTCATTTGGTCAATCACAATGCCTACCACCAGTTTCGGCCGCTCTATTCCCTTGCCCCAGACCATTCCGCAGAACAGGAGCATCATCCATGTCATCCAGTATTTTCTCATAGATTTCTATTGTTTGGTTTTTTGCAAAATTAAAAAAAAATAGTCAAATGACAAAATAATCCTACATTGTATTGTTAATTCAGACTTTTTGTATTCAACATGGTGTCAAAAACAGCAAAAAAAAAGAAAAAAATTTGGTGACATAAATAGTTTTTTGTAAATTTGCGGCAAAATAAGATTGATTGGATAAAATACAATAATTTTGATAAAAAGGACAGAGAGGGTGCGACGCTTTCTCTTCTTTAGGGTTATTATCAGTCTCACAGAATCCGACTCTGTGGGGATGATGTGCCAGCTATACCATTAATAGAATAAATATACTTCATAGATAATTTCATCAATCATTAAAAAGAATAGTGCTTCAGGGTAACTAACAGAAATTTTTCATTGCTGATCTTTTAATTCTGTGACACCCAAGAATTCCCTCGCTGTTAAGCGGGGGGATTTGAGGGTCGTCTTCTTACAGATGGATTGGCGTGTCGCCCGGGCATCATAAGCAAGGCGCATAGACACTAATGGGCGGATGCTGTCTTGCATCCGCCCATTAGTTTTTTAAGTTTCAGAGATATGTTCAATTACAGGAATAATCAGTCAAATCGGATAAATCCGTAGTTTGGATAGCTGAGTAAAGCTTCCACCTTTTCACCTTCAACCTTCAACCTTTTACCTTTAACCTTCAACCTTCAACCTTTTCACCTTTTCACCTTTTCACCTTCCACCTTTTCACCTTCCACCTAATACAACTTGATGCGGTATCCTACGGTGAGCAGGAGTAGATGCTCTCTGGCATTACCCAGGGCCTGACGTCCACGGGCGGTCTTGGCCAGCTTGTTGAGGGGGAATCCGTAATAAGCTTCTATCTGTAGGTTGTTCAGTTCATAGCCCACACCGGCTATCACATGAGCGGAGCGCTTATGTATCTGGTTGATGATATCTGTCGACCTGCCGTCAAGCTCACACTTGGCATTGAAATGAACACCAGTCAAAAGACCGGCGAAGACATCGAAATAGCGGATGGGATAGTAGCGCACCTTATAGATCGTGTTGATATAGTCAAGCCGGTATTCATACGGACCTCTGGCGCGACTGCCCACTTTGTTGCCTGCGTCATCGTAGATGGCGATATCCTCGTCGCTGAGGAAGTTGGCCCAGGCGTCGCGTGTGCCCTGCCGGGTATAGGAAAACTCAAGGCTCATGCCGAAATGATTGTTGAAATACGTCTGTATAAAACCGCCAATATAGGGGCTTATCATTGTTTTGCCGTCATATTCGGTCAGATTAGAGGCCACACCACCAAGCACGGGGCCGGCATAGATGTCGAAAGGGTCATGCCATTGACTTGACATCTGCCATATCTGGCCGTATGAGGCGGTCAGACTGGTGAAAGCCAACATCATTGATAACAGTAATTTTCTCATAATGATAAATTTTGACTGCAAAGATAATGAAAATCTTCGATACTGCAGAAATCAACGTCAAAAAAAACGGCGAAACAGATGAAAAGCAAATTATTTTGACTCTTTCACCGGCTCCACGTGGATGCCGATATGGGTCGTTGCGCCAAACCGCTGGCGCAGGCGCTCCTCGATATGGTTCACATGCTCGTGTGCCACGCTTACCTTCTGGTCACCGGGCACCCTGATGTGCATCTCTATGGCGATGTCTTTGCCGATGCGACGGGTCTGGATGTGATGGATGTCGCTCACCTCATCCTCTTCGAATGCGATACGCGCTATCTCAGCCTCGATGTCGTCGCTGAGGCTCTTCTCCAGCAGTTCGTTGACCGACGAGGCGATGAGTTGATAGGCGACACGGATGATGAAGAAGCTCACAATGACTGCAGTGATCGGGTCCAGCACACGCCATTTCGAACCCAGGAACATGGCGCCAGAGATACCTATCGCGGTGCCTATGGACGAGAGGGCATCGGTGCGGTGGTGCCAGGCGTTGGCCGCCACGGCCTGACTGCCGGTCTCACGTGCCTTGGCGACGGTGAACCGATAGGCCCATTCCTTCAGGATGATGCTTACCACCGCGGCAATCAGTGCGATGTAGCCCGGGCTCTCCAGTATCTGGCCACGGATGCCTTGGATGGTCTCCTTGATGCCGTTGTAGCAGATCATCAGGCCTATGCCCAGAAGCACCAGTCCCACGATGGCGGTGGCAAGGGTCTCATATTTGCCATGGCCGTAGTCGTGGTCGGCATCCTTGGGCTTGTGACTCAGGTGTACGAAGATCAGCACGACAACGTCGGTGATCAGGTCCGACAGGGAGTGCACCGCGTCGGCAATCATCGCAGCCGAGTGCCCCAGCAAGCCGGCGGCAAACTTGAAAACCATCAGCAGCACATTGATGATGCTGCCTTGCAATGTCACCTTATATATACTCTTTGCTCTCGTTCTTTCATCCATGTGAAACCTCCAGTTCAAAATACAAAGCAAAGATAAATATATTTATAGGAATCTACAACTTTTTTTTGTCATTTCTCCATTTTATTTATAATTTTGCACGCTATAAACCACAACGACAGGTGAGGCTCCCGTCTCACCTGCATATTTTATGAAGATGAAAAATAATGTCACTGCCCGCAATGGCCGTTCCTCCAACAACGGCAGCAGGCCAGCAAAAGGAAAGAAGCGCAAGCCACTGTTTGTCGCACTCCTCGTGATAGGATGCGCCGTGGTGGCCTACGGCGCGTGGATGCTCTTCGGCAACAACTACAAGAGCAATGCCATGAGCGCGAAAGTGAATACCATCGTGGCGTCGAGACTCGCCAATATCATGCTCAGTGACTTCCAGACCAACTGGGTGAGGGTAGAGGTCGAGAAACTGGCTATGAACGCCAAGGGCGAATGGGTCTCCACCTCTGATGCACGGCAGGCGGTGGCCTGGCGCCAGCAGTTTTTCAAGGACAACGGGGCTGCCGCTGTGCTCGACAAACTCTGGGAGGACATACAGGATGAGGTGGGAAGTATGAACCTCACTCCGGCCAAGTACCGCGATACACAACAGTCGTTTAAAGCCCTTTTGAAAGACATGGGTGAACTGGTGGCACTGACCAAGAACCCGGGCGACTCTCTTCTGGCCATGAGCACTCGCCTGGTAGAGCTCAACAATAGGATTGACAGTCATTTAGAGGCCAGCGACTTCAACTTCTGGGTCACTTTTGAGGATGTCAAGGCGAAGACCGACCAACTGGTGCCAATGATCAGTGACAAAAACGTGGCTGAACAGCTGGGCAAAGAGCGTGACAAAAGGCAAAACAGTGCCGTCAACGCCATGAAATACCGCAAGATGGGATTTCAGGAGCTTAAAAAAGGAAAAGGTGTGCTCTATCGGGAGGTGGAAAAAGGAAAAGGCCCCAAGCCCAAGGACGACACGAAGGTGAGACTGCACTATGAGGGCAAACTGATGGACGGCACTGTCTTTGACAGTTCGTATCAGAGGGGGGAGCCTGTCACCATGCGCCCCAGTCAGACCGTACCGGGATTCTGGCACTCTCTCATCAACATGCCTGTAGGCTCTAAATGGGAGATCTACATCCCTTACTCCGAAGCCTATGGCAGCCGGGCCGCCGGAGCCGTCAAACCCTACTCAGACCTCGAATTCACCATCGAGGTGCTCGGCCTGGAAGAATGAAAACCTCACAACCTCACGACCCCATAACCTCATAACCCCACAACCCAACAACCTCACAACCTCACAATGAAAGCAAAAGGACATATCGCCATTTTGATGGCCAACGTGATTTTCGGACTTGGAGTGCCTGTTACCAAGGCTTTACTGGATGAATGGGTGACTCCCATCGGATATATGGCATCGAGGTGTGTCTTCGCGGCCATCATCTTCTGGGTGGTGGCAGCCTTCATGCCCAAGGAGCGTGTGGAGCGAAAAGACCTCATGGCCTTGCTCCTCGGCGGCCTGCTTGGCTTTGTCATCTCCCAGACACTCACCGCCGAGGCTCTGAAGTACACCACGCCGGTATACTACTCCCTGGTGGCAGCACTGACACCTATTGCAGTGATGATCCTCGCGGCCGTTTTTCTCAAAGAGCGTGTCTCAGGACTAAAGATCCTCGGTGTGGTGATGGGCATCGGCGGCGCTTTGCTGATGCTGTATTTCTCCTGGACAGACGGTGCCGGGTCCGACGACCTGCTCGGTATCTCGCTTGCCGTGCTGAGTGTGCTCACCTGGGCGGTCTATCTGATTATCACCCGTAAGGTGTCTGACAAATACTCTGCGGTCACGCAGATGAAATATTTCTTCCTCATCTCTGCCGTCGTCATGCTGCCGATTGCCATGATGGAACCACAGCAGAAGCTCTATTCTGCCGAGTGGGGGTGGAGTGGTGTGTTGGAGATGGCGTTCATCGTGCTCTTTGCCACAGGACTGGGCTATTTCCTCATCCCTTATGCCCTGAGATTCCTCAAGGCCACCACGGTCAGCATTTATACCAACATACAGCCTGTAGTGGCTTCGCTTGTGGCCATTGCCGTAGGTCAGGACCATCTCTCATGGGACAAGCCCGTAGCCGCCGTACTGGTGCTGCTCGGAGCCTATATCGTCACTATACCGCGCGACCAGAAAGCATAATTCTGGTCGCACGCCTTTTTCTTCTTGTCTCCAGAATTAGGTTGTCCCATTTGTTTACTTACACATCCACTCTCCATTTGCAGTGGTAATCAGTTCCCCCTCTAAGTTAGAGGGGGTTAGGGGGAGTGTGTATGCTTCATAGGAAACATTCACATGACATCCATACTACAACAAATTAGACTACCTAATTCTTCAATTACCTCCCGTTGGTCAGTGGGTCTTCGACAAGTCTCTAAAATTCTTGATAAAAAGTTATTTGTTGTAATTGATGCTCGTCGGGATTTGTAATCCCGACGCTTTGGCTATCAGGATTTGTAATCCGATTAAACGCATTTTAAATGCTTATACTCAACACGGGCGGATTTCAAATCCGCCCGAGCTTAGCAACTTCTTTGGTAACTAATATTCTTAAACTATAAAATCCCAGTTTCTTACGTAATATAATCGGGCGGCTTGGCATTTT
>CAMIYC010000044.1 GCA_946402905.1 uncultured Prevotellaceae bacterium | reverse complement strand
CACTGAGAAGACATTTTTAATCGCCCTTGTCCGCATATCATAGCACAAGAGAGGCAAAAAATAACTTTTGACGGCAAATCGGCAGCCAAAATGCAAGGTTGCGGATTTTAGGTTTACTACATTTTCCGGAATCGAAGGATGACTTCATTGGTCTTCAGCTGCATCTTATTGCTGGAGACTTGCTCTATCCATAACCTTGGGCGCAACGAATTCAATCCATAAAAAGTCATTTCGTCCACACTCTCCATCAAGGGATCGCCTCTGCCACGGTCTAAATAATAAGGAGTATCGAAGAAGAGGGAGTCGCCCTCTCTCTCAAACCGGCAGACTATGGGTGAGCGCTCCTTGTTCTGGTCCATCAGCTGCACCAGCTGCACCTGAACTGCCCAGAAAATCTTCTGGTCGCTCAGGTCGACGGTGGTGCCATCCCGTCCGATGGTGTCAATGCCCACAAGATGCCAGAACCCGTAGAGATCACCTTTCGACGAAGTCTCTATCTCGCAGGAGCCGAGTGCAGAGAGTGCCAGTATCACGGCAGAGAGTAATAATATCTTCTTCATGTTTATTTCCTGTTTTTTGAGCCACCACCGAAAAGTCCCCGCTTCGTGATGGTGAGTTGTCCGCCATAGTTATGACCCAGTATCGAGCCGAGGTCCATACCATAGGCCCCTTTTAGTTGCCATCCCTTCAGCCTGCCGCGGGGTATCTCGTATGCACATTCAGCCAGCACGCTCACATTATGGCGTTTCTTGGTGTAGGGATTGTCGTAAGTGCCCACACCGTCCTGGAAAGAGGCCAGCATCCGATAGTCGACAGCCCGGAACGTGCCGTCGATGCCGAAGTGCATGGCACGGAACCGATTGTCTTGGATTTTGAGGGTGCCGTCGTCGTTATATAGGGGCGAGCGGTAGAGCGGATTGCCCATCACCTGCCCCCAGTGCTGCCATCCGGAGAAGAGATAGTGGTTGTAGTAGTTGTCTTTACCGCCGACATGGTCGCTCAGATGAGGCGTATGGTCGTGATAGATGGGGCCACTCTGATATTTCGTATAGATATACTCCATGAGCAGATGACGCACCAGGCTGCCATACTTGAAATGCAGCTCTGCCCCCAGGAGCATGTCCTTGAAGTCGTAGAGCACGTAGCGGCGTTTTTTGCTCGCCTGCCATTCCTCTCCTTCGCCATAGCCATCGTAGTCGAGCTGGAACATCGACGAGTGGTCTTCAAAAAACTTGTCGGCGTAGAGGCTGAAGCGCCATGTGTCGGCATCATAGTTGACACGCGCCATCCAGCTACCCAGCAGGTCGCCCTCGGCATTGGTGTAGAGGGTCTCCTCAATCTCCCCGCCGTCGGGTTTGAAGGCATGCCAGAATGAGAGGAATCCCCGTTTGGATCGTATCTCACGCATCGTGCCATCGTTCTGGGCCTGATAGGAGATACCGCCGAAAAGGGTGGCCATCTCAAGTCCCATCTCGACGGAGAGGGGGAAGAAGCAATCTTCCTTGCCGATCTTGATGAAGCCGGCCTTGCTGTGATACAACAGCCTGTCGGTATAGTCGTGCTGCCGCTGAGTGAAGTCGTGCTGCCAGTTCTGGTCGGTCATCATGCCGTAGGCTACATGGCCTTTCAAATGCACCCAGCCACGCGTAAAAGGCACGGGTGCATAGTCGTGCAGCGACAGCCGCACTTGTGGCACGGGCCTTGCGTTGATGCCCAGGGCCTGCCCTCCAGAACTCAGCGTCTGGTTTTTCATCTCCATTGGATATTCCTTGCTGCCCACCGTCAGTGCGCCGTGAAGCCACTTCAGCTCAGCGAATGCCTGCTGCACCACCACATCGCTCGTATAGTGGAAAGGCACAGCCACGTCCACCCCGTAGCCCACCCCCCAGCGGCGCAGTGTGTCGGTATTCATGGGACGGATGGCAGAGACACGCAGGTAGCCATTGGCCTCTTCCAGCGACGAGAGACCATGCTTGTTGGCATTCAGCCACAGCGGGGTTTTCCCTCTGGCGGCCGACGCCTGAGCCTCCACCTTATATTCGAGGCCCTTCATAAGATGGATGGCTCCGGCCGGTTTTTCTCCTTGCCGCACATTTTCTGCCGTTATCTCCTGAGCGTACCCGCTTCCAAGCCAGGAAGCGACCATATATAATATGAGAAAAATCTTTTTCATTACTATTATAACGCAAAAAGAAGGTTTTTATTATTATGACACCACGTTATCACACATGATAGGGATTTTCCCCTCCCTGTTTAGGGAAAATCCTTTTGGAGGCTTGTTTTTTATTCGCAATTTTGCAACGTGAAACAATGACAACGAGTATCAACATTAAAAACATACAGCTATGAAGAGAATTTTAATCACCCTGACAGCACTGATCACCCTGACGATGGCAGCAAGTGCCATGAGCTATGAGCAGGCACGGCAGCAGGCTTTGTTCCTCACCGACAAGATGGCCTATGAGCTGAACTTGACAGAAGAGCAGTATGAGGCCGCATACGAAGTGAATCTCGACTACTTGATGGGTGTCAACACCCAGGCCGACCTTTATGGCGAATACTGGCGCCAGCGCAACCTCGACCTGAGCTATATCTTGTTTGACTGGCAATATCAGGCCTACCTCGCCGCCACCTATTTCTATCGCCCGCTCTACTGGGAGGCAGGATACTGGCACTTCGGCATCTACGCACGCTACCCCTACCGCGACTACTTCTACTTCGGACGTCCTCACTTCTGGCACGTCTACCGCGGCGGCCACAGCTGGAGGATGAACGGCGGACGCAGCTGGTATCACGGACGCAGCTTCGGCTCACGCGGACACGACGGCCACAAAGGACATGGCATGCGCGACAGATTCGACCGCGGCGACTACGGACGTGGTTTTGGCAACAACGGGCGTGGCGGCAACCATCTGAATGACAACCGTGGTGACAGGTCTATCGGCCATAGCAATTCCAACAACGGCAACCGTGGCGGTGGTTTCGGCAACCGTGGCAACCGTGGCAACGACAACCGTGGCATCAACGGCAACACCAACGGCAGGAGCTTTGGCAACCCACGTTCCAACACCCCGTCGATAAGAGGTGGCAACAGCAGTGACTTCAAATCCGGTGCTGGCGAGAAGGTCATCCAGAGACCTTCAGGCTCTGGCCAGGCCCCTGCAAGGACCTTCGACCGCGGCTCTCGCTCTGGCGGCTCCAGCGTAGGCTCCGGCAGCATCAACCGCAACAGCACACCCTCACGCTCCTTCAGCGCACCTTCCACACGCAGCTCCAGCGTATCGGCTCCTTCGCGCTCCTTCAGCGCTCCGAGCAGCGGCTCTTCCAGCCGTGGTGCCTCAAGCCGCAGCTTCAGCAGCCCCTCACGCTCGTCGAGCTCCTTCGGGAGCAGCCACTCCGGCGGCGGCCGTTCATCCGGCTCATTCGGTGGCAGTCGCTCCTCCGGCGGCAGTCGTTCCTCCGGTGGCAGCCATGGCTCATTCGGCGGCAGCCGTGGAGGTCATAGATAATCCGCGCTAACCGCGTAGAGCGAACCGCTCACCGCGAATAGCGATAATCATAACTCTACAGACCGTGTTTTCAATAGATTAGTTGTTTTTTGGTTAAGATTGTTTAGGTTATTCGAATGAATCAGTAAAGGGCTCACAGTGATTGTGAGTCCTTTTCGTGTGTCATAGCTCCAGTATGCGCACCTCTGCATTGGTCATCTTTGGCACCTCGTGCATCGGCTTGTCGTAATAGACCGACTGGATGGCTTTGTTGATGATGCCATGCCCCACAGCCAGTACCACCTGTCCGGGATACCGGCTGCGTAGCCAGTCCATAAACGCTTGCGCCCGGTCTTTCATGTGTGCCATCGTCTCTACGTTGGCCGGCCAGACCTTGTCTTTCAGGTCGGGGATATAAAGTCCGGTGAAATCTCCCCAGTCGCGCTCCCTGAGCAGTGGTGTGGTCTGTATGGTGCCCTGATGCGGCTTTGCAATAATAGCACAAGTGTCATAGGCCCGCTTGAGGTCGGAAGAGACAAAAGCGTCTATCTGCTCCGTGGCCATCTGTCTGGCCAGCTGTTCCGCCTGTTGCATCCCATATTCGCTGAGTTGTCCCTGTGTCTGTCCCTGCATGATCTGGTTGACGTTGTCGATGGTCTGTCCATGACGCACCAGTAGTAATTTTGTCTTCAAAATATTTTGTCGTTTAAGGGTTTTCCATTATATTTGCATCAACAATAACACAAGATGCCATGAAGATTTTCCAGTCATCCATATTCCGTGCCGTCTGTGCGATCATTGTCGGCGTGCTTCTGTTGAAGACTCCCGACAGCACCGTGGAGTATATCACCATTGCCATCGGCATACTGTTTCTCATCTCAGGTATCATCTCATGTCTGGGGTATTTCAACACCGTGAGGAGCTACCAAGAAACCAAAGTCATAGGCCCTGACGGGCAGATGCGCACCAGCAGCCGTCCTGTCTTCCCCATTGTGGGCATCGGCAGCGTGATTCTTGGTTTTATCCTCGCGCTGATGCCAGGCACATTCGTCAAGTCACTGATGTATGTGCTGGCCACGCTGGTCATCCTCGGTGCTCTCAATCAGATGATGGCCCTGCTCAACGCCCGCAAGTTCTGCGTCATGGGCGCGGGCTACTGGTTTCTGCCCCTATTGCTGTTGCTGTCGGGTATTTTCATCTTTGTCAAGCCCATGACAGCAGCTGCCACCCCGCTCATCATCATCGGCGTGAGTCTCATTGTATATGGCGTGTCAGAATGCGTCAACTCCCTCGTCATCCACAACCGTCGCAAGCAGGCATTCAACAACCTGCCTATGGAGCGCGGCGAGTATGTGGAGTATACCGAAGAGCCTTAGCTCTCCGGCATCTCTGCCTCATGATTCGCCAGTGAAGTCTATAATGCGGAAGCCGCTCCTGGCACCAGTCCCTCGATATATTTGCATAGGATACCTATGCCTTTGAGATTCTCTCCCCCCTGTGGGATGATGAGGTCGGCATATTTCTTTGTAGGCTCGATAAACTGCTCATGCATGGGTTTGAGCACGTTGAGATAGCGGTCGAGCACCATGTCGACGGTACGCCCGCGCTCGACCACATCACGCTGTATATTACGTATGAGGCGTTCGTCGCTGTCGGTGTCGACGAAGAGTTTGAGATCCATCATGTCGCGTAGTTTTTTATTGATCAGCGTCATGATACCCTCGATGATTATCACGGGTTTTGGTTCGACATGCACAGTCTCCTTGAGGCGGTTGCTCAGGATATAGGAGTAGGTAGGCTGCTCAATGGCCTCACCTTGACGCAGCATGTTGACCTGCTTGATCAGCAATTTCCAGTCAAAAGCGTCGGGGTGGTCGAAGTTGATGGCGCGTCGCTCCTCATCGGTCATGTGCGTGGTGTCGTTGTAATACGAGTCGAGTGGCACTACGGCCACATAATGCGGAGGCAGTGCCTGCGCGATCTTGCGCACCACCGTAGTCTTTCCGGAGCCGGTTCCTCCTGCTATTCCAATAATTGTCATGTTGTTTGGGTTTTTATTCGCGGTTGGCTGTTTGCTTTGGGCTATTCCTCCCTTTTGCAGAGAGGAGGGATGGTTTGGGGTGTGATCTTAGGGAGCCAAGGGAAGGCATTTATAATACTCTGCCTTGCGTTCCACCTTCATGGGATATGCCCTGCTGCTGCTCGGCATACGATACAGGCGCAGGTGTCTGCCCTCAAAGTTCCACTCCTCACATTCTCCCACCCTGGGTTGCCGGAGCGAGAAATGCTGGGTGAAGAGTTCAGTGGCTTTCTGTCCTGTCGTCACCACGGTCTGACACTGCGGAACCTGTCGCAACAGGGCTGTCAGGTCAGTGGGCACGACTACTTCCAAGTCTTTATCAGATGCAGTGTGACGCGTGCGTATCACCTCCGTGGCAGTGTCATACAATCCCACTCCGCGGCGTATCAGTTCGTCTTTGATGATGTCCAGCCTGAACGTCCTGGCCTCCTCATCGACAAAATACTGTTTGTCATCATACAGACAGATACCCATAATCCGCCAAAAATCGTTGGTGAAGTTAGGATAGAAGAAATCCATGCACCACCGTTTCCTTGCGGGTGGGAAACTGCCCAGGAAGAGGATACGCGTGTTGGCTGGCAGGAATGGCTGCCAGGGATGGCATTCGCTCTCCCCCGCCTTCTCCATGTGAGGAGGGGCAGCAGTTGTTCTGTCGCTGAAGGCCGAGAGATTCACAGGTTCACTTTTTTTCTTTCACCAGATAGACGACCACGGGCAAGTGGTCAGAGAATCCGTTGAGCCACACACCTCCGGCAGTCGTACGCTTGGGTGAGCCCTTGTATGCCCCTTCGCTCTGCAGGAGATAGTCACGGCGCTGTATCTGACATTTCAGATAAGTCAGTTTGGAATAGTCTTTCGTGCCGTTGATGTCAAGCATGTTGGGTGTCATCACGATCTGATCGAAGAGATTCCAGCTGCCCTGATAGCTGAGTGTGCCGGTTCCACTCTCCAGTATTTTCCACCAGGGGTTGAACATGTCGCCTTCACCCACGTCCTTGATATTCTTGCGGGCGCGCAATTCTACGGCCATACTGCGGTTGGAGGGGTCGTCGTTCATATCGCCCATGACCATCACCTTGCAGTTGGGGTCATCGCGCAGCAGAGAGTCTTTCACCACCTTTACCTGCCTACCCGCACACTCCCGGTAGAAGGATCCGGAGAAGCGGCTCGGCCAGTGACACACGATCACGGTGACATGCTCATCGGCCATCTGCCCGCTCACGACGAGGAACCCACGAGTCTTGAAGGTGCTGTCCTGCTCCAGTTCGGGTACATAGGGCACCAGTTTGACATCACGCAGGGTGAAGAGCGACGGGTTGTAGAGCATAGCACAGTCCACTCCACGCCGGTCGGGACCCTCGATATGTGCATACCTGTATCCTCTTGCAGCGAGTTCCGGCTCAGCCACCAAATCGTCGAGAGCACGGCTGTTCTCCACTTCCGACAAACCTATGATGGCACATCCATTGGGCAACATATCGGTGCCCATGTCGGCCAGAGCCCGAGCCATGTTGTGCAATTTATTGGAGTATTTTAGTTTGTCCCACTTATACGAACCACCCGGCAGGAAGTCGTAGTCGTTCTTGCCCTCATCATGACAGGTATCGAATAGATTTTCCTGATTATAGAACCCTACGCCGTAGACTGCGTATTTTTTCTGTGCGTGAATCCCAAGCCCTAAGAAAAAGAGCAAGGAGGTAAGAATCATCAGTCTTTTCATAGATGTGTTTTTAGTTTACAGTTTTCAATCGCAAATTCTTTTGCAAATATAGCAAAAAGAAATAAAAAAATGAGTTTTCGTCGAAAAAAATCAACCATTTTATTTCATTCTGCACATGTTTTTCATTATCTTTGCAAACAGACAACAATCATTAACCTATAATAATATGCAGAAAAAGCTGAAATTAGCAGTGTTTGCCCTCTGCTACGCGCCTCTGGCTTTCGCCCAGGAGGTAGACTCATTGGAGCAAACCGGCATGTTGGAAGAGGTGGCATTCACATTCACAGAAGACCAGCTTGGAGAAGACGACGACATGTCTCAGACCGTCACCATCCTCAACTCCAACTCCAACGTGTACGCCAATGAAGTGGGATTCCTATTCTCACCAGTACGATTCCGCTACCGCGGCTTCAATCAGAAATACAACGACATCTACATCAACGGTGCTCCCGTCAACGACCTTGAGTCAGGCCAATTCCGCTACTCCAACATCGGCGGCATCAACAACCTTACGCGCAGATATGACGCGTCACTGCCTTTTGAGGACAACAACTTCGCCATGACAGCCATGGGCGGCAGCAACAATTACGACTTCAGGGCCTCTCATGTGGCAGCCGGTCACAAACTGTCGCTCAGCGGTGCCAACCGCAACTACACCGTGCGGGCGATGTATACCTACGGTTCGGGGCTCAACGAGAAAGGATGGGCCGTAGCAGCGAGTCTCGGCTACCGCTGGGCCAACCGCGGATACGTCGAGGGCACCTTCTACAACTCGCTATCCTACTTCCTCGGCATACAGAAGGTGTGGGGCCGCAGCCACTCGCTGTCTCTGGCCACATGGGGCAACCCCACCGAGCGTGCCTCGCAAGGAGCAGCCACCGACGAGAGCTACTTCATCGCCAACAACAACCAATACAACCCCTACTGGGGATACCAGAACGGGCACCGCCGCAACTCTCGCGTGGTGAACGACTTCGCACCGAGTGCACTTCTCACCTGGGACTGGAACATCAACGACAACACCCGTCTGACCACCTCTCTACTGGGCAAATACAGCATGTACAAGAGCACGAAGCTCAACTACAACAATGCAGACAACCCCCAGCCCGACTACTGGAAAAACCTGCCCAGCAGTTACTTCGATGTATGGGACGAGACCGACTACCGCAACCGCACAGAGCAAGGACTGGCCGACTTCTACTCAGCATGGGAATACCTCTCGGAATGCCGTGCCAACCGTCAGATCAACTGGGACCGTCTCTACCTGGCCAATAAGAACGCGGCCCTGCAAGGCGCCGACGCCATGTATTTCGTGCAGGCCAAGCACAACGACAATCTTTTCGCCACGCTCTCATCCACGCTTCACTCCCAAATCACGAAGAACTCTCTCATCAACGTTGGTCTCCAGCTCGGAGCCAACACCGGCAAGCACTATCAGACCATGGACGACCTGCTCGGCGGCACCAGCTATCACAACATCAACAGCTATGCCCTGGGCAACTATGCCAGCAACTCCGACGCCGTGCAATATGACCTCAACACCATGGGTGCCGACCGCGCCGGCAAGCTCATCCAAGAGGGAGACCGCTTCGGCTACGACTACAACCTGATAGCTCGCCGTGGCGTGCTTTGGGGCAATTATGCCGAGAACTTCGGCCGCCTGCACTACAGCATCGCCGCCCGTCTCAACTACGACGACATGCAGCGCAACGGCAAGATGCGCAACGGTATGTTCCCCGAGGGGAGCTATGGCAAGAGCGAGACTGCTCATTTCCTGAGCGGCGGTTTCAAGTTCAACAGCAATATCAACGTGGCCCCTGGCAGCACACTCATGTTCGGAATAGGCTATGAGCTGCGTGCCCCACAGATCACCACAGCCTTTGTCTCGCCAGAGATGAACAACAGCTTCGTCGACAATCTGCACAACGAGCGTATCTTCAGCAGCGAGGTGAGCTATCAGTTCCAGAACTCTTGGCTCCATGCCAATATCAACGCCTACTACAGCTATCTCAACCACGTCACCGAATGGCAGAATTTCTACTTCGACGACATCAACTCCTTCTCCTACGTGTCGATGACCGGCATACAGAAGGCACACTACGGTTTGGAGGCAGGCCTGGCGTTCAAGATCTCATCCGCCTTCAACATCAAGGCCATCGGCACCATCAGCGACGCCAAGTACATGAACAACGCCAACGTACGCTATATGAACTCGACCAAGGCCACCTATACCGACGACATCGTGATGAACAAAGGTATGCGCGAGTCGGGCACGCCACTGACAGCAGCCAGCATCATCCTCGACTATCATGTCAATGGTTGGTTCCTCGACCTTAAAGGCAACTACTACGACCGCATCTACCTCTCCTACTCTCCCAGCTACCGCTACCAGGGCACTCTCACCACGATGGGCAACGTCAACAACGACGGTTCCTACATCGTGCCCGACCAAGCCGAGGGCAAGGGTGGATTCATGCTCGACGGCTCCATCGGCAAGACGCTGCGCGTGGCCAGAGGCAAGCAGCTCTCCATCAACCTGATGCTGACCAACATCCTCAACAACCAGCGTATCTGCACTGGCGGATACGAACAGAGCCGCAGCGACTACACTGTGAAGGACGACGGCACGATGAACAACGTGCGCGCCTATAAGTTCTCGCTCAACCCTAAGAAATACTACGCTTTCGGCATCAACGGCATGCTGAACCTCACCTACAGATTCTAAAACATACGCGATATGAAACACATAAAATATATCTTCATGGCTTTCGTCTGCTCACTGATGGCATCGTGTATGGCAGACAGCTACGCCGACCCGAAAGACACCGGCGAGGCTCCCTATGGCAACAACTCGCTCACCGAGGAACAGGTCATCACCATCGCCCAGCTGAAAGCCCAATACGCCACCGTCATTGCCAACAGCGGCATGCAACAGGTGGAGGACAACATCAAGATCAAAGGCACCGTCATCGGCAACGACATACAGGGCAACATCTATAATGAAGTGATCATCGACGACGGCACATCGGCCTTCATCATCTGCATTGCCCAAGGTGGCATCTACGGCTACCTGCCTGTCGGGCAGCAGATACTCATCGACCTCAAAGGACTCTACGTGGGGGCCTACGGACAGCAGGGCGAGATCGGCACTCCCTACACCAACGCCAGCGGCTCGACCTACGTGAGCCGGATGAGCCGCTTTCTGTGGAACAAGCACTTCAAGCTGCTTGGCACCGCCGACCCGAAGAGCGTGACGCCTATCGAGTTTGACCTCAGCAGGATGAACGATGCCTCCTATCTGGAGGAGAACTGCGGCCGTCTGATGACCGTCAAGGGCGTAGAGCTTTCTTCGGCCAATGGCACGGCGGTGTTTGCACCCTCAGACGGCAGTGTATCGCTGACAGCCAACTGCGCCAACCGCACGTTCAAAGGCATCAGCAGCAGCGACCTTGTGCTCCGCACGAGCACCTACGCCGACTTCGCCGGCAACATCATGCCCACAGGCAAAGTCAATGTCACGGGCGTTTTCACCCGTTTCCGCGACACCTGGCAGATACTCATGCGCACCATCGACGACATCGAGCCCGCACAGTAATCTCACATCCTTTACACCGACAAATACAAAATCAAAAGCAATATGAAAAAGTTTTTTTATTCATTGTTCATCCTGGCTATGACAGCCATGACATTCACCAGTTGTGAGGATGTGCCCGCACCTTTCGACATCCCCTTCACCACTGACGATCCCAACGTAGAGACCATCGACCCGGCAGGCAGCGGCACCCAGGCCGATCCTTACAACGTGGCTGCCGCCATCGCCTACACCCAACAGCTGGAGGTGGGTGCAGAGAGTCCGCAAGATATCTACATCAAAGGCAAGGTGGTATCCATCGACGAGAATTACACCACCCAATACGGCAACGCCAAGTTCTATATCTCTGATGACGGCACCGCCAACAACCGCTTCCTCATCTACCGTGCCCTCTACCTGGGCAACAAGAAATACACCTCCGGCGACCTGCTCAACGAGGGCGACGAGGTGATCATCTGCGGCCGTGTGACCAACTACAACGGTACCCTCGAGACACAGCAGAACAAAGCGTTCCTATACTCGCTCAATGGCAAGACCGAGGGTGGCGGCTCTACCACCCCGACCGGCGAAGCCAAGGGCAGCGGCACACTGGCCGACCCGTACAACCCATTAGGTGCTGCTGCTGCAGTAAAGAATCTCACTTGGACGAGCAATGACGTATACGATGTCACAGACGATGTCTATGTAAAAGGCAAGATTTCACGCATCGCAGACAATGGCACCTTCACTGATGGCGGCACCTATGGTAACGCATCCTTCTACATCTCAGAAGACGGCACAGAGAATGGCGAATTCTACTGCTTCCGCGTCCTTTATCTGGGAAATAAGAAGTTCGAGTCTGGCCAGACAGACATCAAGGTCGGCGACGAGGTCATCGTGCTCGGCAAACTGATGAATTACCGCGGCAACACACCAGAGACAGTGGCTGGTAAGGCATACCTCTACTCGCTCAATGGCAAGACAGAAGGCGGCGGTGGTGGCGGTGGCACCCAAGGTGATGCCAAAGGCAGTGGAACACTTGCCGACCCGTATAATCCATTAGGCGCCGCTGCAGCAGTGAAGAATCTCACTTGGACGAGCAATGACGTATACGATGCCACAGACGATGTCTATGTAAAAGGTAAGATTTCACGCATCGCAGACAATGGCACCTTCACTGACGGCGGCTCCTATGGCAACGCATCCTTCTACATCTCAGAAGACGGCACAGTGAATGGCGAATTCTACTGCTTCCGCGTCCTTTATCTGGGAAATAAGAAGTTCGAGTCTGGCCAGACAGACATCAAGGTCGGCGACGAGGTTATCGTGTTCGGCAAGCTGATGAATTATCGCGGCAACACACCAGAGACGGTGGCTGGCAAGGCATGCCTCTACTCGCTCAATGGCAAGACAGAAGGCGGTGGTGGAGGCTCTGACACCCCTGACCCGACAGGCAAAGGCTCATACAGCGAGCCCTATGACGTGACCGCTGCCATCGCCGCAGCCTCCGGCACAGGAGTCTACGTCAAAGGCTATATCGTGGGGTATGTGGAAGGCCAGGTGCTCTCAAGCGGTGCTCATTTCACCACCGACGGCTGCGACGTCAAGAGCAACATGCTCATCGCTTCCTCTGCCTCAGAGACCGACATCAGCAAATGCATGCCAGTGCAGCTGCCTAATGGCGATGTGCGCACAGGCCTCAACTTGCAAGACAATCCCGGTAACATTAAAAAAGAGGTGCTGCTCTATGGCAACATTGAGAAATACTTTGGTGCCACCGGTGTCAAGGCAGTGACTTACGCCGAGATTGACGGCAAGACTATCGGCACCAAGCCATAATCTCCATTCCCGAATTGGTCGGAGAGTTCAGAGAATTCTGAATAATCTGAGTAATCTGAGTAATCTGAATAATCTGAATAATCAGAGTAATCTGAATAATCAGAGCTTTCTGAGCTCTCCGACCGATCTCCCCTCCAAAAATCTAATATTTTACACCTTTAGTCTATAGTATCTTTATGTCGCAAACTTTCTTGTCTCAGCATGGGCATTACAAGAACCTGAGAGTTTATTGGGTTACTGAGATGATTTACGACATCACTTTCTACTTCACACATCATTATCTGAGACAAGGCGATAGGACTATAGACCAGATGATTCAAGCTGCACGTTCTGGCAAACAGAATATCGCAGAGGGAAATCAGGCAGCAACCACCTCCTCCCAGACAGAAATCAAGCTCACCAATGTTGCAAAAGCCAGCCTTGAGGAGCTATTGATAGACTATGAGGATTATTTGCGCGTTCGCAACTTAACACACTGGGACTATCAACATCCAAGATATGCGCACCTTAGGCAATACGCTCAAAGCAAACAGCTCTTACATGAATATCAATCATTGCTGCCCCGTCTGAGCGACGAAGAGATGGCCAATCTTTGCATCACGCTGATTCATCAAGCCATTTATATGCTCCAAAGACTTCTGCTGCATCAGCAGCAGCGATTTATAAAAGATGGCGGTATTCGCGAGCAAATGACAAGAGCCAGGCTGGAATATAGAAATAATCAGAGTAATCGGAGTAATCAGAATAATCAGAGTAATCAGAGTATTCAGAATAATCAGAGTATTCAGAATAATCAGAGTACTCCGAAAAAATCACAATAATCAATAAAAAAAGCCACAAAAAAAACTAAAAACACAAAAATTTGTGTAAATTTGCAAAAATCTAATGCAATTGCACAAAATGTCAAGAAAGAAAAAAAACCTACCCATATTCGAAAACGTCACTATCTCCGACTGCGCCGCCGAAGGCAAATGCGTGGCCCGTGTCAACGAGATGGTGGTGTTTGTACCCTTCGTAGTGCCCGGTGATGTCGTCGACCTGCAAGTGCGCAAGAAGCGCCACAGTTACTGCGAGGCTGAAGTCATACGGTTTATCCATTACAGCGAGCGCCGCACCGAACCGATGTGCCCGCACTTCGGTGTCTGTGGTGGCTGCAAGTGGCAGATACTGCCCTACGAGGCCCAGCTCGACATGAAACACCAGCAAGTGTATGACCAGCTGTCTCGCATCGGCAAGATAGAGTTGCCTGAGTTCCGCCGCATCATTGGTTCCAAGAACACCCGCTTCTACCGCAACAAGATGGAATACCAGTGCTGCAACAAGCGCTGGCTCACCCGCGAACAGATAGAGAGCGGTACCGTTTATGACAATATGAATGCCATCGGCCTGCACATCACCGGAGCTTTCGACAAGGTGCTCCCCATCGAGCGGTGCATGCTCATGGACGACCTTCACAATGACATCCGCAACTTCATCTACGACTACGCCTGCTCCACGGGCATGACCTTCTTTGACCTGCGACAGCAAAAAGGCCTGCTGCGTGACATCATGATACGCAACTCCAACACCGGCGAATGGATGGTGCTCGTACAGTTTCACTTCGAGGAGGACGGAGACAAAGAGCGGGCACTGGACTTGCTCACGCAGGTGGCCGACCGCTTCCCACAGATTACTTCCCTACTCTATGTCGACAACCAGAAATGCAACGACACCTTCGGCGACCTCGAGGTGGTCACCTTCAGGGGCAATGACCATATCTTCGAGGAGATGGAACAGCTGCGCTTCAAGGTAGGTCCCAAGAGCTTCTACCAGACCAACACCGACCAGGCCCACACCCTCTATTCCGTTGCCAGGGAACTGGCTTCGCTCACCGGCTCAGAACTGGTCTACGACCTCTATACCGGTACGGGTACCATTGCCAATTTCGTGGCACGCGACGCCCGCCACGTCATCGGCATCGAGTATGTGCCCGAAGCCATCGAAGACGCCAAGGTCAACTCCCGTATCAACGGCATCGACAACACCGAGTTCTATGCCGGCGACATGAAAGACATCCTCAACGACGAATTCATTGCTGCCAAGGGCCGTCCCGATGTCATCATCACCGACCCCCCTCGCGCCGGCATGCACCCCGACGTGGTGAGCACCATCCTGCGCGCCCACCCGCGCCGCATCGTCTACGTGAGCTGCAACCCAGCCACGCAGGCCCGCGACCTTCAGGCCCTCGACACCGACTACCGGGTAGTGGCCGTCCAGCCTGTCGACATGTTCCCGCACACGCCCCATGTGGAGAATGTGGTGTTGCTCTGCGCCAGAGACCGATAATACACTTCACATTATTATTTACCTAAACCCTACAACTATGAAAAAGAGACTTTTCATCATTTGCATGATGGCCTTTGCTGTGCTGAGCGGCTATGCACAGGAAAAACCACAAAAATGGTATGACAACATCAAGTTCAGCGGATATGGCATGTTGCAATATCAGTGGCAGGATAAGGAAGAGAAACAGACCAACTCATTCAACCTGCGACTGCTGCGTATGATCCTCGACGGCAAGATTGGCGACTTCGACTGGCGCGCCCAGATCCAGGGCACTAATGCCAAAGGCCCCGGCGAGCCCACCGTGCAGCTCGTAGACCTCTACGCCGAATGGGTCAAGCACAAGGAGTTTCGTGTCAGGGCCGGTCAGTTCAAGCGTGCCTTCACCTTTGAGAACCCCACCCACCCCATCACACAAGGCTGGTATGCCTACGCCGACGTGATCAACCGCCTCTCCGGCTTCGGCGACCGTGCCGGCGAGAAGTCATCTGGTGGCCGCGACATCGGTATCCAGCTCCAGGGCGACCTTTTCCCCGCCTCCGACGGCCATCGCTACCTGCATTACCAGGTGGGTGTCTACAACGGCGAGGGAATCAACCGCAGCGACAAGGACAACCGTAAGGATATCATCGGCGGCATCTGGGTATCCCCCATCTCCGGCGTGCGTGTAGGTGCTTTCGGATGGACCGGCAGCCATGGCGACATGACCGACCCCGTCACTGGTACGACGCGCAATGTACCGCTCAACCGTTATGCCCTCTCTGCCGAATATGACAAAGACGAGGTGACCTTCCGCGCAGAGTACCTTCATAGTCAGGGCCTGGCCGCTACCGGCATCGGCAGCACCACCATCGACTATTCCAAGGGCGACAAGGCCGACGGTTGGTATGTCTTCGGCATTGTGCCTGTCATCAAATCTAAGCTCCATGCCAAGGCGCGCTACCAGTGCTACCGCCAGTGCAAAGACTGGGCCACATCGAAGACCATGTACGAGGTGGGTGCCAACTATTTCTTCTCCAAGAACCTGGAGCTCACTGCCGAGTATGCCCGTGTGAACGACCGCACGCTCAACAAGCACGACTACAACTTCGTAGACATCGAGCTCGATTTCAGATTCTAAGACATCCTGAGCACTCAGAGTATCTCGGAATACTCTGAGTGCTCTGAACACTCCGAATACTCTGAAAAGCACAAAACTGTAAAAATTACACTTATTAACATTAATTACCACAAAGGATGTCTCTATTCGGTTGAATTGTTGTAATTTTGCATGTAATTGCGACAATTTAACACTTTATTAACTTTATAATGAACATTCCTACAGTTTTTTGGCTTGTACCAGTGGCTTCGATCGTAGCCCTGAGTATGGCATGGTATTTCTTCAAGTCGATGCTCACCGCCGACGAGGGAACACCACGCATGAGAGAGATAGCCAAGTACGTCCGCGACGGAGCTATGGCTTATTTGAAACAACAGTACAAGGTAGTGACCTACGTGTTTATCGCGCTCGCCATCATCTTCGCATTCATGGCCTATGTGCTTCATGTGCAGAACCCCTGGGTGCCCTTTGCCTTCCTCACTGGCGGATTTTTCTCCGGCCTTGCAGGCTTCTTCGGCATGAAGACCGCCACGTACGCCTCTGCCCGCACGGCCAACGCTGCCCGCAAGGGACTTGACGCCGGTCTGAAAGTGGCCTTCCGCTCCGGAGCCGTGATGGGTCTCACGGTGGTAGGTCTCGGACTGCTCGACATCGCCATCTGGTTTATCGTACTCAATATCTTCGACCCCGACGGGCTGATCTCCATCACCACTACGATGCTTACCTTCGGCATGGGTGCCTCCACACAGGCCCTCTTCGCTCGTGTGGGCGGCGGTATCTATACCAAGGCAGCCGACGTGGGTGCCGACATCGTAGGCAAGGTTGAAGCCGACATCCCCGAGGACGACCCACGCAACCCCGCCACCATTGCCGACAACGTGGGCGACAACGTAGGCGACGTGGCCGGCATGGGTGCCGACCTTTACGAGAGCTATTGCGGCTCCATCCTCTCCACTGCCGCCCTCGGAGCCTCTGCCTTCGCTGCCAGCCAGGCCGACGGCATGCAGCTCAAGGCCGTCATTGCCCCGATGCTCATAGCCGCTGTAGGTGTATTCCTCAGCATCTTCGGCATCTATCTCGTGCGTACCAAAGAAGGTGCCTCCATGCGCGACCTTCTCAAGTCGCTCTCTCTGGGCACCAACGTGAGTGCCGTACTCATAGCCGTGGCCTCCTTTGCCATCCTCTACCTGCTTGACATCGAAAACTGGCTCGGCCTCTCCTTCTCCGTCATCACTGGTCTGGCCGCCGGTGTCATCATCGGTCAGGCTACCGAGTATTACACCTCTCACTCCTACAAACCTACTCAGAAGATTTCAGAGGCAGGTCTTACTGGTGCTGCCACCGTCATCATCAAGGGCATCGGCACCGGCATGATCTCCACCTGCATACCCGTGCTCACCATTGGCGTGGCCATCATGCTGAGCTACCTCTTCGCCAACAATTTCGACCTCTCCATGTCGTCGGCCAGCCTGGCTCATGGACTCTACGGCATCGGCATCGCCGCCGTGGGCATGCTCTCCACCCTGGGTATCACCCTGGCCACTGACGCCTACGGCCCCATCGCCGACAATGCCGGCGGCAACGCAGAGATGAGTGAACTGGGTGAAGAGATACGTCATCGTACCGATGCCCTCGACGCCCTGGGCAATACCACTGCCGCCACCGGCAAGGGTTTCGCTATCGGTTCGGCTGCTCTGACTGCCCTGGCCTTGCTCGCCTCTTATATTGAGGAGATCAAGATAGCCATGACCCGTGCCGATGTCACCCTCACCAATCTGCAGGGTGATATCATCAACGCATCCGAGGCTACGATCCCCGACTTCATGAACTTCTTCCAGGTCAACCTGATGAATCCCAAAGTGCTTGTGGGAGCCTTCATCGGAGCCATGGCAGCATTCCTTTTCTGCGGCCTCACCATGGAGGCTGTAGGCCGCGCTGCCCAGAAGATGGTGCTCGAGGTGAGACGGCAGTTTAAGGAGATCGCCGGCATCCTTGAGGGCACCGGCACCCCCGACTACGGCCGCTGCGTGGAGATTTCCACCCGTGCCGCCCAGCATGAGATGATTTTCCCCAGCATCCTTGCCATCATCATCCCCATCATCGTAGGTTGTGTGCTCGGCGTGGCCGGTGTGTTAGGTCTGCTTGTCGGCGGACTTGCCGGTGGATTTACCCTGGCCGTTTTCATGGCCAATGCCGGTGGTGCCTGGGACAACGCCAAGAAGAACATCGAGGAGGGCAACTTCGGTGGTAAAGGCTCATTCGCGCACAAAGCCACTATCGTAGGCGACACCGTGGGCGACCCCTTTAAAGACACCTCCGGCCCCAGCCTCAACATCCTCATCAAGCTCATGTCGATGGTCAGCATCGTAATGGCTGGTCTCACCGTAGCTTTTATGTAAGGTTTTAAGGTGAGAAGGTCTTAAGGTCTTAAGGTCATGAGGTCGTCAGGTCTTAAGGTCATGAGGTCTTAACGACAGGATTCTCCTTTATATTCCTATAGTTTTGATACAGGTGGAAAGCTTTTTTCCACCTGTATTTTTCAATAAATCGGACGCGCAGACGGCTTTTAACATAATTTAAAGTGTGTTTTACCTTAAATCCTCAGAATAGTTGTAATTTTGCAACCTAAATTTATTGAATATTTTTACGAACAAACCCAAACATTATAGACTGAAGTGCCGGGAAGTCATTCCTGGAATCTCCAGAAATAAATTGAATAGGAAATGAGTATTGAAGAAAATTCACACAGCAGCTCTCACTCAAGTGGTTCAAGCAGTCATCATCATCATCACAGTAGCAGCAGCAAGCACAAGCACCGTCACATGGATGACTCGGAGCGTTTCAAACGCCACGGCCTTTCCTCTATCCGCCGCCGCAAACTGATATCCAAATGGATGATGATACTCCTCGAGATTATAGCCGCAGGAGTAATCATTGCCTTCATCTATGTCTATCTCAATACATAGAATTCACTATTTATTCTATAACAAGGGGCTCCCGTCGGGAGCCCCTTTTAGTTGACGAGTTGACAAGTTGACAAGTTGACGAGTTGACGAGTTGCTTGTAACGCGGCACGCCGCGTCCCTACATTTGAGAGTGGTAATGATTATCAATTTTTAGTCACTTTCACCCAGTCAGCCTCTACCCAGCCACGGTCGGTGGTGCCGTCGGGCTCTACACTCACCAGTCCGACTTTGGCGCCGATCCATTTGCCTTCACGCATCTGGAATACGTCGCCAGCGTCGCGGTATTTCTTGCCGTCCATGCTATAGGCAAAGGAGCATTTTCCAGACTTGACCGACATTCTGAGATAAATATCGATATGTATGCCTGGATGATAATCTATGGCATCGACTTCCGTGGGCTTCAGAGTCGTGATCACACTCATGGTCTCCGGCTTGTTTTTATCTGCTGCCTTACAAGTGGCCCTGACCAGCTGAAACTCGTCGCCTACCCTCTTGACCATCAAGGCGGAATAGTCCAGTCCCATCATGATGACACCCCCCATCTGCTGCTCTGCCTTTGACGTAAAGCGGATCTTGGTGGTGAATGAGAACTGGTCGGCAGGAGTCTTCTGCAGCAACATATTAGGCACATCCCAAAGGTTCACCGCAGCGGGGTCGTGCTTGTAAGTATACAACCGGAAAGTACCAAAAGCGGTGGGCATGCCGAAGTTCTGCTGATAGTTGGCATGCCACTGCCACTGCTTGCCCAGTTGGGGAGTATCAAAGTCGTCGCTTTCCACAGGATTGACCACGCCCCACGGCGTACGTGTCTTCGGTTTTCGGTATCTCACTACGGGGTCGCCGCAAAGGTCACCATCCTTGTCCACACCCATCACGGGCCAGTTGTCTTTCCACGTCACGGGTTGCAGGTGTACCACACGCCCATAGCAGTCTTTGTCTTGGAAGTGCAAGAACCAGTCCTCACCCATCGCGGTATGCACCCATCCACCCTGATGAGGCCCGTTGATGTCGGACTTGCCCTGTGCGAGCACCACCTTCGACTCATAGGGTCCGAAGGGCGACTTTGAGCGCATGGCCAGCTGAAATCCCGTTGGCACGCCCCCTGCCGGGCACATGATCCAGTACCAGCCGTCGCGCTTGTAGAATTTCGGGCCCTCGCATGTATGATTGTCCGAGCCATTGCCGTCGAAGACGATTACCGGCTGTGAGATGGGCTTCGTACCCTCCGAGTTGAGTTCCCTCACCGTGATGACGGAGGCGAAACGTGCACGGCTGTTGGCCCATCCGTTGACCAGATAACAGCGGCCGTCGTCATCCCAGAGCGGACAGGTGTCGATCATCCCCTTGCCCGGTATCACGCAGAGCGGCTCGCTCCACTCACCAGCGGGGTTGTCGGTCTTCACCATAAACACGCCATAATCAGGGTCTCCCCAGTAAATATAGAACATGCCGTCATGATATCGGATACTGGGAGCCCAGATGCCATTGCCATGACTGGGTTTATCAAACACCTCCTTCGGTTTGAGTTCCTTCACGGCATGTCCGACGAGCTCCCAGTTGACCAAGTCTCGAGAATGGAGTATCGGCAGGCCAGGTATACACTGAAACGAGCTGGCCGTGAGATAATAGTCGTCGCCTGCCACGCACACGTCAGGGTCACTGTAGTCGGCATTGATCACAGGGTTGGTGTAAGTGCCGTCGCCATTGTCGGGGCACCACACCTGAGAGCGGTAGGGTGTCTGTTGTGCCTGTCCGGTCCAAGTCATGGCAGCCATGGCAAGCAAGAGAATCGATTTTTTCATTTTCGAAAATAGTTTTGATAAGTAGTCATTATATCTGGCCACAAATATACGAATAAAAGAGAAAAAAGCCAAGGAAAATGGAGCAAAAAGGGTATTTACGAGAGTCTCAGCCTATAGTCTCCGCCCTGACATTCGATTTGCATCCGCATATAGTCGCCATGGGTACGGCGGTAGATGTCGAGAGCCACATGACCCATCGTGCGTCGCAGGTTGACCTCCACACAGGGATGCAGCGCATAACCACCGTTGGCCCTGACCACCATCATGTCGGCCCCCAACATGCCTTTATACACCTGAGAGGTCATGGCTCCCAGCCGGGCCTGCAGCAGACAAGTCACCTCGCGCACCATATCCGGGTCGATGTATGGTCTGAGCATCTCGGTCTTCTGCTGCTCATCTGCCAGTACATTGCCCGTATAAGCGCCATTCAGAGTGTTGAAAAGCGACAGTCCGGCATCACTCACCCACCCCTTTCCATCGGCCAGGAACTCTACGCCGAAGTCGAGCACACGCTCGTAAAAAGGCTCTACGATGATGCTGCCCTGCATCAAGACCGTGTTGCGCACGAAGCCCTCAATGCCCGGTGTCGTCTCCCCCTCGACATATCTCACCCCGCGGCCACTGCTGCTCCAGGGAGCCTTTAGCACAATACGCCCATACTCAGAGAGCGCAGAGCGCACCTCTTCGAGAGACGTGACAGCCCGGCGATGCCCCACAAGTCCCGGCATGGCGTACACCAGGTCGTCGAGCAGTGCGATCGTGGCAGTGCGCGACGAGAGACACCTCACAGCCGTCAGGCAGTTGTCGGTGGGCAAAAGGGGCTCGCTGACACCAGCTTTGCGCAACTGGGTGCGTACGGCGGCATCCCATCCCCATACCTCCACGCCATCCAGCGCAGCCAGACTGACATGCACCGGCCCTTTCATGGGAGTGAGCGAGACGAACCTTACTTTTGGGAAGTACCGTCTCCACGGTTGTGCCCTTTCCATTGCCATCTCCACATCATCTACCATCACGAAGTCATCGTCATCGGCCCAGAATGCCGGGAGGAATCCCAGGCATCTGCGCAGTTCGCGTCCTGCCCGTGGTGGTGTGAAGCGCTCGCCGCCAAAAGCCAGCGCCAGGTCATGCTCTGGATTGAAAAGGTGGAGTCTCATCGCCAACAGTATATGAAATATTTAATTTTAATGCAAAATTACATAAAAAAACCACATTTTGCAAACTTGACTTTGCATTTAGAGAAAATAATATTATCTTTGCATTCTGATTAGCATTGACATCAAGCAGACTAAGACAAGGGAAAACAAACTATCAGCATGGAGGCCTTCTTTCGCACACACACTTATCTCGTCGAGCACACCACTGCTCCCGTCCGTCGCGGACTGATGGACGAGATTGACTGGCGAGACCGCCTCATCGGCATCAAAGGCACCAGGGGCGTAGGCAAGACCACCTTTCTGCTGCAGTATGCCAAAGAGCATTTCAACACCCACGACAGGCAATGCCTGTATGTCAACATGAACAACTTCTACTTTCAAGGTAGAGGTATTTTCGATTTTGCCGGCGAGTTTTACAACAAGGGCGGCAGGGTGCTTCTCATCGACCAAGTGTTCAAGCGCAACGACTGGAGTAAGGAGCTCAGGAAATGCCATGACGCCTATCCCGACCTGCACATCGTCTTCACCGGCTCGAGCGTGATGCGACTGAAAGAAGAGAACCCCGAGCTCAACGGCATCGCCAAGAGCTACAACCTGCGCGGTTTCTCTTTCAGGGAGTTTCTCAACCTGATGACCGGCCACGACTTCAAGCCGTATAGTCTCAGCGAGATTCTGTCCGACCATGAGCACATTGTCAGGGAGATACTCCCCAAGGTGAGACCCATCAACTATTTTCAGGACTATGTGCACCATGGCTTCTATCCATTCTTTCAGGAGCACCGCAACTACTCAGAGAACCTGCTCAAGACGATGAACATGATGACCGAGGTAGACATCCTGCTCATCAAGCAGATTGAACTGAAATATCTCACCAAGATCAAGAAGCTGTTTTACGAGCTCGCCGTCGACGGCCCCAAAGCCCCCAACGTCAGTCAGCTGGCCTTTGACATCGAGACCAGCCGTGCTACAGTGATGAACTATATCAAATACCTGGCCGACGCCCGTCTGATCAACATGATCTACCCTGTGGGCGAGCATTTCCCCAAAAAGCCCAGCAAGGTGATGCTGCACAACTCCAACCTGATGTTTGCCATCTACCCCAGCGAGGTATCCCGGCAAGACGTGATGGAGACCTTCTTTGTCAATGCCCTCTGGAAAGACCATAAGGTGAACCAGCACAGCCACGACAAGCATTACATCGTGGACGGCGAGATGAAATTCAGCGTCTGCGACGCCAGTGTCTGCGACAGCCGTCACAGCTACTCGAATGACACATACTATGCCCGCTACAACACCGAGATAGGCAAGGGCAACGCCATCCCTCTGTGGCTTTTAGGCTTTCTCTACTGACCCATTATACGATATATATAAGATACAAACATTATCATATTTAACATTTAACCTATTTTAAAATGGCAAAAGAAAAGAAATTTATCACTTGTGATGGTAATGAGGCTGCTGCACATATCAGTTATATGTTCAGCGAGGTAGCCGCTATCTATCCTATCACACCATCTTCGCCTATGGCTGAGCACGTAGACGAGTGGGCCGCACGTGGCCGTAAGAACCTTTGGGGCCAGACCGTCTCCGTTCAGGAGATGCAGTCGGAGGCAGGTGCCGCCGGTGCCGTTCACGGCTCACTTCAGGCCGGTGCTCTCACCACTACGTTCACCGCTTCCCAGGGCTTGCTGCTCATGATCCCCAACATGTACAAGATTGCCGGCGAGCTTCTGCCATGCGTGTTCGACGTGTCGGCCCGTACGCTTGCTTCTCACTCTTTGTGTATTTTCGGCGACCATCAGGATGTCATGGCCTGCCGCCAGACAGGTTTTGCCATGCTCTGCGAGGGCAGCGTGCAGGAGGTGATGGACCTCACCGCCGTGGCTCACCTGGCTTCTCTGAAGACCTGTGTGCCATTCATCAACTTCTTCGACGGATTCCGCACCTCTCATGAGTACCACAAGATCGAGCGCCTTGACAACGAGGACATCCTACCACTCGTCGACGAGGCCGACATCAAGCGCTTCCGCGACCGCGCGCTCACCCCGGAGCGTCCTGTCACACGCGGTACCGCTGAGAACCCCGAGACATTCTTCACACACCGCGAGGCTTGCAACCAGTATTATGACGCTGTGCCTGAGGTAGTGGAAGAGTATCTGGGCAAGATCAGCCAGATCACGGGTCGTGAATATCACCTCTTCTCCTACTATGGAGCCGAGGATGCCGACCGCATCGTGATTCTCATGGGTTCGGCCACCGACGCCGCCCGCGAGGCCATCGACCACCTCAACTCCAATGGTGAGAAGGTAGGTATGATCAGCGTGCACCTGTATCGTCCGTTCTCCATCAAGCATCTGCTTGCCGCAGTGCCCAAGACCGTGAAGCGCATCGCCGTGCTCGACCGCACCAAGGAGCCGGGAGCCGAGGGCGAGCCACTCTACCTCGACGTGAAAGCCGCCTACTACGACGTGGAAGACCGTCCGCTCATCGTTGGAGGCCGCTATGGTCTGGGTTCACACGACACCACCCCCGCACAGATTATCTCCGTGTTCAACAACCTGGCTATGCCAGAGCCCAAGAATCAGTTCACCATCGGTATTGTCGACGATGTGACCTTCACCTCCCTGCCCGTAGTGCCTGAGCTGGCCCTTGGCGGCAAGAGCATGTTCCAGGCCAAGTTCTACGGCCTCGGAGCCGACGGTACCGTAGGTGCCAACAAGAACTCCGTGAAGATCATCGGTAACAACACCGACAAATACTGCCAGGCATACTTCTCATACGACTCAAAGAAGTCGGGTGGCTTCACTTGCTCACACCTTCGTTTCGGCGACGAGCCTATCCGCTCGACCTACCTGGTGACCACTCCCAACTTCGTAGCCTGCCACGTACAGGCCTACCTGCACATGTATGACGTGACCCGCGGTCTTCAGAAGAACGGCACCTTCCTGCTGAACACCATCTTCGAAGGCGACGAGCTGGCCCGCTTCATGCCCAACAAGGTGAAGCGCTACTTCGCCGAGAACAACATCACCGTCTATACCATCAACGCCACCAAGATCGCACAGGAGATCGGTCTTGGCAACCGCACCAACACCATCCTTCAGTCGGCATTCTTCCGCATCACCGGTGTGATCCCCGTAGAGCTTGCTGTAGAGAAGATGAAAGAGGCCATTGTGAAGTCTTACGGCTCCAAGGGTCAGGACGTGGTAGACAAGAACTACGCTGCCGTAGACCGTGGCGGTGAGTACAAGGAGTTTGCTATTGACCCGTCATGGGCCAACCTGCCCGACGACGCTCCCGTCGAGGACGACGCTCCCGCTTTCGTCAAAGAAGTGGTGCGCCCCATCAACGCTCAGGCCGGCGACCTGCTTCCCGTCAGTGCATTCGTCAAGCACGGCACCACCGACGGTTCCTGGGAGGTCGGCACAGCTGCTTACGAGAAGCGTGGTGTTGAGGCCTTCGTGCCGGTATGGAACCCCGACAACTGTATCCAGTGCAACCAGTGCGCCTACATCTGTCCTCACGCTGCCATCCGTCCGTTCGTCCTCACCGACGAGGAGCTGGGCGGCTTCGGCGGAGCCACCCTTGAGATGAAGGCCCCGAAGACCATGAAGGGCATGCACTTCGTCATGCAGGTATCAGTGCTCGACTGTCTGGGCTGCGGCAACTGTGCCGACATCTGCCCCGGCAACCCGAAACTGGGCAAGGCTCTCACCATGGTTCCTTTCAACCCCGACGCAGAGGACATGAAGAAAGAGGCTGCCAACTGGGAGTATGCCGTCAAGAAAGTGACCTCAAAGCAAGATCTCGTCGACATCAAGAGCAACGTGAAGAACTCACAGTTCGCACAGCCTCTCTTCGAGTTCTCCGGTGCCTGCGCAGGTTGCGGCGAGACTCCATACGTGAAGCTCATCTCACAGCTCTTCGGCGACCGCGAGATGATCGCCAACGCTACGGGCTGCTCATCCATCTATTCTGCATCCATTCCTTCCACTCCCTACACCAAGAACGAGAAGGGTCAGGGTCCTGTCTTCAACAACTCTCTGTTCGAGGACTTCTGCGAGTTCGGTCT
>CAMIYC010000043.1 GCA_946402905.1 uncultured Prevotellaceae bacterium | reverse complement strand
GAGTGTTAAAAAGTATTTAACGGGATTTTTGAAAACAAACTTTTTCAGCAGCCTCAACTTAGAGGGGGAAACGCTGGCTGAGACACACTCCCCCTAACCCCCTCTAACTTGAGGCTGCTGAAAAAGTAGGTTAATCCAATTTTTCATATCTCGATTATTCGTACCCCTATCTTGGAGCATAGTCAAAAATTGAAATCTCAGAGGCCACTTTTGATAGAAACAGGACTTTTTCAGCAGCCTCAACTTAGAGGGGGAACTGCACACTCCCCCTGGCTCCCTCTAACTTAGAGGGGGAACTGATTACCACTGCAAATGGAGAGTGGATCTGTAAGAAATCAAGGACACCCTAATTCCTTAATTCTCTATTTCTTGATAAAAAAGAAAGTTCAGTTAAGACTGTAGCGTAAGGATCAAGGCTTTGCGAGTGGCGGGAGTGATGCGCACACGATGGTCGGGCCGCAGTGCGACGAGCCATACGATTCGATCGTCGGCATCCGTGAGCACCAACTGTCTGCGCTTCTGAAACAAGGAAAATTTGCGGTCGGTGAGGAAGTCGCTGACCAAACGGCTACCTTTCATGCCCAAAGGCCTGAACCGGTCGCCCTCGCGGCATGTGCGCAACGTGAGTGGGAATACGACCTGGTCGGCATCCACACACACACGGCACGCATCGCGGCTGATCTCGAAATGGCCATCGACGGCAGTCACCTCTATCCTTAGCCTGTCTCCGCCCGGCAGCACATAAAGACCGGGGATAGGCAACTTCATGGTTTTGAAAGGACCCTCCCGGGCTATGATAATCATACGTCCGCGGTCGAAAAGCAGCTGATGATCCGGCGAGTCATATACCGTGCCTGTGTCTGCCTTCAGATGGCGGGCGATGTCCTCTATCTGCGATGGCGAGAAATGCAATGGGTTCAATATTTGGAAGAGAGTATATTCACTGTCAATTTTCTCAACATCATAAGCCGCTTCACAGGGTTCGTCGACACTAATCCGGGCAGCCCTGACCTTCTGGTCGATCGCCTCATCAAAAATGTCGGCAGCCAGTTTCAGTCTCTCTGCCGTGGCAGCGATACTGTCAGAGACAGATGGATTGATGGTGCGCAGTATCGGCAACAGCTGAAGCCTTATTTTGTTTCTCACCACGTCAGCCACAAGATTGGAGCTATCGGTGATATATGGCTGACGACACTGCTCCAGGAACTGTTCAACCTCTTGTCGAGTCAAGCAGAGCAATGGTCTGATAATATGTCCGTTGCGTGGTGATATGCCCGTCAGTCCATGCAGTCCGGTGCCCCGTATGAGATTCATGAGTACCGTCTCTACCGAGTCATCCTGATGATGCGCCACCAGTATGCCCTGGGCATGGATATCGGCCATGAGCCTTTCGAAATGCTGATAGCGCAGTTGTCGTGCCGCCATCTCAATGCTCACCTTATGCGCCTGCGCATAAAACCGCGTGTCGAAATGCGCCAGGTGGAGCGGCACGCCTTGCGACCGACAAAATTGTTGACAAAAGGCCTCATCCCTGTCCGACTCCTCTCCCCTGAGCCTGAAATTGCAGTGCACGGCCTCGACCTCATAGCCCAAGGCCTTGACAGCCAGCAAGAGCGCCACGCTGTCAGCTCCCCCGGAGAGAGCCAGGAGATATTTTTCATCGTGCGACATCAACCGATGCCTCTCAATGAAGTCATTCACCTGAGAAAGGAACCCCCTGAGCCTCATTCGACGTAAAGCACCAATCCCTTGAGATACTCACCCTCGGGATGATAGATATTGACAGGATGGTCAGCGGGCTGATGCAGTTGATATAGTATGCGCACCTGCCTTCCGGCCTGTGCGGCCGCGGTGAACACGGCGTTGCGGAAATGGTCTTTGGAGACCACCTGGCTGCAGCTGAACGTGAACAAGACCCCGCCCGGCTTGATCCTCTCGAAAGCCTTGGCGTTGAGGCGGGTGTATCCCTTGAGCGCATTGTGCAGGGCACCCCTGTGCTTGGCAAAAGCGGGTGGGTCGAGGATGATGAGGTCGTAATCATCGTCCATCCTGTCAAGGAACCTGAAGGCATCTTCGCAGAACGCCTGGTGCCGCTCATCGCCAGGAAAATTAAGATTCACGTTGCGGTTGGTGAGTTCGATGGCCTTGGCACTGCTGTCGACGGAATGTACGAGCCGTGCACCGCCACGCATGGCATAGAAAGAGAATCCTCCGGTGTAGCAAAACATATTGAGCACCTTGCGCCCTTTTGCGAACCGCTCGAGCAAGGCCCTGTTTTCACGCTGGTCGACGAAGAATCCGGTCTTCTGTCCTTTCAGCCAGTCGACGTAGAATTTCAGCCCGTTCTCCATGGCCACGTTGCCCTCGTCTCCCCCATACACGAATCCGTTTTCCAGGTCGGCCTTGAAAGGCAGCGTGGTCTCGCTCTTGTAATAAATACTCCTGATGCGGTTTCCCATGACCTCGGCCAGGGCCTTGGCCACCTCATGCCGGCAAACATGCATCCCGACGCTGTGAGCCTGCATCACTGCGGTTGGTCCATAGCAATCGATCACCAGTCCGGGCAGACAGTCGCCCTCACCATGCACGAGTCGGTAGGTGTTATTGTCAGCGTTGTCGGCCAGTCCCAATGTCTGCCTCACCTTTAGAGCCTCGGCAAGCCTCCGTCTCCAGAAATCATCTCCGATGGTCTCCTGTTCGAACGAGAGCACCCTGACAGCGATGGTGCCCATCTGGAAATGCCCGACAGCGATGAAATCGCCTGCCGCGGTGTAGACATCCACGATGTCGCCCTCCTGCACCCCCTCGTCGATACGCTGTATGGCTCCTGAGAATATCCATGGGTGAAAGCGCATGAGGCTTTCCTCCTTTCCACTTCTGAGGTATATTTTTCTGTATGTCATGGCGTTGGAGATAATAAGTCGTTGTCGATGAGCACGTAATCGCCCTGAGCTTTCATCCTGAGATATTCCTGATAGAGCATGATACAAGCCCATGCGTCTGTGGCGGCATAGATTTTCTGCTTCTCGTCGAGGATATCTTTCTCCCAGTTGGAGAGCTGCTGCGTCTTGCTGATGCGCTGTGAGAAGAAATTGGCATAGAGTTTCTGCAAGCTCAGGTCTTCGACACCCAGCTCTCGCATGTGATCTTGCAAGTCGATGAAACTACCCGGTTGGAAATTTCCCCTTTTATGCAGCGACAAGACGTCGTCGCCGAGCGACAGCCCCACCTTCACCACGTCAGTGTCTTCGAGCAGCCTGACCAGCGGCGGTGTGAGTCCTGTGAGATTCAGCCTGAACAAGAAGCAAGTGTCCAAGGTAGATACTTGCAGCAATGATACCACATTTTGCCTTCCTTTCTTAAAAGAAGGTTTCGTCTCCGTATCCAGTCCGAGCAACGGACAACTGAGCAGGAAGTCGACAGCCTTCTCCGTCTCTCTGGCAGTAGAGACTACAATGATTCTTCCAGGGAAAGTGGCTCTCGGCAGTTGTGAGATCTCTTTTTTTTCGTATTTTTTATAAATCTTTTTAACCATTGAAATTCGTTACAATTTGCAAAAATAGAAAAAAGTTATGAAAATATATGTGTTTTCTTGTTTTTTTCTGTTACTTTTGCAAAAAAATAAGCGGTGGCAGCCCATCTTCTGCCCTGCGATTGGAAATGTAATATATTCAGAGAGATATTCAGGTATTCTCAATTAAAAGACATCACAACAATGGCTCGTAAGAAAACGATCAAAAAAAATACCTCATTCAGCGAAACCCTTGGCATCCAGTTTCTCAGAGATGAGCGCACCTCCTTCATCGTGGGGTTCTTCCTCTTTGTACTTGCCATCATCCTTCTGATTGCCTTCTCCTCCTATTTCAGCACGGGCGAGGCCGACCAGAGCCTGGTGCTGTCGCTGCGAGAGGGCGAAGTGGCCAATACCAACCGTACGTTTCAAAACCTTTGCGGCTCCATAGGCGCCATCGTGTCAGACTATCTGATAGCGCGTGGATTCGGTCTGGCCGCATTCGGCATTCCCGCCTTTATCATCCTGGCAGGTCTGAAACTGACCAAAGCCTACAAGAGCATCAACCTGACCAAATGGTTTTTCTCCATCGCCCTGATTATGATCTGGTGCTCGGTGGCATTTGCCAAATTTCTCACCCCTCTGTTTACCGGCTCCATCTTCAATCCCGGCGGCGACCACGGTCTGTTTTGCTGCCAGAGGATAGAGAATGTGGTGGGCGCTCCCGGTCTCATCGCCCTGCTGGTGGTCGTAGCCCTGGCCTATATCACCTACCTGAGTGCAGAGACCGTTTATTATACGCGCAACCTGCTCAATCCCTCGAGGCTATTGCAGAAAGTGGAGTTTTCGATCACCAACAACCGTTCCGACGTCAGTACGTCCTCCGACTCCACTGAAGCCGCATCCACGTCTCTGATGCCAGCCGCTGTCTATGACAACCCCGCCCCACAGACGGTGGAGTTTACCGACGACGGCAAGGTCAACATCATAGATCCCTCCTACAGTGATGCCGACTTCGGGCGCATCAGGAGGCCCAAGCCAGAGGCAAAGACCCCCCTGAGCATGGAGATAGAGACTGGTGCCGAAGAAGAGCGTGCCAAGGGCAAGACCCTCAACGACAAAGACCCGCTGAGCACACCCATCAACCCGAAGGAGCCCTTCACGAGATACAAATATCCCACCCTCGACCTGCTGAAGCAGTATGAGAACGACGGCAAGCCCTACATCGACGAGACGGAGCAGCTGGCCAACAAGAACCAGATCGTGAAGGTGCTGGGCAGTTTTGGCGTACAGATCCGCGAGATCAAGGCCACCGTAGGTCCTACCATCACGCTCTACGAGATCACCCCCGCTGAAGGTGTGAGGATATCCAAGATCAGGAACCTTGAGGACGACATTGCCCTGAGTCTTTCGGCCCTGGGCATCCGTATCATCGCCCCTATCCCGGGCAAAGGCACCATCGGTATCGAGGTGCCCAATGCCAAGCCCAACATCGTGTCGATGCGCAGCATCCTCGACTCGAAGAAATTCCAGGAATCGAAGATGGAGTTGCCCATCGCCCTTGGCAAGACTATCACCAACGAGGTGTATATGGTAGACCTGGCTAAGATTCCCCACCTGCTTGTAGCCGGTGCCACCGGCCAGGGTAAGTCAGTAGGTCTGAACGCGATCATCACGTCGCTGCTCTACAAGAAGCACCCCAATGAGCTGAAGCTGGTGCTGATCGACCCCAAGAAGGTGGAGTTCAGTGTCTACGCCCCCATCGCCGACCATTTCATGGCCACTGTCGACGACGACGACGAGCCGATCATCACCGACGTGACCAAGGTGGTGCGCACGCTGAAGAGCCTTTGCACCCTGATGGACCACCGCTACGACATGCTCAAGCAAGTGAAGGCCCGCAACATCAAGGAATACAACCAGAAATTCGTCAACCACCAGCTCAACATCGCCGAGGGTCATGAATACATGCCCTATATCGTGGTGATCATCGACGAGTTTGGCGACCTGATCATGACCGCCGGCAAGGAGATAGAGCTGCCCATCGCGCGCATTGCTCAGCTGGCCCGAGCCGTGGGCATCCACATGGTGATCGCCACGCAGCGTCCTACCACCAGCATCATCACCGGTAACATCAAAGCCAACTTCCCCGGCCGCATGGCATTCAAGGTGAGTGCGATGATCGACTCCCGCACCATCCTCGACCGCCCCGGCGCCAACCAGCTGGTGGGCCGCGGCGACATGCTCTTCCTCAACGGCAGCGACCCTGTGCGTGTACAATGCGCATTCATCGACACCCCCGAGGTGGAGCGCATCAACGAATATGTGGCCCAGCAGCCGGGTCCGACCTCGCCGATGGAGTTGCCAGAGCCCGTGGGCGAAGAGTCCGCAGGCTTCGAGAACGGCTCGGTGGAGATGTCGACCCTCGACCCCTTGTTTGAGGAAGCCGCCCGCCATATCGTGGCCACCCAGCAAGGCTCTACGAGCATGGTGCAGCGCCGGTTCTCCATCGGCTACAACCGTGCCGGCCGCCTGATGGACCAGCTTGAGAAAGCCGGTGTGGTAGGTGCCGCCCAGGGCAGTAAGCCGAGAGAAGTGCTCATCACGGATGAAAACAGTCTGATGGCTCTGCTTCAGCAAAACAAATAGTCCATTGACCTTCGTCTTTCGCTTTTCTTCATGATCAGCGAGAAACGGACACCAGACAGTGAAAAAGAACAAAAAAAAGGAAAGACAATGAAAAGAATCATACTTATGGCCTGCGTGGCTATGCTCAGCCTCGCGCTGAACGCCCAGAATGCGACCAAGGCCCGTCAGATCCTTGACAAGACGGCCGCTATCGTGAACAACAAAGACGGTGCGAGCGCCCGTTTCAAGATCTCCGGCGAGAGCACCGGCACCGTATCCGGCACCATCGCCATCAAAGGCAACAAATTCCGCGCCACCACTCCCGAAGCCTCGGTATGGTTTAACGGGAAGACCCAGTGGACCTACATGAAAGACTCAGAAGAGGTGAACGTGAGCAACCCCTCGGAGACCCAGCAAGCAAAGATGAACCCCTATACGTTTATCACCCTCTACAAGAAAGGCTACGCTTTGGGCATGACCAACGTGTCGGGAGGCTACAAGATACACCTGACTGCCCAGGACAAGAAGCGTGCCATCCAGGAGATGTATATCACGGTGAACAGCAAGACCTACCTGCCCACCACGGTGAGGATGAAGACCAAGGGCAAATGGACAACTATCACGATCAGCCAGTTCAAGGCCTCCAAGCAGAGCGACGCATCCTTTACTTTCAACTCCAAGGACTTCCCCGAAGCCGAAGTGGTAGACTTAAGATGAGAGAGGCTCCATCAATGACCGGAGACTGATGGCATACCATAGAAACGTAAGAGAATGAACAGCATGAAAAAGATGACCCGATGGGAACTGATCAAGACGCTTCGCCAGCACAACAAGCTCTCGGAGAAGCGCAATCTGGCCCTCAGCCAAAACAAGGTGGGCAAGGCCATGATGTATTTCGGTGCAGCCTTCACGATACTCTACCTGATGTTTATCTCGGTGATGCTTGCGCTGATTGCCAACTCGAGCGAGTCTCGCACAGCCTGCGAGCTGATGTTTGGCATCATGCCTTTCATCTTCGGCGTCGACTTTCTGTTCCGCTTTATGGCTCAGCAGACACCGTCGCAGCTGATCAAGCCCTACATCCTGCTTCCCATGGGCAAATACGCCTGCATCGACAGCTTCATCTTCAACTCCATCACCAGCGGCGGCAATCTCATCTGGTTTGCACTGTTTCTGCCCTACAGCATCATGTCGGTGGTGTTCAGCGAGGGACTGCTCTCGACCATCGGTTTCCTGCTTGCCCTCTATCTGGTGATCCTTGTCAGCAGTCAACTTTACATGCTGGTGCGCACGCTGGTCAACCAGCACACCTACTGGTGGGTGCTCCCGGCCGTGATCTTCGCCGCCATCTTCTCCCCCTGGTATATCGGTTCGGATGCCGGCATCGTGAAGCTCTGTGAGACCTACGCCACCTTAGGCGACCTGGCAGCCCGCTGGTCGCCCCTGCTGTTCATCCCCCTGCTTCTGGTGCTTGTGCTGCTCATCCTGATCAACCGCCGTGTGCAGTATGCCTCCGTCTATGCCGAGCTGTCCCGCCAAGAGAAGACGACGCTCAAGCATGTGAGTCAGCTGAGTGCCCTCGACCGCTACGGAGAGTTGGGCGAATATCTCAAGCTGGAGATCAAGAGCATCATGCGCAACAGGAATATCCGCCGCGGATTTATCAGCATCAATATCCTGGTGTTCGTATTCAGCATGCTCATCTCATTCACCGACATCTACGACGGTGGCATGACGATTTTCCTCTGTGTATACAACTTCGCCATCTACGGTGCTACGATCCTGGTGCGCACCATGTGCTATGAGGGCAACTACATCGAATGCCTGATGGTGCACAAGGAGAACATCATCTCGCTGCTGAAAGCCAAATACTACTTCTACGCCTTGCTGTTGCTGGTGCCCTTCCTGCTGATGATCCCTGTCATCGTGATGGGAAAATGCAGCCTGATGATGATGGTGGCTGTGATGCTGCTCACCGCCGGCCCCGTCTACTGCATCTTCCTCCACATGGCCATCTACAACAAGCAGACCATCCCGCTGAACACCAAGTTTATCGGCAAGGGCACCGTGGAGAACAACTACGTGCAACTGGCCGTAGAGATGGCCGCCCTGTTTGTGCCCCCCATCCTGGTAGGCGTGCTGCCGCTGCTCATGGGCAAGACACCCGCCTACGTGCTGATAGCCCTGATCGGCGTGGGCTTCATCGCGACCAACAAATACTGGATACGCAACATCTACGTGCGCATGATGAAACGCAGATATGAGAATCTGGAGAGCTTCAGGGCTTCGAGGTGAATAACCTCCCCCGGTAACCTCCCCCGGCCCCTCCGAAGGAGGGGAGGTGTGAAGATGGAGAGATTCTGGGTGAAGGAGGGGAGGTGTGAAGATGGGGAGATTTTGGGTGAAATAGAAAGGGTGTGTTGGGATTATTACTGCGATGCGGTATGAGAATTAACAAATGTGGATTTTGAATTAAGAGCTATGATCACTTTTCCTTGCGCTAAACTAAACCTGGGCCTGAACGTGGTGTCACGCCGCGCTGACGGCTACCATGACCTGGAGACCGTGTTTTATCCTATCCCCCTGCACGACGCCCTGGAGATCTGCGAGATGGACGCCGATTTTCCCAGTGTGCCCGACTGTGACATCAAAGTGACCGGCATCGACATCGCCAGCAATGACGAAGACAACCTGGTGAGCAAGGCCTACCGGCTGCTGGCCGCCGACTATACCCTCCCCCGCTTGCACGTACACCTGCACAAAGGCATTCCCTCGCAGGCTGGCCTTGGCGGAGGTTCGAGCGATGCTGCCCACATGATCACCCTGCTCAACTCGGCGTATCAGCTGGGCATGGACACAGAGAAGATGGAGAGATATGCCGCCCGTCTAGGTGCCGACTGTGCCTTTTTCATCCAGTCGTGCCCGGCCTATGCCCATGGCATCGGCGACCTGCTGGAACCCCTCGGAGAGGGCATCCCACAATTGAAGGGCCTCTACCTGGCACTTGTCAAGCCCGACATCGCCGTATCGACCAAAGAAGCCTACGGCAATATTCACCCCCGCCAGCCCGAGAAATGCTGCCGCGACATAGTACACCAGCCGATCGAAACCTGGTGTGACGATTTGTACAACGACTTTGAGGAGCCGATATTCGACCTCTATCCTGAGATCGGGTTTATCAAGCAATGCCTGTATGACATGGGCGCCGTCTATGCCCAGATGTCAGGCAGTGGCAGCAGTGTCTTCGGCATCTTCAGAGAAGCGCCTACGCAGGTGGCAGAGACCTTCGCCCATCATTTTACAGCCATCATGCGTCTGTGACCAACCTGATATATAGCAACTATGGACAATCAGAAAGAACTATTTCCCGTGGTCGACGAAGAAGGCCGTGTGATAGGCAGTATCAAGCGGTCGGAGGCCCACGACGGCTCGAAAGTGCTCCACCCCGTAGTACACCTGCACCTGTTTAACAGCAAAGGCGAGCTCTACCTCCAGAAGCGTCCTGAATGGAAAGACATACAGCCGGGCAAATGGGACACCTCCACCGGCGGCCATGTAGACCTGGGCGAGGAAGTGACCGACGCCCTGCGCCGCGAAGTGCGTGAAGAGCTGGGTGTGACGGCATTTGAGCCAGTCTTTGTATGCCGCTATGTGTTTGAAGGCAAGCGCGAGCGCGAACTGGTATACGTCTATCGCACAGTCTATGACGGCGTGGTGACACCCAACCCCGAGGAGTTGGCAGGCGGCGCCTTTTTCAGTGAGCAAGACATCAAAGAGCACATGGGCAAAGGTTTTTTCACCCCCAACTTCGAGGAAGAATACGAGGAAAGAATAAGGAAGGTGGATGGTGAAAAGGTGAAAAGGTGAAAAGGTGAAAAGGTGGAAAGGTGGAAGGTGAAAGGCATTTCCAACTTGGCACACTATTTGCAAGGATGTATTCTGAAAGGATTTTTTAAAGAAAGGTAAAAAAGATGATGACCAGCCAGTTCTCCCCCAAAGTATCGGAGATACTCTCCTTCAGCCGTGAAGAGGCGACGCGTCTGGCCAGTCGCTCAGTGGGTCCGGAACATCTTCTCATGGGAATTCTCCGTGAGCGTTCGAGTCATGTTCTTGACTATTTCAAGCAGATGAACATAGACATCCAGGAAGTGAAAAGCGACCTTGAGGACAAAGTCAGAGAAAACGAATATGGCCAGCCCATCAACACTCGTGAGCTGGTATTGAACGACAAAGCGAGTAACATATTAAAGCTGGCTGTGCTTGAAGCCCGTATTCAGCACACCCAGACTGTAGACGTGCACCATCTGTTGCTGGCCATCCTTCATGACCAGGCGAACAATGGTGCGAAAGAAGTATTAGAAACCAACGACATGAATTACGAAGACGCATTGAGATATTTTCAGAAGCAAGCCAATGTGCCCAAAGACGGCATCGGCCTGCCCGACGAGGGCTATGACGAGGAGGAAGACGACAGCATGATGCACAGCAACGACTCCGATGCTTCGTCCAATCAGCCCGGCAAGGGCACTACGACCCAGACCCGCAAGCCATCGGGCAAGACCCCTGTGCTTGACAATTTCTCCACAGACCTGACGAAGGCCGCCTCAGAGAGCAAGCTCGACCCCGTAGTGGGCCGTGAGAAAGAGATGCAGCGTGTGATGGAGATTCTCTGTCGCCGCAAGAAGAACAATCCCGTGCTCATCGGCGAGCCCGGTGTGGGCAAGAGTGCCATTGTGGAGGGTCTGGCCCAACTGATAGTGAAGCACCGCACCTCCCCCATCCTCTTCAACAAGCGCGTGGTGAGTCTCGACCTGACCTCTGTGGTGGCAGGCACGAAATACCGCGGACAGTTTGAGGAGCGCATCAAGGCCCTCATCAAGGAGCTGGAGCAGAATCCCGACATCATCATCTTCATCGACGAAGTGCACACGATGATCGGTGCCGGATCGACGCCGGGATCGATGGATGCCGCCAACATCCTCAAGCCCGCGCTGGCCCGCGGCACAATCCAGTGTATCGGTGCCACCACCCTCGACGAATACCGCAACAGCATCGAGAAAGACGGAGCTCTGGAGCGCCGTTTCCAGAAAGTGCTTGTAGAGCCGACCACTGCCGACGAGACCCTTCAGATACTCTCGAATATCAAAGACCGCTACGAGCAGCATCATCATGTCAACTACACCGACGATGCCATCACGGCATGTGTCAAACTGACAGAGCGGTATGTCACCGACCGTGCTTTTCCTGACAAGGCCATCGACGCCCTCGACGAGGTAGGCTCGCGCGTGCATCTGCAGCATGCCCAGATTCCTCCCGAGATTGCCGAGAAAGAGAAGGAGATCGAGGCTGTGAAGAAGAAGAAGCAGGGCGCCGTGCAGAATCAGAACTATGAGCTGGCCGCCAGTTTCCGCGACCGCCAGTTGATGCTGGAGCAAGAGCTTCAGAAGATGAACGACGACTGGACCAACGGCGAAAGCGGCACCCGCGAGACCGTGACCGAGAAGGAAGTGGCCGACGTGGTGTCGATGATGACGGGCGTGCCAGTGCAGCGCATGGCAGAAGCCGAGGGTGCCCGTCTGCGTGTGATGGGCACAGAGCTGAAGAACGCCGTGATCGCCCAGGATGCAGCCATCGACAAGATGGTGAAAGCCATCCAGCGCAACCGTGTGGGCCTGAAAGAACCCAACCATCCCATCGGCGTGTTTATGTTTCTCGGTCCTACCGGTGTGGGCAAGACCTACCTGGCCAAGAAGTTGGCCGAATACATGTTTGGCAGTGCCGACGACCTGATACGCATCGACATGAGCGAGTATACCGAGGGCTTCAACGTGTCGCGTCTGATCGGAGCTCCTCCGGGATATGTGGGCTATGAAGAGGGCGGCCAGTTGACAGAACGGGTGCGCCGTCACCCCTACTCCATCGTGCTGCTCGACGAGATAGAGAAAGCCCATGGCAACGTGTTCAACCTGCTCTTGCAGGTGCTCGACGAGGGTCGTCTGACCGACGGCAACGGCCGTCTGGTCGACTTCCGCAACACGGTGATCATCATGACCTCCAATGCGGGCACCCGTCAGCTGAAGGAATTTGGTCGTGGCATCGGCTTCAACGCCGGCGGTGCCCTTGGCCTGAGTATGAACGAGAGCGACAAGCAGCATGCCCGCTCCATCATCCAGAAGAGCCTGAGCAAGCAGTTTGCCCCTGAGTTCCTCAACCGTCTTGACGAGATCATCACGTTCGACCAGCTCGACCTTGAGGCCATCAAGAAGATTATCAACATCGAGTTGCGCGGTCTTTTCAAGCGCACCGAGGAGATGGGCTACCATATAGAGATCAGCGATGCCGCCAAAGAGTTTGTTGCCACCAAGGGCTACGACGTACAGTTTGGTGCCCGTCCTCTGAAGCGTGCCATCCAGAACTATATCGAAGACGGTCTTTGCGAGCGTATTCTCGGTGGCGACCTGCAAACGGGCGACACCATCCACATCGACAAGCACGCGGAGAAAGAAGAGCTCATATTTAATTGACAATCAACGATATTTCAGCCATGACCACTGAATTCATCCTCCGTCTTTTCGTGGCCGCCATCCTGGGCGGAGCCATCGGTCTGGAACGCGGATACCGTGCCAAAGAGGCCGGTTTCCGCACCCATTTCTTAGTGGCCCTCGGCAGTGCACTGTTTATGGTCATCTCACAGTTTGGCTTCATGGACATCCTCACCCACGAGGGTATCAACGTGCGGCTCGACCCGTCGCGTGTGGCGGCCCAGGTGGTGAGTGGCATCGGTTTCATCGGAGCGGGCACAATCATATTCCAGAAGCACGTGGTGAGAGGCCTCACCACCGCCGCCGGCCTGTGGGTGACTGCCGCCATCGGCATGACGTGTGGTTCGGGCATGTACGTTCTGGCCACCACCGCCACGGTGATGGTGCTGATCTGCCTGGAGGTGCTCAATTATGTGATGCAGCGCTTCGGCACACGCAACATCGCCATCACATTCTCCTCGCCCAGCCTCGACTTTGTGCGTCAGGTGCTCGACCGTTTCCGCAAAGACGGCATGAGCATCGACTCCTACAACATGCGCGAGGACAAGACTCCCGGCAATCCCCACTACACCGTATCGTTTGAAGTGAAAGTGAAGCGCGACAAGTATGAGTCACGCTTGCTCAGCATCATGGAAGAACTCGACGGCGTGAGGATAGAGAGCATTGAGTAAATTAAAAATTAAAAATTAAAAATTAAAAATTAAAAACTGAAGTTTCTCTACCCTTAAAGCGATTGTAACAAATTGTTTATCAAGAATTTAAGAGATTTGTCGTAGACCCACTGACCGAAGGGAGGTAATTTAAGAATTTATAATCAATAAAAGTATTATCGAGAATTATCCGTCGCAAGCGACGGGAATCCCACTTGCGGAGAAAATGAAATGGCTTGCCATTTCTTCTCAAATTCCTATAAATTCCTGTATGAATGAAAATTCTTTAATTCTTGATAAAATAAGGTGGGAAAGTTTAGTTAAAAATGAGAGATGAAAGGTGACAATGGGAAAAAGAGGAGATGAGCACATGGTAGGAATGGTCATTTCAAGCCAGCAGAATGAAAGGATAAAAAAAATGGTCGCACTGCAGAAGAAATCAGCAGAGCGACGTGAGCGCGGACTTTTCATCGTGGAAGGCCTGCGTGAGTTAGGCCATTGTGTCGAGGCTGGCTATGTGCTGCAGACCGTCTTTTATTGCCCGTCTATCCTTGAGCATTCGACAGGCAGCCCCTCACTACCCACATTCCTATCAGGGTGCGAGTGCTACGAAGTGACGCCGGAGGTCTACGACAAGATGGCATACCGTGGCGGCACAGAGGGTGTCATCGCTGCAGTGAAAAGCCGCACGTTGGGACTTGAAGACCTGCGTCTGCCCGAACATCCACTGCTGGCAGTGCTTGAAAGCGTAGAGAAGCCCGGCAACTTAGGTGCGGTGCTGCGCAGTGCCGATGCCGCCCACGCCGACGCTGTGATCGTGTGCGACCCTCTGACCGACCTCTACAATCCCAATCTGATACGCAGTAGTATCGGTGCCATATTCAGTGTGCCCTGCGTGGCATGCACGTCGTCGGAGTGTATCACATTTCTCAAGGAGAGAGGCATCCAGATCCTGACCGCACAGCTGCAGGACTCTCATCTCTACTACGACACCGACATGCGCCGTGGCACTGCCATCGTCATGGGTACGGAGTCGACAGGACTGACCGACGTATGGCGTCAGGCCGCCGATGCGCATATCCGTATCCCGATGCTGGGCCGCCTCGACTCGCTTAATGTATCTGTGAGCGCCGCCATCCTGCTATTTGAGGCCGTCAGGCAGAGAAACCTTATTTTTTAACCTTATCCGAAGCCCCATAAAAAGTAAAGAATCCAGCCTACCTGTTCCGTATCATCCAATCTTTTCTGGCACGATACATTTCTTCTTTGATACCGCCATTTTCCTTAAAGTCTCGCTTTTTCCACTCAATGAGGCCTTTAATCAGCACATCGCATTGGTGAATGAGCGTAATCGCAATATTAGCTATCGTCTCGTCTGTACGTTCCTTTATTTTCTCCCGGAAAACAGCCGAGTCAAGATGCATCTTACAGAAAGCGCGAGTCTGTACACAACGCAAATCATCATACTTCCACTGCTCCAGTCCCCTGGCACGCAAATAATCTTCATAATCCAAAAGAAGTTCGTGGAGTGATGCGCGGTTGACATTGGTCAGTTTGATTTCCATCTCACGTGAAGTGATACCGTCAATGTTACCCTCTGCCAGGTTTTGCTTTCCAGAACGGGCAGCTTGTATCATCTGGTCTATGGTGCGGTCACCTGCTTTCAGGTATTTATGGGCGAAATAAAAAGTCACGTCATATATGCACTCCGCCTTCTGAAAAGCATTCAGTGTACGGTAATTGTTGCCCTGTCTTAGAAAAGTCTTGTCCTCCTTCATTTTTTTTCTTTTTTTGATAGGGTATTATTGGGGGGATGGGGTGGGGTTTATGGGGGATGGGGGTTATGGGCGGGATGGGGGTTATGGGCGGGATGGGCTTTGTGGGCGGGATGGGCTTCATGGGCGGGATGGGCTTTGTGGGCGGGATGGGCTTTGTGGGCGGGATGGGGGCTAATGAGCACAAAGCCCATCAAGCCCATAAAACCCATCAGACCCATAAAGCCCATCAGAGCCCATCAAGCCCATCAGACCCATCGAGCCCATCAGAACCCATCAGAGCCCATAGGGATCAGACTACTTGTCGAGCAGGATGTTCATCATCTCTACGGCAGCCTTGGCGACGGATGTGCCAGGTCCGAAGATGGCGGCCACACCTGCCTTGTAGAGGAAGTCATAGTCCTGAGCGGGTATGACACCACCGGCGATGACCATGATGTCGGGCCGCCCGAGGCGCTTGAGCTCCTCGATGAGCTGCGGTATGAGCGTCTTGTGTCCTGCGGCGAGCGAAGAAGCGCCCACTACGTGCACGTCATTCTCCACGGCCTCGCGTGCAGCTTCAGCCGGAGTCTGGAAGAGCGGTCCCATATCCACGTCGAATCCACAGTCGGCATATCCTGTGGCCACCACTTTGGCTCCACGGTCATGACCGTCCTGTCCCATTTTAGCCACGAAGATACGTGGGCGCCTGCCCTCTTTCTTGGCAAACTCTTCTGTCAACTCACAAGCTTTCTCAAAGTCGGAGTCGTTTTTGCTTTCTGCTGAATACACGCCTGAAATAGTTCTGATTACTGCCTTATAACGTCCCACGATTTCCTCGCAGGCATCACTGATCTCTCCAAGAGTACAACGGAGCTGGGCTGCCTTGACAGCCAGGTCGAGCAGGTTGTCCTTGCTCTTTCTGCCCTCGTTGAAGTCGCGCACACAAGCTGTGATGGCCTTGAGAGCCTCCTGGCATGCGGCCTCGTCTCGTGAGGCGCGCACTGCGGCGAGCGACTCCTCCTGCTGTTTGCGCACGGCTGTGTTGTCGACCTCGAGGATATCGATAGGATCTTCATGGTCGAGACGGTATTTGTTGGTGCCGACGATGGTCTGCACGCCCGAGTCGATACGAGCCTGGGTGCGTGCAGCAGCCTCCTCGATACGCATCTTTGGCAGACCTGTCTCGATGGCTTTTGCCATACCGCCCAGTTTTTCGATTTCCTGGATATGCTCCCATGCCTTGTGCACGAGTTCGTTGGTGAGCGTCTCCACATAGTATGATCCAGCCCATGGGTCGATCTGCTTGCACACCTTGGTCTCATTCTGGATATAGATCTGCGTATTACGCGCGATACGTGCAGAGAAGTCGGTGGGCAGTGCGATGGCCTCGTCGAGGGCGTTGGTGTGGAGCGACTGAGTATGTCCGAGCACGGCTGCCATGGCCTCGATACAGGTACGTCCGACGTTATTGAACGGATCCTGCTCGGTGAGCGACCATCCCGATGTCTGCGAGTGTGTACGCAGTGCGAGCGACTTGGGGTTCTTGGCTCCGAAGCTCTTGACGATCTTTGCCCAGAGCAGACGTCCTGCACGCATCTTGGCGATCTCCATGAAGTGGTTCATACCGATGGCCCAGAAGAATGAGAGTCGTGGTGCGAAAGCGTCGACATCGATACCGGCGTTGACACCCGTGCGGATATAGTCCATACCGTCGGCCAGCGTGTAAGCCAGCTCGATATCTGCAGTGGCACCAGCCTCCTGCATGTGATAACCAGAGATGGAGATGGAGTTGAACTTCGGCATCTTCTGTGAGGTGAACTCGAAGATATCGGCGATGATCTTCATGGAGAATGCCGGCGGATAGATATAAGTGTTGCGCACCATAAACTCCTTGAGGATATCATTCTGGATGGTACCAGCCATCTCCTCGAGCTTTGCCCCCTGCTCCAGACCTGCTACGATATAGAAAGCGAGGATGGGCAGCACGGCACCGTTCATGGTCATAGACACCGACATCTTGTTGAGAGGAATGCCCGAGAAGAGCACCTTCATATTCTCCTCATTGCAGATGGAGACACCCGCTTTACCCACGTCGCCTACGACACGTGGGTTGTCAGGGTCGTATCCACGGTGTGTGGGCAGGTCGAAGGCCACGGAGAGTCCCTTCTGTCCGGATGCCAGGTTGCGGCGGTAGAAAGCGTTGGACTCCTCAGCTGTGGAGAATCCGGCATACTGACGGATGGTCCATGGGCGGAAGGGATACATCATAGAGTACGGTCCGCGGAGATAGGGAGGAATTCCTGCGGTGAAGTCGAGGTGCTCCATGCCCTCGAGGTCTTCTTTGGTATATACCGGCTTTACTTCGATATGCTCTGGTGTTTTCCAGTTGTAAGCAATGCCGTTAGCATTCTGCCATTCCGCTCCGTTCTGAGCGTGAATACCAGCATATATATCTATATCTTTAAAATTCTTTCTCATGATTTGTGGATTTTCTTAGATTCCTAACTTGGCATTGTATTCTTTCAAAGTCTCGAGCACATTGCAGCGCACATGTACGAAATTCTCGATGCCTGCTGCCTTGAGGTCTTCCATGCAAGCCGGTGCGCCTGCCACGACAAACATAGCCCTTCCGTCGAGATACTTGAATGCCGGTATGGCATACTCAGCATATTCGTCATCACTTGAGCAGAGCACCACGATGTCGGCTCCGGCCTCGAGGGCTGCGTCTACGCCCTCTTCCACGGTCTTGAAGCCCAGGTTGTCTATCACCTTGTATCCGGCGCATGCGAGGAAGTTGCATGAGAACTGAGCACGTGCCTGGCGCATGGCCAGATTGCCGATGGTGAGCATGAAAGCCACGGGCACCTTTGTCTCCTCGGTATGTATGCGCAGGTTTTCGAAGTCGGCAGCGAGACGTGTCGACTTGATGGCCTTGAATGCAGTCTCCTTGTCGCCCTGACAGCAGCACTGGCCGTCGACGGCCTTCTTGCCCTCCGACTTCTCGGTGAAGTTGGGGAACTGGTTGGTGCCGAGAATGAACTCCTTGCGCTTGGCTGCGTCGGCGTGGCGCTTCTCGTTGGTGGCGTTGATGACATCCTGCACCTTGCCCTCCTTGGCAGCTGCGAGGAATCCGCCCTCCTCCTCGACCTGCAGGAAGATTTTCCATCCTTCTGTTGCGAGGCTGTCGGTGAGGTGCTCGATATAGTATGATCCTGCTCCCGGGTCGACGACGGCTCCGAAGTGGCTCTCCTCCTTGAGCAGCAGCTGCTGGTTGCGTGCGATACGCTCAGAGAAGTCATTGGGAGTCTCGTAAGGTGCGTCAAACGGAGTGACGACCAATGAGTGTATGCCAGCGAGTGTTGCACTCATGGCCTCGGTCTGAGAGCGCAGCAGATTGACATAGCTGTCGAAGAGTGTCTGGTTGTATTTGGATGTCGTGGCGTTGACGATCATCTGGCATGAGCAGTCGCACTTAGGCTCATACTGCTTGACAATCTGTGCCCAGAGCATACGTGCGGTGCGGAACTTAGCCAGCTCCATGAAGTAGTTCTCCGACACGCCCATGTTGAACTTGATCTTGCTGGCGGCAAGGTCGGCGTCGATGCCAGCCTCGGTGAGCAGCTGCATATACTCATTGCCCCATGCGAGTGCGTATCCCAGTTCCTGTACGATATAAGCACCGGCGTTGTTGAGGGCGTCGGAATTGACTGCGATGCAGCGGAAATGCGGGAAGTCCTTGAGAGTCTCGACGAGTTTGGGTGCGTCGGCGAGTTTCTCGGTGGCATCCTTACCCTTCATCACGATTTTGCTGATGGGGTCGAAGTTGATGCTTCCCACGAGTTTCTCCTTGTCATATCCTTTCTTCTCGAAGTATGCCCTGAGGATCTGAGCCAGTGTGAGCGCCTTGCAGGGGCAAGTCTCGAAGTTGACCTCAATACATTCACAGAGAATGTTATCTAATAAGGTGTTGATGAAATCCTCGCTCACCTTATCACCCGGGATGCGGAATCCGAGAGAGTCGATACCCTTGTTGAGCACGTCGAGTGCCTTTGCGTTGGCAGCGGCGGCATCATCAGCCATGATATTCTGCCTGACATACCACACGTTGTTGTCTTTCTTGTTGCCACGTACGAATGGGAACTCGCCTGGCAGTGCTTCGGGTGTCTTGAGTTTCAAGACATCTTCGCGGCGGTAGAAAGGCTGCACATTAAAACCTTCGTTGGTTCTCCATACGAGTCTCTTGTTGAAGTCGGCTCCTTTCAGGTCTACTTGAATTTTGTCAAGCCATTCCTGTGTAGTTGGTGCCTGAAACTCGGTGAAGAGCTTTTCCTTGTTGTTTGACATAGTGAAATTTATTATATAAGTTAGTTGAAAAATCAAGAAGGGGCCAACCAGCCCGTTAAAACCCTGCAAAGATAATGGATTTTCTTGATAAGCAGAAAGAAAAAGGTAGAAATTAATATTTAAACGTGAAAAATTCAAAAATAGTTGCACACACCATAAATAATTGCGCAAAAATTGCCTGATACGAGATATTTTGTGTAACTTTGCATCCAAATTTGCATTTGCATCGGTCATTAAAGATAAAGCATGGATTGGCTCATTGATTTATTTACCTCCACGGATTCTGTCGCACACGTAGTATTACTTTACGCCATAGTGATAGCCGTAGGAGTTTATCTTGGCAAACTGAAAATCGGAGGTATCTCCCTTGGTGTCACATTCGTTTTGTTCGCCGGCATTATAGCAGGCCACATCCATTTCACGGCGCCATTGACGATACTGAATTTCTGTCAGGACTTCGGCCTGATACTTTTTGTTTTTATGATCGGTCTGCAAGTGGGTCCGGGCTTCTTTGAGAGTTTCAAGAAAGACGGTGTGACGCTCAATATTCTATCCACTTCGATTATCCTGCTCAACATCCTGGTGATGTTTGGTTGCTACTATATCTTCTTCGACACCTCCGACCGGCACAATCTGCCGATGATGATCGGCACGCTCTACGGTGCTGTGACCAACACCCCCGGTCTTGGTGCCGCCACCGAGGCCATCAACACGGTGTTCAAGACCGACGACACGCCTCAGATTGCCTCCGGCTACGCCTGTGCCTATCCGCTGGGCGTGGTGGGCATCATTCTCTCCACCATAGCCGTGCGTCTGCTGTGCCGCTCCCGCCTGCAGGACGAGGAGGCCCAGCTCAAGGCTGAGGAGGCCGAGAATCCCCATGAGAAGCCCCACATGCTCCACCTGAAGGTGTCGAATGTGTATCTGGAGGGTCGCAACCTGATGCAGATCAGCGAGTTTCTGAACCGCGACTTTGTCTGCTCGCGCTATCTTCACGACGGTCAAGTGAGCATCCCCAACCGCGATACCATCTTCAAGGTGGGCGACGAGATGCTCATCGTGTGTGCCGAGGCCGACGTGGAGCCCATCAAGGCATTTATCGGCCCGGAGTTGGACGACGAGTGGCACGTGGAACTGGAGAAGCGCCCGATGGTATCGCGCCGCATCGTGGTGACGAAGCCCTCTATGAACGGCAAGACCCTTGGCAAGATGCACTTCTCGAGCGTCTATGGCGTGAACGTGACACGCATCACTCGCCATGGCATAGAGCTGTTTGCCGGCCGCAACCACCACTTCCACATCGGCGACCGCGTGATGGTGGTGGGTCCTGAAGACAACGTGAACCGCGTGGCCGAGATGATGGGCGACGAGGTGAAGCGTCTCAACGCCCCCAATATCGCCACCATCTTCGTGGGCATCATGCTGGGTATCCTCTTCGGCAGCCTGCCTATCGCCTTCCCCGGCATGCCTGTTCCGATGAAGCTGGGTCTGGCCGGCGGTCCGCTGATCATCGCCATCCTGATCGGCCGTTTCGGCTACCGTATCAAGCTGGTCACCTATACTACCACCAGTGCCAATATGATGCTCCGCGAGATCGGCCTTGTACTGTTTCTGGCCAGTGTGGGTATCAAGGCGGGCGACGGATTCTGGGAGACCGTGGTGCAAGGCGACGGTCTGAAATATGTCTACACCGGATTTCTCATCACCGTGATCCCGATACTGATTGTGGGTGTCGTGGCCAAGCTCTACCATAAGTTCAACTACTTCATGGTGATGGGCATGATCGCCGGAGCCTACACCGACCCCCCTGCCCTGGCCTACGCCAATCAGATCTGCAGCAACGAGGCTCCCGGCGTGGGCTACTCCACGGTCTATCCGCTGAGCATGTTTCTGCGCATCCTCACGGCCCAGATCCTGGTGCTCTTCTTCTGCGGATAATACCCCTCCCGACCTCCCCAAAGGGGAGGAGACACCAACAAGTCAACAGCCGACTATCAACTTGTCAACTCGTCAACTTGTCAACTTGTCAACTAATTAAAAAACCTATAATACACTTTAATGAAACGATTTACACTACTGACTGCTGTGTTTGCCTTGTGCAGCCTCATGATGTTCGCCCAGGGAGCGCGCAACATCAAGATCAATGAGGTGATGACTGTCAACACCACCAGCGTCGTGGACGAATACGGTAACCATCTGGCATGGATAGAGCTTGCCAACGTGTCGTTCTCGACGTTCAACCTCCGTGGCATGTATATCGCCACCGACACAGCAGTGCTCAACAAGAAAATGTCGGCTCCCGACAGGATTGCGATGATGAGCATCATTCCAAGCAATGAGCCCCGCACCAATCTTTCCGGCCGCCAGCATCTGCTCCTCTATCTCAACAGCAATCCTGCCACCGGCAGCCTGCACCTGAGTGTGAAATCCGACCCTGAAGCCCCTCTGTGGATTGGTCTCTACGAGGGCAACGGTGTAGACCTGGTAGACTCGGTGACCGTGCCGGTACTGACGGCCAACACCTCCTACGCTCGTGAGAATGACGGAGCCGACCGTTGGGTGGTGACCTCCGCCGACCTGGTGACGCCCAACATCGGCAACAACGTGCAGGTGACGGAGTCGAAGCTGGCCCAGATCAAGCGTGACGACCCCCATGGTTTCGCCATCACGGTGCTTTCGATGGGCATCGTTTTCGCCTGTCTGGCCCTGCTTTTCATCTTCTTCAGTATCTTCGGCCGGTTCATGAAAGGCAAGCAAGAGGCCAAGCAAAGTGAGATGAAGGCACGCCACATGAGCATCATCGCCAACCGCCACGAGGAGGAAGACGAGCGCGCGTTCCCGAAGATGAAAGTGAAAGACGGTGCTGGTGCCGACGATCCCGATGTCTATGCCGCCGTGATCGCCATGGCCCTGAAGGAATACCTCGACAACAGCCACGACATCGAGAGCGGCGTGCTGACTATCATCCCCAAGCACTCCAACTGGACAAGAATATAACCCCCATCATACCCATAAAACCATACAGACATGAGCAAGTATCAATATAAAGTGAACGGCGTAGACTACAACGTCGAGATTGAGGATATCGAAGGCAACATCGCCAAAGTGACGGTCAACGGCAAGCCTTTCGAAGTAGAACTGAAAGAACCCGTCAAGAAACCCTCGCGCCCCAAGAAGGTGCATGTGAGCGCTCCCACGGCAGCCCCTGCCGCTGCACCGGCCGCCGCCCCTGCCGCCAAGCCGCAGGCCACCGCAGGCTCTGGTGCCAAGGTGCTGGCTCCGCTTCCCGGCACGATCACCGATGTGAAAGTCAACGTCGGCGACATGGTGAAGAGCGGCGACACGGTGGTGATCCTCGAGGCCATGAAGATGCAGAACAACATCGAGGCCGACAACAGCGGCAAGGTGACATCCATATTAGTAACAAGAGGCGACACGGTGATGGAAGGTGCCGTCCTCGTAACCATCGAGTAAGCCATGGGATTCACAGAGTTTCTGACCACCAAGTTTTTGGATTTCCTGTCGTACACAGGCTTTGTCAATGCGACTATCCCCAATCTGATCATGATCGTGGTGGGAGCCATCTTCATCTGGCTTGCCATCAAGAAAGACTTCGAGCCCCTGCTGCTCATCCCCATCGGTCTGGGCATCATCCTGGGCAATATCCCCTTCCGTGCCGATGCCGGCCTGGAGATCGGCCTCTACGAAGACAACTCCGTGCTCAACATCTTCTACCAGGGTGTGAAGCAAGGGTGGTATCCCCCACTCGTCTTCCTGGGCATCGGTGCGATGACCGACTTCTCAGCCCTGATCAGCAACCCCAAGCTCGTGCTCATCGGAGCCGCGGCACAGTTTGGCATCTTCGGTGCCTACATGGTGGCCCTGGCACTGGGCTTTGAGCCCAACCAGGCAGCCGGTATCGCCATCATCGGTGGTGCCGACGGTCCCACGGCCATCTTCCTCTCGTCTAAGCTCTGCCCCAACCTGATGGGAGCCATCGCGGTGTGCGCCTACTCTTACATGGCCCTTGTGCCCGTGATCCAGCCGCCTTTGATGCGTCTGCTCACCACCAAGAAAGAGCGCGTGATCCACATGAAGCCCGCCCGCCACGTGAGTCAGACCGAGCGTATCCTCTTCCCCATCATCGGTCTGCTGCTCACCACCTTCCTGGTGCCATCGGGTCTGCCCCTATTAGGTATGCTCTTCTTCGGCAACCTGCTCAAGGAGAGTGGCAAGACCACCCGTCTGGCCAAGACCGCCGGCAGTGCGCTGAATGATGTGATCGTCATCCTGCTCGGCCTCACCGTGGGCTGCTCCACACAGGCCAGCGAGTTTCTCACGCTCAACACCATCAAGATCTTCTTCCTGGGTGCCATGGCCTTCATCATCGCCAGTGCCAGCGGTGTGCTGTTTGTGAAACTGATGAACCTCTTCTTGCCCAAAGACAAGAAGATCAACCCGCTCATCGGCAACGCCGGTGTGAGTGCCGTGCCTATGAGTGCGCGCATCTCCAACAACCTCGGTCTGGAGTACGACCGCCACAACTTCCTGCTCATGCACGCCATGGGTCCGAATGTGGCTGGTGTGATCGGCTCTGCCGTTGCAGCCGGTACGCTGCTCGGATTTTTCTCCTAAACATACGGTTATATCACCAGAAGAGGGTATGTCATTCACGAATGGCATACCCTCTCTATAGTCTGTCAAATATCAGTTTATCAAGAATTATAGAATTCCATGCGAAGAATACTTCTGCTCATCACTGCCATCCTCTCGCTGACGGCCCAGGCGGCCGGCCATTACACGGTGGTCATCTCGCTCGACGGCTGCCGCTGGGACTATCCGCAATGGTACGACACCCCCTTCTTCGACCAGATGGCCGCCGAGGGTGTGGAGTCGGGCCTCATCCCCTCCTTCCCATCCAAGACCTTTCCCAACCACTACACCCTGGCCACAGGGCTGTATCCCGACCATCATGGCATCATCGCCAACAACTTTTTTGACCCCGCCACCGGCCGCCAGTTCAGCCTGAGCGACCCTCAGACCAAGCAAGACCCCGTGTTCTACGGTGGTGAGCCCATCTGGGTGACGGCCCAGAAAAACGGCATCAACACCGTGGCCTACTACTGGGCTGGCTCCGACGTGCGGATACAGGGCATCACGCCGTGGCGCTACTACAGCTACGAAGACAAGCCCCTGCAGACTTACGACCAGCGCGTGAATGGCATCATCGACCTGCTGCGGTTGCCCGAGGAGGAGCGCCCTCGCCTGATCATGTCCTACTTTGACCAGCCCGACTACAACGGTCACGACTTCGGCCCGCAAGACAAGCACACGCGCGACGCCGTGGTGAAGATGGACCGTCTGATGCGCCGACTCTACGACGGCATCCAGTCGCTGCCCATCGCCGGCGAGGTGAATCTCATCATTCTCTCCGACCACGGCATGACTCCCCTGGCCGACGAGCGTGTGGTCAACCTGCGCCGCATCCTGGATGAGCGGTGGATCACGTCGGCCGAAGGCAATGTGCCCGCCAACCTCTATGTGCGTCCCGGCTGCATCGACTCGGTCTGTCAGGCTCTCTCTACGGTAGGTCATATCCAGTACTGGCGCAAGGCCGACGTGCCCGCCTACCTGCACTATGGCTCCAACCCGCGCGTGGGCGACATCGTGGTGCTGCCCGACCTGGGCTGGGTGGTCTGCGACTCTCTCAACGGCGAGTATGGCTCTCACGGTTTCGACCCCGACTTCAGCGACATGCACGCCCTATTCCGTGCCGTTGGTCCCGACTTCGCCCATGTGCGCCGCCCGCATTTCCGCAACGTCGACATCTACCCCCTGCTCTGCCATCTCTTAGGCATCCGCCCCGCTCCCTGCGACGGTACTCTCGACGAGATCAGGGATATCCTACGCTAATAATTACGCCCTATATCCTTGAAAAATGAAAATGAAGAAAGCTATCATCACTCTACTGATGTGCGTCAGCGCGCTCACGCTGTCGGCACAAAACCTTGTCGGCCATGTGTATTACGGAGCCGACATCCTCAATCAGGGCAAGTCTACCTCCAGTGTAGAAGCCAACGTGCGCCTGGAGTTTGTCAGTGCCACCAAAGTGCGCTACACCCCCACCATCAAGGCCAAGCCCGATGCCAACCTGATGGTGAAATTCGGCATGAAGATGGCCAGCAAGAAGATGGCGAAGCAAGTGGCCGAGAAGCCTCTGCTCGATTACACCGTCAAGAATGGTGTCATCACCGTGATCGGCGGCGGCAAGAAGGGCAAGGGCAACGCCGTCTACACCATCGTCGACGGCGGCAAGTCGCTCCGCTGCAACGACGGCGAGAAGACCTACACCCTCAAGCTGAAGGAATGAGACATTGCACCCTGTCACTTCACTACCAGGGTGTCTTTTTGTAGTAGTGTATATGTCGAGTGAATCATTCTATGAAGCATACACACTCCCCCTTACCCCCTCTAACTTAGAGGGGGAACCGTTGGCTGAGACACACTCCCCCTTACCCCCTCTAACTTGGGGCTGCTGAAAAAGTAGGTTAATCCAATTTTTCATATCTCGATTATTCGTACCCCTATCTTGGAGCATAGTCAAAAATTGAAATCTCAGAGGCCACTTTTGATAGAAACAGGACTTTTTCAGCAGCCTCTAACTTAGAGGGGGAACCGCTGGCTGAGACACACTCCCCCTTACCCCCTCTAACTTAGAGGGGGAAC
>CAMIYC010000042.1 GCA_946402905.1 uncultured Prevotellaceae bacterium | reverse complement strand
CCATTCACCCCATACCCCCCATTCACCCCATACCCCCCATTCACCCCATACCCCCTAATAACCTTAAAACCTTAAACCTTCAAACCTCAAAAAAATCTTATGAAAAAAATCCTAACCATCATCCTGATTTCCGTACTGTGGGCTGCTATGCCCGCAGAAGCGGCCAGCAAGCCCGGCACGTTCACTATCGGCAACAAGACATTCCTGCTCAACGGACAGCCTTTCGTCGTCAAGGCGGCCGAGGTGCATTATCCGCGTATACCACGACCCTACTGGGAGCATCGCATCAAGATGTGCAAAGCACTCGGCATGAACACGCTATGCCTATATGTGTTCTGGAATATCCATGAGCAGCGCGAGGGCGTGTTCGACTTCTCCGGCAACAACGACGTGGCGGCTTTCTGCCGGCTCGCACAGAAAAACGGCATGTACGTCATCGTGCGCCCCGGCCCATACGTCTGCGCAGAGTGGGAGATGGGCGGACTGCCTTGGTGGCTGCTCAAGAAAAAAGACATACGTCTGCGCGAGCGCGACCCCTATTTCATGGAGCGAGTGAAAATCTTTGAGCAGAAAGTGGGCGAACAACTCGCGCCGCTCACCATACAGAATGGCGGACCCATCATCATGATTCAGGTGGAGAATGAATATGGCTCGTATGGCGAAGACAAGCCCTATGTGAGCGAGATACGCGACTGTCTGCGAGGCATCTATGGCAGCCAGCTGGCGCTCTTCCAGTGTGACTGGGCAAGCAATTTCGAAAAAAACGGACTCGACGACTTGGTCTGGACTATGAATTTCGGCACGGGAGCCAATATCGACCAGCAGTTCCGACGCTTGGGTCAGCTGCGGCCTGATGCACCCAAGATGTGCTCTGAGTTCTGGAGCGGATGGTTTGACAAATGGGGAGCACGCCATGAGACACGACCCGCCAAAGACATGGTCGAAGGCATGGAGGAGATGCTCTCGAAAGGCATCAGCTTCTCGCTCTATATGACACACGGAGGCACCTCGTTCGGACACTGGGCCGGCGCCAACTCGCCCGGCTTCGCCCCCGACGTGACCAGCTACGACTACGATGCCCCCATCAACGAGTATGGTCAGGCCACACCGAAGTTCTGGGAGCTGCGCAAGATGATGGAGAAGTATAATGACAGTAAAAAGATGCCCGCCGTGCCCAAGGCTCCCATGCCCATCATCACCGTGCCGAAGTTTGAGTTGACGGAGTTTGCACCAATGTTGTCTGCCTTGACCAAGCCCGTCAATGGCGCACCCAAGACCTTTGAGGAGATGGACATGGGCTGGGGAACGATGATGTACTCTACCCGTCTGCCCGAGATTACCTCGCAGAGCGTGCTCACTGGTGAGTTCCACGACTTCGCCCAAGTGTTTATCGATAAGAAATACATCGGTAAGATTGACCGTGTGAAGAACGAGAAGTCGCTCACCTTGCCCGCCGTCAAGAAAGGTGCCGAACTGATTATCATCGTCGAGGGCATGGGCCGCATCAACTTCGGCCGTGCCATCAAGGATTTCAAGGGCATTGTCGGCAACGTCACGTTGACCACCGAGGCTGACAATATAGAAATGACGCTCACGCCGAAGCTATGGCAGAACGTAGCCATCCCCGACGACTACGAGACAGCCGTCAAGGCACTTGACATGGTGAAGGGTGTCAACGACCAGGTTGCTGCAGGCAAGGTGAAGGGGTGTGTTCCTGCACTTGCCTTGACGCAGGGCTATGAGGAATCGAAGAAACAAGCCGATATCCTCAAGCCGGGCTACCACCGTGGCTACTTCAACCTCTCAAAAGTAGGCGACACCTTCCTCAACTTCGAGACATGGGGCAAAGGCCAGGTATGGGTCAACGGTCATGCCATGGGCCGCATCTGGGCGATCGGTCCGCAACAGACTCTCTACATACCCGGCTGCTGGCTCAAGAAAGGCCGCAACGAGGTCATCGTGCTCGATGTCGTCGGGCCGAAAGAGCCCGTCGTATGGGGGCAGGATAAGCCAGAGCTCAATAAGCTACAGCTGGAAAAGAGCAACAAACACAACAACATCGGCGACAAGCCCGACCTCAACAGCGCCACCCCCGTCGCCTTCTCAGCAGGCAACGGCTCCGCCGTTGCAACCCCCGACAACCTCTCCGCCGTTGCAAAACCTGGCAACGGCTGGCAGATCTTCCGTTTCGCCACACCGCAGAAGGGGCGCTACCTCGCCATCGAGGTGCTCGACAACCAGACGGGCGGCAGTGAGACCGCCATCGCCGAAATCTATCTCCGCGGGGCCGACGACAAGAGGCTGAGCCGTGAGCCATGGACCACCAAATATGCCGACTCGGAGGAAGAGAACGGCAACCATACTGGCGATAAAGTCTACGACCTGCAGGAATCGACCTACTGGCAGACATCACGGGGAGCCGCTCTGCCCCACCTGCTCGTCATCGACTTAGGAGCGCAGCAGACCGTCTCTGCCCTGGAATACCTGCCTCGCGCCGAGCAGGGGGCACCGGGCAGTGTGAAAAACTTCAAAGTTTACATTTACTGATCATCATAGGGGGGTGCTCACACACCCCTCTTTTTTGCCATGACACATAAGTCGTATCTTCACCGTCTCATTGACGAGGGCGAGCATCAGCGGCAAGACTTCAAATACAAAGTCGCCGATGCCGCCAAACTGGCCCGGTCGGTGTCGGCATTTGCCAACACCGAAGGAGGCCGGCTGCTCATCGGTGTGCGCGACGATGGCCACATCTCGGGGGTGAGATCGGAGGAGGAGATCTATATGATGAGCGTGGCAGGAGGTGACTATTGCCGTCCGGCTACTGCCATCAGTTTTGAGACGCTGTCGGTGGAAGGCCGTACGGTGGTCATCGCAACGGTAGAGACTTCGACCCAAAAACCTGTACGTGCACTGGGTGAAGATGGAAAATGGAGAGCCTACGTCCGCATCGCCGACGAGAATATCGTGGCTTCGCCTGTACACCTGCGACTATGGCACGACGAGACAGCCACCCGCGGCCAGCTCTTCAGCATGGGGGAGGCCGAGCACCATGTCATAGCCGCACTTGAGACCGGCACACCCCTCACACTGTCACAACTGGTCAGAAAGGCGGGGGTGGGCAGGTATAAGACCATCGCCATTCTCTCACGGCTCATACGATTCGGACTGGCCAAGTGTCTCTACGAGGATGGGCGGTTCTTTTTCCAGAGAGACTTCTTAACCCCAATCGGTCATTAGGATTGATATCAGGCCAGTATTTGTTTCGAGCAGATTGGGCGTGACATAATTACAAGGACAGGTTCTTGATGGATGAAATCCTATCAAAAACCTGTCCTTGTGATTTTCTGTAACCCTGAAACTATTTCAGGTATTTCTTGCCATTGATGATGTAGATGCCGCTGGGCAGCGTGCGAAGCGCTTCGGAGACGGAGACACCGCGCAGGGTGCTCACCTTCGTGCCAGAGATGCTGTAGACGTTCATGACACTGTCGTCGGCGGATGATATGCCATACGACGGGCTGACGATGGCAATGGGCTCCTCAAACACATCGATGTAGCTGGCTACATAGAGCGCGCTGCCTTCGATCGGCTCCGTGGCGGAGGTGAAGTAGGCACGGAAGGGGTGCACGGTGCCGCTTACGCCCACGTAGACGAAGTTGTTGCCATTGGCCTCCTCGTCGAGCTGGTAGACATAGCTGCCCTTCGTGGCATTCTCTGTGTACGAGCCCTCGAAGTTGAAGTGCTGGGCGTCGGCCACGGTCTTGCCGCTCTTGACAGTGGCGTCGGTGGCGCTGAATTTCAGCTGCTTGCCTACGAGGCTGTACTCTTCGCCTTTGTAGTCGCCAGGCACGGTGATGATGTATGGCATGCCGGCCTTGAAGGTCTCAGCGTTGGTGAAGTAGGCATAGTAGCCCTCCTCGCCGTAGAACCGGCGCAGCCAGAAGTTCTTGTCGGCTTTCTGTCCAGGCTTGAACCAGTCGATGACTTTCTCGTCGGTCAGGTCGGTGATGGTCTGCACGTCAAACGGCAGCACGATGGTGCTCCAGTTGTTCTGGTTGCGCATGCCCATGAATCCCTTCTCGAAGGTGCGGGTGTAGCTGATGTCAGCAGCTGTGAAGTCTCTGGGTACGAAGCAGGAGTATTCATCGGCGAGCACGATGCGCTCGGCTTCGAGGTTGACAATCTGGTTGTATTCGGCCAGCGAACTGTAATTCTTCGTCACGTAGTAGAGTGTGTTGGGATTGCTGTTGGGCACGATGTTGGACGGTACGGTAGAGAGACTGGTCAGGTCGAGGGCCACAGCCTCCTCGGGTGTGACGAACTCGTCTTTAGAGGTAGCCAGGAAGTGGGGCGTCTCATCGGCTGTATAGTAGGTGATGCCTCGCTGTGCGGTGGCATAGATGGAGAAGCCCACCCCAGAGAAGGTGTTGTTGTTGGATGTGCTGGCGGTCTTGTAGTATCCTACGAGATTGTACTCGGCACCATAGGCCATCTCGTTCTCAAAGTAGAACTCCTGACTTTTCCCCTTGGGGATGTTGGCATAATATTTGGCGGTCTGATCCCAGTAGACATAGCGACGGAGCAGACGAATGTAGTCATTGTAGTCTTCGTCGCCATTGTTGGTCACGGTCACTTTCATGCGCAGCTTGTTGCCAATCACCTTTTTCGTTTCCTTGTTGTAATTCTCAATGCTATAGGTGAACTTGAGCTTGTATTTCACCGACTCCAGGGCCTCGATCTCTTTGGTGAAGAGAGGCTTGGTGCTGGTGGTGTCGGCGGTGATGGTCAGTGTGTGCAGACCGATGGACTTGGGGTAGTAGACAAACTCCACGTCGCCTGTAGTATTCTTGTTGATTTGCTCCAGGCGCACCTGGCGCAACTCGCCGTTGTCAAGAAGGTAGAGGTTCTGGTTGTACTTCTCCATCATGTTGTTGGTCAGGTTTACCTTCATCCTTCTCACCGCACCGGAGTGAAGCGGCATGGTGTCTATGAACTCAAAGGAATTGTATTCGATAGCTTTGACGGCCTTGAATGTGGGGCTGCCGTCGGCAATCGTCACGTTGATGTATGAGTTGGTACTCTTGCAGTAGTCAAAATGCCAGATGCCGTCGCCCTTGGCGAGCCTGCTGACGGGGTAGATGCGGTAGGTGCCATCTTTCATGTCGCCTACGCTCACGCTCCAAGAGGTGGTGACATTTTTGTGTGAGGCATAGGTGAGTGTGTCACTGGCCAGCAATTTCACCATCTTGTAGGTCTTGTCGTAAAGACCCAGTCCATGCTCGAAGAGCTTTCTGTCTGGGGTCTCGTTTTTGCGCCTTACGGTGACCTCTGAGCCGGAGACGGTCAGGTTGGTGAGTGATAGGCATGTGTATAGTCTGATGCTATCGTTGGGAGCCAGCGTGCCTACCTCTACGACTTCTGTCTCATCACCGCCGGTCTCATCACCGCCGGTCTCATCACCGCCGGTCTCATCGCCGCCGGTCTCATCACCACCAGTCTGATCACCGCCGGTTTCATCTCCGCCGGTCTCATCTCCGCCGGTCTCATCACCACCAGTCTGATCACCACCCGTCTCATCGCCGCCGGTCTCATCACCACCAGTCTCGTCACCGCCGGTCTCGTCACCGCCGGTTTCGTCACCGTCGGTTTTGTTCTCGTCGGTTTGGTCGTTGTCGGTTTTATTCTCGTCGGTTTGGTCGTTGTCGGTTTTATTTTCGTCGGTCTCAGTCTCAGGATCGGGAGTCTCTTGTGACAGGGGATAGATGTCGTATACGAATGCCAGCTGATTGGCGTAGTTGTAGTTGTCCGTCAGGTTCTTATACGGACTGAGCAGCGACAGCTTGAAATAACCTTTGCAAGAGCCTTCCCAGCCCCAATCGATATGGAAGTAGTCGTCCTTGTCGTAGCCGTCGCAGAGGAATACGTGCCCCGATTTGTTGGTGCTGGATCCCACCATCATCACGGGCAGGCCTTTGGACACTTGCTCATAGAGCAGGTCTTCCCATTCGTTCAACGACATCCATTTGCTATCCCAATAATCTGAGGAGTGATAGCCATACTTCCTGAGCACTGAAGGGATTAACTGGGAGTTGGCACTCGTGGCTGTCGCGTTGTAGTCGCTTTTGAGAGACTGTCCTACATAGCGCATCAGCCATCCAACGGCTGAGCCTTCCGTGCTCGAATAGCTCACTTTCTTGTATACGTTGCGCATATTGGCCCAGTCGAAAGCGACGACGGGCAGGTCGTCGAGCACACATTGGCGGGTCGGGGTGGTGTATCCGCTCACGGCGATGGAGTTTTCCGGGTATTTGTGGAAACCCATCAGCTCGCTCAGCGCCACGGTGGCGCAACCCACCACGCAAGTGGTGTCGTTGACTTTGGGATTGAATTTGCTATAGGGTGACATGTGCCCCCAGAAGTTCTTGATCAGCGGCTCCACGGGAACGCGGGCCTGAGACATCACCCTGTGGACACCCGTAGAGGGGATGTCGGCCGGATCGAGTTGCTCCAGCAGCGTCATCTCCTCCTGATAGCGGCCGAGCATGTCGGCCAGCCCGTCGGGCATGTTGTCGGGGTCGATATTGCCAGTGTCGGAATAGCCCAGTACAGACTCGGCGCAGTCGTCGCCGGCCACGATGACAAATCCGTTGCCGTCGGTGGAGTTGAAAATGTAATAGGGCGCTTGGGCCGCAGGCGACTGACGGTTTGTGGTCAGTGCGTGACTGCTCTTGATCGTCAAGTTAAGCTCGTGCTGGTTTAAGAAAGATTGTGCCTTGCGAAAGGCATTAGCCTGGTCAATGGGGGCAGCGAGGCAGCCCAAGGCAATCATAAAGTGGAAAACCAGTAGTGATAGTTTTTTTGACATAATCTCTTGTGATGTTTAGAAAGCTTTCTTAATACTAAAAACGTGACTTCTTACCTTAACGGTTTGACCTGTAAATTCTGATTATCGTAAAGGCGGTATCCTGCTCTTTCTGCAAGGGAGAATCCCTGCCTCAGTTTAAAAGCGTCTGAAAATACATATAAACCTTCTACAGGTTATTATCTCGGCAAAGTTACAACTTTGGAGCAGATTGCGCAAATAATAATGTGAATTTTATGATAAATAAACAATTTTTATCAAAATCATACCGCAGACATAAAGGCACGGTTGTCATTATGAGTCTTTTTAGTAGGAGCACCTGACCCATCATAATGATGGCAGTGAGAAAAAGCCTTAACCCAAATCGGTCATTAGGATTGATATCAGTTCGGTATTTGTTTCGAGCAGATTGGGCACATCACTGGCGAAGGCGTAGCGGGCTACGTCAAGACAGGGAGGTGGACAAGATGCCGAAAGAAATGCTGAAATGAGATCAATAGAAAAAAAGGAAGAAAAAATTGATATTTCGGTCTAGACTGTCCAATAACTTTTTATCAAGAATTAAAGAGATTTGTCGAAGACCCACTGACCAACGGGAGGTAATTACAGAATTATAGTTACCAAAGCGGCTGCTCTAAAGGAAAATTCTTTAATTCTTAAATTCTTGATATAAACAGAAGTGCGCCTTTTTTATCAAGAATTAAAGAATTACAGAATTATAGTTACCAAAGTGGCTGCTCTGGAGGAAAATTCTTTATTTCTCTAATTCTTGATATAAACAGAAGTGCGCCTTTTTATCAAGAATTTAAGAATTACAGAATTATAGTTACCAGAGTGGTTGCTCTGAAGGAAAATTCTATAATTCTTAAATTCTTGATATTTAACTTAAGCTTCTCATCTTTTTTCCAAGAATTATAGAATTTAAGAATTTTTGTTATCCACGTGGATGGTCTTAAGGAGAATTCTTTAATTCTAAAATTCTTGATAGATACTTGAGTTAATAGGCGTTCTTGTCGGGGAAAAACAGGGTGACGGCGGTCTTGAGGATAATCTTGATGTCGAGCCAGAAGGTCCAGTTCTCGATATACCAGATGTCTTTCTGGATGCGCTCCTCCATCTGCCACAGCTCCTTTGTCTCACCGCGGCAGCCGCTCACTTGGGCATAGCCGGTGATGCCGGGACGGCTGAAGTGGCGCACCATATACTTGTCGATGATGCTGCCGTATAGCTCGGTATGGGTGAGCATGTGAGGTCGAGGCCCCACGATGCTCATATCGCCCTTGAGCACATTGAAAAACTGAGGAAACTCATCGATGTTGGTCATGCGGATGAAATTGCCGAAGGGGAACTTCCTCGGGTCGTCTTTGGTGGCTTGCACCGTGTCGGCGTCTTTGTTGACGTGCATGGAGCGGAACTTCACACAGGTGAAGGTCTTGCCGTTGAGGCCGGTGCGAGCTTGCTTGAAGAAAACAGGGCCGGGGCTCTGGTGCTTGATGATGAGGGCGATGATGGGAATGAAGGGCAGCATCACGATACACACCAGCAGGCTCACGATGATGTCGAACGAGCGCTTCAGAAACTGGTTGAAGGGCGACGACAGGGGCTCGTAGTGGTTGGTGAACACCATCGCCTCGCCCAGATGCTCGGGCTGGAGGTTGAGCAGGAAATTGCCCACCATGCGGGGCACGTAGTAGAAATGGATGATGTTTTTGTCGCAAAATTTCATGATCCTCACAATCTGATCGTACTCGTCGTGCGACAGACTGCAGAATATCTCGTCTATCTTGCTGATATTGAGTATCTTCCTGTCATAGTCGCGGCTCCCTGGCTCATAACTCGGAGCCGAGTATTTGTCGGCCATCTTGTTGAAGTCGTGGATAGTGCCCAGACGCTGGATCTCCGGGGGGCAGTTGTCCATGTCGGAGTCGGCATAGTATCCCAATACCTTATAGCCGGTCGAGGAGTCGGAGATGAGGTTCTTGTAGAGCATCAGGATGGAGGGGTCGTTGCCGATGAAGATCACGCTGCGCGTGTTGCGCCCGGCCTGCCTGAACAGGCGGATGAACAGCTTCTCGATCATACGGCTGCACAGGATGACAAACACCTCGACGATGAGAAAGAGCACCATGAAACGGAACATGCCCCCGCTCTCGCCGATGAGGCGCAGGCATACGAACATGATGGTGACCTGGAGCGTACATAGCTTGACTACCTGTATGAACACCTCCTCAAACGTGGTGCGCCTGCGGTGGATGATCACTCCGATGATAAACTGGCTGATAATCATAGACACATTGGCCATGATCATGGTGATGCGTGGCATCTGGAAGAAATACTTGGGATAGAGCATCGAGAAGTATTTGGCTGCCAGTACCAGCAATGCGTTCATGATGATGAAATCAATCAGGATGACACAACCCTTGATGATCTCATTGCCTGAAGAGTATTTTCTGATGGCCATATTCTATGAATATACGTTTCTTAGCTTGTTTAGCTCGCTCGGAACAGGAGAGCCGGCGAAGGTTTAGTCGGTATGATAGTGCAAAGGTAAGGATTTTTTTTCAATCACGGCATGCTCTTGTCATATTTTTCTTCGGCCGGGTGGCTGGCGGTGGATAAATGTGCCCGGCTTCACTCGTCGAAGGGAAGCATCAGTTGACCGTCGCCCAGCAGGTTGTAAGATTTGCGGTGATAAGGTGTGACGCCATATTGCCGGATGGCATCGCGGTGGCGGCGGGTGGGGTAGCCCTTGTTGCGCAGCCAGTCATACTGGGGATACTCGGCGGCCAGACGGTCCATATAGTCGTCGCGGTAGGTCTTGGCCAGGATGCTCGCAGCGGCTATAGACAGGTATTTGCCGTCGCCCTTGACAATGGTGGCGTAGGGCAGGTCGTGATAGGGCTTGAAGCGGTTGCCGTCGACGATGACGGCCTCGGGGCGCAGCGTGAGCTGGTCGAGCGCGCGGTGCATGGCCAGCAGCGAGGCGTTGAGGATGTTGATGCGGTCGATCTCTTCGGGACTGACCACACCTACAGCCCATGACAGGGCGTCGCGCTCGATGACTTCGCGCAGCTCATAGCGACGGCGTGCGCTGAGCTTCTTGGAGTCGTCGAGGGCGGCGTTCTGATAGTCGGGGGGCAGGATGACGGCAGCGGCATAGACACTGCCTGCCAGACAGCCGCGCCCGGCCTCGTCGCAGCCGGCCTCTGTCACTCCGGGATGGAAACAGGATTTTAGCATGTCAGAACATTTTGCTCACGCGCTCAATACCTTGCGCCAGCACGTCGATTTCTTCTTGGGTGTTGTAGACGGCAAATGAGGCTCGCACGGTGCCCTGGATGCCCAGCAGCCGCATGAGGGGCTCGGCACAGTGGTGACCGGTGCGTACGGCGATGCCCAGACGGTCGAGCAGCGTGCCCATGTCGAGGGGGTGGATGTCGCCCACGAGAAAACTCACCACGGCGTCCTTGTCGGAGGCTTCGCCGATGAGGCGCATCCCGGGGATGGCGCGCAAACGCTCCATGCAGTAGCGGGTGAGCATACGCTCATGCGCTGCAATCTGGTCGATGCCGATACGCTCGATGTAGTCGATGGCCACAGCCAGTCCGTGGGTGGCCACATAGTCGGGGGTGCCGGCCTCGAATTTCAGTGGAGGGGCCTCGAAGGTGGTCTTCTCAAAACTCACCGACCCGATCATCTCGCCGCCGCCCTGGTAGGGGGGCAGCCGGTCGAGCCATGACTCCTTGCCGTAGAGCACGCCGATGCCGGTGGGGCCGTACATCTTGTGGCCGCTGAAGGCGTAGAAGTCGCAGTCCAGGGCCTGGACGTCGATGCTGAAGTGTGGGGCACTCTGAGCTCCGTCGATGAGCACAGGCACGTCATGGCTGTGGGCGATGCGGATGATGTCGGCTACGGGGTTGACCGTGCCCAGCACATTGCTCACATGAGCCACGCTCACCAGCCGGGTGCGTGACGAGAAGAGCCGTTCATATTCGTCGAGCCGCAGCTCGCCGCGCTCGTCGACGGGTATCACCTTGACGGCGATGCCACGGCGGGCGGCCTGCAGCTGCCAGGGCACGATGTTGGAGTGGTGCTCCATGGCCGTGATGATCACCTCGTCGCCCTCACGCATCATCGACTCGCAGAAACTGCTGGCCACCAGGTTGACAGACTCGGTGGTGCCTCGGGTGAAGACGATTTCGGAGGTGCTGCCGGCGTTGATAAACTGACGCACGCGCTCCCGGGCGGCCTCGTGCAGTTCGGTGGCCTGCTGCGAGAGGTAGTGGACGCCCCGGTGAACGTTGGCATTCACGTTGAGGTATTCGTCGCGCATGGCATCGAGCACGCACAGCGGCTTCTGGGTGGTGGCGGCATTGTCCAGGTAGACCAGTTGCCGGTCGTAGACCGTGCGCGAGAGGATGGGGAAGTCGGCCCTGATATGTTGGATATCTATCATAGTGTAGAGAGATCTTATTTACACAGTTTGCAACCCTCACACTTGCTGAGCTCGCCCCTGAACCTTTTCTCTACGAGATAGTGCAGACGGTCGCGCAGAGGTTCCAGACGGATATGGTCGATCACCTCATTGACAAAGGCCAGCTGAAGCAGCGTGCGGGCCTCGCGCAGACTGATGCCGCGCTGGCGCATATAGAAGAGGGCGGCGTCGTTGAGCTGACCCACGGTGCTGCCGTGGGAGCACTTCACGTCGTCGGCATAGATTTCGAGCATCGGCTGCGTGTACATGCGGGCGCGCTCGGTGGCGCAGAGGTTCTGGTTCACTTCCTCTGAGACGGTGTGCTGGGCACCATGGCGCACCAGCACCCTGCCGGCGAAAGCTCCCGTCGACTCGTCGTCGAGCACGTATTTGTAAAGCTCGTGGCTGGTGCCGTGGGGCACCTGATGGTCGATCAGGGTGTTGTTGTCCACATGTTGGTTCTTGTCGGCAATCACACATCCGTTGAGACGGCACTCTGCCCCCTCGCCCTTCAGCGCGACGTCGGTGCGGTTGCGTGTCACGCCGTTGTGCAGGGTGATGATGTGGTGGTTGACACGGCTGTTGGCCTGCTGCTCGATGTAGAGGTTGCTCACCCTGGTGTTCTTATAATGGGTCTCCTCGAGGCAGTAGAGGTCGAGCGAGGCATTGTCGCCCACAAAGGCTTCGATCACCTGGGTGGAGAGGAAACGGCGGTCGTCGGCGGTGTGGTCGCAGAAGAGCAACCTGGCCTCAGCACCCTCCTCTACGATGATGAGCACACGGCGGTTGACCATCAGGTCGACGTCGGAGCGCAGGATGTTGATCACTTGTATCGTGCGGTCTATTTTCACTCCGCGGGGCACGTAGACCAGCAGGCCGTCCTGGGCGAGCATGGTGTTGAGGGCCGTCACGCTGTCGCCGTCGCTGCGGGCGAGTGTGGCGTAGTAGGGCGTCACAAGCTGTGGACGGGAGGCCGAGACACTGCGCAGCGAGTCGACGATGACACCGCCGGGCAGCTTGCCCTTGGGCAGTGCATGGGTGTAGAACGCGTCGTTGACGACGAAATAGAGCGAGGTGCTCAGGTTGGGCACGTCGCAGCGGAAGGCGTCGTAGGGATTGACCGGTATGTCGAGCCGACGCAGGTTGAGCCCGTAGTCGGGCTCAAAGAGGCACTGCAGGTCGGTGTATTTGTACCGCTCCGATTTCCTGGTGGGGAACCCGTGCTCACGGAGATAGTCAAAGGCTTCCTCCCGGTGACGGTTCATGACGTCGGAGGAGTTGGCGCAGATCATCTCCCGGCATTGTTCGTAAAGTGTGATGTATTGAAGCTCGCTACCCATCGACCTCAGATTTTATCCAGTCATATCCCTTTGTCTCTATCTCTTTGGCCAGCTCGGGACCGCCGGTCTTGACGATACGGCCCTGATAAAGCACATGCACCACGTCGGGTTTGATCATCTCCAGCAGACGCTCGTAGTGGGTGATGACAATCGTGGAGCGGTCGGGTGTCTGCATCTTGTTGACACCCTGGGCCACGATGCGCATGGCGTCGACATCCAGGCCCGAGTCGGTCTCGTCGAGGATGGCCAGTCTGGGCTCCAGCATGGCCATCTGGAAGATTTCGTTGCGCTTCTTCTCGCCGCCGCTGAAGCCCTCGTTGACCGAGCGGTGGGCCAGCTTGCTGTCCAGCTCCACGAGCTGGCGCTTCTCACGCATCAGTTTCAGAAACTCCGAGGCATTGAGGGGCTCAAGGCCCTCGTATTTCCTCTTCTCGTTGATAGCCGCCTTCATGAAGTTGGTCATCGACACGCCGGGGATCTCCACGGGATACTGGAAAGAGAGGAAAATGCCCTCGTGGGCCCTGTCTTCGGGCTTCATCTCCAGCAGGTTCTTGCCGTTCATCCAGGCTTCTCCCTCTGTCACTTCATAGAGAGGGTTGCCCACCAGCACGGCCGAGAGGGTCGACTTGCCGGAGCCGTTGGGACCCATGATGGCATGTGTCTCGCCGTCTTTGATCTCAAGGTCTATGCCTTTTAATATCTCTTTGCCGCCAATGGTGGCGTGCAGGTTTTTCACTATAAGCATGTAGGTATGTGATGTTGGTCGTGAATGTTAAGTTTCTCTTAGCCCACTGTACCCTCAAGGGATACAGAGAGCAGCTTCTGCGCCTCGACGGCAAATTCCATGGGCAGTTTGTTGAGCACCTCCTTGGCGTATCCGTTGACGATAAGACCCACGGCCTGCTCGGTGGGGATGCCGCGCTGGTTGCAGTAGAAGAGCTGGTCTTCGCTGATCTTCGACGTGGTGGCCTCGTGCTCCACGATGGCCGTGTCGTTGTGGATGTCCATGTAGGGGAAGGTGTGGGCACCGCAGTCGCTGCCCAGGAGCAGCGAGTCGCAGCTGCTGTAGTTGCGGGCGCGATGGGCTGTGGAGGTGGCGCGCACAAGACCCCGGTAGGAGTTCTGGGAGTGACCGGCGGAGATGCCTTTGCTGATGATGGTCGACTTGGTGTCCTGGCCGATATGTATCATCTTCGTGCCGGTGTCGGCCTCTTGGTAGTGGTTGGTTACGGCCACACTGTAGAACTCGGCCTGGGAATGATGGCCGCGCAGCACGCACGAGGGATATTTCCATGTGATGGCACTGCCGGTCTCCACCTGCGTCCAAGAGAGCTTGGAGTAGTCGCCGCGCAGCTCTCCGCGCTTGGTCACCAGGTTGAGCACGCCGCCGCGGCCCTGCTCGTCGCCGGGATACCAGTTCTGCACGGTGGAGTATTTCACCTCGGCGCGGTCGTTGACGATGATCTCGACAATGGCGGCATGCAGCTGATTCTCGTCGCGCATGGGGGCCGTGCAGCCCTCCAGGTAGCTCACGTAGGAGTCGTCGTCGGCGATGATGAGCGTGCGCTCAAACTGGCCCGTATTGCGGGCGTTGATGCGGAAGTAGGAACTGAGCTCCATAGGGCATCTCACGCCTTTGGGGATATAGACAAACGAACCGTCGCTGAACACGGCACTGTTGAGGGCGGCGAAGAAGTTGTCGCGGTAGGGCACCACCGTGCCCAGGTACTGGCGCACCAGGTCGGGATACTGCTTCACGGCTTCGCCGATGGAGCAGAAGATGATGCCGCGCTCGGAGAGCTTCTCCTTGAAGGTGGTCTTCACCGACACCGAGTCCATGATGGCGTCGACGGCGGTGTTGCCGCTCAGTGCCAGGCGCTCCTCAAGGGGGATGCCAAGCTTGTCGAAGGTCTTCTCCAGCTCGGGGTCGATCTCTTTGTTCTGTGGCTTCCTGGCCAGCGGGTCGGCATAGTAGGAGATGGCTTGATAGTCGATGGGCGGCAGATGCACATGACCCCATGACGGCTCCTTGAGCGTGAGCCAGTGTCGGAACGCCTTGAGCCTGAACTCCAGCAGCCATTCCGGCTCGCCTTTCTTCATGGAGATGAGTCTCACGATGTCTTCGCTGAGACCTGCGGGGATGATTTCGGTCTCGATGTCGGTGGTGAAGCCGAACTCGTATTTCTGCTCAGCCACCTGGCGCACATATTCGTTGGGCGCACCGCTCACTTCGCTCTTGGAGACTTGGTTGATATTCTTGTCTTTCTCGTTCATTGTTGTTTCAGATATTTGACGGCCAGCATCGTCAGGTCGTCGCTGGGGGCGGCATCGCCCACAAAGGTATGCACGGCAGAGGCCATGCCCTCGACGATGTTCCTGGGAGAGACGTCTCCGTCGGTCTCCTGCAAGCTTTTTGCCACGGCTTCCACACGCTCTATGCCAAACTGGGCGTGATCCTTGTCTTCTGCCTCGGTAAGACCGTCGGTGTAGAGGAAGATGGTGGCAGAGGGGGGCACGATGGTTTCCTGCTGGGTGTATGACCAGCCGGGCATGACTCCCAGCGGCATGTTGGGGTCGCAGGGCAGCATACGCACACCATGGCCTGTCAGCAGTGGGGAGTCATGGCCTGCGTTGCAGTAGCGCAGCCGGCCGCTGCCAAGGTCGAGCACACCCAGGAAGAGGGTGACAAACATGCACGACTCGTTGCCGTCGGACAGGGCGTTGTTGAGCGCTTCCACGATGTGACGGGGCTCTGAAGTATGCAGGGTGATGTTGCGGAAAAGTGACCGCGTGACGGCCATCAGCAGTGAGGCCGGCACTCCCTTGCCCGATACATCACCGATGCAGAAGAAGAGACGCTCGTCATGGATATAGAAGTCGAAAAGGTCGCCGCCCACTTCCTTGGCAGGGGTGAGCAGACCGTAGATGTCGATGTCGCTTCGGTCGGGGTAGGGGGGGAAGGTCTTGGGCAGCATGCCCATCTGTATGTTGTGGGCCACCATCAGCTCGCTCTCGATGGATGCCTTGGAGGCCGTCGTCGTCTTCAGCTCGTCGATATAGTCGACCAGTGAGTGCTGCATGTCTTCAAAGGAGTTGCGCAGCAGCCCGATCTCGTCGTTGTGCTTGATGACGGGCAACGGCGTGCTGAAGTGGCCTTTAGCCACTTCGCCGGCTGATGCGGCAAGCTGTTTGAGGGGGCTGGTCACGCGGCGGATGGTGACGCGGCACACCAGATAGACCACCAGCATGCCGATGGCGATGAGCAGGAGCAGCATGAAGCCTACTATATAGCCGACGATACTGATGGATAGCTTAGGCGTAGACAGGCCCAGCGACCAACTGGTGTGCTCAATGGGTGTGTAGAACACATATGACAGCCGGCCGTCGAAGACCATGCCGTCGTAGGGGTCCCAGCCGCTCTCATAGATGACGAGATCCTCATTATCGCTGTTCTCACCGTAGTAGCCTTTATGACCGGTGGTCATCTCCCTGGCCACGCAGGTGGAAAGACTGTCGGGGTCGGATTGGGTGTAGTCGAAAATGTTCTTGCGCATGATGCGCTCACGTTCGGGGTGTACCAGGTAGGTGCCGTCGCCGTCGATGATGAAGCTGTAGGTCATCCATTTGTCCCGGCTCACGTTGCCGAGTTCCTTTCGCTTCTCGTTGTTATTGAGTGTCCATTCTTTCCCGACAATCTCATAATCGGCCTTTTCCATCTTTTCTTGCAGCCAGTCGAGTGAGAGGTCGGCACCCAGGATTGCCACCGTGCGGCCCTGCTTGTCGCGGATGGGATGCAGGTAGGCCACCAGGGTCACTGAGGTGTCTCTTTGCTCGAAAAATGGCTTCGACCAGTAGCCTGAGTCGGCCTGAAGGGCTTCATTGAACCACTCTGCGCTCAGGTAGTCGTGGGTGGAGTCGGTATAAGACGTGGTCTCGATATGGGTGCTGTCGAGGCGTGTGGCATAGGGGCAGAACCAGCGACCCTTCTCTGGGTAGTAGTCGGCCACGAAGGAGATACCGCAGCTGTGGATACGAGGGTTCTGCTTCACGACCTGCTCCACGATGGATTTCAGGTAATCGGGCCGGTCGAGGCTCTGCTCTATATAAGGCACATGGTTGACAGTTCCCACATATACGTCAGAAAGCACCCTCCTGATATCACTTGCCAGGAGGTCGACGTATGCCTTATGCAGGTAGTATTCTTCCTCTAAGGCAAAAGAGGAGCCCAAGCTGTAGATAAGATAGGAGGTCAGGCCCATGGTGATGAGCATCATCACCATGATCCAGGCTGTGAGCCGTTTGGCAAAAGAGCGCATCTTGCGTTTCTTGTCCATCTCAGAGCTTCTGCTGCACCTCTATCTCCATGAAGGTCTCGATGATGTCGCCCACCTGGATGTCGTTGAAGTTGACCAGCGAGATACCGCATTCCAGACCGGTGGCCACTTCCTTGGCGTCGTCCTTGTAGCGCTTCAGGGCATCGATGTTGGCTGTGTGCACCACGATACCGTCGCGCACCACGCGGGCCTTGTCCTTGTTGTGCACCTTGCCCTCGGTCACCAGACCGCCGGCCACAGTGCCCACCTTGGAGATCTTGAACACTTGCTTCACCTCAATCTCACCCGTCACCACTTCTTTCTTCACCTTGTCGAGCATACCCTCCATGGTGGAGCGCACCTCGTCGATGGCGTCGTAGATGATGGAGTAGGTGTTGATCTCCACACCCTCGCGCTCGGCAAGCTTGCGGGCCTCGCCAGAAGGACGCACCTGGAAACCGACGATGATGGCCTGTGAGGCACTGGCCAGCATCACGTCGTTCTCGGAGATCTGACCCACAGCCTTGCTGATGACATTGACTTGCACCTTCTCGGTAGAGAGCTTGATAAACGAGTCGCTCAGCGCCTCGATGGATCCGTCGGTGTCGCCCTTGACGATGATGTTGAGCTCGTGGAACTCGCCCAGGGCAAAGCGGTGTGACAACTCGTCGAGACCGAGGGTCTTCGTGGTGCGCAGACCCTGCTCACGCTGCAGCTGCAGACGCTTGTTGGTGATGTCGCGGGCCTCTTGCTCCGTAGGCATCACATGGAAGGAGTCACCGGCAGTGGGAGCACCGTTCAGACCGAGGATGATGGCCGGCTCGGCAGGGCCGGCTTCCTTGATGCGCTGGTTGCGCTCGTTGAACATGGCCTTGATGCGGCCGTAGCTGGTGCCGGCCACCACGATGTCGCCCACACGGAGCGTGCCGTTGGATACCAGCACCGTCGACACATAGCCGCGGCCCTTGTCGAGCGACGACTCGATGATCGAACCGGTGGCTTTGCGGTTGGGGTTGGCTTTCAGCTCCAGCATCTCTGCCTCGAGCAGCACTTTCTCCAGCAGCTCGTCCACGCCGATGCCTTTCTTGGCAGAGATCTCCTGGCACTGGTATTTGCCGCCCCAGTCCTCCACCAGAAGGTTCATGTTGGCAAGGTCTTCGCGTATCTTGTCGGGGTTGGCTCCCGGCTTGTCTATCTTGTTGATGGCAAACACCATCGGCACGTTGGCTGCCTGGGCATGGGCGATGGCCTCCTTGGTGGTGGGCATCACACTGTCGTCGGCGGCGATGATGATGATGGCGATGTCGGTGACCTGGGCACCACGGGCACGCATGGCGGTGAACGCCTCATGACCCGGGGTGTCGAGGAAGGTGATCTGACGGCCGTCTTTCAGTTCCACGATATAGGCTCCGATATGCTGGGTGATACCGCCGGCCTCGCCGGCGATGACGTTGGTGTTGCGGATGTGGTCGAGCAGTGATGTCTTGCCATGGTCCACATGACCCATCACCGTCACGATCGGAGCGCGCGGCACGAGATCGTTCTCGTCGTCTTCCTCCTCGGTGATGGCATTCTGCACCTCGGCGCTCACATATTCTGTCTTGAAGCCAAATTCGTCGGCCACGATGTTGATGGTCTCGGCGTCGAGACGCTGGTTGATGCTCACCATGATGCCGATGCTCATGCAGGTGCCGATCACCTGGTTGACACCTACGTTCATCATCGTGGCAAGCTCGCTGACCGTCACAAACTCCGTCAGCTTGAGTATCTTGCTCTCTGCGCGCAGCTCCTCACGCTCCTCCTGAAGTTTCTCCTGCACGGCCTCGCGCTTCTCCTTGCGGTATTTGGCACCTTTCTTGTTCTGGTTCTTGCTGGTCAGACGGGCCAGTGTCTCTTTTACCTGGCGTGCCACGTCCTCCTCATTGACTTCAAGGGGGCGCTGGTTGCGCTTGCGGTTGCGGTCTTTCTTGTTCTTGTTCTTGCTGCCGCCGCCCTGGCCGCCCTGGCCGGCGTTCTGGCTGTTGTTGCCGCCGCCTTGGCTTGCGGCATTGATGTCGACGCGCTCTTTGTTGATGCGCACCCTCTTTTTCTTCTCGTTGCCACCGGCTCCGGCATGTTGCTGCTGGGCTTTCTCCTCACGCTCCTTGCGCTTCTCTTCCTTGGTCTTCTTTTTCGGACGGGTGCTCTGGTTGAGGGCGTCGAGGTCGATCTTGCCCAGGACGTTCACTTTGGGGGCGTTCTTGTGCTCGCCGGCCAGCGTGAATATCTTTGTCTCTGGCACTTCGGGCTTCGCCTCGGCAGCACTGGCAGTCGGGGTCTCCACGGCAGGGGCCGAAGGCTTCTCGGCGGGACGCTCAGCCTGTGACTCCGACGGAGCCTTCTGGGGAGCTGCCTGCGGAGCCTTCTGGGGAGGCGTCTGCGGAGCAGGCGACGGGGCTGCAGCCTCTGGTTTCTCCGGCTGTGGCTCCACTGTCTTCACCTCAGGCTTGACAGCCTCGGGGGCACTTGACGGTGCAGCCACGGGCTTCTTGTCTTCTGTTTGGGGCTTGGGAGCTTTAGCCTCGGCGACGGCTGGCTCGGCGGGAGTGGCTTTCTCTACGGGGACTTCCGGTGCGGGCTGCACGGGTTTCACAGGCTCTGCCTCCTTGGTCTCCACGGGGCTCACGGCAGCAGTCTCTACGACTGGAGCGGATGGAGCGGGCTTCGCCTCTGTCTCTGCTTTGGGGGCGGGTTTCTTGCCTAAGGCGTCAAGGTCGATCTTGCCTACGGGCTTAAACTGGATCTTGCTTGAGCTGAGCAATGCCTCGCCCTGATGGCTTTCTGTCTCAGTGCGCTTCTTTTCCTTGCTGGGCCTCTTCAGAAACTTGTCGGCCTGACTCTTCACTTCCTTGTCGCTCTTAAACTCCTCGACCAGCGCTTCGTATTGCGCGTCGTTGAGCTTGAAGTTGGGGTCGCCCTTCATTTCGCCCAGGTTGCTTTTCTTTGTCAGGAACTCCACTGCCGTCTGAAGTCCTATGTTTAATTCTCTGATTGCTTTATTTAGTCTTATAGCCATTCTTTACGTTTGATAATTATTGGTTTCTTGTTATCACGCACAATACCTGTCGATGAGATCAGCTCTCAAATTCAGCTTTCAGTATACGCAGCACGTTGTCGACAGTCTCTTCCTCAAGATCTGCCTTCTCTACAAGCATGTCGCGGGGGGCGTTGAGCACGGCTTTGGCGGTGTCGAGGCCGATGCGCTTGATGGCGTCGATCACCCACATGTCGATCTCGTCGGCAAACTCCTCCAGGTAGATGTCCTCCTCGGCCTCGTTGTCCTCAATCTCGCGGAATACGTCGATGGTGTAGCCGGTGAGCATGGAGGCAAGCTTGATGTTCAGACCGCCGCGGCCGATGGCAAGCGACACCTGGTCGGGCTGGAGGTAGACCTCGGCCTTGTGGTTCTCCTCGTCGATGTTGATGCTCGACACCTTGGCAGGACTCAGCGCGCGCTGGATGTAGAGCTTGATGTTGGAGGTATAGTTGATCACGTCGATGTTCTCATTGCAAAGCTCCCTGACGATGCCGTGCACACGGCTGCCCTTCACACCCACGCAGGCACCTACGGGGTCGATGCGCTCGTCGTAGCTCTCCACGGCCACCTTGGCACGCTCGCCGGGCATGCGCGCGATATTCTTTATAGAGATAAGACCGTCGTTGATCTCGGGCACCTCACCTTCGAGCAGACGCTCCAGGAATATCGGGCTGGTGCGAGAGAGGATGATCTTCGGGTTGTTGTTCTCGTTGTCCACCCGCAGGATGACCGCCCTGATGGTCTCGCCCTTGCGGTACTGGTCGGCAGGTATCTGCTCCGACTTAGGCAGTATCAGTTCGTTGTTCTCATCATCGACAAGCAGCACTTCGCGCTTCCACATCTGGTATACCTCGCCGCTGATGATCTGACCCTCGCGGTCTTTATACTTGTTGTACAAAGAGTCGTGCTCCAGCTCAAGGATCTTGGAGGCAAGGGTCTGGCGCAGGTTGAGAATGGCACGGCGCCCAAACTTGGCAAAGTCGACACGCTCACTCACGTCCTCGCCCACCTCGTAGTCTTGCTCTATCTTCTGCGCGTCGCTCAGGGAGATCTCTTTGTTCTGGTCTGTCACTTCACCGTCGGGCACCACCATGCGGTTGCGGTAAATCTCGAAGTCGCCCTTGTCGGGATTGACGATGACGTCGAAATTCTCGTCACTGCCGAAAATCTTGGCAATCACGTTGCGAAAACTCTCCTCAAGCACGCTCACCAGAGTGGTGCGGTCGATGTTCTTGTTCTCCTTGAACTCCCTGAACGTGTCTATCATATTCGGTGTCGAATCTGAAACTTTTTTTGCTGCCATAGCTTTATTTGAAACTGATTATGTATTTTGTGTATTTTACTTGATCCATCTTGAAGTCGTGGTCCACATCGGTCAGCACGGGCCTCTTCTTGCCTTCTGGCTTCACTTTCTCTTTCACCGTCACGGTGAAGTCGTTGCCGTCTACGCTCTTGAGGATACCTTTGTGCTTCTTGCCCTCATGATCCAGCACCTCCACTTCCTTGCCGATGAAGTTGATGTATTGCTGGGGCACCTTGAAAGGCTGGCCCAGGCCTGCCGACCCTACTTCCAGCTCGAAATCTTCCTTGTCGCGGTCTAAGCGGTCTTCGATGTAGCGGCTCAGCTCCACGCAGTCTTCAATCCATACGCCGTCGGAATGGTCTATCTCCACCACAATCTTGTTGTCGGGGCTGATCTGGATGTCTACCAGAAAATAGTCCTTGCCCTCAAGCCATTCTTCGACCAGTTGTCTTATTAAGTTTTTCTCTATCATATATGGGTTTTTAAAATGAAAATGAGGGGCCTTGTCAAGCCCCTCATTCCACTGAACGCTGCAAAAGTACAAAAAAACAGGCATTCCTGCAAATAATTCGCCGATTTTCTGCGTTTTGCGGCGTGTTTCTTGATGTCGTCACTTTCCGGGCATGCTTCTGCCCAGTATTTTCCAGTATTCTTCAGGATGGTCGATCAGACGGCAGGCTTCCTCCATCTGCTTGTCGCCGCGCAGGCTATTTTCTATCGCACCGGCCTGGAAGTAATAGGCCGCCACAATGTCGCTGGCGAGCAATTTCTTGATATGCTCCTTGTTGTAGTCCAGGTCCTTGGCGATGTTGTGCCGCAGCTTCTTCTCCAGGTTGTCAAACTCGCTCTTCGCATCGTCGTAATAACCTTCAAATTGTGCCAGCTTCACCAGGTTCTTGAGGTATTTCTCGCTCTCGTGGTCGTAGCTGAAACCGCTCTCGACAACCCTCTGCTTGAACTGCTCATAGTCGGCGTCAGAGATCTCAAACTCACCCGCAGGGGCGATGGTGGGATGACTGGCGATGTAGTCTATCTCATAGTTGAGCATCACCTCGGTGGAGTCGGCGCCCGAAGAGGCCAGGTAGTAGCCGATGTTGGGCAGGGAGTCGGGCTGGATCTCGATGTCGGGCTTGATGCCACCGCCGTCGCGCACCTCTCTGCCATGAGCCGTGTGAAACACTTTGGTCAGCGAGTCGGGGATGTGCTCTTTGTAGCCTCCCTGGTCGTGTCTGTAGTTGATGGCCTGGATGCAGCGGCCGCTGGGGATGTAATACTTGTTGGTGGTGAGCTTCAGGCTGCCGTTGTAGGGGAGGTCGAGGCTCATCTGCACCAGCCCCTTGCCGTAGGTGCGGGTGCCCAGGATCACAGCACGGTCGAGGTCTTGCAGTGCACCGCTCGTGATCTCGCTTGCACTGGCTGTCATGTCGTTCACCAGCACCACCACAGGCATCACGCTGTCTATGGGCTCCACCGTGGTGACGTAGTCCTTGTTGGCACGCTTCATCTTGCCCCTGTTAGACACGATGAGCAGGTCTTTGGGCACAAACATATTCACAATCTGCACCGCCTCTGACTCTGAGCCGCCGCCGTTGCCACGCAGGTCGAGCACCAGACCTCTCATGCCATTGTCCTTCATCTCGATGAAAGCACGGCGCACCTCCTTGGCGCATCCCTCGGTAAACTGTGACAGGTTGATATAGCCGATCTTGTCGGGACGGAGACCGAAATAGGGCACTGAGGGGGTCTGCACAGTCTTGCGGGTAATCTTCATCTGCATCTTCTTGCCTGTCGACGGACGCTTGATCTTGAGGATGAAGCTGGTGCCGGGGTCGCCCCTGAGATGGCGGCTCACGTACGACACGTCCTTGTCTGTCATCGTAGAGTCGTCGATGCTCAGGATGATGTCGCCTTTCTTCAGACCGGCCTGGGCGGCAGGCATGCCTTCGTAGGGCTCGTCGATCACCACCCGCTTGAGCTGGGTGTTGTAACGGATGAGCGCACCGATGCCGGCAAACTTGCCGGTGTATATCTCTTTCAGGTCGCCCATGTTCTCCTCCGGGTAGTATTCGGTGTAGGGGTCGAGGCTCCTGAGCATCGCCTTGATGCCGGTGCCGATCACCTCCTGGGCGTCGAGCGTGTCCACATACAGCATGTCCAGATTCTTGTAGATGGTGTTGAACACGTCGAGGTTTTTGGTCACGTCGAAAAAATGGTCTTTATCTGTCTGGGCATGCAGGGGAGCGAAGGCCATACAGATGAGTAGGAGTGAAAGATAACGTTTCATGGAGTTTTCTCTTTATCGGGTGCAAAAATACACTATAAAAGCCGTAATACACGCAAAAATCAGCAAAAAATTATTTTTTTTAGCCCAAAAACAAATTTTTTCGCAAAAAAGTTTGGTGGAATCAAAAAAACGATATACTTTTGCATCCGCAATCAAGAAAGCACTGCTTCAGTAGCTCAGTTGGTTAGAGCACCTGACTGTTAATCAGGGGGTCGTTGGTTCAAGCCCATCCTGAAGCGCATTAAAAGACAAGAGGTTACGAGAAATCGCAACCTCTTTTTCTTTTCCGTCTGAACAAATTTTGGTTAGCAATACTGGGCATTTCAAGGGTGATATCATAGAATATCAAGGCCTTCACGGTATTGATTCAGAGGGCGTCATGGAGGAAAATAGCGAACAATTCTCACAAACGCCGTCAATCAACAGTCATGGTTATTTCTGCAATATAATATCTTCTATATAAGGGTCATTTAGACACCGTTAATAACTGCCTTTGCCATAAGAGCTGCATATATTCTCCAAAATTCAGAGCCGTGCATTCTCTCTCTCCTGCGGTTATTGCTTTTTCTTTTCTCTGTTTCATGAATATGATGAGCGAACTCGTGAATAGCAATTTCTTCAAGAGGGCAAATAGGCTGATATTTTGTGTAGATACGTATTCTTTGCTTGTTGATGATGTAACAGCCCATTCTAGTTTAGAGCTTCTTGTCTATTAACAGCAGCTCAAACGGTTTTTGGGACAAATATATGCTAAGCAACAGCTTAATATAGTATTCTGGTGTTTCAACTTTCATCACTCTCAAAATATTTCATTTCTTCATCAGTCAAGTCTCTGCTATCAATAATAGATCCGTCTATACCAATCCATGATGCCAATTTTCCTTTTAGGCAGATAAAAGAATCTTCATTGACCTGAATCGCTCTTCCGACATCATTGATAGAAACTTTTCCTGTACGTTCACCTTCTTCGTTATAGATTTCATAACCATCTTCTGTAATCCCTACGAAGAATGTAAGACCTACAATCCAGTTCTTGAAGTAGTTCTTCTTTACCATTATTGGATCAAGATAAACTGAAGCATTCTTCTTTTCTTTCTCATTATATACAATTTTTGCAAGAGGCATATAAAGAACTTTCTTACTCCCCTCCTTGTTAGAGTTTAGACCATGAATTCCAACTCTGGACATCGTGATTTTAACGCTTTTGATACTCATATTTTTCACTTTTAATTGGTTTATGGCACAAAGATAAAGCGAAGCTATGCCGGATGGAGGCATAACTTCGCAAAAATGGTGGTTAGGTAAAAATAATAAAATTATATGCTGTTTAAGATTGAATATCCAAGCTTTAATAACGGGCATTCCTTATTTATTACAGAACTCACGATGTCTGCCAATCTTGGCAAATCTTTTTCTAGGTTATTTAGGGGTATGACTATTCCAGCATAGTGCCACCAATTTTTGCCTTTGGTTTCTAATGGAATGACTCCTTCTGCCTTGTACATCTCAACTAATCGATTATACTCACTAATATTGTTTTTTACTGTTTCCATAAGAGAGTTTTGGATTTCTAATACAACATAAATTTGAGGACACTGTCCATGTTTGGGCCTTAATATATTCTTGCGATAGAACACAGTTAGCATCATCTGGTCTTTTGCCCTTTTGTCAGTGAAAACATACTTTACATAGTCCCTTTCCGGTTTGGGCCTCAGCTTGAGTGACATTATTCGATTTCTTAAAAGAGAGTTCTGACCACATTCCATAACTGTCACAACGTAGTCTCTTATATGACGGTAAATATCATGAACTCTCACTATTTTCTCCATATTCCCTTCATGGCAAAAGAATGCCAATTCCTTTTGGTCAACCATATTAGTGATATTTTTGATGTTCTTGTAAAATTCTTGCAAAAGATACAAATGATGAGGGTTCGCGCCATCTTCATAGCTAGGTAAATTAGACATCACCTGATTAAGCAAATCAATATGTGTAATTCTGAAAATATTACCTTGTGCAATGTCGCTTGTCCTTTTCCCCTCAAGCTCATATTTTTTTAAACCCAAAACGACAACCTTAACGTCATTATAGCCTTTCTTTTGGACAGTTTGGTAATAGAGATTTAAGTCATTGCTCAATGAATGATTAACCTTATTTTCAATTATAATGGCATGAGGGTTGTCTCTGTCAATCAATAGCAGATCAATTCGTTTATTGTTTTCTGCCACATACTCCCTAACTATACGAAAGTCATTAAGAAAATTGGACTTAATTCCAATTAGTTGCTCAAAACTCCTGATAAAGAGATCATTCAATCCATGTTCTTCTACTGGGTTGAAGAAGAAACTATAGATGTCAGACCACATGTTCTCATGATGTGTCACACCCGTTATGTCCATGAGAGAACGTTGCCATCCCTTCGATACAGGGATATTAGATAGGGACTCTATCCAATGTTGAAGTTGTTCCATATTAACGATTAAAGGCCCAACGGGGATTGTCCGTGGCAGGCTCCAGCGTGAAACTATCCAAAGACCA
>CAMIYC010000041.1 GCA_946402905.1 uncultured Prevotellaceae bacterium | reverse complement strand
AAAACTCAAGAACCTCTATCCTATATTGAATTTTTAAATGTTACAAGATACTAGCCCCCTCTAACTTAGAGGGGGAACTGATTACCACTGCAAATGAAGAGTGGATGTGCAAGAAAACAAATTGGACACCCTATTTCCAACAAGAAAAATCTCCCCGCCCCTCATCGGGGAGGGGAGCGCCTGGCGGACTCAAAGTCGAACATTAGACTTCTTAAAGTGGACTCAGATAAAAGATATTGGACAGCCTCATTCTATAATTCTAAAATTCGTGATAAAATAAGGAAAATACCATTAAATATATCATGATAATGATGATGAAAAGAAAAATTGTTTTATGCATGCTCTGTTGGAGCCTCGCACTGGCCGCCGGAGCCACGGTGGTGCCTGGCAAGACCTATCGGATCATGCCAGAGGAGAACACCGCCAAGTCGCTCTTCGTCAACCATTCATCCATGGAGGAAAATGCCCCGGTGGTGGTATGGACGGAGACCAATGTGCCAGCACAGCAGTGGACGGCTCAAGACGACGGCAACGGACTGATGGCCTTCAAGAATGTCTATACGGGACTGTACCTCGGCGTCTCGGGCAAGTCGCTCGTGCAGACCTCTGACCCCTCGTGGTGGACCCTCGAACCAGCCGATGTCGAGCGCAACGTTTATTATATCAAGCAAGGTGAGTACCTGCACAGCAGCACCCGCTACGACGGTCGCCAGCCCTTCCTGGGAACGGCCCAGAGTTGGGTGCTCGAAGAGACAGAGCCACTGGCAGACTTCGATGCTGCGGCACGCAAACGCATGGCCGACGCCTTCTTGCAGCAGTATCTGCAAGACAAGGGCAAAGGCTATACCACCTTCAACAACGGCGGATGGAATGAGGCCGAGACGTTGGAGACCATCCTCGACCTATACGAGCGCACCCGCGACCCGGAATACCTCTCGGTGTTTGAGTCGTGCTACAAATATATGAAATACCATGTGGGCAATGACTGGACGGGAGGCACCGTGGTGGGAGGCTACGACTGGTTTGGCTATGACTTCAACGACGATGTGATGTGGATGATCATCGGTGCCGCACGGGCCTACCTGCTCACCGGCAAGCAGTCGTATCTCAACGACGCCCGGCGCAACTTCGACGCCATCTGGCAGCGCGCCCATCTCGGATATATCGACATGCTCAGATGGGCCGAGTACACCGGCGACCGCAATGGCACCAACTCCTGCATCAACGGTCCGGCAGAGGTGGCGGCATGCTATATCGCGCAAGGCTCCGGCGATGAGTCCTACTACGAGAAAGCCCGCTTGCTCTATGCCAACCAGCGCAAATACCTCTTCGAGCCGCAGACGGGAAGGGTGTACGACAGCATCGTGCTCAACCCCGACGACCTGACCGTAGTGAGCACCAACACCTGGGCCTCTACCTACAACCAGGGCACGATGCTCGGAGCCGCCGTCTTGCTCTACCGGCACTTCGGCGACGAGCAATACAAGACCGACGCCGACCATATCATCGCCTATGCCAAAAGCGAACTTTGCAATGCCTATGGAGTGGTGAGGGTATGCCAGAATGTGGACGGAGACTTCCAGGGCTTCAAAGGCATCCTCATGCGCTATGCCGGACTGTATGCCCGGGAGTTTGAGTCGGCCGACCACTTCGCATGGCTGAAAGCGAATGCCTTCCATGCCTTCAACAACCTCAACTCCAAGTCGTTCGGACACTCCGCGTGGCTCACCAAAGCCTCTGAAGACATGACCTACGACGGCAAGGATTACAGCAAGGCCAGTTCGTCGTTCGGAGCCTCCACCGCCCTGGCCGCAGCCTTTGCCATCCCCATGGACACGCTCACGGCCGTCTCTGAGGTCAGCATGCCCCGCCCTGTGACCGGCCATTGGCGGTCGCACAGACTCTCACCCGTCGGCAGCTACACGCTCTCTGGCATGAGATGTGCCGATACCACGACGAGCGGCATCATCGTGCAAGGGCACCGGAAGATCCTGCGCCGCACCCGTTTTTGATACAATCAATACCTATATAACAAATGAAAAAGACATTTATGGCCGCCGTCATGATGATGGCGGCGCTCTGTACTCCAGTGAGCGCACAGCTTTTGAAGGTCAATTTCCAGGTGTCGCTCAAGACACCTGGCAACCCCGCAGTGACCTATCCACTGCATGAGAATGAAGGACGGCTGGCGGCCGACAAGCCGCTGCCCGTCGTGGTGAGACAACAGATCAGCAGCGACGGCGAGGACCAGAGGCTTGAAGTCACCCTCACTGCCAGTGAGCGAGTCTATTTCAATCTCGGCATGTCTATACAGACCGGTTATGCCACCGACGACTGCGATTTCTACCTGCCGGGCTTCTGGTATCATAAAAACCTGCGCTCGCCCAGCTCCGCACCGTCGTTTCACACCTCTAAGAGCTGGAACTTCCGCGAAGACCGTCTCTCGTCGCCGTTGTCGGGTGTCTACGACGGGCGCACCGGCCAGAGTCTGAGCGTCTTGCGCCAGCTCGACGCTCCGTCAGAGACCCTCATTACGCATCAGGAGGGCGAGGTCATCCTTAGCGGCAAGACCTCGCTGGGCTATCTCGGCTTCGACAACAGCCAGGGCAGGGCAGCCCTCACCTTCGGTTATCCCTATGTGGAGACTCCCCGGAGGTATATCCGCAAGCTCACACTCGTCGACCCGATCGTCACTTTCGCCAAGCTGGAGCAAGGTGAGTCGATGAAGCTGGCCTGGGTGATACGGCAGGCCACCGCCGCCGACTACGGACAGTTCATCGCCCAGACGTGGCAGCATTGTATCGACCGGCTCGGTCCGAAACCCCTGCAGCCCCTGTATACCCCAGAGGAGATGAAGGCACAGCTCTCCAACTATTTCCGCAAAAGCTATGTCGACAAATACGATCTGAAGTACAACTCCGGCATCAGCATCCGGTGCGACGACTGTCTGCCCACCGACCATGTGCAGCTGGGATTCTGCGGGCGCGTATTGCTCAATGCCTTTAATGCACTGGAGTATGGCGAGCAACATGGAGACGATCAGTTAATCAACATAGGAAGAGCAATTTACGACAGTTGGTTAAAGTATGGCTTCACTGCTAATGGCTATTTCAAGGAAGACATGCATATCGCCGGCGGCATACCCGCCGACCAGGATGTGGTGCACAGCATCCGTCAGCAGTCGGAGGCCGTCTATGCCGTGCTCCACTATCTCTCGTATGAGAAGCAACACGGGCGCAAGCATCCTGAGTGGGAGCGCAAGATGCGCACGCTGCTCAACAAGATGGTGCTCCTGCAGAAAGGCGACGGCCACTACCCGCGTAAGTACCGCGACGATCACAGCGACGTCGACGAGTCGGGTGGCTCCACGCCGAGTGCCACGTCTACCCTGGTCATGGGATACAAGTATTTCGGCGACCGCACCTACCTCGCCGCCGCCAAGCGCACCGTGGAATATCTCGAAGACCATATCATCTCCAAGAGCGACTATTTCTCCTCCACGCTCGACGCCAACTGTGAGGACAAGGAGGCCGCCATCAGTGCCGTCACCGCCACCTATTACCTGGCCATGGTGACCAAGGGCAAGGAGCGTCAGCACTATGTATCGCTGTGTCAGCAGGCCGCTTATTTCGCCCTCTCGTGGTACTATCTGTGGGACGTGCCCTTCGCACAGGGACAGATGCTGGGCGACCTTGGCCTCAAGAGCCGTGGATGGAGCAACGTCTCGGTGGAGAACAACCACATCGATGTCTTTGTCTTTGAGTTGCCCCACATCGTAAAGTGGCTGGCAGATGAGACCGGCGAGCAGCGGTTTGCGCAGATACACGATGTCATCTGCTCGTCGCTCTGTCAGTTGTTGCCCACACCTCAGCGACTCTGTGGCATCGGCGTGCCGGGATACAACCCGGAGGTGGTGCAGCATACCCACTGGGATTACGGTCGCAACGGAAAGGGATTCTACAATGACATCTTCGCACCGGGGTGGACCATTGCCTCGCTCTGGGAACTGTATTCCCCGCAGCGCACGGTGAACTTCCTGAGATAGGAACCCGTTTTTTGGAATATAGGGCTGCCTCGCAGCCCTATATTTTTGTTATACAAACGAGGGTGGCGGCATTTTGTAAGTTGTTGATATTCAGGTGAAATATCATTATACATCTTATAAACACGTTATACATTCACGATGTTTTTAGCCATGTAGGGATTTTTGCCATAATTTTGCCGAAAATCTAATTTCAAATTTTACTATATGGAAAAACAACTGACCAAGTTTTGCCACAAACTGCTACCCACTGGCATGATGATGCTTTGCATGCTGACCACGCAGGTAGCGTCGCCCTTGTTGCCGGAAGCCCGTGCGGCCGTTCAGCAGAATGACAAGGAGACACAAGTGACAGGTCTTGTGACCGACAATGAGAAACAGCCGCTCATCGGTGCTACCGTGAGTGTGGTGGGTACGGACACCAAAGCCATCACCGACATCGATGGTATGTTTCGTATCATGGTGCCCAACAAAAACTCTACGGTGTTGGAGTTCACCTACATGGGCTTCAAGATGAAGCAAGTGAAGGTGAATGGTGCCAAGCTGCTCAATGTGCAGATGGAGGAAGACACCAACGAGTTTACCGAGGTGGTGGTGACGGGTTATAGCAGTCAGAAGAAGGCTTCAATCATTGGTTCAATCGAGACCATCAAGCCCGCTGAACTCCAGTTTGGTACGACGCGTACACTATCCAACAACCTTGCAGGAAAGCTGAGCGGTGTGATCGGTATACAGCGCTCGGGCGAGCCTGGCTATGACGACTCAGAATTCTGGATCCGTGGTATGTCCACCTTCCATGGCAGCAACGCACCGCTGGTGCTCATCGACGGTGTGGCACGCGACCTCAACAATGTCGACATCGCCGAGATCGAGTCGTTCTCCATCCTGAAGGACGCTTCCGCCCAGGCCATGTATGGTGTGCGCGGTGCCAACGGTGTGATTGTCATCACCACCAAGCGCGGCAAGATCGGTGCGCCCCAGGTGCGTTTCCACGTCGAGCATGCCATCAGCGAGCCAACCATGTTTCCCAAGTTTCTCAACGCCCCGGATTACATGACGCTACTCAACGAGCTGGCAGCCCAGGACGACTCGCCGCTGCCGTTCACCCAGACCCAGATCGACCGCACGCGCTCGGGCTACGACCCCGACCTCTATCCTGATGTCAACTGGATCGATGTCATCACCAAGGATTATGCCCATACCACCCGCGGCAACCTCGATATCAGCGGTGGTTCCGACTTCCTGCGCTACTCCATCGTCGCCTCCTATTTCAAGGAGGGCGGTATCCTGGAGCAAGACAAGAACCTGCCCATCGACAATGCCACCAACAACCAGCAGTTCAACCTGCGCACCAATATCGACATGGATGTGACCAAGACCACCCTCCTGCGTGTCAATATCGGTGGATACCTCAACCGCTTCAAGAAGCAGGGTGTGGATGTCAATACAGCTTTCGACCACGCTTTCATGACATTGCCGTTCGCCTATCCCGCCAGGTATAGCGACGGGTCCATTCCCCTCATCTCCAACCGCCACAATCCCTGGCTCGAGGTGACACAGGGCGGATACAACTTCCGCACCTCCTCCAAGCTCCAGACCCTCTTCTCCGTGGAGCAAGACCTGCGCCAGATCACCAAGGGCCTGAAGGCCAAGGTGCTCTTCAGCTTCGACCGCTGGAACCAGAGCGAGCGCGGGCGCACCACCAACGTGGGCACCGTGTTTCCCGCCACCGGCCGTGACGCCGAGGGCAACCTCATCTACACCCAGTATCAGACCGGCGACGAGTCGATGCCTCATTACAACAGAGGCGAGTATGGCAACACCAACATCTATCTCGAGGCCGACCTGATGTATGCGCGTCGTTTCGGCAAGGTGGATGTCGACGCCCTCTTCCTCTACAACCAGCAGGCTTACGACGACGGCGACATACAAGACTACCGCAAGCAGGGTATCGCCGGCCGTCTCTCCGGCACCTACGACAACAGATATGTGGCAGAGTTCAACTTCGGCTACAACGGCTCGGAGAATTTCGCCAAAGGCAACCGCTTCGGTTTCTTCCCCTCCTTCGCCCTGGGTTGGCTCATGAGTGAGGAGCCCTGGATGGAGAAGATGAAAAACACATTCAACAAGATCAAGTTCCGCGCCAGTATCGGCCGTGCCGGCGACGATAACATCGGCGGCCGCCGTTTTGCCTACCTCACTACGCTGAAGACATCGGGCGACTACGGTTACACTTGGGGCACCACTGGCCAGCGCCATTTCGACGGTATCCTCGAGGGAGAGTACGGCGTGAGCAACCTCACCTGGGAGACTGTCACCAAGCAGAACCTCGGTATCGAGCTGGGTCTGTGGAATGCCATCGACCTGACCTTTGACCTCTTCAAGGAGAACCGTAAGGACATCTTCATGCGCCGCAGCAGCGTGCCTTCTCAGAGCGGTATCCCCTATGAGAGCCAGCCCTATGCCAACTATGGCAAGATGGAGAACCATGGTATCGAGTTCACCATCAACCTGCACAAGCAGTGGAACAAAGACTTCTACACCTCTGCCTACGGCAATTTCACCTTCGCCAAGAACAAGGTGACCGAGTTTGACGAGCCCGAGGTAAAGAAAGGCACCCATCGCGCACAGACCGGCCGCTCCTGGGGTGAGCTCTACGGCCTGACCGCCGAGCGTCTCTTCACGGCCGACGACTTCAATGCCGACGGCAGTCTCAAGGCCGGTATCCCCGAGCAGCGTGTGGGTGGCTCACAGCTCTATCCCGGCGACGTGAAATATAAGGATATGAACGGCGACAATGTCATCACCGAGGAAGACGAGGGATTCATCGGCGGCACCGTCGATCCGCGCATCGTCTATGGTTTCGGCGGCGTGGTCAGCTACAAGCATGTAGACCTCAACTTCTTCTTCCAGGGAGTGGGCGATGTATACCGCGTCATCGGCGGACAGCCCTATTTCCTGCCTGGTGGCGGTACGACCACCGAGGGCAATGCATACGCCCATAACATTGATGACCGCTGGACGGAGTCCAACCCCGACCCGTATGCATTCTGGCCCCGCCTCACCTACGGCCCCAACCAGAACAACTACCGCTCATCGACCTGGTGGAAGAAAAACATGAGTTTCCTCCGCTGCAAGACCATCGAGGTGGGCTACACCTTCCCCAAGGAATGGATGGAGCACCTCTACGCCAAGAGTTGCCGTGTCTATGTCAGTGGCAACAATCTCTTCTGCCTCTCCGGCTTTAAGCTGTGGGATCCTGAGCTCGGCACGAGCAACGGTCTGCAGTATCCGCTCAACCGCTCGATTATGTTCGGTTTGGACATCAGTTTCTAAAAACAATTCACAAGATACGAAATGATGAAAACATTTAAGTTCGCAAGATATATGGCGGCCGGACTGGTGGCCCTGTCGCTCACCACATCATGCTCAGACTACCTGGACAAGGAGCCCGACGTAGAGCTGACCACCGACATGGTATTCGAAAACCGTGACAAAGTATACTCCTGGCTGGCCAGTATATACAATATCATTCACAAGCCCGACAAATGGTCGCTCACCGCTGACGGCTACGAAGTGATGGCCGACGACATCACGCCGTCGGAGCGCTGGAGACAGTGGGACTGGCGCCTTGTCATAGAGAAGATCACCGGCACGTGGACCATCAACTCGCCGTGGGACGGAGACCTCTGGGCGCGCATGCCGCTCTATATCCGCCACGGATACATTTTCAACAACATGGTCAAGGCCATGCCCGACCATGACCTGCCCCAGTCGGAGGTAGACAATATGAAAAACGAGGTGAAGTTTCTCACCGCCTATGGATGGTGGCTGCTGGCCGAGAACTACGGAGGCATCCCCTTCACGCCCGACTATATCGCGCCCACCAATGCGTCGCTCGACGAGTTGATGGTGGGGCAGTCGAAATTTGACGACGTGGTCAACTACTGCGACCAGCAGATGCTCGAGGCAGCCAACGCCCTGCCTGCCACCTATTCCGACCCGTCGAAATACGGCCGCATCAATAAGATCATGGCCCTCACGGTGCGCTCGCGCATGCTGCTCTTCGCTGCCAGTCCGCTGGTCAACGGCAACCCCTGGTACAAAGACTACCGCAACTATCAGGGCGAGCAGATTTTCAACCCGACCTACGACCACAACAAGTGGATCAAGGCAGCCGAGGCCTGCAAGCTCTGTATCGACGAGGCCGAGAAGGGTGGCTACGCACTCTATACCGAGGCCGGTCCCAACGGTGGCATCGACCCCTTCATGTCCACCTACAATGTGCACATCAAGAAATGGAGCGAGGGCAACCGCGAGATCACGTTCCCTGTGACCAAGGGCAACGACTATCATGGCACGTTCCTGCGCACTGTGTCGGTGCGTGAGTATGGCGGCGGCAACGGACTGGGTGTCTATCAGGGTCTTGTCGACGCATTCTTCACCAAGAACGGACTACCTATCACTGACCCCAATTCAGGTTATGTGGAAGACGGATTCTCCAGTGTGGTGGAAAACCGCTCCGACGTCACCTCCTGGGAGTATGGCACGGGTGTACCCGGCGAGGTGACCGCCCGCGGCACCTACAATATGTATTGCAACCGCGAGCCCCGTTTCTACAATGCCGTGTCATTCCACGGCTCCTGGCTGGCTGTGGGCAACCGCAAGTACAATTTCTTCTACAATGGCCGTGACAATATCCAGTCGTCTTCGCCCCACGATGCCCCACAGAACGGCTATCTGGCCCGCAAGTCGCTGTGCGTCACCGACAACTACCTCACCGGTGCCGTCACCGACCGTCAGGGATTCACCTATCGTCTGGCTTTCACCTACCTCGACTATGCCGAGGCAGAGAATGAAGCCTACAACACCGCCGAGGCCCGTATGGAGTCGCTCAAATATCTCAACATGATCCGCGAGCGTGCCGGTGTGCGCAAGTATACCTTCGACAATGTTGACCCCTCCGACGAGGAATACATCCATATCGACAACACCCAGGAAGCCGTCAGGCGCGTGGTACATCTGGAGCGCCGTGTGGAGCTCTGCTGTGAAAACAACCGTTGGTTTGACATCCGCCGCCTGATGCTGGCCGAGAGCATCCCCGAGATGAACGGCGACTGCTATGGCATGAACGCCCAGGGCCGCAACCAGAACGAGTTCTTCGTGCGCACACCGTATCAGAAGCGCGTGTGGAAGAAGGAATACTACTGGATGCCCATCTACATCAACGAGTATGAGAAGAACCCCAACCTGGTGGAAGCCCCATTCTGGGTGACGGGTGAGGGCGCACAGAGTGAGCAATAAGAAGCTAACACATCAAAAAACCGAATCATTATGAAGAAAATAGCATATATCATCAGTCTCGTCTTGGTGGCAGGAGCATTCAGCTCCTGCAACGAAGACCCTGAGTATTACGAGCTGAAGGACAATCCCGACCAGATGCACATCAAAGCCTCGCAGAATGAGATTGTCTTCAACAAGGGACTTGCCGACCAGCCGGCGCTCACCTTCACCTGGGATGCCGCCACCAGTCCTGTCTCCAAGGACGACCCCGTGTCGTATAGCATCCGCTTCTACGATACGAATATGAAGTCGGAACACGTCTCCGACCTCATTGAGCTGGGCAATGTGACCCAGGCCTCCTTCACCCACGACCAGCTCAACACCATCATCTCCCGATGGGTGGTGCCCGGAGAGCCGATCGACGTGACAGCGCAGTTGCTCTGCTATGTCGACAACGAGAAGACCTATGTGAAGCCCATCCCTTCTACCGTGTCGTTCAAGGCCACCTGCTATGAGAAGTATCCCGTCTATCTCTACATGCACAGCACCGACCTCGCCGACGGCAGCACCAAGGTGGAGCGGCTGGAGCAGCGACAGCTGGGCACCGGCATCTACGAACTGTCGACCACGCTGCGTGCCTGCACCTACTATTTCACCACGAGCACCGAGGAGTACCCACGCTACGGACAGGCCGAGGGCGAGAAGATGGAGTATGTGACCAGTGGCGACTTCAAGCCCTTCACCAACAATGAGGTGGGGCCGCGCACCATCATTGTCGACACCAACAATGACTACAACGACTGCCGCGTGCTCAATATCGTGCAGCTGCCCACTCCGGGCCTGATCTGGATCTGTGGCAACGGATGCTCCATCGGCTGGAACACCAACACCACCGCCGGACGCCTCGAGATGGTAGGCTCGGCCCGTGAACCCTATCTCTATGCCTGGACGGGCGACTTCGTTGCCGGCGGCGAGATCAAATTCGGCCTTGGCGGCGGATGGGGAGACCAGTTCTTCTTTGCCCCGGTAGAGAATGCCGACCCCGTCTCCGACCATCGTCTTGGGATGTACCGTCTGCAGGACAATGGCGGCGACCTGAAGTGGGTGCCCTCTGTGAGCGGCCGTTATACGTTCACGCTGTGCCTGCTGGCCACAGACATGTGGACGAGCTTTGAGCCAGCTAACTGAAATGAAACATAGGCATGAATACAATAATGAAAATGTTTATCAGTCTCGCGCTGGTCATGAGTATGGGTTTGGCAGCTTGTGCCGACAATGAGGTGACTCTCTACCAGAATCCGGTGGCCCGGTGGAGCCTGCCCGACCCGTCTGTCATCAGGGCGAGTGACAATTATTTCTATCTCTATGCCACGGAAGACACCCACAACGTGCCGATCTACAGGTCGAAAGACCTTGTGACGTGGCGCTATGCCGGCACAGCATTCACCGATGCCACCCGCCCGATGGACTTCGTGCCCAACGGCTCTATCTGGGCCCCAGATATCAACTATGTGAACGGGCAGTATGTGCTCTACTACTCCAAGTCGGAGTGGGGGAAGACCTGGGAGTGTGGCATCGGCGTGGCTGTCTCCGACCGTCCCAACGGCGGTTTCCATGACGCGCATAAGCTGTTCATCTCCAGCGAGGTGAATATCGAGAACTGTATAGACCCGTTTTTCATACAGGATGACGGCCACAACTACCTGTTCTGGGGGTCGTTTCACGACATCTACGGAGTGGAGCTGACCGAGGACGGCCTGCATGTGAAGGAGGGCGCGGAGCCCCGGAAGATAGCCGGCGGCCTGATAGAGGCGACCTATATCGTCAAGCACAGAGACTATTTCTACCTGATCGGATCGGCGGGCACCTGTTGCGAAGGGGCCAAGAGCACCTACCGCCTGGTGATGGCACGTTCAAAGAACCTTTTCGGTCCCTATGTAGACCGCAACGGTCGTTCGGCTATCGGCGACAATTTCTCGCCGCTGCTCAATGCCAGTCCACAGGTCTACGGTCCTGGGCATTGCTCTGAGTTTGTGGAAGACGACGCAGGCCAGACCTGGGTGCTCTACCATGGATTTCAGGCCAGCGATGTCGATGCCGGGCGTGTGATTTATCTTGACAAGGTGACGTGGGGCAGCGACGGCTGGCCCCAGATCCAGGGCATGCGTCCGTCGACAGAGGCCGAGGCCCCCCTGTTTGGGACAGCCGGTCTTTCCGCACCGTTGTCCGCCTCGGCCGATGCCGACTATCTCATCCTGCCCACCGAGGCTCGTGGTATGTATCTCATCGACAGTCCCGACGATATGCCTTTCCGTTGGCAGCTCTTTCATGTCAACGGCACGCTGGTCGGTCATGGCGAGGCACGTCAGACCGCCGTGGTCGATGCCTCCCAGGCGGCACGTGGCATGTATGTCATCAAGATCGACGGTCCTGACGGTTGTCAGAGTGAGAAGTTTGTCAAGATGTAGTGACTTCATTTAAGTTGTTTTTCATAAACATTTTTTTAGGTTGGCCAGTCGGCGTCTCGCCGGCTGGTTTTTTTGTTTTTGCCAACGAAAAGTTGAAAATTTGGATTTTTTTCAGACTTTCTTGGTTCCATTAACGTTTTTTTTGTATTTTTGCATTCGTCTCGTCACGTTGTCTTGCCCCCAAGCAGGCATGACTGTATCCGTGGCCGATACATTACCATGAGCATACCTGAGAAAATCCTGAAAAAATTGTTTTATGAAAAAGCCTATCCTCTATATCATCGCAATACTTTTGGCCTTCCCATTCCCTCTTTTTGCAGACGACAACACGGAGCAATGGTTGCAAAAACTGGACTATAGTCTTTCACAGCGCGAAAAATATGACCTTCAGAAGCGGGAGCGGATCGACAGTCTGAAGCGGCTTCTTCCACATGCTGCCGACACCGACAGTCGCTATGAGGCGCTGCATTCCATCTTTGAGGAATACAAGAGTTATTGTTACGACTCTGCAGTGGTCTATGCCCGTCACAGTCTGGAGCTGGCCGAGAAGTCGGGTCAGGAAGACCGCATCACCGAGTCGAAATGTGCCGTGGCGTTTTGTCTCATCTCGTCGGGTATCCTGAGCGAGGCGTCTTCGATCCTCGACACCATCGACCCAGCCCGTCAGTCTCGCGAGTTGCGCCATCTCTATTACGACATGAAGTGCAACTTGTACAGGGCCCTGGCCGATTTCGCCCACGACGACCCATACTACACCAAGTATATCACGGTGAGCAATGCCTGTCTTGACTCGCTCATCGAGTCTACGCCTCCCCGGTCGATGCAGTGGTATTCCTATCTGGGTTCGAGACAGATGCGCGACTGGAAATACCCCGAGGCGCTGCAGTCGTTTGCGCAGGTGATGAAGTCGGCTGAGGCCGATGCCCACCGTAAGGCCATGACGGCCGCCGAGATGGCCTGGGCTTATGTGCACATGCAGGATGAGCAGCAGGCGATAGCCTATTTTGCCCAGTCGGCCATTTACGACAATGAGAGTGCCACCCGTGAGATCACCGCCCTCTATCATCTCTCGCGGCTCGTCTATAAGCAGGGTCAGCATGAGCGTGCCAGCCGCTATGTGCATCAGGCTCTGGACGACGTGCAGTTTTACAACTCTCGGCTTCGCAAGGTGGAGATCGGCGACATCCTGCCCATCATCGAGCAAGACCGCTACAAGGCAGTGCGCAGTCAGCGCAACTGGCTCATCGCCGCTTCCAGTCTTTTTATCATTCTGCTGCTGGTCATCCTCTATAGCTATTGGTTTATCCGCAAGAAAAACCGCAAGCTCACCGAGGCCCGCGAGACCATCGCCGGACAATTGAAGCAGTTGCGCCATGCCAACAGCCAGCTGATGGAGGACGACAAGATCAAGAATGCCTATATCGGTCGCACGTTTTATACCAACGCCGAGTATATCGCCAAACTGGAGAAGCTATTCCTGACCATCGACCGCAAGATCGCCGCCCGTCAGTATGATGATGTGCGCTCGATGCTCAAGCTCTCCACGCTCAATGCCGAGCGTGAGAATATGTACGAGGCTTTCGACCAGACATTCCTTAAGATTTTCCCCAATTTCGTGGAGCGCTACAACGAGCTTTTTGAGGAGAAAGACCGCAAGCTGCCCCCCAATGACCATTCGCTGACCTCAGAGATGCGCATCTTCGCTCTCATCCGCCTGGGCATCACCGACAGTGAGCGCATCGCTAAATTCCTGGATTATTCCGTCCATACGGTCAATACCTACAAGACGCGTATCAAGAACCGTTCTACGGCCGACAATGACCAGTTTGAGAAGCTGATTATGAAGATATAATGGTGGCGAAAGCGAATATTTCCATTATACAAAAACTATCTTCTGAAAAATTAAATATTTGAATATCAGTATGTTGGCAAATGTATAAGGCAATAATCCTTATACATTTGCTTGTTTTCTTTATATTGTGTGTATAAAGCCATAATTTTGTCGTAGAAAATCTAAACGCAAAATTATGAAACGTTTTCTGATACTTTTATCCTTTGTATTGACACTGTCTCCCATGCTGGCTCAGGACCACCAGCCTGTGGCCAATCCAGAGGCTGTGGTCAAGTCGGGTAAAGCCCGGTTTACCGTCCTCACACCCGAGATGATCCGTATCCAGTATAGCGACAAGGAATTGTTTGAGGACAGGGCCACCTTCGCTGTCATCAACCGCCGTCTGCCCGTACCTCGTTATACCACCGAGGAGCGCGACGGTTACCTTTACATCAAGACCGATGCCCTGACCTTGAAATATAAGAAAGGTGGCGTGATAAGCTCTGGCATCGCCAGCTATGAGGTGCTCAGCATCTGCTTCGACCTCAACGGCCGACAGGTGATGTGGTATCCTGGCAAGGACGACGCCCTCAACCTGAAAGGCACCACCCGCACCCTCGACGGTCAGATCGGTGACAACAAGCGGCAGGAGCTGGAGAACGGACTCCTCTCGCGGGCCGGCTGGAGCATCATCGACGAGTCGCCCCGCACGCGTCGCGGCGACGGTTCCACCACCTTCGTCTTCGACAAGACCTACGACGGAATCGAGTGGATGGCCGAGCCAGTGGACAAAGATGCCGTAGACTGGTATTTCCTCGGCTATGGCCACCAGTATAAGAAAGCCCTTGGCGACTTTATCAAAGTGGCAGGCCGTCAGCCTATGCCGCCGTTGTATGTGCTGGGCTATTGGTATAGCAAATATCAGCGTTACACCTCCGACGAGTTCATGGAGATCGTCAACGACGTGAAGCGCAACCAGATACCCATGGACGTGATGATCTTTGACATGGACTGGCACACACAGGGCTGGACAGGCTGGACCTGGGACCGCACCGCCATTCCCGACCCCGAGGGCCTGATCGACTGGATGCACCAGAATGGGCTGAAAGTGTCGCTCAATCTTCATCCTGCCGACGGTGTCGACGATGACGAGGACTTCTTCGCCGACGTGCGCGACGATATGGGTATGGACGCCCAGACCAAGGTGGTGCCTTGGAATCTCTCCGATCCCCGTTTCTACCACTCTATGTTCAACCGCATCATCCGTGCCCGTGAGAAGCAGGGTGTCGATTTCTGGTGGCTCGACTGGCAGCAAAACCTCACCAGCAAGTATGTGTCCGGACTGAGTGAGACCTTCTGGTGCAACCATGTGTTCTACAATGACATGCGCATCAACCGTCCCGACCATCGTCCGCTCATATTCCACCGTTGGGGCGGACTGGGCAGCCACCGTTATCCTATCGGTTTCTCCGGCGACTCTTTCACCACATACGGCACGCTGGCATGGCAACCCTATTTCACCGCCACGGCTTCCAATGTCGGTTTCGGCTACTGGGGTCATGACCTTGGCGGCCACCAGCAGACCGGCGGCAACGACCCTGAGATTTATCTCAGGTGGATGCAGTATGGTGTCTTCACCCCCATCTTCCGCACCCATGCCACCAACTGGCCCGGCATCGAGCGCCGCATCTGGCACTACGAAAACTTCCCCTTGCTGCTTGAGACCGTCAAGTTGCGCTATGCCCTCATGCCCTATATCTATACCGCCGCGCGCCAGGCCTATGACACGGGTGTGAGCATCTGCCGCCCCCTCTACTACGACTCGCCCGAGCAGAGCAATGCCTATCTCTTCGAGGATGAGTATATGTTTGGCGACGACATCCTTGTGGCCCCTGTGGTCACCCCGTCAGACGCTGACGGCAAGGCTGCACGCAAGACCTGGCTGCCCGAGGGTAAGTGGTTTGACGTGTGCCGCAATCAGGTGGTCGATGGCAACCGCGTCTTCACCGACCGTTATGCCCAGCAGGAGATACCTTATTTCTACCGCGCTGGCACGGTCATTGTCAACAATCCCCCGATGCTCAACCTCAACACCCGCCCCGACCGACTCATCCTGAAAGTCGTGCCAGGAGCTGACGGCGGCACATCGCTCTACGAGGATGAGGGCGACACTGAAGGCTACAAGCAGGGCGCCTATACCACCACTGCCATCCGCCATCAGGGCAACACCCTGAGCATCCTGCCGCGCGAGGGCCGTTTCCCCGGGATGCCCGAGAAACGCGCCTATACCGTAGAATTCCTGGCACAGCCGCAGCCTGCCGCTGTCATGGTAAATGGTCAGCGCCAGTCCAATGGCGTGTGGCATTACGACACGCAGAGTCAGACGGTGACGGTCTATGTGCCTGCCACCTCTTGTGACCAGAAAATAGAAGTATCGCTCAGTTTTTAATCGATTTGGAGGAATTATGATGAATAAAAAAGTATATATCTTGTTGTTCACCCTGTTATGGTCTCTCGGCATGTCCGCACAGCAATATCAGGACCTGTGGATTGCAGGCACAGCCGTGCCCGGTGGCGTGCAGAAGCTGACTGGGGTGGGAGAGGGCGATTTCAAATATGCCGGTACGCTCAGAGAGGGCGAACTGCGAGTGATGACCACGAAGAAGGTGGGCAAGACCACCCGTTTTCTCGCTCCGACTGTGCCCGACGCCAACATCGCCAACCATGGCATCTCTTATCAGGAGACCACCGACGCCCAGTCGGCCGCCTGGCAGGTGGTGGTCAGCGAAGACCGCTACAAGCTGGTGATCAATACGATGCAGATGAAATTGCATGGTGAGATTTTCCAGCCCTGGGGCGAACTGTTCATCGCCGGCGGTGCCACGGAGGTCGGATGGCAGGAGGGCAAGATGCTGCTGATGCGGCAAGATCCCGACAATCCCTGTGTCTGGACTTGGGAGGGCGAGCTTCGCAAGCGCCCGGCTAACGAGGAGCCTACCAACTTTAAGTTTCAGGGTCAGGACCGCTGGTATCCCAAGAATATCCATCCCTATACGGCTGGTGCCGACATCCTGACCGACCACCGTTTGCGCACGGGCGGTGCCGACACCAAATGGTCTGTCAGCCGCGATGGCACCTACCGCATCACGGTCGACCTCTTCAAAGAATATGTAAAAGCAGAAATCATTAATAACTAAAAACCATTTTTTATGAAAAAGAACTTACTCATTGCGCTCCTTGCCCTCATCGGTTGTGGGCTTGGCAGCACCAAGGCTTTCGCCTTGGATCAGGTAGATGGAGTCTATCAGATTGGCAATGCCCAAGACCTGGAAGACTTCTCCAATATGGTGGCCAGCGGCAATGGCGGCATCGCCGGAGCCCTGACATCCGACATCGACATGTCGGGCGTGACGCACACGCCTATCGGTACGACCAGCAGTCTCTTCACCGGCACTTTCGACGGTCAGGACCATTTCATCCGCAATATGATCATCGACATGCCCGAGGCCGAGTATGTGGGTCTGTTTGGCGTTGTCGGTGATGGCGCAAACATCAAGAATGTGATAGTCGACGCATCCTGCTCGATCTCCGGACTTCGTTTCGTGGGCGGCATCGCTGGTGGCACCAACGGTGGCGGCACGGTGAGGTTTGAAAACTGTGGCAATGAGGCCAGCATCGGCGCCGGACAGGAAAACGCCGCCGGTATCTGCGGTGTGAGCATGTTCAGCCAGTGCGGCATCAAGATGATCAACTGCTTCAACACCGGTGGCATCGCCGGCGACCGCGAGTGTGCAGCACTCTGCGGCTGGGTGGGCGACAATGGCAGCGAGATCACCAATTGCTACAATGCCGGCTACATTATCGGTATGGACGGCAGCAACTCCCTCTGGCGCAACGGCAACGGCAAGGGTACCAACAACTTCGACACCTATGGCAACCAGGGCACTGTCATCAGCGAGGATGAGTACGACCTGAGCTCCGGTGCCGTGACCTATCAGATCAACGGCAACCAGTCGGAGTCTGTCGTGTGGTATCAGACTCTCGGCGAGGACCTCCATCCCGTGCCATTCGCCTCTCATGGTGTCGTCTATGCTGTGGGCGACCTCAACTGCGACGGTTCGTCCAAGAGCGGCGACATTACTTTCTCCAATGTCAACGAGTCCAACCGCGACCCGCACCAGTTTGTCGACGGTATCTGTTCGGTCTGTGGTGCTGTGGACACCGAGTATCTGCCCCTCACCGACGGTTCTTACGAGCTGGCTTCCGCTGCCCACCTCAACTGGTTTGCCGCATTGGTCAACCAGGGTACGAAGAAAGTGAATGCCCGTCTCACTGCCGACATCGACTTCTCCGAGTATACCAAGAAAGATGTGATGATCGGCGGCACTGCCTTTACGATGGACAGCAACAATGCCTTCGAAGGCATCTTCGACGGTCAGGAGCACAAAGTGACCGTGGAGTATCACTCCTCTTATGACGGTGTGGCCCTGTTTAAATTCATGAACAACGCCACCGTGCGCAACCTGACCGTCGAGGGCACCATTGAGAGCGCCCAGCGCTATGCCGGTGGTCTGGTCAGCACCACTTATGGCACCACGCTGATAGAGAATGTGATCGTGGCAGCCAATATCATCGGTTCGTATCCCGGCGACGCCACACACGGCGGTATCAGCGCTGTATGCCACGACCGTCCCACGTTCCGCAACTGCGGTTTCGTCGGTTCTATCAACGCCCCCGACTGCGAGGGTTCCGCCGCTATCATCGGCTATGCCCATGGCGAGAATGAAACCATGATAGAGAATACCTATGTGGCACCTTCAGTGCTCAGCATGGCAGGCAATTCGACTGTCATCGCACGTCACGTGCGCAATATGATGAATTGCTATTATACCGACAATATCACCATGACCGAGAGCAACGCCACAATGGTGAGCGTGTCGGTGGTGGCTTCCGGCGAACTGTCCTATCAGCTCAATACCAATGGCAATATCGACGCCTGGCGCCAAACCCTCGGCGAGGATGCCTATCCCGTGCCTTTCGCCTCTCATAAGATGGTGTATGCCAACGGCTCGCTCAACTGCGACGGCTCTGCCGGCGACGACATCTCATATTCCAATACCGAGAGCGACCTCGTACGCGCCGACCACCAGTATGTCGACGACATCTGCTCTGTCTGCGGTGCACGTGTGATACGCACTGGTGCTCAGCTCAAGGCATTGGCCGATGACATCAACAATGGTGTGATCGACGGCAATGTCATCGTCGACCTGGCCAACGACATCGACCTCTCGGGCATCGACTTCCAGGGCATCGGCACCCGTTTCAACCAGCCCACAGAGGATGGTGGTTCTGAGGATGTGAAGCGTCCATACAAAGGTACCTTCGACGGACACGGCTACCACATCAAGAATATGATTATCGACAGTCAGGATGGCAACAAGGGCCTGTTTGGCGTAGCCAGCGGTGCCACCATCAAGAATGTGACCGTAGACAACAGTTGTGAGATCTACTCCTCTGGCTATTCAGCCGGTATCGTAGGTACGGCAATGGGCCGTCTGGTGCTCACCATCGAGAATTGCGGCAATGAGGCTTCTGTCAATGTGGGTGTGAGTGGTGCCAACGGCGCCGGCATCCTGGGTGTGAACGACATGAGCGAGGCTTTTGTGCGCATCGTCAACTGCTACAACGCCGGCGACATCGTCGGTCAGCGTGAGTGCGGAGCCATCTCCGGATGGCTGGGCGACCAGGGCGAAATCATCAATTGCTACAGTTGTGGCACCGTATCTCCTGAGGCTATCGACGGCACCCGCAGTTTCGCACGCTACAACGGCAGCAGCATGTCGTTTGTCAACTGCTACGAGCTCAATGGCACACAAGACCAGATTGCTGTCGTGAGTGAAGAGGACGTGACTGGTGGCAAGCTCTGCTACCTGCTCAATGAGGGCTCGGCTGAGGATGTGTTCTATCAGACCCTCGGCACCGACCATCACCCCGTGCTCGACGCCTCACATCTGAAAGTGGTGAAAGACGGCGACAGCTATATCAACGAGACCAATGGCGTGGCTCTTGCCACACAGGGCACCCCCGTGCAGCAGAGTGTCTATGCCATCTCCGGCGCACGTCAGCAGCAGTTGCAGCGCGGTCTGAACATCGTACGTATGACTGACGGCACAGTGAAGAAAGTTTTGGTTAGGTAAATAGTTATGAACAGGAGAACAAAGGTGTTCTTGTGCTGCCTGGCCATCGCTCCTATGGCGATGGCTCAGGCAGCCTTCGTTTCCGACGACAGCGTGGCGGTGTTCTACCCCCAGGCTTATGATGCCAGCCAGCATCAGCCGTCTCCGATCTTCGTACGCGAGCCTGCCGCCGTGCGGCCTTTGCCCGACCAGTGGCAGTTGCGGCCCGTCTTCTCCGCACATGACGGCAAGACGGTGGCCACCATCCAGGTGGGCGACGATGTCGACCTCTATGGCACGGGCGAGGTGACAGGACCCTTGCGTCGCAACGGCCGTGAGATCTCGCTGTGGAATATTGACACCCCTGCCTACGGTGTAGACAACGGTTCACACCTCTACCAGAGTCATCCCTGGGTGATGGGTGTGCGTCAGGACGGTACCGCCTTTGGCATCATTGCCGACAATACGTGGCGTCAGTCGGTCAAGACCGGCCGCGAGGTAGTGTTTGAAAGTCTCGGCCCCGCCTTCCGCGTGGTCATCATCGAGCGCGACAGCCCTCAGCGGCTGATGCGTGCCCTTGCCGACCTGACGGGCACGATGGACATGCCCCCGCTGTGGGCCTTAGGCTACCAGCAGTGCCGTTTCAGCTATCAGCCCGACACCCGCGTGAAGGAGATAGCCGATCTGCTGCGCTATCACCGCATCCCCTCGGATGTGATATGGATGGACATCGACTACATGGATGGCTATAAGATTTTCACCTTCAGTCCCACTGAATTTTCTGCCCCCCGTCAACTCAACGACTACCTGCACCAGCACCATTTCAAGGCGGTATACATGATTGACCCCGGTGTGAAAGTGGAGGAGGGCTATTTCGTCGACGACCAGGGCACGGCAGCCGATTACTGGGTGAAAGACCGCGACGGCAAGCCCTTTGTGGGCAATGTGTGGCCAGGTGCGTGTCATTTCCCCGACTTCACCCGCCCAGAGGTGCGCATGTGGTGGGCCACGCTCTACAAGGATTACATGTCGCAGGGCATCGACGGCGTGTGGAACGACATGAACGAGCCTTCGGTCTTTGGCAGTCCAGAGGGCACCATGCCCGTCGACAACCGTCATCAGGGCGGCGACGGACTGACTCCTGCCTCGCATCTGCGTTATCACAATGTCTATGGCATGAACATGGTGAGGGCCAGTAAGCAGGGACTCCTGCTGGCCAATCCGCAGAAGAGACCGTTTATCCTGTCGCGCTCCAATTTCCTGGGTGGCCAACGCTATGCCGCCACCTGGACAGGCGACAATCTCTCGTCGTGGGAGCAACTGCGTCTCAGTGTGCCTATGTCGCTCACCCTGGGGCTCTCCGGCCAGCCTTTCAACGGCCCCGATATCGGCGGTTTCTGCGAGAGTGCCGACGGCGACCTGCTTGCACACTGGACAGCCATGGGCGTGTTCTTCCCCTTCGTGCGCAACCATAGCATCAAGGGCAGCGCCGACCAGGAACCCTGGGCTTTCGGCGAGGATGTGCTTCAGGCCTGTCGCACGTCGATAGAGCGCCGCTATCGCCTCATGCCCTATGTCTATACCCTCTTCCGCGAGGCAAGCACCGACGGCATGCCGGTGATGCGTCCCTTGTTCATGGCCGACGCCACCGACCTGAGCCTGCGCCGTGAGGATAACGCATTCCTGCTGGGCGGCGACCTGATGGTCGTGCCGCGCTGGGCCAAGCAGGTGGCCATGCCTAAGGGCGACTGGCAGCCTATTTCGCTCGAAGACCGCACCGATGCCTATCAGGTGAGCCTGCTGCAGCGGCCCGGCTCCGTCATCCCGGTGGCCAACCTGGCTCAGAGCACCAGTGAGATGCGCACCGACTCGCTCACTCTGCTGGTGTGCCTTGACGCAGCCCATAGCGCCGTGGGCACACTCTACGAGGATGCGGGCGACGGCTTCGGCTATCGTGACGGCGAATATCGTCTGTCGCGCCTATCAGCCACAGTCGAGAAGTCTCAGCTCCGTGTCACTGTCGAGTCTGTAGACGGCGACTGGCAGCCCGTCCAGCGCACACTCCGCATCGGATATGTGAGGAATAGTAAGACCACCTATTCTAAATGGCAGACCGGCGTAACGGCCAGTATGAATATAAAACTTTGAGAAAGAACCGCTTATGAGAAGAATCCTTTCGATGTTGATGGCACTGGCGGGCTGTCTGTCGTTCATCATGGCAGGCGAGCCAGTGCTCAATCCCGTGGCTGACCCTGCGGCGATGGTGACTTCGGGCAGGGCCCGTTTCACTGTGCTCACCCCGCAGATGATACGCATCCAGTACAGTACGAGACAACTCTTTGAAGACCGTGCCACTTTCGCGGTCATCAACCGTCACCTGCCCGTGCCCGCATATACCACCCGTGAGGAGAACGGCTATCTGTATATTGAGACAGAGGCGCTCACGCTGCGATACAAGGTGGGTTCGGTGATCAACCCGGCGACGAAGTCGCCCGCCAATCTGAGTGTCACCCTGCGGCTCAATGGCCGCGATGTGATCTGGTATCCCGGCAAGGACGACGCGCTCAACCTGAAAGGCACGAAGCGCACGCTCGACACCGGCAGCGGCGACAACCAGCGTCCGGACCTGGAGAACGGTATCCTCTCCCGTGCCGGATGGGCCATCGTCGACGAGTCGCCCAAGACGCGTCGTGGCGACGGTTCCACCACCTTTGCCTTTGAGGGGCAGGTCGACGGCATCGAGTGGGTGTCTGAACCTGTCGATGCCAATGCCTACGACTGGTACTTCATGGGTTATGGCCATGACTACAAGAAGGCCATCGGCGATTATGTCCGCATCGCGGGCCGCCAGCCCCTGCCGCCGCTCTATGTGCTGGGCTATTGGTATAGCAAATACCAGCGCTATTCTCAGCAGGACTTCATCGATCTGGTCAATGAGATGCACCAGAACGACATCCCCCTCGATGTGATGATCTTCGACATGGACTGGCATCTCGACGGCTGGACCGGCTGGACGTGGAACAAGAACCTGATACCCAATCCGGAGGGACTGATCCGGTGGATGCACAACCAGGGCCTGAAAGTGAGCCTCAATCTCCATCCCGCCGACGGTGTGGGCAACCATGAAGACCACTTCAGCGAGATACGCGACGACATGAACATGCCTGGTGCCGACCGTGTGCCATGGATGCTCGAGGACTCCACCTTCTACCGGTCGATGTTCGGCCACATCATCCATGAGCGCGAAGACCAGGGCGTGGACTTCTGGTGGATCGACTGGCAGCAGAACCTCACCAACAGCCGCATGCCGGGACTTGGCGAGACCTTCTGGTGCAACCACGTCTTTTTCAACGATATGCGTCTCCACCGCACCGACCGGCGTCCGTTCATCTTCCACCGTTGGGGCGGACTGGGCAGCCATCGTTATCCCATCGGCTTCTCGGGCGACACCTACTCCACGTTTGGCTCCCTGGCTTTCCAGCCCTATTTCACCGCCACGGCCTCCAATGTATGTTTCGGCTATTGGGGCCACGACCTGGGCGGCCACATGCAGATTGCTCCCACCAATCCCGAGCTGATGCTCCGCTGGATGCAGTTTGGCGTCTTCTCTCCCATCTTCCGCACGCATGGTGCCAACCAGGATGGCAATGAGCGGCGTATATGGAAATACAGCAACTTTCCCATGCTCCTCGACTGTGTCAACCTGCGCTACCGCCTCATGCCCTATATCTACACCGCCGCGCGCCAGGCTTACGACACCGGTGTCTCCATTTGCCGCCCGCTCTATTATGAGTGGCCGGAGGAGAATGAGTCCTACCGTCAGGAGGGAGAATATATGTTTGGCGACAATATCCTCGTGTCGCCCATCGTGACCGCTGCCGGCGACGATGGCAAGACCTTCCACCGCACATGGCTCCCCGAGGGCAGATGGTATGATGTTTGCCAACGCTGTCTGGTGGAGGGCGGTCAGACTGTCAGCGCCTACTACGCACAGGCAGACATCCCCTATTTTATCAAGGCGGGGTCGGTCATCCCATGCAATCCCGTGATGCCAGATCTGAAGTCGCCCTCCACACGGCTTATCCTGCAGGTGGTGCCAGGCGCTGACGGCGAGACCACACTCTATGAAGATGAAGGCGACACCCAGGCTTATCAAGACGGTGCCTTTACGACCACGGTCTTCAGTCAGACCCGTACGCCGGGTATGCTCACGCTGACCATCCATCCGCGCACCGGGGCCTACGAACAGATGCTGGCGGAGCGTTCCTATCAGGTGGAGATACTGGCAGAGGACAAGCCGCAGTCGGTGAGCATCAACGGTCTGCCGACCGATGAATGGACTTACGACGAGTCCACTTGTCAGGTGACCGTCCAGGTGCCGTCGACCCCTTGCGACCAGCAGGTGACCGTCGCAGTGCAGCGGTCGGCCTCGGGCATCGACACACCAGAGCGTTCTACGCTGGTGTCGAGGCAGTATTTTGATATTCAGGGCCGTGAGATCACCCAGCCTGCACGTGACAGCCGCTATCCGGTCTATATCGTGCGCAGCGTATGGTCTGACGGACATGTGACAACCACGAAAATGAGGCAATAAGATGATGGAAAAAAGACAGAGATATACCGCCATGACCGTCATCCTGTGGCTGGCGGCCGTGATGGCACAGGCACAGGACTTCCAGCAGTTGTGGGTCACAGGCAGTGCCGTGCCCGATGGTACCTGCGAGCTGACCCGCCGCCCCGACGGTCAGTTCCGTTTCGCTGGCGCGCTGAATGCCGGCGAGCTCAAGATCATGACCACAGAGTATTATATCAAGGGCACGACACAGTTTCTCAAGCCCCAGTTGGTCGACTCCTATCTGATCAACCATGGTCTGAACTATACGCTCACCACCGACGAGAGTCAGCCGGGATGGGTGGTGTCGTTTCAGGAAGACACCTACCGTCTGCTGGTTGACCCTCAGGCCCGCAAGGTGACGGGCGAGTTGATGCTGCCCTGGAACGAGGTGCTTATCGCGGGCAGCGCTTTCCCCGGCGGGTCAGACCGTGTGGAGTGGAAACGCGACAACATGCTGCCCTTTGAGCGCGACCACGACAACCCCTATGTGTTTACCTGGGTGGGCGAACTTGGAACCTACGACAACGTGGTGGAGCCGGGTCGCTTCAAACTGGAGGGGCAGATGACATGGGGGCCGCGCGAGCTGCACCCCTTCGCACAGGATGAAGACCTGCTGGAGAGTACGCAGATGTGTACGGGCGGTGCCGACAACAAGTGGCACGTATGGCAGAATGGCACGTACAGGATCACGGTCGATCTGTTCCGCGAGACCTTCCATGCCGAGCTGCTCTATGCCTCGTCCAATGCCGAAGTGACAGGAGTGGAAATCCTGAATGCAGAGAATAACGAAACATCCAAGAAAATCTATCATATAAATGGCACAAGGTATCCGCAGTTGCGCCGGGGGCTGAACATCGTGAGGTATCCCGACGGCACGGTGCGGAAAGTGATGTGCCGCTGATGACCTGAGAATTTTCAATATGGAGAAAGACACGCAAATGATTGGAAAAATCAAGCTGTATGGCCTGGCGCTCTTGCTGAGCGCCAGTGCCGTCGGCAGCTGGGCGCAAGAACAAAAGATGAAAGCCTATCTGGTGGCTGACGCCCATCTCGACACACAATGGAACTGGGATGTGCAGACCACCATCCGTGAGTATGTCAAAAACACGCTCGAACAAAACCTTTTCTTGCTCAGCAAGTATCCTCACTACATCTTCAATTTCGAAGGTGGAGTGAAATACTCGTGGATGAAGGAATACTACCCCCGGCAGTATGAGACGCTCAAAAAATATGTCGCGGCTGGCAGATGGCACATCACCGGCAGCAGCTGGGACGCCAACGAGGCTATCGTATGCTCGCCCGAGTCGTGGATACGCAATGTGCTTCTCGGTCAGACCTTTTACCGCCAGGAGTTTGGCACAGAGGGCACCGATATCTTTCTGCCCGACTGTTTCGGCTTCGGCTATACGCTGCCTACGCTGGCCAGCCATTGTGGGCTGATCGGTTTCTCCTCGCAGAAGCTGGTGTGGCGAGCCAAGCCCTTTTATGAGGGTGGCAAGCGCTATCCATTCACCGTCGGCCTTTGGCAGGGCATCGACGGCAGTCGCATCATGATGACGCATGGCTTTGACTATGCGAGACGGTGGGATGACACCGACCTCTCTACGAGCGACTATCTGCGGCGGTGCATCAGCGAGAGTCCGCTCGGCTTGGCCTATCATTACTATGGCACGGGAGACGTGGGCGGTTCGCCTACCATCACTTCCGTGCGCGCCGTGGAGAAGAGCCTGGACGGCCAGGGACCTATAGAGATCGTCAGCGCTGCCAGCGACCAGATATACAAAGATTTCCTGCCCTTTGACCGTCATCCAGAGCTCCCGGTCTATGATGGCGAGCTGCCCATGG
>CAMIYC010000040.1 GCA_946402905.1 uncultured Prevotellaceae bacterium | reverse complement strand
TGTCGCCGTCGAAGCTGATGGTGATCTCATCGCCTACCTCTACCTCTGTGCCGCTTGCGAGGTCGAATTTGACCTCAGCAACGACCGGAGCCTTGATAGGATAGGTGGCGCTGAACTGTGTCTGCTCATTGGTCTTGTTGTTCTCGAGCATCACCTTGACAACGAACTCACCCTCTCCGGCTACCTTGACGGTCTCATTGGGGAAGATGTTCTGTGCGGTCAGTGAAGAAGCGGGATCGCTTCCGTCGGTGGTGACCCAGCACTGGAAGTTGTCGCCGTCGAAGCTGATGGTGATCTCATCGCCTACCTCTACCTCTGTGCCGCTCTCAGGATTGAACTTGACCTCAGCGACAACCGGCTCAACCTCGCTCTTCTTCACCAGATAGACCTTGGTGATGACGACGGTGACAGGGTCGGAGACCTGTAGAGCCACTTGGTTGACTTGTGACACGTCTTTGCCTTCGAATGGACACTCCAGTTTGGTAATGCCTGTGTTGCCCCAGTACTTGATGTCTTCGGGGGTTGCTGTCTGAATAAAGCCTTGTACGTTGAAGGTAGTAGGCTCAGCAAACTCAAACACCAGTTTCTCGTATGCAGACCAGTCTGCGGGACCGGCTTCGTCGGCCATCCATGCAGCCATGCCACCCCATCCCTGAGCATTGTAAGTGACGGACTTGTCGTCGTTGTGAGTCAGTGATTCTTGGCTGTTCCATGTGTAAGTGAATCGGTCGATCAAATCTACGATCTCACCTTGTGGCTGTGGGCCGATTTCTGGTCCAGCCTCAAACTGTACGGCAAGCACCTTCACGCCCATACCCTGTATGCGCAGGCCGCCGTTGGCATTGATGACATCGGCCATCTCTTGTGTCAGTTCGAGCACAGCCTTGCCCTCTTCATTGGGAACGAGTGCATCTGCGAGGTCGCTCCAGTCGGCATTGCTCTTGGGGAGAACTTGTGGACCCCACTGCCAGCCTTCTACTTCTACAGCTTCGCAGATGAAGGTGAACTTGTCGCCGGCTTTCGTGTCGGTCTTCTTGATGAGGAAGTTGTCGCCCCAGTCGTCGAAGACGGCAGGCATGGCTCCCTCCGGGTCGAAGGTCACGTTGCTCTCAGGAAGCACCTCAGGCTCCTTGACAGTATAGGTCACCTCGACGATGTCGCTCACGAAGGTCTTCTCGCCCACCTTTGCCTTGCAGACAGCCTTGATGGTGGTCTCTTCGTTGATGATGATAGGAGCTACAGCGTCGATGATCTTTGCGCTGGTATACTCGTCGGCAGTGAGAGGATTGCTTCCGTCGGTGGTGAACTGTACCGACTGTGCGTTCTCACCGAAGATGATATGCACCTGTGTGCCTTTCTCCACTGCTCCAGGAGCCGGGTCGAAGGTAGGTACGCCCACGACCACGGGCTTGCCCTCCACGGTGTAGGTGGCTGTCACCACTTCGCCGTCGCCGTTCTGGTTGCTCAGGAATGCCTTGATTGTGAGTGTGCCCTCCTGATCGGCGGTGATGACCTGAGGATTCTCAAATCCGAGCTGTACGTTGGCTGTAGGATCTGTCGGGTCGGTGCCGTCGGTGGTGTAGTAGAGTGAGTAGCCCTCTTCGTATGCGATGGAGATCTCGCCACCGAATTCCAGTGTCGCTCCGCTCTCCGGTGTGAATACCGGTGTGGGGATGACGACGACGGGTGCCGGTACGGTATAGGCAGCCGTTACGATGGCACTGCCGTTGGCGTTGTTCTTATCGAAGGCGATGGCCTTGATGGTCACGTTGTCGTCGATGGTGATACCCTCGGCGTAGGCGGTGCTCTCAGCGGTCGGGTCGCTGCCGTCGGTGGTGTAATAGATCTTGTCTTCCTTGCACTCTGTGGCGAGAGTCACTACCGTGCCTTTCTCCACTTCGCCTGCAGCCGGTGTGAATGCCGGGTCGGCAGCCACCACGTCGGTGAAGACGATGTAGGCGAGGTCGCTGGAGTTGCCTGTGGCGTCGTCGTTGTCACCAGCCACGGCATAGAGCACGCGCTGTCCGCCACTGGAGGTGGAGGCGCCGTAGGTGGTCTGACCCTTCATGCGGTCGGCCTTGTAGTAAGAATCTTTGCTGCCGCCGGTCTTTCCGCTCCAGTTGGTGTAGATATACATTCCATCCTCTACGTTGATGGTGACACGGTGGCCGGTCTTCAGGCCTTCCACTGTGGCTCCGCTCTCATACGTCACACCGTCTACCTCAAAGGTAGGCATGGCGATGGTCACGGGTGTGACACTTCCTTCACCCTTTGTGATCTCCAGCTTGGTGATGAAAATGTTGGTGTCGGCCTTGCTGCGAGACATCTTGAAGTTCTTGCTTCCGTCCGCATTGGCAGGAACGGTGAAGGTGTGGGTAGTGATGCTGCCGCCTACATCAGGATGGATGTTGTCGGCATCTTCGAACATGTAAGAATCGTCAACACCATCGCCATTCTCAAACTTGAAATAGAGGTTGGCTTTCTTGCCACTCGCATTCTTGTTGATGTAGCCTGTGATGGTGATGATGTCGCCCGCCTGTAAGGCCTCGTCGAGGTCAATCTGGATATAACCTGCGTTGGCGCTCGCTTCCTTGCCCATGTCGCCTTTCTTGCCGTTGACGCAAATAGTGTAGTAGGTCTCGTTCAGGTAGTTCACGCGGTCGACACCCTCCGGTCCGTTCATATAGACGGCTGTACCGCCACTCTCGATGACGGTGCCATCGGGCGACTCCCACGAGTAGATGACCGACTGAGCGCTTACACTACTCATGCCTGCTCCTACAAGCAGCAGCATGAGAAAACGTAAAAACTTTGTCTTCATACTTTCGTACATTTAAAAGGTTAAACATAAAAAATTAGTAGCAAATGATTTCTTTTTCAGATTTTCTTCATTTAATGCTTGATGATTTTCCTCCCGTTCATGATATAGATGCCTTTCTGCTGTCCTGTGGCCGGGCGGCCCTGCAGGTCGTAGAGGCGGTTGTTGGCTGTTCTTTCCATGGTCGTGGCTATCTCCTGTATGCCGCTCACGAACTGTGCCTCGTTGGATCCGGCCGACTCCCCCTTGTCGTAGACGGCGGTCACGGTGTATATGGCGTTGCCCCGGTCGGTGTTGTCGGTATAGGTATTCTGCATGACGAGGGCATCGTTGATGCGCTCGCCGTTGCAGTAGATGTTATATCCCTGCAGGGTGATGTCCTGGCGTGCGAGGGTGTCGGGTATAAACGTCACGTCGTCGAGGAAGAACATGGAGCCGTTTTGGCTGGTCTTGTGTATGGCGAAATGGCGGCTTCCCTCAGGCAGGTTGTAGCTGAACTGGCGCCATGCTGCTCCGTTGAGTGTCACCTCGCTGCCGAGGATGCTGAAGCTCTGCGGCTCGGTGTCAGTGGTGGAGTACCGCACGTCGAACGTCTCCGTCCAGGTGTTGGTGGCCCGGGCGTAGAAGGTGACGGTCTGCGCGCGTCCTGACAGCTCGGTGGAGATGAGCCAGTCGTCGGCCATGAAGCTCGACGACATAAGCATCTTGCCGCCTGAGTGTGCTTGCCAGTTGGCGCTGAGTCCCTTGCCTCCGGTGTTGGGCAGTTCCACCTCTGCGGGTGTCATCACGATGTAGGCATGGGGCTGCGTGCGGTTGGGCCAGTTGTAGTCTTCTCCCCATGAGTAGGTGAGCGTGCGGTCGCCGTCGACGAGCACCCAGTCGCCCATGTCGGTGATGGTGAAGTCGGCGTAGTCTTCGAAGCTGTCGGTCACGGCCTCATCGGTGGCGCGCGGTGGCAGCGGTGCTTGCCATTGCAGGGTGGCAGCGCCGTCGCCCTGTGCGAGCTGCAGTTGGCGTGGGGTGGGGTAGGCGGGGTGTTGCACTTTGATATGTCCTGTCGCGCCCAGGTTGTTGACCATATTCTCATCGCTGTCGTAGTTGACCCGTATACGGATGTCGCTGAGGCTTGGGTCGCTGGCCGATGCCGTCACCGGCACGCTCACTTCGGCCATCCCCAAGGCCTTCACCTCCGGTCCCGGCATACTGCCGGCCACCCTGCCGTTGACGAGCACGTCGATGGTATAGGCTGCAGCCTGGGCGTCGTGGTTGCCCATGTTGCTGATGCAGACGCTGACGTTGCGCGCCTCGTCAGAGCGCAGGTGCGAGGGCTGGTGGCTGATCTTGGCGGTGAGGTCGTGTGCCTTTTGGTCGTAGATGAGGATGTTGTCGACGTATATCAGTTCGGTGGTGTTGACCAGAGTGGTCTCCAGTGCCACATAGCAGCTCTCTGCTCCCGCGATGCCATTCAGCGGCACGATGGCCCTGACATATCGTCCGGCTTGACTCTCGTCTGAGGTGCTGAGTGTGGCTACGGTGGTGAAGTTCTGTCCGTCGGTAGACACTTTGACCAGCAGCGGATGGGCCATGGTGTATTGGTAGCGGTAGTAAAGCGAGATGTAGGGGTTGGTGACGCCGTTCATGCAGAGTCGTCCCGTTTGTGCCATGGTGGTTTCAGCCAGGTCGGGCTGTGTCTCGTCGATGATAGAGGCCGAGAAGGCGAGGAACCCATTGTCGCCGTCCTGTGCGAAGCGGTTGTCGGATATCTCATACCATCTGCTGCGCCCTTTTGTGACGGGCTTATACCAGTAGTGTGTGCTGAAGCCGTCGGGGAAGGACTCCTCGAAGGGCAGGGTATAAGCGTCGCCGATGAGTCGTGTCTCTGTGGTGGTCTCCGGTCCGGAGCCTATGTCGGATATGGCTTTTACGTAATAATACATCTGTCCCTGTCCGTCGATGACGATGGTGCGCGCCACGGGATAGTGATACATCTCTTCGGTCTCGCGGTAGCGTACTTCGGCCACGGAGTCTAGCCATGCGATGTCGACATGGTCTTCAAACCGTGTGTCGGTGATGGGTTCCGGGGTGATGGTCTTGCCTGATGTGAGCGGATATTTGCGCAGGGTGTAGCGCAGCTGTGAGGGGTCGATATATCCTCCGTTGGCTCCTGTCGTGGGTGCGTCCCAGGTGACGACGGCCTCATGTGTGTCGTAGTCGTAGGTGTAGTGCAGGTTTTCCACTGCTCCTGGCACGTCGGTGCCGATGTATGCTTTCACCTCTGTGGGGTCGCTGCTTCCCTGTGTATTAGTGGCGATGGCTTTGTAGGTGTGCAGTCCGTCGCTGAGTCCTTGCACGTCGTTATAGGTGAGCTTGGCACCCGGTGCCGGATTGTCGAATGTGTGTATGAGTTGGTTGTCGCGGTAGAGGGTCACCTGTGTGAGCTCGCTGAGAGTCTGTCCGTCGATGGTCATAGTGGGTGCTTGCATGGCGATGTCGGCGTAGAGTGCGCCTTGTGCTCCGGGAGTGACAACGAGGTCGCTCACGGGTGCAGGTGCCGACAGGCTGGTGGTCTCCTCCAGCGTGATATTGTCGAGATAGAGGTAGTTGGAGTATGGGTCGCCGGTGGTGCTGTGATGGAAGGCGATGCGGTAGTCGTCGGTCTCTTCCACTACGAAGGTGGCGGTATAGGTCTGGGCCGATGTGGCGGCTATCTCAGTGGTGGGCATGATATTGATGGTCATGGCCGACACTCGTCGTCCGCTTCCCATGTATACTGCGAGAGTCTCCGTGCCATCCATCTCGTTGTAGGCTCTGAAAGTGAGTTGGTAGGTCTTGCCTTCGTCGAGTGCGAAGACGGGAGTCATCAGCCAGTCGTCAGCGTCGTAGTCTCGGGTGCTGCGTGCGGCCTGGTTGATGTCGTCGTATTGCCAGGTCTGCTGGTCGCCGTTCTCGTCGGCCACGATGAAGGTCTCGAAGTCGCTCACATCGTCGAATGTCTGTCTGTAGGGTAGTTTAGTCTGGGCCATGATACAGGTGGCGATGGCACATGCGATCGTCAGCGTGAAGGCTCTTAGGTGTCGGATGTCTGTAGTCATAAATTAATAATAATGTCGGATTTCTGTTATTGATGCAGGAAGACTTTCTGGCGCGAGCCGTTTCCTGGGTCGGTAATGATGTAGAGGCCGGGAGTCTGTGGCCGCTGTGGCAGCAGCCGCCCGTCGATGGTGTAGTAGCGTGGTGCCTGTCCTTGGCTGTAGGTCTGCTCCCGGATGCAGTTGGCATCGGTCAGCGGGACTTGGACGGTGTTGAGCACTTCGCCGGTGGGGTAGCCTGTGCTGCGGTCGGCGGCAGCCGTGACGAATGCCACCAGACGCAGGTGGTCGAGGTCCCATCCCTCGTCGGCGTCTGTGGAGAATGAGCTGCTGAATTTTTCGTCGTCTTCCCAGGAGAGCAGGTTGCCTCCCTGTCGTGTCAGGATGGCCCGGGTGATGTTGTCGTGTCGCTTTTTGTTGGCGTTGCCTGCCTGTGAGCCTTCAGCCAGCACGTCGTCCTCGACGATATATACATTGAGTGTGGCCCTGGGATAGAGTGTCTTGAAGAACGCCTTGGCCGTGCCGCTCACCTGGGCGGTGAGCTGTCTGCCCTCCGCTTTCAGGGTGGCGTCGAGGTGGACGAAAGCCGGGCGTTGGCCCACCATGTCGAAGGCCATGTTGAGGTCGCTGGTGGAGAAAGAACCGATGGTGAATGCCGGTGTGTCGCCCGTGAGCTGATATCGGTCGAGCATGATGTACGGATTGCCCAGCACGCCAAACTTGACATACGGTTCGCTGGCAGGGAGGGTGAACTCATCGTTGCGGTATCCTACATGATGTGATACCCACACGACATCGTCGCGTGTCTCCACCACACTCTCGAGGAGCTGGTCTACCGGTGGGCAGTTGACGCAGGGCAGCGAGGTGAAATGCTCCAGGAGCACGGGGTGGGGGAAGGTCGTGGTGTAAGTGTAGAACGGTATCCGTAGGGTGTTGTTGGCTGTCTTGTCATCCTCGGCGTTGATGGACACCTCGGCATAATGCTCCCCCTCGCTGAGGCCATCCAGGCTCAGTTGGCATGTGCTGGTGCAGGTCTCGCCGGGCGACGGTGCTGCGTAAGGGTTGGGGTCGGTATGTTGTGTCTGACCGTCGATGCCCCATGTGAGTGTAAAGCCGTCCATGGCCTGCACACCCAGGTTTTCGATGGTGGCAGTGGCCTTCAGTATTCCGTCCTGGTAGCAGAGGCTGTCGGTGTCGAGACTGATGACGCCTAAGTCGTGAGCGGACATGTCGGCTTCGGCGATGGCCTGTATATAGAGCACACCGACGCCCTGGCTGTGGTAGTCGGCCCATTCGTTGTCGAAGGCGAGCCAGGAGGTGTCGCTGTTGCCTTGCCCTTTGGCCAGTACGCCCTTCACGCCATTGGGCTGTGTGAAGGTGAATCCGATGTACAGGTCGCTGCCGTTGATGGTGAGCGGATTGTTGAGCGTGACTTCATTCCATCCGTAAACCGGATTGCTGATGCTCTGCGCCACTTTGCTGCTTTCGCCGAGTGAGGTGCGTATCCATACCGAAGGCTTCTCTATGCCCTCGCGCAAGGCCACTTTGATGCGTATGATGCGCCCGTCTTTGTAGCGCTGCATGGTGGTGGCAGGCAGGTGGATGGCGCCTGAGATGCGTGCCTCTCCGTCAACGCCTATCATATCGGCGTCGGTCAGGTCGTCAGTGCAATATCCCAGCGTATGGGTCTCTTGCGCCGACAGTGAGAGCGGCAAAAGACTCAGAAGTAGCAGTTGCAATATATAAGACCATATGCGCATGGCAAAAAATTGTTAGTTTAGGTGTAGATAGTAGTTGTTTTTACATAACCCTATTAGGTTGCAAATATAAAAAAAAGAATCAAAAAACCATCTAAAATAGGTGATTTTATTTGAATTTTCTTTAAATCAGCAACAGGTGTATCCGAAAGGTTGATACTTTCTGAGTATTCTGATTATTCAGATTATTCAGATTATTCAGATTATTCTGAGTATTCCGAGTATTCCGAGTATTCCGAGTACTCAGAGTATTCCGAGTATTCTGAGTACTCTTTTTTTAGCTGATGGGTGCAGAGATTATTCCATGAAGTCGATTTCGACGATGCGGAGGTCAATATTCCCCTTCTGGCTCATGATGCGGTCGAGTTCGCTGGCTTTTCCGCCGGCCAGTTCCTTGGTGTCGCCAAAGGTGCTGCTGTCCTGTGCCGGTGCGAGCATGCGTATCGTGTATTCGTCGGCCATGACCGGTCGGTCGATATGCAGGTGCACATATCCGAGAGAAGCCGGTGTGATGCCCTCCCATATTTTCCGTTTTCCGGCGTAGACAGCCAGTGGATAACACTTGCTGCGCCATCCGGAGAGTTTGAGTGTGATCTCGTTGATCTTGGCCTTGCGCTGGAGCCGGTAGGTGATGGCAGCTCCGGCGGGTGTGCCGTCGCTGCGCCATTCGCTCAGTTCGTTGTCATCGTAAGACAGGCGGGTGTCGCCCTTCTCCGAGGTGCTGGATGCCGGTGTGGCACTGACGATGTCGACGGTGGTTTTGTGGTCGGTGTAAGAGGGTGTCGACGGTGTCTCTCCACGGTCGAGACGGCCTTTCAGCGTATATGCGGGCAGGTAACTGGCCGGGTCGACGGCCTGGGTGTGGAGTGTAGCTACGGAGGGTCTTCCCATGCCGTCGGCGCTGGCATAGACGCGGATGTCGCCCGGTGTGACAGTGCTGCGCACCAGTACACGGCATACGCCACACTCCACGGGGAGGCTGGTGGCTCTCACATAGTTGTCGGAAGTGTTTTTTACATTGGCGGCGTCGAGCAGAGATGGGTCACGTTTCTCCTCGGTCGTGTGGTATTTCTTGTTGTCCCGGGTGCCGATACCTCCAATCCACTGTCCCTCGCCGGCAAGGGTAAAGTGGATCATGCGGTCGTCGAGCGGACAGCGGCGGCCTTGTTCGTCGACCACCTCTACCTGTACGATGGCCATGTCGGCACCGTCGGCCTTGAATCCTTCCGGGTTTTCGATGGTGGTCAGTAGCAGGTGATGAGGCTTGCCGGCGGTCTCTATGGCGTGGCGGCTCTGAGGCACGCCCTTGTCGTCGTAGCTCACGGCCTCGAGCCTGCCCGGCTTGAAGGGCACATCGTCGAAGGTGTAAAGATAGTGATAAGAGCGGCGGCCATGTCCGAGCGACTGTCCGTTGAGGAAGAGTTCCACATCGTTGCCGTTGCTGATGACATATACAGGCTTTGCAGGAGCGGCGGATGTAGCAGACTCAGTAGGAGTGGGTGTCTTGACCTCATTCCATTGTCCTACGATGTGTGTGCGCGGCTGCTCGTCGTCTACCCATCCTGTCCACATCACCTGGTGGGCGTAGAAAGCGTCCTTGGGTATCCGCATGGCATCGGTCACGCCGCTCATGCGGAAGTTGGACTCACCACGGTGATGGGTGTTGGTGTCGGAGAATACGATTTTCACGCCCCCGCTGCTCACACGCCGTCCCGTGCCTGGTCGCTCCAGCCAATAGTCATACCATCGTCTCACCATCTCGACGGCCATGGCGTCCATGTTGTGGTTGTATTCCCTGGCAGGCTTTCCCCTGTAGAGAGGTCCGTCACCTTCCTGGTGGTAGGGATAGGAGTAGTTGTCCCAGTATTTGCGTAGTCCCTCGTCGCGGCAGTATTCCATGGCCCACATGGGATGTTTCTTGCTTTTGTTGATGTACAGCATCTCTCCACCGTATTCCGACTCGTCGATATCGAGCATCTCGCGGCTTCCTACGGCTCTGCCTCCGTGAGGATCGTACTGGTCGCGTAGGGCTTTCATCTGTAGGATGTGCTCACGGCTGATGCTCTCATTGCCACTCTCGTAGAAGAGGATGCTGGGGTTGTTGCGGTTGTAGATGATGGCGTCGCGCATGAGCTGTGTGCGCTGTGTCCACCGTGCCCCCTCCACGTCTTTCTCGGCGTCGCCTGCGGGCATGGCCTGGATGAGTCCGACGCGGTCGCACGACTCGATATCCTGTTTCCATGGAGTGACATGCATCCATCGCACCAGGTTGCCGCCCGACTCCACCATGAGGTGGTTGCTGTAGTCGCTCAGCCAGGCCGGCACGCTCAGTCCTACCCCAGGCCATTCGTTGCTGGTGCGCTGGGCATAGCCGTGCACCATGATGACCCTGTCGTTGAGCCATATCTTGCCGTCGCCGAAGTGTGTCTTTCTGAAGCCGGTGCGTGTGGTGACCTTGTCGGCCGATGCCCCGAGGCTCATGGGTGCCGCGTCGGCACCGTTTTCGGCCAGAAACGTCTCCACGTTGTATAGGTATCCGTATCCCCACGACCAGAAGTGGAGGCCCTGCAATTCCCGCTGTATGTGCACGGTGCGTGTCTCTCCGGGTCGCATCGTGACCGTCTCTCCCGGTATGATGGCCGCTACGTATCGGTCGGCATTGCTGATCCTGGCGAAGAGCCGGAAGGTCCGCTCCACGGAGTCTTCGTTGCGCACCTGCGACTCCACGTGTACCACGGCTTTCCGTCCTGCGACATCGATGTCGGTGGCATAGACATAGGTGCCTGTGGTGCCGAGGTTGCTGTAGAGGGGCAGCGTCTGGTATAGTTTTCCGGTGATGTGCAGGTATACATTCTTGGGCAGTCCGCCGTAGTTGGCGTTGAAGTTTCGGTCGTTCCACTGATAGCGGCTGTCGAGTGTGCGGTCGCGGTATGTCCAGCTGTTGTCGCATCTCACGGCGATGATATTCTCTCCGGCTTTCACATAGGGGGTGAGGTCGAAGCCGAAAGCCATGACCCCATTGTCGGAGAATCCCACTTTCTGTCCGTTGAGCCATACGTCGGCTCCCTGTCGTGCGCCCTCAAACTCGACGAACACCTTGCCGCTCACCTCTTTCGGCGTGAGCGTGAAGTGTTTGCGATACCAGCAGACGGTGTCGGTGTGGTCGACGATATCGTGAGCGAACGCCTCCTCTTCGTTGAAGGCATGGGGCAGTGTGACGCGCAGCCATGCGGAGTCGTCGTAGGCAATGTCGCACATTTCGGTCGCGTCGCCGATGTGCATCCGCCAGTCACTGTTGAAATTCAGTTTCTTGCGCTCCGTGGCGAGTGCAGGGAGACAGCAGGTGATAACGAAAAGGACGGTCAGGGTAGTTTTAAGTAGTTTCATAAGGCATCGTAGTAGTTTGATATGCAAATATAGTTTATTTTTGCTGAATAAGGGCAATAAAACTGAAAAATAGTCTGAAAATTTGGAAATTCGAAACATAGGGGGTATCTTTGTGGTGGTTTTGACGAAGTGCAACAGACGAAAAGCGGAATTAAAGATTTTTGTATGCCTCAGACCCTAAAAAAACATATCCGGCCGTTGATTGCAGGCAGCTTGTTACATTTCCTGGTCGACGGGGTGTGTATCTGTTGCCTGTATCTGATGGTGCCTTATTTCAGTGGGGCTCAGCTGGTGAGTATTTTCCTCACATACAATATACTGGCGTTTATGACACAGCCGTTTACGGGCTTGTGTGCCGACCGTCTGAGGGTAAAATGGTATTTGCTGTTTGTCGCTGATATTCTGTTGGTTTCAGGCGTCGTTCTGGCGGCATGTGTCCACGATATACCATGTTTGCAGACCACTTCGGTCAGTATGCTGCTCGTGGCTTCCTTGCTGGGCATGGGCAATTCGTGCTTTCATGTCTGGGGAGGTCGGCAGACGGCGGTGCAGACCCGTAATGATCTGCGGGCATTAGGCGTGTTTGTATCGACAGGCGTGCTCGGCCTGTCTGTGGGGCTGGTGTTCTGCTCATGGATACTGTTAATATTTTTCATTTTCTTTATCTGTCTCCTGTCTATGGTCTGCTGGCGGTATGAGACCCGCGAGACTTTCCATGCCGAACGGACAGGTGAGGAGGAGAAGAGTGTTTCGAGTCGCTGGCCATCCCACTGGATGGGGGCTGCCATGACGGTTCTCATTGTCTTTGTGATGCTTCGTTCCTATTCGGGTGAGGCCATCACCCAGGGCCTCACCAAGACGCATGCCCTTGTGCTGGCCCTTGCTGTGGTGTCTATGGCGGGGAAGATGTGCGGAGGATGGCTCGCCAGGCGTTGTGGCATAGTGAGGTCGATGCTGCCGGTGGTGCTGATTGCTATAGTGTGTTTTGTCTTCAGGGCCAGCAGCATGGCGATACTCCTGGCAGGAGTCTTCGCTATCAACCTGACGATGCCAGTGACGCTCTACCTGGCCAACGTGGTGCTGAAGGGGAAAGAAGGGCTGGCCTTTGGCCTGCTGGCTGCCGCTCTGATTCCAGGATATCTGTTAGCGATCTTTTAGGCTTATGGACCGTACGATGATATACCTGTTGACCGGAGCTTTGCTGTCCACTATTGTGATAGAGTGTGGCGTGCTCCTGCTGTTGGGCGAGAAGCGCCGTCGCGTGTACCTCCTGTCGGCTGTGGTCAACGTGGTCACCAATCTGCCGCTCAATCTTTATCTGATGTTTGTGCGCAACACATGGCCTGTGCTGCTGTTCGGCGAGGCCATGGTGGTCGTGTTCGAGGCGGCCGTTTATTATGGTCTTATCAGGAATATGCGTCAGGCTCTTGTTTACAGCCTGCTCTGCAACGCCATCAGTTTCCTCGTCGGAGTGTTGATACAACTGATGAGGGTTTAAGGTTATTAGGTTGAAAGGTTATTAGGTTGAAAGGTGATGAGGTGATGAGGTTTTAAGGTTATTAGGTGATGAGGTGTAATGATCACTGAATACGCTGTAGTCATGCATATCTCATTTAACCCAACTTTTACAGTTAACAAAATGTTTTATTGTCTATCAGCCACTTAGCAATAGTGGCTTGCTTACTTACAAAAATAGCCGTCCTGTTGGGGGCGGCTATTTTTGATTTCTATCTGCTGTTGCTGTAGGGTTGTATCCATCGCAACACATCGCAACACATCGCAAATGATCGCAAATGATCGCAAATGATCGCAAATGATCACAAGCATCGCTATAATGTAAATGATAATGATAGTGATAATGATTATGTAAATGATAAAGAAAAAAAGAAATATCCCTTACGGGATTCAAAGAAAAACGGATTTTTCTTTGCCCTCCCCACGTCTGTATTAAAATGACAGGTCAAAGTGACTATGAGGATGTAATTTTGCCGCAAGAAATCAGGAATTTTAAACAGAATCAATCATGGCAACAACAAAATCTAATTCATTCATCGTATACTGCGACCTCAACGACCAACTCCAGCTGCTCAGCGACGAGGAGGCTGGCATCGTGTTCAAAAACATCATCGGCTATAGCCTTACAGGCCAGCTCAGTCTCACAGACAACAAGGCCGTCAACGTGGTGCTTGTCGGCATGGCCACACAGATAGATAGAAACAAACAGAAGTATGAGGAGGTGAGCGCAAAAATGCTGTGACTAATATTTCCTACAAAATTAGCCGTGGCACCGCCACGGCTAATTTGATGATATTTAGATATTAAGAAATCTATTCCACAGAAAATGTAGTTACCTTCATTGAATTTTTGGTGTTATCAGTATTTGGATCACCTATTACAATACCATATTCACCAGGAGTCAAATCTTCCAAGATAATCAAATAAGAATGCTCTCCATATTTCTTTGCTTTAAATTCAATGCTTGCAAGGTTGTTTGTTTCTGCTTTAGACAAGGTGCCAGCTTCGGCTATTTGATACCTGCGCTCCTTGCCTTTCACCTCAAATTTAAAGATATTTATAAATGAGTTTGGATCTGTCGAATTATCTTTAGCTTTTATAATCAGACGTGTTGTAGAAGAACCCTTTACTGTGCTTGAAGATTGGGTTCCCGCTAAGGTCAAGCGCGACTTTACCTTACCTATGCCTGTTAAATAAAGGCTTGCTCCAGCTTTGGTCTTTATTGTTCCATTTTCGCGCTTCAGTAGAGTCGCTTCTGAATCAGAGGTCAGTAATAATGTCTGTTCTGCAAATTCTGGCTCAGGAACACTTATTCCTTGGGAATGTGCTGAAAGACACAAACATAAAGCCAATGATAAAAATAATTGTTTCATATTTTTGATAATTAATAGTAATATTTTTGCAAATATATCACAAATAAGTGGAACACACTTTTAGGGAGTGAGTGACTTAACAATTATTGTACTAATAAACGTTAAATATGGATCTTGTTTGGGCACATGTCGGTAAAATGGCGGAATAATTGAGAAGTAGGAAAGACAGAAATATTGATTTTGCCTGTTTTTTCACCTTTTATCGCATCATCGGGCTTCATTATTATGCAACATTATGATTATAGGCTGTTTGTTGTAGTATAGATGTCATGTGAATGTTTCTCTTGAAAGCATACACACTCCCCCTGGCCCCCTCTAACTTAGAGGGGGAACTGGTTACCACTGCAAATGGAGAGTGGCGTGCTAGAAACAAATAGGACAGCCTATTATGATTATTTGATTACTTTGAATAATTTGCTACTTTTTCAAATCCAATCTTGGGCGGTTTCGCATTTTTTTATTATTTTTGCCAATTAAAGTATGCTCCCCAAAAACTCATCATCTTATGTTCAAACTTTTAGACGTAGCTCCTCTGCCTGTGCCATCAAGATGTGGCAGAAAAGTGATCGAAGACATCCCCTACAGGCGTCATCGTTTCGATCTTGACAGTATCGGCACCCCTATCAGACAGGTGAAAGACTCCATCTCCGACGGAGTGAACAGCGTGGGCGACAGCCTCTCGTCCGTGCATGTGCTCGGTGTGGACCCGGTGTCGGGTCATACCCCCTCATCTCTGTTGGTGTGGGTCACTCTCGCAGTGCTCGTTGCGCTGATTATGTGCATCTGCTTTGCTTTGAAATACAGAAAGCGTCAGTTGGCATAGTGTGAAAAAAACATCTAATTGTTTTGTTTTTTCAGTGCTTTGCATTATATTTGCACATTGAACAGGTCTAAGAACGGCTTACTTCCAATTCTCTTGATTTGAAAAGCCGTTCAATTACCTGTTCGCTTTGAGTAAGACTCCATTTATAGCTGATTCTCTATTACCAAAACCATATTCATCATGAAAAAAACATTATCTCTCGTTTTTTGTCTTTTCGCCTTTTTGGCCATCGTGTCCATGTCGGCCTGTGCTGACAAAGCTAAAAAAGAAAACACCCCGAATTTAGACTCGCTGGTCGACGCCAAGGTGAATGAACGTCTCAAGGAAGCCTCCCAGGAAGAAGAACTCCTCAATGAAGAGGAAAAAGAAAGTATCGCTGAGATAGACAACTTCGACGCCCTTGAAGGCATTGAGGGCCTTGACGACCTTGAAGATGAAGACGTGGATGAGGAAGACGATGTCCAGTTGCTGGAGGGTACTATCGGCCGCTATCCCATCACCATGCGGCTCAACTCCCTGAGTGGGTGTGATGAGGGCGACTATGTGGGGCATTACGTCTATGATGAGCGGCCGGGATCGAAGTTCTCCCTGCAAATCGTCTCGATGGAGGCCATCAATACCAAGGGCTCGATGCACCTGGTGTTGAAAGAATACACCTCAAAGGGTAATCATACCGGCACCTTCAGAGGACAGTATGAATGCCGTGGTGATCATTATTCCGGCACCTTCACCAATAGTAAAGGAGAAAAATTTGAATTTGAATTGCATTAGAAACACCTATTCACCTATCCACCTATTCACATGAAAATCAACTGTCTGACACTTGCCGCAGCTGCATGCGGCATCCTGCTGGCCGCTTCCTGCACCCAGCAGAAAGAGGCCGCCACGCCTGCGCTGACCACCGTGGGCAATCCCTACCTGCCTTTATGGGAACATATCCCCGACGGCGAACCCTACGTATTCGAAGACCCGGAGCAGCCCGGCAAGCAGCGGGTGTATATCTATGGGTCGCACGACAGCCGGATCACCGACTATTGTGGGCGCGAGTTGGTGGTATGGTCGGCACCTGTCGAAGACCTGAGCCAATGGCGGTATGACGGCGAGATACTGAAAGTGGACCGCAACGCCAAGGGCGAGCCTTTCGATTCAGTCGGCACTGCCGACGTGCTCTTTGCCCCCGACGTGACGCTGGTGACCGCTGCCAACGGCGAGAAGACCTATTATCTCTATCCCAATGACCAGGAAGGCGGGCGTAACGGCCTTGTGGCAAAGAGCAACCGGCCCGACGGTCCCTTCGAAGTGTGCAACTGGAGCAAGGACAACGCCAATACCAACGACGGCGTGCTGCAGTTTGACCCTGCCGTGTTTGTCGATGATGACGGGCGCGTCTATGGTTACTGGGGATTTGAGAACTCGCATGGCGCAGAACTTGACCCCGCCACGATGGCCACGGTGAAGCCCGGGACGAAAGTGGTGGAGAATATGATCTCGTCGCGAAAAGAGCCTGGCGTGTTCCGTTTCTATGAAGCTTCCTCCATCCGTAAGATCAAGGATAAGTATGTGTTCATCTACAGCCGTTGGACAGAGGAGGGCGAGTTTGGCCTTCCCGGCACCAACTACACGCTGGCCTATGCCTATAGCGACCATCCTTTAGGTCCCTGGACCTACGGCGGCACCATCATCGACGGTCGTGGCCGTGAGACCAATGAGCAGGGCGACACGATAGCCTCTGCCACGGTGTCGGGCAATACCCATGGCAGCATCTGCGAGATCAACGGGCAGTGGTATGTGTTCTACCACCGGCAGACGGGCACTAATGAGTTTGCACGCCAGGCAATGGTGGCTCCTATCGACGTGAAAGTGGAAGAAGGAGCTGGAGGCAAGGTGGAGATCTCCGAGGGTGAGTACAACTCGGAGGGCTTTTCGCTCAACGGCCTTGATCCGCTGGAGCGTCATTCCGCCGGCATCGCATGTTGGTATACAGGCCCGAAAGTGGCAGAGCACCACTGGCCCGACAATGTGTTCTACGGTTCGTATGTGGCTGCGTCGTATGGCACAGACGACAAGATGGAAGCCCCTTACGACCTGCGCAACAATACCAACATGGTGGTCAACAATACTGATGGCTCCATCGTGGGATACAAATACTTCAACTTCACCTCTGCCAAGGGCAAGGAGGGCGCGCGGCTGCTGCTCCGTCTGATACCGGAGGGCATAGAAGGCACAATACAGGTGATGGCCGACAGGCCATGGGCTTCACAAGGAGGCCGACCGCTTGGCACGTTCACGCTGAAAGCCGACATGCCCAAGACCTCGACGGAACTGACGGCAGAGTTGTCCGGCCTTTCGGAGTTGACGGGCAAGCATGCTATCTACTTTGTCTTCTCATCCGATGTCAAGGAGAAATCGCTCTGCACGCTCGAGGATTTCGTCTTTGAATATTGAAATAGGGTGGAAAAAGAAAAAAGGGAGCGTCTATCTCCCTTTTTTTAGTCTTACGAAAACGTGCACCACGTGACTGTTGTCGGCCTTGCGCTTCTCGATCTCGAAGTATTTGGGACAAGACTCGATCAGCGGCGTGAGTTTCTGAAACCCGTAGTTGCGGGGGTCGAAATCGGGGCGCTTCTTCATGATGAGGCTTCCCACCTCTGCCAGCGACACCCACTCGTTGTCGTCGGCCAGGTCGTTGATGGTATGCCGCAGCAGTTTGATGAGCGCGTTGCTGATTTTCTCTTTGGGCGCCTGAGGCTTCTCCTCCTCCTCCTTGCTGGTGCTTTTCTGCGGGGTTTCTTCCTCCTCGCTGCCTAAATTTTCGATATAGATGAATTTGTCGCACGACACGATGAACGGGCGCGGTGTCTTCCGCTCTCCCATGCCGATGACGAACTTGCTCGACTCGCGCAGTCGCGTGGCCAGTCGTGTGAAGTCGCTGTCGCTGGAGATGATGCAGAATCCGTCGACCTTGTCGCTGTGCAGGATGTCCATTGCATCGATGATCATCGCCGAGTCGGTGGCATTCTTTCCGGTGGTGTAGCTGTATTGCTGTATGGGAGTGATGGCATTCTCGAGCAAGACAGACTTCCATCCACCTAAGGCGGGTTTCGTCCAGTCGCCATATATCCTTTTGATGGTGGGCACACCATATTTTGCAATCTCGCTGAGCATTTCCTGCACGTGTGCGTAGGGCACATTGTCGGCATCAAAGAGCACGGCGAGATTGAGTTCTTTCTTGTTTTCTGTCATAATCGTAATTATTAGATGTGTACTTTGGTTGATATCTGCCCAATGACAAAAAGCACTTACGAGATGACGTAAGTGCTGACAGAGATATCAAAAGTGATTAGTTGGCTGCCTCAAACTCACGTAGGAAGCGAGTGTCGTTCTCCGAGAACATGCGCAGGTCGCTCACGCGGTAGAGCAGGTTGGTGATACGCTCCACGCCGACGCCGAAGGCGTAGCCGGAGTAGACCTTGCTGTCGATGCCGCATAGCTCCAGCACGTTGGGGTCTACCATTCCGCAACCGAGGATTTCCACCCATCCTGTGTGCTTGCAGAAACCGCATCCCGTGCCACCGCAGATGTGGCAGGAGATGTCCATCTCAGCGCTGGGCTCGGTGAATGGGAAGTAGCTGGGACGCAGACGTATCTTCGTGTCGGCTCCGAAGAGCTCCCGTGCGAAGGTGAGCAGCACTTGTTTCAGGTCGGTGAAGGATACATTCTTGTCGATGTAGAGTCCCTCAATCTGATGGAAGAAGCAGTGTGCTCGTGCGGTGATGGCCTCGTTGCGGTAGACCCGTCCCGGGCAGATGACCCTGATGGGTGGCTGTGTAGTGTCCATCACTCTGGCCTGCACGCTGCTGGTGTGGCTTCTGAGGATGATGTTCTTTGCTACGTCGTTGGGATTGGTCTCTACGAAGAAAGTGTCTTGCATGTCGCGTGCCGGATGGTCGGCGGCGAAATTCATCTTGGTGAAGACATGCAGGTCGTCCTCCACCTCCGGTCCGTCGGCCAGTGTGAATCCCATGCGTGAGAAGATGTCGATGATCTCGTTGGTCACGATGGATATGGGATGGCGCGTGCCAAGACTGATGGGGTATGAGGTGCGGGTCAGGTCGATATCCTCGTTGGTGTCTTCTGCTGCGGCCAGTTGCTCGCGCAGGCCGTTGATATGATCCAGAGCGGTCTGCTTCAGTTCGTTGATCTTGATACCCACCGTCTTTTTCTGGTCGGCTGCCACGGTGCGGAAGTCGTTCATCAAAGCGGCGATCTCACCTTTTTTGCTTAAATATTTCACCCTGAGAGCCTCTATTTCGTCGGCGTTGGTGGCTTTCAGGTCTTTCACTTCATTCAGAAGGGCTTCAATTTTCTCGAGTAACATATTTTGTTTTTTCTCTAATTTTGGGTGCAAAGGTAATGAAAAAATCGGTTAAGCGGATGTAAAGTAAAGAATATTTTGCTTTACGTCAGCGCATTTCTTCTCTACTTTTTCATGCCGGGTAAATATTTTTAGGAGAAATGATGGATAATATGGAAATAATGTTGTACTTTTGCACACAATATCACAGAGTTAAAGTGCCTATTGATTGATATGAAGAAAGGTGCGTTGTTTTTTTTGTGCCTATCGGTTTGGATGCTCAGTATGACCATCGGATGCAAGGACAAGAAGCCCGAGGCCGTGCCTGTGGATACGGCGTCAGTCGCCGATACTGTGGCCAGAGAGGATTTCATTACCGACACGGTGCCTGAAGACGCCATGGACAGTCTGATTTCGTCCACTCCGATGCCCAAGGCCGCCGACGAGTTGTTTGACGACTTCCTTTTCAACTTCACTGCCAACAAGAAGTTGCAGTATGAGCGTGTGAAGTTTCCGCTGAAGGTGATGGAGGGCGACAGTGAGTCGACTATTGAGAAGAAGGACTGGGTGATCGAGAAGTTTTTCATGAAGCAGGAGTTCTACACCCTTATCCTGGATGAAGAGAGCCAGTTGGCACTTTCGAAAGACACCACTGTCGACCATGTCATCATAGAGAAGATTTATCTGAAGGAGAAATCCGTGGAGCAGCATGTCTTTGAGCGTGAGAACGGCCTGTGGATGCTGACGGGTATCAACCGCAACACGATGTATCAGAATCCCAACAAGTCTTTCCTGAATTTCTATGAGAAATTTGCCAGTGACTCTTTGTTTCAGATTGAGAGCATGAACGACCCTGTGAGTACCATCCTGCCAGACCCGGAAGATGACTTCACCATGATCGAGGGCGACTTTCATCCCGAGCAGTGGCCGGAATTCTGTCCGATGGAATTGCCAGCCGACTTTATATATAATGTGATATACGGCCAGAAATACTCGCAGACCAATCAGAAGCTCTTTGTCATTCGTGGTATATCCAACGGCCTGGAGGTGGAGATGACCTTCAAGAACAAGAATGGCAACTGGAAACTCACAAAAATCATATATTGATGAGAGATATTCTCAATTATAGCCTTAAGGGGCACAACACCTTTGGCATTGACGCCCAATGCCGCAGGTATGTCGAATTGGAGACGGCCGCCGAGGCCGCCTCTTTCTTGTGTCATTTCGCTCCCGGCGACGAGCCCCTGTTGCTGATCGGCGGTGGCAGCAACCTCTTGCTGACCTCCGACTTCCCCGGCACGGTGCTCCGCTCCGGCATCAAGGGGCTTCATGCGGTGGACGACGGCGACGGCGTCTTGCTCAGATGCGGCTCGGGCGAGGTGTGGGATGATGTGGTGGCTTACTGCGTGGAGCATGGCTGGCATGGCGCTGAGAACCTCTCGCTGATTCCTGGCGACGTGGGCGCTTCTGCCGTGCAGAATATCGGCGCTTACGGTGCGGAGGTCAAGGACCTGATCGTGTATGTGGAGGCCATAGAGATAGGCACTGGCCGCTGTGTGAAGTGGTATAATGCAGACTGTGAGTATGCCTATCGCGACAGCCGTTTCAAGCACGACTGGCACAACCGCTATTTCATCACAGCCGTGACCTACCGCCTGGAGAAGGCATTCACGCCCCGGCTTGACTACGGCAACATCCGGCAGAAACTGTCGGAGATGGGCATCGTGCATCCTACTGCCAGTCAGTTGCGCCAGGCCATCATAGACATCCGCAATGAGAAGCTGCCGGATGTCAAGGTGGAGGGCAATGCAGGCAGTTTCTTTGTGAACCCTGTGGTGGGGCGTGCCAAATATCTTGAGTTGTGCGACCTCTATCCAGGCATGCCTCATTACGCCGTGGATGCCGATCATGAGAAGATACCCGCCGGTTGGCTGATCGAGCAGTGCGGCTGGAAGGGCAAGACCCTTGGCAGGGCGGGTGTGCACGACCGCCAGGCACTGGTGCTGGTGAATAAGGGCGGTGCCTCCGGGCAAGACATCCTCCGACTCTGCCAGGCGGTGAAAGAAGATGTATGGCGTCGTTTTGGTGTTGAGATACACACCGAAGTGAATATCATATAGGTGGGTTCTATTAATTATGTCGAGGCGATTTTTGATTTTTAGTCGAGTGCAGAGTGTAAGTTGAAGAGGGAGTATAGCGGGCTATACGACCGATGAGACTTGACACTATGCACCGAATAAAAACAAAAAGCGACCGAAACAGATTGAGCAGAATAATGCCTATATATCAAACAGAATTAATAGAACACACCTATAAAGTTTTTGTCAGTTATGAGACTCACCTTTCTTGGGACGGGCACATCTGGCGGTGTGCCGAGTGTGGGCTGCGGGTGCAGGGTATGCCGCAGCAGCGATCCCCACGACAAGCGCCTGCGTACCTCGGCGTTGCTTGAAACAGAAAAGACCCGTGTGCTGATAGACTGTGGTCCTGACTTCCGTCAGCAGATATTGCCATTCGAATTCAAACCCCTCGACGGTGTGCTGCTCACGCATATTCATTATGATCATGTGTCGGGCATCGACGACATCCGTCCGTTTTGTGTCTTCGGCGACATCAACATCTACGGCGACCACCAGACGGTGGAAGGCCTGAAGACGACGATGCCCTATTGTTTCGCTTCCCATTTGTATCCGGGTGTGCCACGTCTGTCGCTGCATACCATCCAGCCCCATCAGGCGTTTAGCATCGGCGATGTGCCGGTGCTGCCATTCACTGTGATGCACGGCAAGATGCCCATCCTGGCATACCGCATCGGCCCTCTGGCGTATATCACCGATATGAAGACCATCGACAGAGGCGAACTGAAATATCTTGAGGGCGTGGAGGTGTTGGTGATCAACGCGCTGCGCTTCGACAAAGAGCATCACTCTCATCAGTTGGTGGGCGATGCGGTGTCTTTCGCCAGGCAGCTGGGTGTGCGTCAGACCTATCTGATACATTGCACCCATCAGATCGGACTGCATGACGAGGCGAATGCTCGCTTGCCGGAAAATGTAAAATTTGCTTACGACGGACAGGTGGTTTGCTTATAAATTGTAATAAAAGCACCTTGAAAGGTTAAAAATAGTTACCGGATGCCAAAATTTTTACAAAAACTATTGTAAGTAAAAAAATAATCATTACCTTTGCAATGTGTTTTTCATAGTATTAGATTTAAGGTTAACAAAAAGGTTGGAGTACGGCGGTACTCCATTTTTGTTATTTCCTTTTTCTTGAAAGTAAGGCGGTGAGTAGATTGCCGCTGCTTCTTGCCACTTTTTTCCGCTTGCCACCGCCGAAGCGGTTGTACAGCTTCCATGCGAGTAAAAGTCCGTCAAACACGGACGCACCCGTGGTCATGATATTGGCGAAACGTTGTGAAGGGAGGTTGGCCTCCTGCTTGTGGAACAGTCCGTCCCACTGAGTTTTCATAGATTGGTTGTCTTTACGTATCTCTTGGCGCAAATATTCTTTGCGCATGCGTATGTCGTCGAGCGACTTGAAAGGTAACAAAGGTTGTTCGGGTGTCGTCATCTCAGTTGTTCAACAATAATTCGGCAAGAAATCTTACAAGTGGTTTTTCTATCCAGCGTCTCCTGTTGGCAATGATCAGGATTAACAAGCAAAGATAGATCCCAGCGACGATGCAGAATGCCGCCACGTATCCTATGTATGCAGCCATGCCATAAGCCGCGGCGAATGAGAGATAGATCAGTGTCATCACCAACAGGAGCATGAGTATGAACGACATGGCGGCAGCGGTGACGAGTTTCACCACTTTTTCTATGACGTCGAGTTTCACATACTCCGACTGAAGTCCCACATAGTGCTTGAGTTGTTCAGCCAGTTGTGCGATGGTTTCTACATTCTTGTCGCTGGAGATCATGATGCGTGTAGATGGGGATTAGTCGATGACGTCTTCGGCTGCGTCCTTGATATCGTCGACGAGGTCTTCCATATCCTTGCGCGAGACGTTGATGTTGTGCTTTTTGCAGAAGTCTGACACCGTGTCAGCAATCTTTGTGCGTGTGTCTGTACCTTTTTCAGGAGCCATGAGCAATCCGAGAGCTGCTCCTGCGATGGCGCCACCGATGAATGCGCCGATGTAGCTTAATTGTTTCATGATGATAATATTTATTAATGAGTTATTTGGTTGTACTTAGGTCGGGGGTCGGGCTCATTGCCCTTTTCGATAGCAAATGTAGTAAAAGTTTGTTAAACGACAATGAAAACAATCCTCATTTTTTGTTAAAAGTGTTGTATTTTGTTCATTTAACAAACTTTATGGTGCGTTTGCCCCGTATTTTGCTTGAATTTGTGTAACTTCGCAAAAATTTTTTGTTTGGATATATATTAATTAATAATCTCTAATAATTTCAGCGTTTATGAAGAAATACTTGGTACTTTGCGCAGGGCTTTGCGTTGTCCTGGCATTTAGCAGTTGTAAATCAAAAGAGAGTGCTTACAGAAAAGCCTACGACCAGGCTAAGGCACAGGACGCCGCCTCGGTCTCCAACTCTGATTATGATGACTCTCCCGTGGTGACTCCTTTCGTGGAGAAACCTGTCACAAGTGGTACTGTCACGGACAACAGCGACAATGTGCCCGTACGCAGCGAGAATCTCACCGTGGTCAACGGCTCCGGTCTGAAAGCCTACAGCGTGGTGGTGGGTTCGTTCAGCGTGAAATCCAATGCCGAGAATCTTGTAGAGCGCCTTCGTGCCTCCGGATATGACGCCCAGTTGGCCTATAACGCCAGCCGTGACATGTATCGCGTGGTGGCTTCCACGTTTGACAGCAAGGCCAGTGCCGTACAGAGCCGCGACCGTCTCAGAAGCACTTACCAGGATGCCTGGCTGTTGTATTACGGTAAGTAATCTTGTGTGGCAAGAATACTTTCTATAGACTACGGTAAGAAACGCACAGGACTGGCAGTCACCGATCCGCTTCAGCTGATAGCAGGCGGATTGGCGACTGTTTCTACGTCTCAGCTATACGACTGGCTTGTCCAGTATATCAGCCGTGAGCCCGTGGAGCTGATTGTGGTGGGCGAGCCCCGTCAGCCCAATGGCCAGCCCAGTGAGAATCTGCCCCGCGTGCAGGCTTTTGTGTCGAGATGGCAGAAATCTCACCCCGCTATACCTGTGGTTTATTACGATGAGCGCTACACCTCGGTGCTTGCCCACAGGGCGATGATCGACGGCGGACTTCACCGCAAGGCGAGGCAGAACAAGGCTCTTGTCGACGAGATCAGCGCGACCATTATTTTGCAGAGTTTTTTGGAATCCAGAAGAAAATGATCTTACCTATTTATATTTACGGACATCCCGTGCTTCGCAAGGTAGCACAGGATATCACGCCCGACTATCCCGAACTGCCCAAGCTGATAGAGGATATGTGGGACACGCTGGCCGAGTCGGACGGCATCGGACTGGCAGCTCCCCAGGTTGGTAAGTCGATACGTGTGGTCGTCATCGACCTGGACCTGCTGTCGGAGGATATGCCCGAATACAAGGGTTTCAGGCATGTATACATCAATCCTCACATCATAGAGCACGACGACTCGGAGACCGATGTTTCCGAGGAGGGCTGTCTCAGTCTGCCGGGTATCCATGAGAAGGTGACCCGTCCGAAACGTATCCGCGTGCAGTATCAGGACACCGACTTCAACAGTCATGACGAGTGGGTGGACGGCTATCTGGCCCGTGTGATGCAGCACGAGTTTGACCACCTGGAGGGGAAAGTCTTCACCGACCGCATCTCCGCCTTCCGTGCCCAGATGATCAAGAGTAAGCTCAAGGCCCTCCTTCAGGGACGGTATCGTTGCGGATACCGCACCAAAGCCGCTGTGAGATAACACTACCCCTCACTTCCATAAAACCGTTGATATGAAGAGGCGGGTTTTTATCATCCTCATGACACTTCTGTCACTCCATGCGTCGGCGCAGTTCAATGTCAACCGCCTGATCATGAGTGGCAGAAGTGCGCTGTATTATGAGGACTATGTGCTCGCCATACAATATTTCAACCGTGCCATCAGCAGCAAGCCCTATCTCTACGAACCGTGGTATTTCAGGGCCGTGGCCAAATTCTACCTTGACGATTTCTCAGGGGCGGAGAGCGACTGCGACGAGGCCATCGCCCTCAATCCTTACGTCACGGGTATCTACGAGCTGCGCGGACTGTGCCGTATCAGGGAGCGGAAGTATGAGGAGGCCATCGCCGACTATGACCGTGCACTCAAGGATGACCCCTCGGCACAGAACTATTGGTTCAACCGTGCCCTCTGCCGTGTGGAGCTGAAGGACTATGAGCGGGCACAACTGGAGCTTGACACCATCGTGCAGAAGTGGAGCAAGTATTCGCGCGCCTATTCAGTCAAGGCGGGAGTCTATCTGATGCAGAACGACACGACCTCTGCCGCCGAGTGGCTCGACCGTGCCCTGGCCCTCGACCCCTACGACGGAGAGATGTGGATGACCCGTGCCAATATCAGCATGTCGCGCGGCAAGTGGAAAGACGCCGACGAGCAGTTGAGCAAGGCCATCCACCTGAAGCCCAAGATGGTGAGCAATTATGTGAACCGCGCCCTCGCCCGTCTGAACACGAACAACCTCCGAGGCGCGATGGGCGACTATGACAGGGCCATCGAGCTCGACCCCGACAATTTCCTTGCCCATTACAACCGCGGTCTGCTCAGGGTGCAGGTGGGTGATGACAACCGTGCCATCACCGACTTCGACTATGTGCTCAAGATGGAGCCCGACAACCTGATGGCTATCTACAACCGCGCCGTGCTCCTGCACAAGACGGGAGATCTGCGAGGCGCCATCCGCGACTATACCAAGGTGATCGACCAGTATCCCAATTTCTGGACCGGTCTTCAAAACCGTGCCGACTGCTACCGCCGCCTGGGCATGAGCAACCAGGCCGACATGGATGAGTTTCGTATCCTCAAGGCCCAGATGGACAAGCATGTGGGCATCCAGCCCCGGTGGTCAAAAAATCAGATCCGTGCCACCCGCAAGAAGAGCGAGATCGATATGAGCAAGTACAACCAAATCGTCGTGGAAGACGAGGAGGTGGTGGAGCACGAGTATGAGAGCGTGTATCGAGGCAAGGTGCAGAACCGCAAGTTCGACATCGAGTACATGCCCATGTATACGCTTTCTTATGTGAAATACAATAATGTGGTGAAGTCTTACGAGGTCTTCGACCGCCACATCGATAGCTTCAACCAGAAAGAGCGGCCTTTGCACCCCATCTATCTCACCTGCAACCCCAACACCCTCTCCGAGGCACAGTCGCAAGTGGTGTTCAACTTGGTAGACACCCTGACGGCGCAGATCTTCGAGACCAAGGACATGCGCATCACCCGCAGCCTGCTCTTGCAGCGTGCCGTGGCTCAGGCTGTGGTGCAGAATTTCAGCGACGCCATCGACGACCTCACCACCCTTATAGAGATCGACGACCAGATGGCACTGGCCTATTGGCAGCGTGGTGTCTGCCTGTCGATGGCGAGCGAGTCGGGCACGTCTCAGAGCATGGAGACCCAGATCAAGAATGCCAGTGCGCTGAGCGACTTCAACCGTGCCCTCCAGCTGGATCCCGACAACGTGTACATCCATTACGACCGCGGCAACCTCTATCTCTCCATGGGCGAGTATGAGAAAGCCGTCGACGACTACACCCACAGTATCACCAACAATCGCAATCTGGCCGAGGCATATTACAACCGCGGCCTGGCACGTATCAAGAGCGGGCATCAGAAAGAAGGCATCAACGACCTGAGCAAGGCTGGCGAACTGGGTCTGTATGGTGCCTACAGCATGATCAAGAAATACTCCAAAGCTCCATAGCCGGCATATTTCTTGCACCTTTTCTTTGGGGGTGTGTGAAATATTGATTAACTTTGCCAATCGTTTTTTTAATTATCAATTTGTTATGGTAAAGATTACTTTTCCTGACGGCACTGTGCGTGAGTACGAACAGGGCGTCACGGGGTTACAAATCGCCGAGAGCATCTCGCCGGCTCTCGCCCGCAACGTTGTATCTTGCGGTGTCAATGGCGAGACAGTAGAGTTGAACCGTCCGATCAATGAAGATGCCACGATCGCCCTCTATAAGTTTGAGGACGAGGAGGGCAAGCACACCTTCTGGCACACCAGCGCCCACCTGCTGGCAGAGGCACTCCAGGAGCTTTATCCCGGCATACAGTTTGGTTTCGGTCCTGCTGTGGAAAACGGGTTCTTCTATGATGTCATGCCCAAGGAGGGCGATGTGATATCCGAGAACGACTTCCCCAGGATAGAGGCTAAGATGATGGAGCTGGCCAAGAAAGACGAGCCTGTGGTGCGGCACAACGTGTCGAAGAGCGACGCACTCAAGGCCTTTGAGGCCGACGGCCAGCACTACAAGTGCGAGCACATCGAGCAAGACCTGGAAGACGGCACGATCTCCACATACACCCAGGGCGCATTCACCGACCTGTGCCGCGGTCCGCACCTGATGAGTACCGGGGCCATCAAAGCCCTCAAGATCACCAGTGCTGCCGGTGCCTTCTGGCGCGGCGACGCCAAGCGTGAGCAGATGACCCGTATCTATGGCATCTCGTTCCCCAAGAAGAAGATGCTCGACGAATATCTCCAGATGCTGGAAGAGGCCAAGAAGCGCGACCACCGCAAGATCGGCAAGGAGATGGAG
>CAMIYC010000039.1 GCA_946402905.1 uncultured Prevotellaceae bacterium | reverse complement strand
ATTGAGCAGAATAATGCCTATATATCAAACAGAATTAATAGAACACACCTATAATTATTGAGGGTAGAGAAAGTTCTGCAAATAATACCATTTACACATATAGAACGAACTATAGACCTGCTGAACGAGTGGATGAAGCGGAAGTGAACGGCCTTGCCGTTGAACAGATGAAAAGGTCTTCCTGTATAACCAGCCCCCTGAACTCAGAAACCATGATACTGGTAGGAAAAGCAGGAATATGTATAAGTAGGTTGTAATAGATAAGGTTTACCTTTGCAGCGGAAAATAACACATTTAACGACAGCAATATGAAGACTACATTTCTGAACAGAGTGCTGCTGACGGTCATGAGCCTGCTGGCCGTTGCTTGCAGCAGTGACGAGGCAGGGGAATTGAATGCACAGGTTGCAGAAGGCTCAGGCAAGACACTTGTGGTATACTACAGCTACACGAACTATTGCCGTGAGATAGTGACCACGCTGACCAGCCAGATCGAGGCCGACGTGCTGGAGATTCAGCCAGCCGAGAAAGGACTGAAGTATGAGGCCAACAATTACGCACTGGGCACACAATTGCTCAATGCCATCAAGGCTGCACCCAACGATGCGAGCAGCTATCCCGCCATCGACCCCGTGACCACATCGCTTGACGACTATGGAACCATCATTATCGTTACGCCCCTCTGGTGGAGTCAGATGGCAGCCAACATGCAGACTTATCTCTTCAACTATGGCAACCAGATGGCTGGCAAGAATGTCGGGCTGATTGTATCGAGTGCCAGCAGCAGCATCAGCGGAGTGGTAGCCGACTGCAAACGGCTTGTTCCAGACGGGAACTACTTCAGCGAGAATCTTTGGATCAACCACTCCAATCACTCAAATCGGGCATCGCGGATACAGAACTGGCTGACAGCTGTCAACTACAATACCGTGACGGCCATCAAAAAGACACGGGCAGCCCAAGAGAATCCCGCCCGTATATATGACTTGAACGGTCGTCACTTGGCACACGAACCCCAAAAGGGTATCTTTGTTAAGAACGGTAAAAAGATTGTCAGATAAGAAAACAGGCAATGGTAGTAAGTTCCCCCTCTAAGTTAGAGGGGGAAAGGGGGAGTGTGTATGCTATCAAGAGAAACATTCACATGACATCTATCCTACAACAAAAGGACAGCCTAACCTCAAAACCTCAAAACCTTAAACCTCTAAATTAATACAAAAAACGCATTTCTTGTGTAAATTTTACCCAAAATATTTGGCGGATTAAAATAAAGTGTGTATCTTTGCGGTGTAAAATTTACAAAAGATAAAATATAGAAGACAAAATGTACAGTTATAAATATCCGCATCCGTCTGTGACAACGGATTGTGTGATCTTTGGTTTTGATGGGACAAAACTACAGGTACTCTTGGTAGAAAGAGGCATTGACCCGTATAAAGGGAAATGGGCATTCCCCGGCGGCTTTATCAAGATGGATGAATCGTGTGAGGAAGGAGCATTGCGCGAACTTAAAGAAGAGACTGGCCTCACTGCTGCATACATAGAGCAATTCCATACTTTCAGTGACCCGAACCGCGATCCAAGAGAGAGGGTCATAACAGTCGCCTATTATGCGCTTGTACGAATTCAGGATGTAAAGGCTGGTGACGATGCGGCGAAAGCTGAATGGTTTGCACTCGATAAGGTGCCCCAACTTGCCTTCGACCATGACAGGATTCTCCGGGCAGCGTTGAAAAGACTTCGAGAGCGCATCCATTTCGAGCCAATAGGATTCGAACTGTTGCCGGATAAGTTTACTTTGAAACAACTGCAGAACCTGTATGAAGCAATTTTAGATGTAAGGTTTGACAGAAGCAATTTCGCTAAAAAGATGCTTCATTTCAACATCCTTACACAATTGGATGAAACCGTATGGCCGACACCCAGGCGTGAGGCTTATCTCTATAGTTTCAATGAAGAGAGTTACAATGAATTAAAACAAAAAGGATTCCGGCTGGAATTTTAAAAGAAAGGAACTCCGTTATGAAGAATTTTTTACTGAGTGCAGCCATCGGTGACATTGCTGGTATGCCTTACGAGTTCAAAGGAAGAACCAAAGACTACAATTCCGTAAACCTCCTTCTCCCGTCAAACACATACACAGATGACACCGTGTGCACATTTGCTTGCGCTGAAGCACTGCTGAAGGGTATAGACATGGCTGAAAACTTGTGGAGCAGATGCCGCGCTGACCTTTCCCGTGGATTTGGCGGACGGTTTGCAAGATGGCTGATTGCAAAAGAGGTACAGCCGTCGTATCACTCATTCGGTAATGGTAGTGGTATGAGAGTATCGGCCGCTGGCTTTATGGCAAAAAGTGTAGAGGAGTGCATTGACTTGGCAACAAAGACCGCACTTCCTACCCATGACCATCCAGAGGGCATCAAGGGAGCCGTTGCGACAGCCCTTGCCATCTACTACGGGATGCAAGGAAAAGATAAAACCTTCTTCAGGCAGAACGTGTTAGATGAATACTATCCGAAATGGTCTGGATTGACTTATGCCGGTATTAAACCTGGCTATGGCTTTGATGAAACCTGTCAGCAAACCATTCCCGCAGCACTTATCTGTTTCTTGGAAAGCAAGGACTACGTGGATTGCCTAAAGCTTGCCATTGCATTAGGCGGCGACGCTGATACCCTTGCTGCAATAGCTGGTCCAATGGCATACGCCTTCTACAGGGATATTCCTGAGGAGTTGGTTGCTAATGCTAAAGCGAAGCTTCCAGAATGGATGCTTCAAGTGAATGATGAATTTGATGATTATGTGAACAATGGTATGGGCATAACACAAACGGAGTTGCGTAAATATAATGGTATCGTCCGTCCCAATTCTACCCCAGATGCCATTTCTTCACTGAAGGCTGATGAAGTGTTCGTCTTTGGGAGCAACCTTCAAGGCTATCATGGAGGAGGAGCGGCACGGGCTGCCGTGAATAAGTTTGGAGCGATATGGGGACAAGGTGTGGGGCTGCAAGGTCAAAGCTATGCGATACCCACCATGCAGGGTGGTGTAGAAACCATTAAGCCGTATGTGGACCAATTTATAGACTTTGCTAAAGAACATACCGAATTGTTCTTCTATGTCACACGTATTGGTTGTGGAATAGCCGGTTTCAAGGATAGTGATATGGCACCATTGTTCCAGGATGCAATGGAAGTTGACAATATATGTCTGCCGGAGTCTTTTGTAAAAATATTGAAAGATTCAACAAATCCAAACCATCCCCATGCACCTCAATCATATAAGATGATGATGTATAGTCAGTGCCGCACGTTTGCAGACATAGTAAAGACTCTGAATGAACAAAAACACTATCATTCTTTTGAGGAACTGATTGCTGATTTTGGTGAGGTGATCGAACAGTATCAGCAACGGAGAACCGTTAGCCAAGACTCGTTAGATGTCATAGAGCAGGTGCTCTATAGTAATAAGAACGTGTTGTTTGAAGATAACAGATTTCATTTAGGGCGTTTCTTGGAGAAATTAGAGATGGCCTTTGACGACAAGGATAAGTCGGAGATAGACAAAATCTTTGTCAATCGCCAAAGGACAAAACTGCTGATTCTGTTAAAGACACTGAATGACATTTGCCATTACACAGACGTCGAAGACTTATGTTATCACTTGCTCAGTATAGCTACAGGTCGCTGGAATTGTGGTGATAACAGTTATATGAATGATCCCTTACCAAAAATAGGAAATTGGCCTATAAATTGGTTCCTTAGCGGATTACAGAAGCAATGGAATCATGTGACCGTCAATGGAGAATTAGACAATCAGCTTCTAGAACGAGTCATGTTTGCCGAACATGCAGAAAAGGTGAAAAAATCAGGCTTGGAACAAGTCATTGCTAATGATTTTACCGATGATGGCCCCTGTCATCCAGAGGTTTTCTATCCCAATGACCCTGGGACTGCACCCGTATATGTGAAAGATGGCTTCTCACGGCGATACATTAAAGCATGTGGCGAAGGGAAAGTTCCCCGCAGCGGGCATGAGTTATATGAGATGGAACTTGTCAAGAGCGTTCTCAGACAAGAGGTGAGCAAAGGACATTACGAATTGCTCGGAGAGCGCTATTATATTCCAGTAGGTACTATTAATAAACCGATATTTATCGAGCAGTATGGAAGAGTTCATTTTGCCTCTTTAGATGAAAAACGTAGATACATAGACAAGATAAGACGGCAATGTAGGGGGTGATAAGACTAAGCGACAGACGAAAAAGTGATGAAGATATTTGGTAAAGAAATTGCGGTCAAGTCTCATGGTTGTAGAATCATGGATGAGCCTGGGCAGAGAATTATTCCTTCCGTCAACCTTTTTGTCAAGGTAACGAAAGGGTGCAATGCACATTGTCTATTCTGCAGCAATGCCAATTCCACAGACGTCCCTTCAGCCTTCAATATACCAAAGATGGTCGCTGTCATTAAAGAGCTGAAGGAAAAAAGAATATGTGTCAATCGAATAAATATTACTGGTGGAGAACCATCTGTCGTTTCGTCATTGGTATATAAACTTCTGGATGCGATTGAGAAAGAACGCTTTGATGACATTCATCTTCATCTGAATACCAACGGCCTGCTTCCTCAGTCGCAAGAACTGATGCGACATCCCCGATGGGATAGCATATCCATGTCCCTACATCATTATGATGCGGCAAAGCTGTCAGAACTATATGGTTGCCGAATACCTGAAAAGGCTTTCGATTTTGAAGGGATAGACTTACAAAAAGTCAACTCCAGCTGTAATCTCATCAAAGGCTACATTGACAATGCGGAAGAAGCACATAAGATGTTGGACTTCAACATCGATCTTGGCATTCCACGCATAGGATTTGTGGCCTTGATGAAGGTGAACGACTATTGCCGTGAGCATTTTGTCGATTTGGAAGATATTCATCTGGAAAGCATTCCGCATGTCTATTTCACAAAGTCTATGAACAGAGGCCGAGATTGCAAATGCAGCAACTATCTGTATAATCGTGACCTGAAGATTCTGGAGATATACATGCGCAACTATGCTAATCCATATTACTGCGAATCGTCTCTGGTCTATGACGGCGAGTATCTACGTCAGGGATTTCATCAAGACAATATTATATATTAATATAACTTCCGCAAGCTCCAGTTGTCAGGTTATCAGGTCGTTAGGTCGCTACGCTTAGAGGTTTTTGGTGAGATATGCATAACTACAGAGCATTCCTTGGTCATTTCACCTTATTACCTCATAACCTTAAAACCTTGAAAACCGACAAGTGAAGCAAATGCGGAACTTGTATATATTAAGCAGCATGACAATAGCAGAGCTTTTCCAGTCAAGGAAGAATGATACTCGTTGGAACACTTCTTATCCGCTCGATCCGTCAGATTGGGCGGCTTACCGTGTGCCTGGTCCACTCTCGTTTGAGAGAGAACGCCGTTTGTCGTTCTACATCCATATCCCTTTCTGCAAGCAGCTGTGCTCGTTCTGTGAATACACCAGGATGCTCTGCCCGGACGAAGATGTACAAAGAAACTATCTGCTGGCTGTAGCCAGTGATATAGAGCGGTTCAAACAACAATACCCAGACATCACCCTGCTCGGCTTTGACATAGGAGGTGGAACGCCCACTTCACTTTCCGAAGCCAACTTCTCCTTGCTGATGCAGACATACCAGAAAGCAATCGTCGGATTGAGTCTCGACGTCAACTACGAACCCAGCATTGAAGGCACCTTCAATACTTTGTCAGAACACAAGCTGGAGGAAATGGCGAAGCATGGTTTGCATAGGCTGTCATTGGGAGTTCAGTCATCGTGCAGTTCCGTCCTGCATCACCATCATCGTGCAACTTCCAGTGAATCCATGATGTCGTCATGGATAGAAAAGGCTTGGAATAAAGGAATCAAGAAGGTGAATCTTGACTTTATGTATGGTCTCGACGGACAAAATGATTTGACCATCCAGCAGGATCTCGAACTGGTAAGCCATCTAAAGCCGCAGCAGGTTACGCTGTATGAGTTGAGAACGAATATGCTTTCTACAAAGGAGTCTCTGACCAAGGAAGAGTTGTGCAGCCAATATACATTGTATTATGAAGGTCTGATGGCTATGGGGTATAAGGCACGATTCGGCCAAAATACATTCTCTGTAGATGCGGCGGATGAAGGCGTTTCATCTTATCTTCGTGAGAGAATGCTCAACGGCGCAGCATATAAAGGCTTTGGAATGTCTGCACAAAGCATGAGTCCTACGGGCGTTGCATATAATGCGGGGAAACTTGCTGTCATGCCGCAAAACGAGCTTAGAGCCGACGGCTATCCCGAGCAGTTTACCTATTTGCTACCGTCCACAGAATTGGCTTCAAAATACATGGCTATATCTGCCTATCATGGTTCTTTCTCTATCGGCAGGTTAAAAGACTTTGGTGTTAGCGAAAAATGGCTGAATGATACACTTGATTTCTGTATAGGTGAAGGTCTCATGCATAAGGGTGAAGATGGCAGAATGTATGTTTCACCAAAAGGCTTTGTGCATGTTGGTGCTTTGTTCTCGCTTTTTTACACGAATTAGTCCTCCGCAGGATTTGCCACACCTTCCTCAAAGCCAGACACCAACGTAAATGTCTTGTGTTATCTTTTGCGATTCATATATTGGCTCGGCGACTCGCCAAAATGTTTCTTAAACATACGGGTGAAATGCTGGGGGTATTCAAAGCCCAGACGCTCAGAGGTGGAGGTGATGCTCATTCCGCTGATGAGCAGCTTTTGAGCCTGGCTCATGACAAACCGGCGGATGATGTTCCCCGCAGTGTCATCTGTCATTTGACGGATTAAGTCACCAAAGTAGTTGGTCGAGAGGAATAGTTCCTGAGCACAGTATTTTACCGTAGGCAGTCCATGAGTCAGTTGTAAGCCTTCGTCGTAATAACGCTTCAGGAGATTCTCAAAGCGGGTGAGCAGGTCGCTGGAAGATTGTATCTGCATAGAGAGCTGACGGGAATAGTATCGTGCTATGTGCTCAAGAATCAGCTGAAGATATGCAATGAGAATGTGTCGTGTGTGACCATCTGTATGTGCAAGCTCTTTGCGCATGGCCTCCAGCAGGTTGACGATGGTCAGCCGCTGTTCTGCGGTCATCAGGAGTGCCTCGTTGGTGTTGTATGAGAAGTATGTATAAGAAGGCATCTTGCTTTCGAGGTCAGTACCGAGTAAAAGCTCCGGGTCGAAGAGCAGTGCCCATCCCTTGGTCTGTATCTCCTCGCCCGTGTCAGCCTTGCCGCCTATTTGCCCGGGTGCTACGCACATCAGGGCGTGACGGAGAAGGTCGTAGGTCGTAAGACCGTAGGTAAGCTGCTCCAAAGTCTCGTCACCGATAAAGATGCCGTAGACATCGTAGTTGTTAAGGGAATGACGACAATGTTCCAACTCGTCGTAGTGGATGACAGAGACAAGCGGATGCAATACCGGCGCACCGATGTAACGGGCGTAGTCGTTGACATTGTGGACTTTCAAAACTTTCTTCATTGCGGTTGCAAAGTTAGGCATTTCCCTTCGTATTTCCGTGATTTTGGTTGAACAATCCGTCTTTTAATTAACCACCTGACGGAATTTTCTATGTAACTTTGCCGTCGAAAACAGTGAAGATGTTTTGGTTGGGAGCATGTTATTTCTTTGCTAATTCCTGTAAATACCATCATAAAGCAAAAAAACAGTAATTACCTCCCTTCGGACAGAGGGTCTTCGATCTTCGACAAATCTCTAAAATTCGTGATAAAATAATAATTACTCAGTCATCCTTCAAAGGTCGGCCTGTCGGCCTCAAAATCAAACAAAAATGATTTTAAAATCGACCAAAATAGAAGCAAAGTGAAAGATTTTATATTCAATTTTGAAAGAATTTGAGCGTAGTCAACTCTGGGAACGCGGGCGTCCTCGCCCGCATCTGCGGCGGGCGAGGACGCCCGCGTTCCCAGGCAAAGTAGTGAAATAACAGCTTAGTTATATAGAAGCGACCCTAAAAACGAGCTATGACGAAGTAGTTACATAAAATAGAAGCTTGAGTTATAAACAATTAAGAAATATGGAATACATAAAACTTGGAAATTCAGACCTCCGTGTGTCACGCATCTGCTTAGGCTGTATGGGCTTCGGCGATGCCAGCATCGGACAGCATTCGTGGACGATTGGCGAGGAACCGACGCGTGAGATCATACGCCGTTCGCTCGACCTCGGAGTTAACTTCTTCGATACGGCCATTGCTTATCAGCTGGGCACTTCAGAGCAGTTTGTGGGTCGTGCGCTTCGTGACATGGCCCGACGCGAAGATGTGGTGGTGGCCACGAAATTCCTTCCACGCACGGACGAGGAAATACAGCAGGGCATTGATGGCCGTCAGCATGTGCTCAACAATATCAACAGCAGCCTGGAGCATCTCGGCATGGATTATGTCGATTTGTACATCTACCACATCTGGGACTACAAGACTCCCGCCGAGGAAATCCTGGAGGGCATGAACGAGGCGGTGCGCATGGGCAAGGCCCGCTACATCGGCATCGCCAATGCCTACGCCTATCAGGTGGTGAAGATGAATGCGTTGGCAGAAAAGAACAGCTGGGCGAAGTTCGTCAGCGTGCAGAATCACTACAACCTCATCATGCGTGAGGAGGAGCGGGAGATGTTCCCCTTCTGCCGTGAGGAAAACATCGCCATGACTCCCTATAGCGCGCTGGCTTCCGGCAAACTGGCCAAGCGGCCCGGCGAGACCTCGAAACGTCAGAAGGAGGACTCGTTCATGCACTTCAAGTACGACAGCACCGCTGAGCAGGACAATCACATCGTGGAGCGCGTCGTGGAACTGGCCGACCGCTATGGCGTGGAGATGACACAAATTGCGTTGGCCTGGCTGCTGATGAAGGTAGAGTCACCCATCGTCGGAGCTACAAAGCTACATCACATCGAGGGTGCCGTGAAGTCGCTTGACGTCCACCTGTCGGCTGATGACATCCTCTATCTGGAGGAGCCCTATGTGCCACACAACCTTTCAGGTGTGATGGCCGTCAACAAGCCCGTGATGAATGAGGAACCGGTATGGGTGGCGGCAAGTAGGAACAAATAGTGAACATGTCTTCTACACGTTGGATGATATCACCAGTGGCTCGGGATCAAATAGAAATCGGGCAAAAAAGAAGATGAAATACGGCATGGAACCCAAAATCTGTAAAAAACAAACATATTCTACAAGAAAAAAGGCGCTAAATGATTTTTAAGTCGGAGAAAAATATTAATTTTGCAAACAGAAAAAGCAAATCGTGCTCAAATAGCATGTGAAGCCGCCTTTTTTACATGGCCGCATGGGCTGGTGTAAATAATAATGTGGAATAAATAAAAAAACATAAAGATGGATGCACTTGACAGATTAGGAATTATTTGTTTGGTTTTCTCATGCCTCATCGTGTTACCGTTCTTGGTGATCATTGGGGTCATGCGTGGAGACTGGCTGCTGGCTGGTATGATGACTATTATCGCACTGCCACTGCTGTGGATCGCCGGCTTGAACATGTCGGAGTTTCTCACAAAACCTTTTGCAGAAAAGAAAATAACAGGTGTGTTAAGCTGGATCATCGCCATTATCGTCAGCGGTCTGGTATATGTGATTTTTGCAGGACTATTGTTCGTCCTCTTCAGATTCTTGCAGATGATCTGATGGTGAAAGTGCTTGCATCTGTAACTTTATGCGGGAGGCATCTTCATGATGTCTCCCGCAATGCTACAATGCGGTGCCGATACACAAATTGTGTGTCATTTTTTTTGATATCATCGCTTTTTTTCTTACTTTTGCACTAAACTAGCAGTGATAGGATGTTATGAAATTTGAGATATTCAAACCACAGACCATTTCCAGACAAGGCAAGGTCAGCATACAGGCCGACTGTGTCTTCCCTGTGGCGGGGGAGGCAACGATACACGACAGGCTTTTCGTGGTGGCCGACGGACAAGGCGTAGCCAATGAAGGCAAGATGGCCGCCAACACAGTGTGCAGCGCACTGGCTGACTATTTCTTCCAGACCACATGCTCCGACGAGCCGTTCTCCGATGAAATGTTCGCAGGGGCCGTTTCGGCCGTCGGCAATGCTGTCAGTGAGCAGTGTCCGGCAGGTGCTACAGCTTCTCTGGCCATGCTCTATTTTCACCGTCATGGATGTCTGGCCGCTCATGTAGGGCATTGCCGCATCTATCATGTGCGTCCGAAAACCCGCGAGTTGCTATACCGCTCCCAGGGGACGGAAGGTGCCGTCGTCGCTGCCAAGGGCTTCACAGAAGCACTGGTTGGTGCCCACATCACCAATGTGCAGTATGGCGACCGCTTTTTGCTGCTCTCGCAGGGGGCTGCAGACGCCTTGTCAGATCAGCGGGTGACTGACATCCTCTCTCAGCGCTGTGGCGATGACAAAGTCATCCAACAGATTGGAGAGGCCCTGGAGGCCTGTGGCGACAATCATACGGCCTGTCTCATAAGGGTCAGCGGTGTGATGCATGAAGCGCTCGACGAACATCTGCGCGACAACGAGCGCCAGCTCATGCAGAAGGCAGCGGCCTCTGCCATGGCCACAGCCCAGCCTCGTCAGCCAGCGTCTGCGGCTCACAAGCAGAAATCCTCCACACCACACGTGGCCGCCCAGCCACTTTCGCAGCCAGAATCGCAATACGCTCCGCAGCACGAAGCAGCTACTGACGATGAGAAGGGCAGGGGAGGGGTACCCATCTTCGTCTGGGCCGCACTGGCCACATTGGCCATCCTGGCGGGTACATTATATTATTTCGGTCATCAGAAAAAACAGCCGGAACCAGAACCGGTCGTAGAGGAGGTGAAAAAAGATACCGTCAAGAAAGACACCGTCAATGTGATGGAACTGGAACGTAATAAGGTGAAGAAAGACACCACCAAGGTGGCTGCGCCTGAGCGCTCGGCTTATCGCCCGCCCGAACCCGACAGCATCTACACCAACGACACCGTACCCGGCGTCAAGACGGGGTCCGGGTACTTGCAGCCTGAGTCAGACGGTCCCTCTGTGCCACGTCATGACACGCCACCGGCCAATCCGGCTCCTGCCGGCAATACTACCGCTCCGGCCACCTCGGCTCCTGCGGCCACCACTCCGTCCAATCCCAACCAAGTCACGCCACGCCCCGTTATCCCGGAGGATGAGTGATAATAGAAGGAGAATGGGGGGATTTCCCCCTGACAAATAGGGAGACGCCCCCACACGAATAGGAAAAAACATTCTTAGTGCCGTTTCATTTTTGCTTATCTTTGCATCAGAGTTAACAACATGATGTATCACCTTAAAAAGATAGCAAAAATGAAACGGTTTATATTTACACTTACAGCAGTTATCACCATGGCACTCTCTGCACAGGCCATGAGTTACAGACAAGCCAGAAGTGAGGCCCTCATCCTCACCGACCGGATGGCCCATGAGCTGAGGCTCACACCGCGGCAGCGTGAGGCCGCCTTCCAGGCCAACCTCTCCTATCTCGCCAGCGTCAGCCACCGCGACCTCTATGGAAGGCACTGGGCACACCGCAACGCCACGCTGCGCCATATACTCGACGCGCGTCAGTATCGTCACTATGTGGCCACACACCATCTCTACCGCCCGGCAGTCGCCGCTCCCGTCCATGTGGCACATCACCCCGCAGCTCCTGCCCATGCCGACCGTCATGCGCGTCATAGCCACTCACACCACAGACACTGATAGCAATACTTACTTCATACAACTATCCCTTGATTATTTTTTTGGTTAATAGAAAAGGCAGGATGGATGTGAATCCGTCCTGCCTTCATTTTCTCAGAGTTCTCAGAATTCTCAGAGTCCTCAGAATTCTCAGACCTCTTATTTAAAGACCTTTACCGTCTTCTCTGTACCGTCGGTGTAGCTGATTTTGATGATGTTCACACCACGCTGGGCAGCGTTCAGACGACGGCCGCCGAGGTCATAATAGCTCACGCTGGCCACTTGGTTCAGCATGCCGTTGGCATCGCGGATGGCGGTCGACTCACCCACCACGGCAGCGTTGGCGTTTACTACCTCACCGGTGTTGCGGTCTACAATCAGGCCCACCACGCGCAGCTTCACCTTCGTCTTGTCGGTGATAATCGGCTCGCCCGAGGTGTTCAGGGCATCCTCCAGGTAGAAGGTGTATTGGTGGGTGTTCACTTTGTCGGCCTCGATGTTGGCGGGAAGGCTTCCGTTGATACCGCCAATCTGAGAGCTCATGATGGCCACGTCATTGAACACCACGCCGGGCACGGTCTCGCCGAGGCTGCCAAAGCCGCCCATGTCGCCGTAGCCACCGCCGGAGTAGTAGTTGGACTGTTCCCAGCTCGAGCCTTCGCCTGTCAGACCGTCGGCCACCAGCACATATTCGATGGCAAACTTATTGCCGTTCACAGCGTAGGGGAATGACACCTCTGCGTTCACGTCGACAGTGTTGCCGTCGGCACCCCAACTGGCGGTGAAGTCTATTGAACCATGGCCGAACACCTTGCTCCGGGCTTTCATGTCTTCAATCACATACAGGTCGGTTTCTTCAGTGGTGCCGTAGTAGGGGTCTACCTCCATCATGCGGTCGAGCCATGCATCGGGGAATCCGGGCACATACGACGGGAACTGTTCGGAGGGCATGATCTCCATCGGGTCGCCATTGTGATAGCTCACACGTACAAAGTCGTTGGGATAAAGTTCTGCCAACTGCTCCAGGGCCACGAGGCCGCGCGGGCACCAGCCACACCAGGTGCCGGTATATTCCTCGATCAGCGTCTTGTGCGTCGGCACGGTGTTCAGGACGATGATGTCGCTACTGGTCTGAGCCGATGCATCCTCGTTGTCTACGCCGTTCACTTTCTTCACATTCAGCGTCAGCTCATAGGTGCCGTTGCTGGAGATGGCTGGCAGGTCCAGCTTGGCCGCAGTGGTCTTGCCGAAGATGGGATCCACTGGCTCTTCCAGGTCGATGTGCTGGATGCCGGTCTGGCCATTGAGGGTATATTCCACATCGAAAGATGCGATGCCTTTGGAGCCATGGTTCACTAATTCTATCTCTTTTGTGATGGCACTGCCGACCGTCACATATTCAGTGTCGGATGTCTTGATACCGGCGGAGTTCTCTTTCACATTGCGTCCAGAGACTACTACCTGGATGGCTGAGCTCAGACCGAATAATTCGGAGGCATCCATCCACTTGAGAAATCCTGCTGAGGTCTGGAGGTAGAAGCCACCCTCGTTGGCCTTGCTGATGACGGCCACGGGATATGAGCTCTCGTCGTTGCTCACCTCGTCGATGGTCAGCGTGTAGCCTACGTATACACCCTCTGCGGGGATGATGTAGGGCTTCTCCAGCTTCACTTCCACAAAGCCGGCCTCTGTCGGGGTCACAGGGATGGTCACCAGGTCGGCGGCGTTCTTGTTGTCTTCCACGCGCAACTGGCTGCTGAGCCAGGCACTCACACCGCTCACGCCCTCGAGGTCCATCAGGGGGATGCTGATCGTCTCAATGTGGGTGCCGGTGAGAGACGGGTCTTGCAGCTTGATGGCCACATTGTAGGTCTGGGGCTTCGCCTCGCCAAACATGGAGACCTCCTCATTGCCGGTGTAGAAACCGTAGCCGATGCTGCTGCCCACGTCTTCAGGGTCGATGTCGGCATATTCGGGAGTGGCGGCATCGGGCTGTATCTCTGAGCCAAGAGTGGTCACGTCATACCATACTATCTCTGAACGGTGCTCCTCGCCGGCACCGCGGTAGATGGTCTGAACACCGAAAGCCTCGGGGCCGATCACGTAGTAGTAGACATCGCGCTCCGTGCCCGATACGTAGATGTCCCAGCCGTCGGAGTAGCCGTAGGGGATTTCTGCCATCTCGGGCACTTCCTGATACATGTAGTCGTTCCACGACAGCACCAGGGGTTTCTCCTCGCCGTTGGTGCGGGTGTAGATGGCATACGACAATTTCTCGGGCAGGATGTAGTTGCCGTCCACGTCGTTGGTGTTGATGTTGAATGCCAAGGCTCCCCAGCCGTAGCCGGAATTGTAGTAGGGCAGACCGCCCTCGTCGATTTTAATCCACTCTGGTGCGGCAGGGGTGGCGGCTGTTTCGGTGAATGGCGCGATCTTGCAGCTGGTATAAGCGGCGGCGTAGTTCACTTCCTTTGTGCCGGCGTTCACCAGGAAGGTGCTGCCGTTGGACAGGGTCTTGGTGGATGCGTCGTAGTCGAACACGATGTCCTCGCCGGTGAGGGAGTATTCGGTATACCACTCTCCATAGTAGTCATCCCACACTTCCTGGCCAGTGGCCGAAACGAGATACTGGAAGTAGCCGGCCGACAAGTCAGCACCGATGTATTGGCCGCTCTTGAAAATCACCTTGCCGCCCTCGATGGTGCCTTTGACCCATCCCTCGGGCAGGCCCGAGTAGAGACCTTGCACATAGACATCATTGCCGTCGAAGCCCACCTGGGCCAGACCTCCGCCATAGCCCTGGGCAGAGACGGAATAGAGCTCTGTCTCCAGACCTTCTGGAGCAGACACGGGCACATCGTCAAAGACGGTCATGTTCACATTCCAGTCGGCATAGCCCACCCATGACAGGTCGTCGGCTACCATGCCTACATAGAGTTCGCCACTTTCAAAGGCCGAGCCTTTAGGCGTGCTGATGGCACCGGTGGCAGGGTCGTAGTCCAGGGTGAGAGTGCTCTCTTTTTCCGAGGCAATCAGAGACTGCGAACTGGCGTCGTATTCCATCAGTGTCACGTAGTAGTTGTAGCCTTGCTGGCTCAGGCACAACTGCGGGAAGTCGATGGTGATCTGCGAGCCGTTGACCGTGCCTTTCACCCAGGAGTTGCAGTTGTACTGAGTGATGATGTTCTTGATGTACACCTCGTTGTTGTCGCCAAAGACCACATTGGTGGCTAAGCCCGAATAGGCCGTGTTGAAGATATAGCCCCAGAAGTAGTAGTAGGCTTCGCCTGAGCGGGCGTAAGATACCTGGCGGCCGGCGGGCTGCTCGGTGATGAGTTCTTCATCGCCGGTGATGTCGGCGAGCTGCACGCGCTTCTGCGTCTTGCCGGCTTGCTCGTTCACGATTTTCGGCTTCGCGGTGAGTGACTGTCGGGCAGATTTCTGCCGCGAAAGGTCGTGCTGACGCTGCAGACTGCTCTTAGAGGGCATCTTCTTCACGTCTTGCTTCACCATCTTGGCAGCATGACGCTGTGGAAGCACCACTTCACGTGTCGGCAACTGAGCCCATCCGCATACGGATACGAGCAAAGCGGCCAACAAAATAAAAGTAAATCTTTTCATGTTGTTGATATTAGTTATATAATAAATAGAAGTAGTTGTCTCTCTCTGACCTCCCCTCCTTCGGAGGGGCCGGGGGAGGTAATTCCTTCGGAGGGGTCGGGGGAGGTCTAAAATACCTGCTTGGTCGTCTTTTCCGCACCGTTGCCGTAGCGCACGCGCACCACATATACTCCATGTGACGGAGCCGAGACCTTCTGGCCGTCGAGCGTGAAGTATTCCACCCTCTGGATGCGGCTCAGGTCGTTTTCCTGTAGCTGTATCGATGCCACGTTCCACTCAAAGTTCATGGTGATCTTAGGTCCGCGGCTGTCGATGGTGTTCTTCTTGGTGATAGGGTTCACCTTGTATTTGAGCAACTGAAACTCCGCCGATGCTTTGCCCTCTGCGTCGGGTATCCATTCGGTCTGCATGCTCTTGAGCACACCGCCGCCAATAGTTCCAACTTCTGACTGCCAGGTGCCGGTGGTGCGCCGCTGGATGCAGTTGAGTGGGAAGCAGGTCTGCAGCGCGCCGTTGCTGATCTGGGTGATGGAGTATTCCGTGCCGCAAGACACGTCTGCGTCGGTGGTGTTTTTCACATAGACGCCGGAAGGGAAGAGCACTCCCTCGTCAAATTCGTCTTCTATCACCTCGGGGGTGTTGAGAGACAAAACGGTGCCGTCTGCGATCACCTGCCCTTCGGCATCGGTAAATTGCAAGGGGAAGTCCTGGGCTTGTGCGGATGCCAGGCTCATCATTAATAATAAGGTCAGAGTAGAAATAAGTTTCATAGGCTGTCCTGATTCATGTTTTGATTTCATTTTTTCACTATTTTGACTGCAAAAGTAATGTTTTATAAATAAATGCTCGATAAATATAATAAAAATCTCTTAAAGTGTATCCGAAATGGATACAGTTATGCCCGGCCTTCCACCAGCTTGACAATGCCGATGCTCGCCTCGTAGAGCAGCCAGATGGGCAGTGCCACCACAAACATGGTGAAGGCGTCGGTGGTGGGTGTGATGATGGCGGCCAGGATAAGGATGGCCACGATGGCATGCTTGCGATAATTCATCATCATCGATGACCTGAGCACCTTCATCCGGGCCAGCAGCCAGCTCACCACGGGCAGCTCAAACACCAGTCCTATCACCAGACTCATGGAGATGAGTGTGTCGGTATACGACTGGATGGTGAGCATGTTCGACACGTCGGGGCTCACTTGGTAGGTGCCTAAGAATTTCACCGTGAGGGGGAAAATCAGAAAGTAGTCGACCAGTGTGCCCAGGATGAACATCACGTAGGCACTCGACACAATCACGACTGCATAGCGGCGCTCGTTGTCGTAAAGGGCAGGGGAGACGAAGCGAAACAGCTGGTAGAGGACATAAGGAGAAGCCAGCAAAAGGCCGGCATAGAGTGAGGTTTTCAGGTGGATCATGAATTGTTCGGTCAGGCCCGTGTTCATCAGGTGGATGCTGAAGGGGGTGGTGCCCAGTATCTGATAGGTTACAAAATCACTTTTGCTCGGAGCCAGCACCACGTCAAAGAGTGGCTCTTTCAGGCAAAAGGCGATGACACCAAACAGCATCATCACCACCAATGCGCGGATGATACATCCGCGCAGTTCTTCCAGATGTTCCCAGAACGTCCCTTCCAATGGCTTCGATTTTGTGTCAGGCATTCAATTCATCAACATTCCACACGTCAACTCGTCAACTTGTCCTCACCTTTCTTCTCGTCATCGTCCTCCAGGCTGTTCATGCCCTCTTTGAAACTCTTCACCCCTTTGCCGAGACCTTTCATCAGTTCTGGAATCTTCTTGCCGCCGAAAAGCAGCAGGATGATCAGGGCAATGACCAATATCTCTTGTGTGCCTAATCCAAACATACGCTAAACATTGATTTAATGTCGCAAATGTAAGCAAAAAAAACCAAATAAAAACAACTCATGACCGATTTTTGCTCAATTTCATGATTTTTATTTTGCTGTCACATTTTTATATGTTACCTTTGCTTGCTAAAATAATAATTTATCCAACTTTATACCATACACCTTGGCTGATCTGCTGAAATACCTTGTTGATGTGGACACACAGATATTCCTCGATATCAATGCGTGCCACAATGCGTTTTGGGATGTCTTCATGCCTCTTTATAGCAGCAAGTACGTATGGGCGTTCTTCTACCTGAGTCTCCTCTACCTCATAGCACGCAACTACTCGTGGCGCATCACCTTGCTCTGGCTCTGTGCCACCATCCTGGTTATCACCATCTCTGATCAGGTCACTGCGAGCCTCATAAGGCCATGGGTGGCAAGGCTCCGGCCAAGCAACCTGCAAAACCCGATATCCGATGTGGTGCATGTGGTCAATGGATACAGGGGCGGCAACTACAGCTTCCCCTCTGCCCACGCAGCCAATAGCTGGGGGTTGGCTATGTTTATCACCATGCTTTTCCGACACCGGTGGCTGTCTTTGGCTCTCATCCTTTGGGCATTGGTCACATGCTATTCGCGCCTCTATCTCGGAGTGCATTATTTCGGCGATTTGCTTATCGGCATGATGATCGGGTGCGCGGGGGCGTGTCTCGTCTATTTTCTGCTCATACGGTTTGCGAAAATCAAAAAACCGGAGAAAATCAAGCATCCCATCGTACCTATCTTGGCTTTGATTGCCACAGTGGTCGTCTTCCTCGTCATCTCCGCTGTTAATTATTTCTGGGCATGACACTCAAGCAGATAGCCACATTCCATTCGCCTTTCACTTCAAAGTTTGGCATACCGCGACAGAGTGGGGTGGTGCCTCAGCTCACAGGTACAATCGTCTTCGAGCCTGAGTATCGGTCGCCCGACTTCATCCGCGGACTCGAGGAGTTTGACTATCTGTGGATCTTGTGGCTGTTCTCGGCCAATGCGCCCTCGCGCCCTGGGGCTACGGTGAGGCCGCCTCTCTTGGGAGGTAACCGCTCGCTTGGAGTATTCGCCACACGCTCGCCCTATCGGCCCAACCCCGTCGGGCTCTCGTCGGTGCGCATCGTCAGCATCTGTCACGACACGCCGCAGGGACCGGTCATCCAAGTCTCCGGAGCCGACTTGATGGATGGTACGCCCATCGTCGACATCAAGCCCTATCTGGAGTATGCCGACAGCCATCAACACATACGCAGCGGATTCACCGACAGTCATGACTGGCCTGTGCTGAAGGTGGTCATACCCGAATCGATCCGTTCATGTCACGCCCCCAATTTCCTGAAGGTTGTCACTCAGATATTGTCGCAGGATCCCAGGCCACATTATCATCATGATGCTTCACGCATCTATGGCATGCCCTACGATGGCTTCGACATCCGCTTTCAGGTAGATGGCGATGTCCTCACCGTACAGGAGATAGAAAGATTTTCAAGTATTAACAAAAGTTAATTTCTAAAACTTTTCTAAGAATCATTTTCGCAGTTCAAAATTTATACCTACCTTTGCATCCGCAAATGAGCAGTAATGGTGCCTTAGCTCAGTTGGTAGAGCATCGGACTGAAAATCCGTGTGTCCCCGGTTCGATTCCTGGAGGTACCACTCCTCCTTTCATTATCCCGGTCTTCCGCAAGGAGCCGGGTTTTTTTGTGCCTTCTGCCGAATGCTCTGAATACATAGTTGTACGCTCAGTGACAGAAAAAAATGAAAAAAATGTTTATTTGTCTCATTTTTCATTATCTTTGTAAAAAATTTAACCACATGAGCATGAAAAAAACTATTTCAGCCGTCATCGCCTGCTTGTCTGTGATAGCAGTACATGCACAGACAGCATTGACCATAGGGTGGCCCGCCGAGGGATACCATAGTCCGTCGTCATTGTATCTGGTGCCTTTAGACACGGTGGTGCATTTCAATGCCTTCTCTGCCCCTGGTGTGCGCGACTGGAGATGGGACTTGCCGGGAGCCTCTCCCACGGTGGTTGAGTCGCAGGAGGCCTCCGTCGTCTATGCCGACGAGGGCATCTATGGCGTCAACCTGGAGGCAATGACAGACGACGGGAAAGAGGAACTGCGCCTGGAGAGGGCCGTTCAGGCCGGTGGCGCCAACTTCGTGTGGAATATCTCTGGCGAGGAGACTGGCTGGATGGATGTGATCTCGCTGGCGTGGTATGGCTATTACGGTGGCACCAACTGGCTGGGGATGGAGAAATTCGCCGAGTCGTTCCACCGACCGGTGCGGCCGGCCTATATCGACAGCGTGGCTGTCTGGTTTGGACATTTCCAGTCGGTCAAGCCAGATACCATGCTCGTCGTGTCTGTCGCCGAAGCAGATGATGAGGGAATGCCAGGCGAGACTCTCGCCTCGGCATCGGTGCCCGCCTCCCAACTGGTCAAGTCGGCCGAACTGCCTACCTGTTTTTGTTTTGCCCAGCCTGCCTTGGTCGACGGACCGTTCTTCATTGTTGTTGAGGGATTCCCAAATCGCTATGGCGATGATGTCGCCATGTTGTGCCTGCGCCGCGACGAGGGTGCACTCTGCACCGCCTATCATCTGCTGGCCGACGAGGATGCCAACTATAGGCCTACCGGCACTTACACATGGTATCAGAATGTCGACGACCCCACCTCTTTCGCCGTCTCCCCTTGGCTGCGTTATAGCGATACGTCAGGCATCTCAGGCCTTTCCTCTGAGGATGGTTTGGCCTCTTATGATGGCAGTGCGTTGCATATACCTGTCGGTACCGTCTCACTTGAGATCTACACTTCCGGCGGATCCATGGTCTTCTCTCAGAAGCAGCCCGCCACGACACTCCCTCTTGATTTCCTCCCCCGCGGCACTTATCTCGTCCGCACCGACAGCCGGGTGGCAAAGATCATCAAGTGACGCTTTTATTCCTGCTTCGCTTTCACTTGATATTTATTGAGGATAGTACTGACAAATATGAGGCATTTTCGCAATTGCCTCATGACCTTTTGGCGCGCCATACGAGGAAGGCAATCAGGAAGACAAAGGCACCGAAGATGCTCCACATCTCTGTGGTATGCTCCAGAGGCGCTACCCATATCTCATTGAAGAAGCGGTTGCGGGCCATCACTTCAACGAAGGTCCAGAATACGATGACGGTGGCAATGGCCATGCGGATGTTGGCACCCCATGCGCCGATGTGCAGCTCACGCCTGAACATGAAGATAGAGCCGAAGAGACAACCGAATGCCACCGTATAGGTCACGGGATGGTGGTCGCCAAGGAAGACGGGGTCGTAGCAGAACATGAGCAGGAGGTAGGAAGCCCAAAGGATGGTGTTGAGCTCCATGAAAGTGACGATGCTGGTGTGCCGGGTCATGGGGCGTGCCACGATGATGTCGCGGCGGCCACGGAAGAGTTTTTTCTGGCACCAGTTGATGGCATGGCAGCCGGTACGTATACAACAGATGTAGAGCAGGGCAAACATCATGAAAAAACCGAATGTGGCAGGCATAATGAGGTATTCGGGACGTGAGCCGCGGATGAGCTTGAGCTGGGCACGGCTGAAGTCTTCCAGAGGCGTGCCGTTGATGAGAAACTCTTGGCTCACACTCACACCGTCAATATACTGGGTGATAGTGGTGACGGTGCCGCTGCCCGTGAGGTCGCAGTGTGTGCCATAGCGCTGGGCATAATAGGCCAGAAGGAACTCCACCCATCCTGTCCAGAAAAGCAGTCCCCCGGAAAGCCCGTAGATGGTCTGCCGGGTGTCGCCTCTGACGAAGATGCCAACGACCGTGATGACCAGGCCGGTGAACCCCATGAGGAAGGCGCAGTAGTGGAGGGCGGTGGGAGCCATGAAATGCTCCATGAGCATCATGAGGGCATGACCTAAGGGCATGGTGAAAAGCACAAGGAGGAAGGAGGCGATGGTCTTGCCGGGGTAGATGTTTTTGTCCATTTCTTTGTCGTTGGTTGAAGAATACTGGATGGCCTGTTCACCACAGACGGTCGATGTCGATGGCGACACCGGCCTGGAGGTTGATGCCGTCGGTGATGGGGGCGTTGAGGTAGTAGTAGCGGGGACGGTAGTTGAGGAGGTTGTCCAGGGCGACGGTCACCTTCACGGCCTTGCCGATGCGGTGGGCGGTACTGAGCTTCCAGAGCATGTAGGCAGGATATTCTATCTCCTGAGTGCCCTTGCTGATGTCGTAGTAGTCGGCATATTCCATATTGGTGATGCTGGAGTGGACACGCCCGTGGAGGGCTATGTTGAGATGATAGTCTTTGTTCCACTGGCGGCTCCATTCTACACGGGCGGTGAGAGCGTGGGGACGTGCCGGGAGATACTGGTTGTTCACCTTATGGCCCTCTTTGTCCTTGGCCAGGTTTTCCTTGGTGTAGGCATACGACAGTTTGGTGGTGATACCGTTGTCCCAGCAGGCCTGGATGGTGGCTTCGGCTCCATAGACGCTGTAGTCGTCGAGGTTGAGATAGTCGAGGAAGAGCTGGCTGCCTTCACCGGGCTTGTAGAATGGCACGCCGGTGGCGAGTTTGTCCTTCACTTTGTTGTAGTAGGTGGTCGCCGTGGCGCACCAGTTTTGGTTCATCCACTCCATCGAGGCGTTGACGTGGTGGCTCACCTCTGCTTTCAGCCTGTCGTTGCCTTGCACGATCCAGATGCCGGCCATGTCGAAGTCGTAATATTTCTCCTTGAGTGTGGGTGCGCGGAACCCCATGCCGTAGCCGAAACGTAGGTTGAGGTTGCGACGTGCCTTGTAGCGTGCTGACAGCTTCGGGGTGAGGTGTGAGTCGTGTCCGTCGGAGAAATAGTCATAACGCAGCGCGCCCACTACTTCCCATCTGGGCGACAGGGTCCAGTCGGTCTGCACGAATACGTCGAAGTTGTCTTGCTCGCGGCTGCTGCCCGTGAGGTTGACATTGTAGAGTATTTTTATGACCGCTCTTCAAGCAGGCCTTGCAGTCGGACGACCTCGTCGCGGTACTGGGCGGCCTGTAGGAAATCAAGGTTCTTGGCGGCCTCTTTCATCAGGTTGGTGCTCCGCTTGATACTGGCCTCAATCTGCTCTGCGGTCATGTGCTCGAGGATGGGGTCGGCCACCATACGGCCCTCGTCAGGCTCGATGTAGGCCTTGCCGTATGCGGCTGGTTGGCTCTCGGCTTGTCTGTTGAAGGAGCCGCCCTTGATTTCTTTGATGATCTGCTGGGGGGTGATGTGGTGCTCCTCGTTATATTGCATCTGGATGGTGCGGCGGCGTGTGGTCTCTTCGATGGTGCGGCGCATGCTGTCGGTGATGGTGTCGGCATACATGATCACCTTGCCGTTGACATTGCGGGCGGCGCGACCGGCGGTCTGGGTGAGTGAGCGGTGGCTCCGCAGAAAACCCTCCTTGTCGGCGTCGATGATGGCCACAAGTGACACTTCGGGCAGGTCGAGACCCTCGCGCAGCAGGTTGACGCCTACGAGCACGTCGAAGCGACCGGCACGGAAGTCGTTCATGATTTGTACGCGGTCGAGCGTCGCCACGTCGCTGTGGATGTAATTGGTGCGTATCTCGTGGTTGAGCAGATACTCTGTCAGCTCCTCGGCCATGCGCTTGGTCAGCGTGGTGACCAGCACGCGCTCGTCACGTTCCACGCGGGTCTCGATCTCTGCCATCAGGTCGTCGATCTGATTCTCACTGGGGCGCACCTCAATCTCCGGGTCGAGCAAGCCTGTGGGGCGGATCAGTTGTTCGACCACGACACCCTCCGACTCGGCCAACTCAAAATCGGCGGGGGTGGCAGAGACATAGATCACCTGATGTATCATGGCCTGAAACTCCTCAAAGCGCAGCGGACGGTTGTCAAAAGCCGCCGGCAGGCGGAATCCATATTCCACGAGGTTGGTCTTGCGGGCACGGTCGCCGCCATACATGGCATTGAGCTGTGGCACGCTGACGTGGCTCTCGTCGATGACCATGAGGAAGTCTTCGGGAAAGAAGTCGAGCAGACAGTAAGGCTGCTGTCCAGGCTGGCGTCCGTCGAAATAGCGGGAGTAGTTCTCGATGCCCGAGCAGTGGCCCAGTTCCTTGATCATCTCGATGTCATACTCCACACGCTCCTTGATGCGCTGCGCCTTCATCGTGTCGCCCAGCTCGGTGAAGAATTCCACTTGCTTGACCAGGTCGTCCTGTATCTGGCGGATGGCCATCTGCTGCTGGTCTTTGGTGGTGACGAAAAGGTTGGCTGGGTAGATCTGATAATCGTCAAAGGTGGCCAGACGGTGGTAGGTGAGGGCGTCCACCTCCTCGATGGCGTCGATGTCGTCGTCCCAGAAGGTGACCCGAAGTACATGGTCGCTGTAGGCCATGAAGATGTCTACGGTGTCGCCCTTGACGCGGAAGTTGCCGCGCTGCAGGTCGATGTCGTTGCGTACGTAGAGCGCGTCGACGAGACGACGCAGGAAGACGTTGCGGTCGAGCTTCTGCCCGCGTCGGATGTGTATCACGCTCTCCGACATAGTGGCAGGCCCTCCCATACCATAGATACACGACACCGACGACACCACCACCACGTCTTTACGGCCGCTGAGCAGGGCAGAGACGGCAGAGAGGCGTAGCTTGTCGATCTCGTCGTTGATGGCGAGGTCCTTTTCTATATAGGTGTCGGTGTGGGGGATATAGGCCTCGGGCTGATAGTAGTCATAGTAGGAGACATAATACTCCACGGCGTTGTCGGGGAAGAAACCCTTCATCTCCTCATAGAGCTGAGCTGCCAGGGTCTTGTTATGGCTCAGAATAAGGGTGGGGCGGTTGACGTTGGCGATGACATTGGCCACGGTGAAGGTCTTGCCTGAACCGGTGACACCAAGGAGCACCTGCGCCTTGTCGCCACGGAGCAGACCTTCGGTCAGCTGGCGTATGGCTTCGGGCTGGTCGCCCGTAGGACTGTATTTTGAGGTCAGTTTGAATGGCATGACGAGTTCTTTGCACTTTTGAGTTTTCCTGGACGTTCCGGTCCTTCCGGACTGTCCGGGGAGAAGGATTGGCAAAATTAATAAAAAAAAGGCATTGCTTTGTGAAGAATAGTGATTTTTTGCTAAAAATGATACCGAATCTTTGATAATCGTGGAAATATTCGTAATTTTGCAAGTCAATTGCGAAGTGTATCACATGAAGAAAGGTCTGATTATCTCTATATGCACCGTACTGCTGCTCTCGGGCTGTGCCAATGAGTTCAACAGGGTTTACAAGAGCAGCGACTACGACTATAAATACGAGTATGCCAAGGAGTGCTTTGCCAAAGGGAAGTACAATCGAGCCGTACTGTTGCTGCAGGATCTGTTCACCATGCTGAAAGGCTCGGAGAACGGACAGGAGAGCCTCTATATGCTGGCCATGTCATGCTATTGCGCCAAGGACTACGAGTCGGCATCACAGTATTTCAAGAGGTATGTCACGTCTTATCCAAAAGGCACTTTTGCTGAGATGTCCGCTTTCTATGTGGGCGAGAGTCTCTATATGAGCACCCCTGAGCCACGTCTCGACCAGACACCCACAATGGCCGCCATCGCAGCTTATCAAGACTACCTCGACATGTTTCCCAATGCCCAACTGAAGGATGTGGCTCACAACCGACTCTATGAACTGCAGGACAAGTTGGTGGAGAAAGAACTGTACTCCGCAAAGTTGTACTATGACCTGGGATCTTATTTCGGCAACTGCCTGACTGGCGGAAGCAACTATGAGGCTTGTATCATTACGGCCCAGAATGCCATACGCGACTACCCCTACAGCCAGCGCCGTGAGGACTTCGCTCTGCTGGTGATGAAAAGCAAGTTTGAACTGGCCGAGAGTAGCGTCGAGTCTAAGCGCCTGGACCGTTACCGTGATGCCGAGGATGAGTGCTACGGATTCCTCAATGAGTATCCCGACTCGAAGCATAAGCACACCGCAGAGAAATATATCGAGACCTGCAAAAAATACACGGCCAACGCTGAAGAGGAGTGATAGCGGATATCTCCCCGCACCCGTTGCCTCGGAATGGCCTTTCCTGGAAACCTGAGGTCTCTGGAAATCACGGACCTCCGGAAAAACTAAAAAAAAATCATCAACTTATAATAACATGGATTACAAGAAATCAAAAGCACCTGTCGACACCGTCACACGCAACATCATGGACCTCTGCCAGGATACCGGCAATATCTATGAGAGCGTGGTCATCATCTCGAAGCGAGCCAACCAGATCTCCGTGGAGATCAAGCAAGACCTGAGCAAGAAGCTGCAGGAGTTCGCCTCTTATAATGACACGCTGGAGGAGGTGTTTGAAAACCGCGAGCAGATAGAGATCTCGCGCTATTATGAGAAACTGCCTAAAGCCACGCTGCTGGCTACACAGGAGTTTATCGAGGGCAATGTGTTCTGGCGCGACCCCTCTAAAGAGCCGGCACTATGATACAGCGCATTCAGACCGTATATCTCGCACTGGCATTCATCATCACCGCTGTGTGCCTGAGCCTGCCCGTAGGAGCGTTCAGCCCGGAAGGGATGGGTGCCGACACCGTCATGTTCAACCTGTGGAAGGTGCTGCCCGAGGGGACTCTCTCTTTCACCGTGTGGCCCTTGTTTGCGCTTTTGCTGCTCACATGCCCCATCGCCCTGGTGGCCATCTTTATGTTTAAGAACCGAAAACTGCAGAGCAAACTGTGCGTGTGCAACATCCTGCTCAACTTGTGCTGGGTGGCGGTGTATGTGCTCTATGGATATGTGTGGACAGACGACGGAATGACCTTCCGTCCGGCTTTCGCAGCTTGTATGCCCATTGTCTGTATTATTTTGTATCTGCTCGCACGAAGGGGTATCATCAAGGATGAACAACTGGTGAGAGCCGCCGACAGAATCAGATAAAAAAATCCGCTGACCGATCAAGGTCAGCGGATTTTTTTAGGTTTTTGTCTATGGCTTCTCTGATTATTTGCCCAGGGCACCCTTGATCTTGTCAGCAGCATTGTCGACAGCGGCAGCAGCCTTGTCAGCAGCTTCGTTCTTCACCTCGTCCACCTTGTTGGCAGCGGCGTCTTTCACTTCCTCTACCTTGTCGTTGACGGCCTCTTTGGCTCCGTCTGCAGCCTCTTCAGCCTTCTCTTTCACATCGGCGGCAGCACCCTCGACAGCCTCCTGAGCGGCAGCGGCCACATCGGGAACCTCAATCTCGGGAAGACTGGTCACCTGGTCGACGAGTGAAGCGATAGTACCAGTACCAACCACAGCCTTGATCTTGTCGGCATTCTCCTTCAGGAAAGCCTGTACGGTGGCAAGATACTCCTTAGCCTTGGCGGGGTCTACATTCTTCAGATTCTCCACCTGCTCCTGTACGGTCTGGAGCAGTGAGCCGAGCTGGGTGCTGTCGGCAGCCTCGAGCACAGATGCGATAGAGTCGGTGCTGATCACCTCGATTTCGGTGGTGTCTGCTTCTGGCTCTACTACTGGAGCGGGCTTGTTGTCTGTACAGCTACCAAAGGTCATGGCAACAGCTGCCATAGCTACAAAAAATAATTTCTTCATTTCTTTGATTTAATTTAGTAAAACAATAAATTTAGTAAAACAAATTTCAGTCGCAAAGATAATGGATTTAAATGTTAGTTGTTACTTTTGTTTGTAATAATTAACTAAAAAAATATTTACGGCACATGGCTACGGTCATTGCAGGCAGGGGAAGTCTTCTTTTCTCAGACTTCAGACTGATAAAAGGATAAAAAATGACAAAGACTAAAACGTATTTTTTTGGCAGTTAGGGCTTTTCTTTGTAATTTTGCCGCCGAAATAGGAGGTCGTTCAATAGGGCATGTTTGCCCCGCCTTCTCATTTCCTTTTCAGACCAACATACACAAATATCCTGGAACACTATCTGTCTGCCGTTCTCACTTACCGCTGACCAGATAGCTGAAAGCGTCCTGGCAGGTGCCGACATCCGTACTCTTGCAGCGGCACAGTTTGAGAAAGGTACGCTGTCTCTGAATTTCACTAAGGTCTCGACCATCGAAGCAGGCAAACCATATTTGGTGAAATGGGATTCAGGGTCGGGTATCGTGAATCCGGAGTTTCATGATGTTTCCATTGATGACGACGATCCAGAGGTCTTCAACACTCAGTATGTCTCTTTCTTAGGCAGTTTCTCGCCTGTCGGCCTTTCGGCCAACGACCGCAGTGTGCTCTATCTCGGTGCTGACTATACACTCTATTATCCCAGCGCGAAAATGAACGTGAACAGCTGTCGTGCCTATTTCCGGTTGAATGGCATCACTGCCGGCGACGCGACAACCTCTGTCACTGCCTTTAAACTGAACTTCAACGACGATGCCGCTGGTATCATTTCCGCATCGTCTGTTGGCAGCCCTGCCAGAGGATGGTACACCCTTGACGGGCGTCAGCTCAGTGGCAGACCCAACTCACGCGGCGTGTATGTCAACAATGGAAAGAAAGTGGTGGTCAAATAAAATAACTGAACTTCCCCATCTCCCTGAGGAATTCGTATTAATTTGATTTTCAAGAATTTAGAATTAGGCTATCCAATTTGTTTGTTTATTTATAATCATATCAAGAATTTAAGAATTAAAGAATTATCCATGAGATCAACCACTTCGGTAACTATAATTCTTTAATTCTTTAATTCTTGATAAAAAATGGGCAATTCAGTTTATATCAAGAATTAGAGAATTAAAGAATTTTCCTTCAGACCAGCTACTTTGGTAACTAAAAAACTTTAACCCAAATCGGTCATTAGGATTTCTCGGTGCTGTATGGCAGTGAGAAATC
>CAMIYC010000038.1 GCA_946402905.1 uncultured Prevotellaceae bacterium | reverse complement strand
GAGCACGACCTTGCCAAGGTCGGGGTCGCGAGTTCGAGTCTCGTTTGCCGCTCAGAAGTCTTGAATAAAAGTTGAGTCGGAAACTCATGCCCAGGTGGCGGAATTGGTAGACGCGCACGTTTCAGGTGCGTGTGTCGAGAGACGTGCAGGTTCGAGTCCTGTTCTGGGCACTTTTATTCAATGCTACATGATGGAGAGGTGGCGGAATTGGTAGACGCGCTACTTTGAGGGGGTAGTGACAATTGTGTCGTGGGAGTTCGAGTCTCCTCCTCTTCACCTAATGTTTAATTTTGTTGCGGCAATAGCTCAGTTGGTAGAGCACGACCTTGCCAAGGTCGGGGTCGCGAGTTCGAGTCTCGTTTGCCGCTCCTTTTTTCAAAAGAAAAACCAAATCCATGAACTTATATTTGAGATATTTTGATAGAGAAACATTAGTATACAATGCTGATGAGGCTATTGATTTCCTTTGCTCTATCCCTGAGATTGGCATGAATCCTTCTATCGAGGCTGACGTACGTGAATATGCCGCAAGCGATGTCTATTATCCCAAACGGTATAAGGTGAGGCCAAGAGTCTATTTTATCATTATCAAAACAGAGGCAGCCACTATGCTTGACTTCAAGCAGAAAAAGGCCCTGCGCCCTAATTCTTCCAACAATTCTTCTGACCACAGAGATAATGCGGCTCCCGCCGTCTCCAGACTAAGTGAGGAGCGACAGGGATGGTATGAGGGCGTCTTAGACTTCAAAAGGGTCGTCATGGTGCCGGCTACAGGCAAGCACGAGTATCGTGACACGAGATTCGTGGCACGCTGCAAAGCCATTTCCGGGCAAGACTGCTACAACAGAATCGTCGAACATCTTCGCGACAGGGTCGACACCAGAAGTCAGTTCCCGTCAGCCAAAGGCAAGAACTTCAAGTTTAAGTATCTTGGAATGTGGAAATAATTCACAGTTGTTGAGACTTAATTGGTGAGATGATATGAACAAGGTGATGCTAATAGGTAATGTAGGCAAGGATCCTGAGGTCAAGTATTATGACATGGATCAGGCGGTGGCCACTTTTCCTCTGGCCACAACGGAGAGGGGCTATACTTTGCAGAACGGCACACAAGTGCCCGACCGTACCGACTGGCATAATATCGTGCTCTGGAAAGGTTTAGCCAAAATAGCTGAAAGATACATACATAAGGGCGACAAGATATTTGTCGAGGGGCGTATCAGATACCGTAGTTATGACGACCAGAAAGGTATGAGACGGTATGTCGCTGAAGTGTACGGGGAGAATCTCGAACTCTTGTCACCTAAGCCCGCAACTCAGGGACAGACAGCAAACACAAACTCCACGCCTGAAGACCAGGCTCCATTTTAATTCGTGTTTTTATCTGACTGTATCTTGAACCTAATGGACTCATTATACCAGACACTTGGCGAGGTGCAGATTTTGCAGCCCACTACAGGTGTGATTTTTGCAGCCGTTCTGGCTGCAATACTTCTTTTGTTCTCAGGTTACGCCAGTGCGTCTGAAATCGCTTTTTTCAGTTTGTCGCCCACTGATCTCAACGAACTGGATCCGGACAAACGGAATGTTGACCGGAAGATAGAACTGCTCAGAAACGACAGCGAGCGTACGCTGGCTACGATACTCATCACCAACAATCTGGTCAATGTCACGATCATCATGCTCTGCAATTACGTGTTTGCTGGATTGGTTGATTTCGGACATGCTGTTTGGCTGCAGTTCTTGTGCATCACGGTGATTCTCACCTTCCTCTTGCTCCTCTTTGGCGAGATCATGCCCAAGGTCTATGCCAGGCAGAATCCCCTCAAGTATTGTCGCTTCTCGGTAGGAGGACTGATGGTCTTGCGCCGTCTTTTCTGGCCTGTCGAATCTGTGCTGATCAGCAGCGGCACCCTCGCGGGGAAAGTGCTTCAGAAGGAGAATCACATTCTCAGCGTAGATGATCTCGAACAGGCTCTCGAACTCACCGACAAGGAGGAGATCAAGGAAGAGCAGAGCATGTTGCAAGGTATCATCCGTTTCGGCGATGAGACAGCCAAGGAGATCATGACCCCTCGAAAGGATATCGTCGACCTTAATATCCAGGCCAATTATAATCAGGTGCTGCAGTGTATAGTGGAGAATAATTATAGCCGGATCCCGGTTTATCAGGGCAATACCGACAATATCAGGGGCGTGTTGTATATCAAGGACTTGCTGCCACACATCGGCAAGACTTCATCTTTCAGGTGGCAAAGCCTCATACGGCCCCCTTATTTCGTACCGGAAACCAAGAAAATCGACGACTTGCTTCGCGACTTTCAGGAAAACAAAGTGCATATCGCCATAGTGGTCGATGAGTTTGGAGGCACAAGCGGGCTCGTCACCTTGGAGGATGTGCTTGAGGAAATCGTCGGCGAGATCAACGACGAGTATGATGAGGAGGAGAAATACTTCACCCGGCTGAATAAAAACACCTATGTCTTCGAGGGTAAGACGTCGCTGCCAGATTTCTGCCGTGTGCTGGATGTTGATGACGATGAATTTGCCGAAGTCGAGGGCGACGCCGACTCCGTGGCCGGACTGCTGCTGGAGATCAAAGGCGACTTCCCCAAGGTGGGCGAGAAAATCGTTTATATGAAATACACCTTTGAAATCCTTGCCATTGAAGAAAGACGTATCGCTAAGGTAAAGGTGGTGGTGAAAGATGAGCCTGCACAAAAAATCGAAGAATGAAGCATATCCGGATCTTTGCTGTCGTTATTCTTTTCCTTTCTCTGCTGACGGCTTCTACGCTCTCCGCACAGCATCTTGTCTTGCATGAGCAGAGATGTTTTCCTGAGCAAGTACCGGCCAGTGGATATAGTGGCATATCCTGGTTGGGTGGTGACGACTATGCGGTCGTGGGAGATAATTCCAAAAAAGATGGCTTTTTCGTATTCAAGATTTCCATCGACGAGAAAGGTGCTATAACTGATGTGCGGAATGTCGGCTTTAAAGGAGGCTCTGACCCTGGCCGTGACAACGAGGGTATTGCCTACAATAGTCGCAACAAGCGGATCTATATCAGCGGAGAGAAAGACAATCAGGTGAGAGAATATCACCTCGACGGACGCTTGACGGGGCGTAAGTTCACCATGCCGGCTCCTTTTGCCAAGGCCTCACGAAGTTATGGGCTGGAGGCGCTCACATATAATGCGGTGACACGGCGATATTGGACTACCACGGAGAGCACGCTGAAGGACGATGGAAAGCAGGCCAATGCGGTCAATGGGGTAAAAAACCGTCTCCGACTGCAGTCTTTTGACGAGAGGCTGAGGCCTGAAAGGCAGTATTGCTATGAGATGGACGCACCCACATCCACTGTACAGGCCATGCGCTATGCTCATGGCGTGAGTGCGCTGACGGCGCTTGATGACGGGCGACTCCTGGTGTTGGAAAGGGAATTCTTTGTGCCAGAGTCGAAAATCGGCGCTTATGTCAACTGCAAAATCTATGAAGTGACCCCGGTGAGGTCAAAGGCGATACAGGCCGATGCTACACTGAAAAACAAGACACCATTGGACAAAAAACTTTTTGCCGAATGGACCACATCCATCGGACTTCTTGACTTCTCACTCGCAAATTATGAAGGCATGTGCCTCGGACCGCGCCTTGCCGACGGCAGCCAAGTGCTTGTCTTGGTCGCTGACTCACAAAACCAGTATGCGGGTATCCTTTCCGACTGGTTCCGCACCATTGTTTTCAAATAATCCCACCCAGAGCCGGGTTAGCATATTTCCAGCCTGATATAGGCTCTGTCGTCAAAGGATTGATTGCCTTTCAACAGTCCTTTGGTGGCTATGTGCTTCTCAATACATAGAGGGTCGTCGTGTAGCAAAGACCGAAGCGCCGACTCTGACTCTGCCAGAGAACCACGCAGAAATGGATAGCCGTCGCTGGCCATCACGATCTCTTTACATCCCTGGGTGTTGATGCGTCTTACTTTCTCCAGGGGAATGTCGAAGCCATCGACTACGGAGAACAGTATGTTCTGGCTTTTACAAGACTCGACGATCTGTCCTACGATACAGTCTCGGCCCTCATCATGAGTCATGAGTTGCGAAATCGTGTGTGTGCCGTCTGCCAACATCTGATGGATGATGGCAGAGCGCTCCGATGCGATGCGGGCCTCCATGGGCTTGGGATTGTCATAAAAACGCCCGTCGGCCAGGCACTGACAGTCGCCCACCAGCCAGACTTCTTGTCTGCATAGGCTGTAGACCGCCACACTGGCGGTCAGACGTTCTTCTGCATGGGTCTTGAGACGCTCGGACGAGATGTGATGACTGTCGTAAAAAAGTTGGATGCGCCTTGTTGCAGAGACACAGAAATCCGCCACTGACGCATGGGGCGGCAATGAAGAGAAAACCTCTCTGACCAGTTCCATGGCCAGACGGCCGTTGCGCATGAGGGGAGTGTACTGTCTGGCGGCCTTGCTGGTACTGCCGTCGATGACGGCGATGAAGTCATCGGTCACGACGATTCCGTCTTCGCACGTCTCTTGGCTGTGCTTTCCGGTCAGGCTCTGCTCGATGATTTTTATTGGGCGATGGTTGTCGTTCATACGGGGAGTGATGAGTGGATTTGACGGGATGGCTGCCAATGATATCCTTGATCAGGTCGGCTCGGCCTATCCTGCGGAGTTCACGCTCGATATGTGCGCGTTCCTCCGGTTTATACCAGAAGAAAAACATGCGTTGGGCCAGCTTCTCCTGTTGACTTTTCGCACTGAATACGGGCTCCATGGTGTAGGGGTCGTATCCTGTATACCACATCTCCGTGCTGATGGTCATGGGAGTGGGGGTGAAGTCCTGTATCTGCTCCAGTTGGAAGTCCAGACGCTTGGTGATGAGAGCCAGCTCTGCCATGTCTGATTCGCTGCATCCTGGATGGCTGCTGATGAAATAGGGGATAATCTGCTGGCGAAGTCCGGATTCACGGTTGATGCGGTCGAAAATACGCTTGAACTGCTCAAACTGTGAGAATGGAGGTTTGCGCATGAGGTGCAACACATGGTCGCTGGTATGCTCAGGTGCTACTTTCAGACGCCCGCTCACATGCCGGCAGATCAATTCGCGGGTGTATTCCTGGGTGTTCCGGTCTGTCTCGGTATCACCGCTACGGTGTAGCAACAAGTCATAGCGCACGCCGCTGCCGATGAAGCTTTTTTTCATGCCGGGCAGGCTGTCTACTGCATGGTAGATATCGAGCAGCTTGCCGGGGTCGGTGTCCAGGTTGGGGCAGATCTGTGGGTGTATGCACGAAGGCCGTTTGCATTTGGCACAGATCTGCTTGTTTTTGCCTCCCATGCCATACATGTTGGCCGACGGACCGCCAAGGTCGCTCAGATAGCCTTTGAAGTCATCCAGGCGCATCACTTCCTTCACTTCGCGCAAGATGCTCTCCTTGCTGCGGCTGGCGATGAATTTGCCCTGGTGAGCACTGATCGTGCAAAAAGCACAGCCACCGAAGCAACCGCGGTGGATGTTGATGGAATGCTTGATCATCTCGTAGGCAGGGATACGCTTGCCTTTGTATTTGGGATGAGGCAGACGGGTGTAGGGCAGGTCGAATGCTGCGTCGGTCTCAGCGGTGGTCATCGGGGGGTAGGGGGGATTCACCACCGTAAAGTATTTACCTGTCTGCTGGATGAGCCGGCGTGCAGACATCTTGTTCGACTCTTCTTCGATGTGGCGGTAGTTCTCGGCTTCGGCCTTTTTGCTCTCCAGGCATTCTTCATGGCTGTGGAGCACGATGTCGTCAGGACCGACGCCACCCTCAATGCGATCTTCTGTGGCAATGTATACGGTCTGTGGCAGGTCTTGTATGTCTGAGATGGAACGGCCGGAGGACAGCTCGTCGCAGAGCCTTATGATAGGCCGCTCTCCCATGCCATAGATGATCAGGTCGGCACCAGAGTCATAGAGAATACATCTTCGCAGACGGTCCTGCCAATAGTCATAATGGGTCAGACGGCGCATCGACGCCTCGATGCCTCCGAGCACCACAGGCACATTGGGATAGAGGCGTTTCAGGATCTGTGTGTAGACGATGGTGGGATATTCGGGTCGGCAGTCGTGGCGGCCGTCAGGGCTGTATGCGTCCTCCGAACGAAGACGCCTGTTGGCTGTGTATTTGTTCACCATCGAGTCCATGCACCCGGGGGCGATACCGAAAAACAAACGTGGCCGGCCCAGTTTCTTGAAGTCGCGGAAGTCGCCGTGCCAGTCGGGCTGGGGCACGATAGCCACACGCCAGCCTGCTGCCTCAAGCGTACGCCCTATCACGGCGGCGCCGAATGAGGGATGGTCCACATAGGCGTCGCCACTGAACAAGATAACATCGGCCTCATCCCACCCGCGCAGTTGCATCTCTTTCTTGGTGGTGGGAAGCCAGTCGCTCAGTCTGTGCGGCTCGCTGGTCATCACAGGGTCTCCTCGTTGATGGCGGGGGCAGATTCAGGATGGGCCTCGTCCCACTGGCGATAGAGGTCTATGAGATGACTCAGGCCAAATGCTTTCATGTTGTTGTGATAGATGACATCGAAGCAAAGGTCAAGTAGCTGCTTGTCTTGCCCTGCGTCTGTGCTGAGTATGGAGCGGATGTTGAATTTCAGCTTGTCCAGCACGCTTTCGTCGATGATGCCATTGCTGTCCACAAGATGCTCAAACAGGTGATAGCGGCGTATCGTTTCTAAATGTACCTCGCTCACTTCTATGTGGCGTGTACCCGAAGGATTGGATTGTATACTGTACATATTTCTTATATGAATCTAAATCTTAAATCTTATACCCCTCACTATCCCTCCCCAAAAGGGAGGGGACTGAGGCAGCTGCCTCATTATCTCAGCAGATAATTGAGCATTCCCCTCATGATGGCCCTGCGTGTCTGAGCTGACTTGATACACTCAAAGGGGAATCCCATGGTCAGGCAGCTGTAGTCTGAGCCGCGGTAGGCCACTGCGGCATCCTGGCCGTCGGCGTAACGCATCACACAATATGACGTGGAGAGAGGACGCAGTACATCGGGAGCCGTGGCGGCATAATGGGTCTCGTTGAGTTCCCTGTAGGTGTCGAAGGTCATACCCAGACCTTCTACGAGGCCGTTCTTGTTGTCGCGGTTACTACCTCCGTAGCGCAGTTTCAAAACACTGGCAAGGAATTGCTGCTCGGAGGCTGATGTCATGTCGGCTCCGATATACGAACCGCTGATAAGCAGACTGCCATGGTCTTTTACAAAGTTGGCGAGCTTTTGTCGCATGGCGGCACTGAATGACTTATACATCAGCAGTGAGTGGCCGTCGTCTTTCTCAAGTCCAAGTACCAGGTCAATACAGTCGATATGGTTCAGTTTCACTTTGCCCGACTCCAACGCTTCGCTTGAACTGCTTACAATATTGTACTTCTGAGCGGAATAAATGGCGTCGGCGTGGGTGGATACATAGTTGAAGTCATTGCCGGCGATAATCTTGCCCATCAGCTCCTCGCTGCTGTAGCCCAAGGCACCTTCTCCCTCGCGTCCGCGGCGGCTGTTGTCAAATACTCTCTGGCGACCGCTCCAGCCTGCCATCGGACCGTAAGTGATACCAGGGTCGGCGTCTATGTCGAAGCCTTTCTCGCTGCCCGTGTCAATAACGGCTGGCGAAGACAAACGGTGGAAACCATTCACGATCATCACCGTTTTCTGGGCTTTAGGGGTGTAGCAGCCTGATAGCACTTCAGTCGGGAAACTCTCTCCGCCATGGTTGGCGGCAGTCACCTTGAAGTGGTATAAGACACCGGGCTGGGCGTTGATGGTACACGATGTGCCTTTCACGACCACACCGTTGTCAAATCCCATGTCACCCACTGCCGTGTAGAGAATGTATTCTGTGGGGGTAGCGCTTGGCTCAAGAGGGTCCTTGACCGGATTCCAACTCAGGCGCAGCTTACCTCTTGAGGTCAGTTCCATCCTGAAGTTTCTGGGAGCCAGGGGCTGCACCACGTATTTCTCGTGGTGCATCTCTGCCACATGACGGAGCAGGGTCTTGTAGATCGAACGGGCCAAGGTGAAACGGAAGTTGGGGTCGAGACCATATTTCATGTCGCCGAAGTTCTGGTGAGACATGGTCTCCAAAATGGCGGAGGGTACGGTGGGCTCACGGGTCTCACTGTAGTCGCGGTCGTAAAGCACACGTCGCCGCCAGTTGCCAAACTTTCCTTTGATGTCGGCGTAGGCGTTATAGAGCAGCGCATCGGCCAGGTCGTGCGAGGCAAGGCGTGACACACCCGAGTTGAGACGCCCGTCGAAGCGGTCGGTCGTGCAAATGGAGAGTGTGCCCACGATTTCATTGCCGCCGGTCTTGTCGTAGCCGGCGTCGCTGTGCACCGAGAGCATCACTTCGAAGGGCACGCCTTTTCCGGGACGGGTGGGGGAGTAGACTGAGCCGCCAGCCAGCCAGTTGGCAAACAGCGAGCGTGAGGTGTAGTCGTCTTTATACTCATCGTGGAATTTACAATACACAGAGTCGGGGGCTCCCCCCCATTGGGCGCTGTACATGGTGCCTTCAAGGCATCGGGGCAGACCGCTGGTCTTGCCCTGCCGCGATATGTTCCCCATACCGCCGCCGAATCTCACCGCGTCGGCGCTGACCAACCCTCGCGACTTGCTGTAATTGTTGAGCACCACCATGTTGTCATTGCTGCATCCGGCGCCGAAATCAAAGGTGCCTAAGTATACCCATGTGCCCCCGCCCATACGCTGGTTGACATGGAACACCGTCTGGCGACCTTTGTGTATGACGATATACTGGGCGTCATCGACAGACTGTGGCAGCGTCTGATAACTCACGTAGACCGCATAACGGCCGGCTGCGGGTATGTCAGGACGATAATAGACATAGCTTGCGTTTTTTTTCGTCGAGGCCTCTGCCATGCGGGCTGTTCCTGCCTTGAATGGATTCTCACCCTCTACGTATTTCCCGGGATGCCATCCGAAACCGCTCATAGGGGTGGTAGACCACTCGCTGCTCCCCACTGTCTCCTGGTAGTACCTGGTGCCATTGTCGTTGTCGACGATCACCTCGTTCTTCTGCCAGTCGCGCTCACGGGGAGACCATACGATGGCGCCAGCGTTCTCCAGCATGGGGATGAGGTAGGGGATGACGATAGTCTGGGTGAAAAGATCCTCGGTGGTGCAAAACAGGTTGGGACGCTGCCAGCGCCACTGACCTTTGCTGCGGTCGTAATAACGGCCGTGACTGGCTGCTACAGAGAGATGCCGGCCTTCCAGGCCTCTGCTGATCTCATAGGGGCGTGACATGTTTTTCACCCATGGGCGACCCTTGTAGTCGAGGTCGCCCCAGATGCGGCTATGGTCGAAGTCGTCGGCAAGCCGGTTGGGGATGAGCTGCTCGATGTCGTGCCCGTTGGTGCGTATTCTTAAACGGTAGCGTTCGTAAGCGGCCGGTAGAATGTTCTGCACCTGTCGGTAGATGCTTTTCACCACTTCGGGCGTAAACTCTTGTTCGCCGAATCGGTAGTTGGCTGTCACCGTGATCGTGCGCTGTTCGGTGTCAACCTGACTGTTGGAGAATTTAGAGTTGACAGGGAAGCCGGATAATCCTTGGGTGTAGTTTTCAAAATATTTACGCAGTGCATTGTCCAGAGCCTGTTTGTCAGAACTGGTCTGAGCCATCATAGGCATGAAGCTGAATAGAAAGGCACAGACCAATGATAGATACGTGATAAGTGTCTTCATGCTCAGAGGTCTCCTATGCTGAAGTTCTCGGGTTTCTTGCCTTTGAAATCCTTGAAGTATAACTTGATTTCTTTCATTTGTCGGTCGATGTCACCATCGGGGATGATACATTGGGTGCATTGTATCAGCCGGCGCTCGTAGTCGATGCCGTATAGCAAAATCGGTAGACCGGCTTTCTGGGCAATATAGTAAAAACCCTTCTTCCAGTCGGGATTTTTCGAACGAGTACCCTCGGGAGTAATACAAAGCTTAAAACTCTTGGCCGATCTTGCCGTCATGGCCAGTTGGTCGGTCATGCTCATGCTCTTGCTGCGCCATACGGGAATGCCCCCTAATTTCCTGAAAACAATGCCTAATGGCCAGAAAAACCATTCTTTCTTCATGAGAAAATTGATTTTCCAGCCCTCGGCTCCTGAATAGACCTGACCCAGCATGAAATCCCAGTTGCTGGTGTGCGGTGCCAGACAGATGATATATTTACTGGGGTGGGGTACGGTGATAACCTTTTTCCACCCCAGTCGCTTGTACAAAAGCCAGATACAAAACTTCTTCCACATTGTCTGACAAGATTAGCTGAGGTTGCTGATGTGGTCGATGATTTCTGAGATCTGCTCCGCAAAGTCGTTGGCCAGCTTGTCATAATAGACTTTCTTGCTAAGGCCTGGCTCGGGATGAGAAATGCGACTGATGTAGTCTTTGCGAATCTTAACGATCGACTCTAACAGTGCTTCCACATTGTCCTCGTGGGCGTTTCTGCCATATAAGGAGAACGCCACGCACTCTGCGAACACATCACTGCAAATGCTGTTGATGGTAGTTTTGAGTTTTTTTCTGTTGGCCATATTATGTAAAATAAAATATAACTTGTCTGACAAAGGTACGAAAAAAAGAGCACAGAACCAAAAAAATCACTTATATTTTTTCACTCTTTCGTCATTGATGATGCCGTGCCAGTTGAGTCCGAAGCCGAAGTCGTAAATGTTGCCTTCTGTGTCTTGGTAGCAGCGCATGTCTCGAGGCACGTCTTCGTGCTGCTCTTCCACGGTGGTCATGTCGGCTGGCATCTGCATGGGAAGCAGGGCTGACGGCTCGTTCTTGCCGCTAATGAGATCGAGGAGTGCCTGGTGCTGCACTTTAAAGGAGAGCAACAGGGCATCGGCATGCGGCTCAATCTCGGACAGTACAACGGGCCGGCCGGTTTCCACTACGACTACGACGGGTTTCGTGCCCATGGCTTCCTTGGTCTCTGCCACCATGGTCATGTCGTCGCGGTTGTATGTCTTCACGGTCTTGTCTTTAAACCCTCGGTTGGCGCTTTTCTCCATAGGGTCGCCCCCGGCGATACTGGCAGGCCGGGCGTGGGTGGCGGTGTAATCGTCGTACTGCAGGCTGATAGGCATGTAACCGTTGCCTCCGGCCTTGACATCCTCGCTGCTATAGCCGAATCCCGAACTGGGCTCCTGTATGATACATAAGGCGAAGTCGGCCAGGGATGGTTGATCCACAACATCGTAGTATTTCTTCAGCAGTGTGAGGTCTATCGGCTCTTCGGTCTTCTCTTCAGACACGCCCCCCCACATTCCAGGTATGGCCGGGAAATGTCGTTTGGGCACATATACTTTTTTCTTTCCGGTGAGAGGCAATGCATGGCCATCCTTGTTCTTGAGCATCACAATTGATTTCAGCTGAGCTTTGTATCCTTCTTCCATGAAGCTGGGATTGCCCACGGTTTTTTGTGATTCTTCCGGATCGAGATATGGATTCTCGAAGAGCCCCACTCTGAACATGTTGAGCAAGAGACGTCGGGCAGATGCTTCGAAGCGCTGACGAGCTGAAGAATCCCCATGCTCCTCGCTCCACAGACGGTAGGCCTCCAGCACAGGGCCGATCTCATTGTTGCCTCCGAACTGATCGACACCGGCTTCAAGAATCTTGTAGTGACGCTGGGCCTCCGTCAGGTGTTCTACGCCCCAGGGTTTGCCGCCGATCGGACTGTCAAGCACTTTCATGTCTTTGGTGATACCCCAGTCGGTACAGATCACACCCTCAAATTCGGCCTCATCCCTGAGCTGGCGTTGTATCATCCATTGGCTGAAACTGCCGCCCACGTTTTCTCCTGAGGGGTCTTGGTTCCATAGAATGCTATAGATGGGCATGACGGCTGAGGCCATGTGGGTGCCACATTGCAGTTTGAATGCACCCTCTGTGAAAGGACGTTTGTGCATGGCAAGGTTGTGCCCGGGATAGACAGCATATTTACCTGAAGCGAAGTGGGAGTCGCGACCGCCTTCCTGAGCACCATAGCCATACCAGTGCTTCACCATGGCGTTGACACTTTTGGCACCCCAACCTTTGGTGTCGGCGGTCGTCTGAAAAGCATCACAGTAGGCACGTGCCATATCTGTCGAGAGTTGGGGATCCTCGCCGAACGTGCCGTCGAAGCGGAACCACCGGGGCTCAGTGGCAATGTCTACCTGAGGCGAGAGCGCAGTGGCGATGCCCAGGGCTCGGTATTCTTCTGAGGCGATCTCACCGAAATGATACATCAGTTGTGGGTCGAATGAAGCGGCCAGCCCAAGGGAGGTGGGCCACTGGGAAATCTGCCCGCCGGCTCCGGCGTTGAATTCTGTCGTCGCTTTCGCTTCATGGCGCGGGTCGGAACTGATGTTCACGGGGATGCCGTGGTCTAAACCTTCCACAAAGGCTTGCAGGTTGTTGTTCCATTCGGCGGCGATGGCAGGGCTCTCCACACGTGTCACCAGGACAGCACGCAGATGGTCGTCGCTGAGGAATTTCTTTTGGCCATCAGACAGGGCCGAGGCCTTGGCGCCACTCTCTTCGAACGATTTGCCGCCGTAGAGAGAGGCTCCGAATCCCATAGACTGAATCATCGGCACCGACTGGTGGCTGCTGTATAACATCAGGCCGGCAATCTCTTCCAGGGACAGTTGAGAGGCCAGATCGGCCGCACGATCCTTCGCGTCGAGACGCCAGTCTTCATATCGGTCGAGCGAGTCGTTGCGGTTGAGGTCTTTGAAAGAAAAACCGTCAGATGTGAGTATCTTGACCCCTGAGAGGGGAGAGTATCCCAAATCGGGACCGCCATGCTGTCTGACAATGGTGAAGGACTCATTTTGATGCCCGGCCCATTTGGATTCGTTGCAAGACTGAAGTGTGGGAAACACTGTGCAAGTGGCCATGGCTGCAAATAATAGATGCTTGGATTTCATAGTCGTTTGTCTCATTTGTGGAAAGTGGTAGGTAAAATTACAAAAAAATAGCGAGTCTGCAAAATTATTCTCATATTTTTACTCTAAGGGTAGCCGAAATTTTGTAACTTTGCACACCGAATGGAAGACAAAGGACATGATATGCTTGTTTTGTCGTCGTTTTGATTTTTTTAATCTCATTTATATTATACATTTTAGTTAATTATGGAAAAAAGTGCATTGCAGCAGGCCAGGGCCACTTATCAGCCAAAGTTGCCGAAAGCTCTTCAAGGTGCAGTAAAGGTAAAAGAAGGTAATCCTACTCAGAGTGTAGACAATCAGGAGGAAATCAAGAAGCTGTTTCCTAATACCTATGGCATGCCGTTGGTAGAGTTTGTGCCGGGTGAGGAACATGAGAGCAAGCCCATGAATGTGGGTGTTATCCTCAGTGGAGGTCAGGCTCCCGGTGGACACAACGTCATCTGCGGTATCTTCGATGCTATCAAAAAACTTAATCCTCAAAACCGTCTCTATGGTTTTATTCTTGGTCCCGGCGGATTGGTCGATCATGACTATATGGAAATCACTGCCGACTATATTGACAACTACCGCAATACCGGCGGATTTGACATGATCGGCAGTGGCCGTACAAAACTGGAGAAAGTAGACCAGTTTGAAAAAGGATACGAGATCATCCGCCAGCTCAATATCAAGGCTATCGTCATCATCGGTGGCGATGACTCCAATACTAATGCCTGTGTGCTCGCCGAATACTATGCCGCCAAGAATTATGGCGTTCAGGTGATCGGTTGTCCTAAAACCATTGACGGCGACCTTAAAAATGCGCAGATAGAGACCAGTTTCGGCTTCGACACTGCTACGAAGACTTACTCAGAGCTGATCGGAAACATTGAGCGCGACTGCAATTCCGCACGTAAGTATTGGCACTTCATCAAACTGATGGGACGCTCGGCAAGCCATATCGCACTGGAGTGCGCCTTGCAGTGCCAGCCCAATATCTGCATCGTCTCGGAAGAGGTGGAAGCCAAAGACCAGACCCTCAACGATATCGTAGAGCAGATATGCCAGGCTGTCGCATATCGCGCAGAGCATGGCAAAAACTTCGGTGTGGTGCTCGTGCCCGAAGGACTCATCGAGTTCATACCCGCTATCGGTCGCCTGATAGATGAACTCAACGACCTGCTGGCCGCTCATGGCAGCGAATACAAAGACCTTGAGCCGGAGGCACAGCGTGAATATATCATGGCTCATCTCAGTGCTGCCAATGCCAGGACGTTTGAGACACTGCCTGAAAACGTGGCTCATCAGCTCTCGCTCGACCGTGATCCTCATGGCAACGTGCAGGTGTCTCTTATCGAGACCGAAAGACTGCTCTCTGACATGTGCGAGGCTAAGTTGGCCGCATGGGCCAAAGAGGGCAAGTACAAAGGAAAATTCGCCACACTTCATCATTTCTTTGGATATGAAGGCAGATGCGCAGCTCCTTCCAACTTCGACGCTGACTATTGCTATGCCCTTGGCACCAGCGCTGCCCAGCTCATAGCCAATGGGAAAACAGGATACATGGCTATCGTGCAGAATACGACCGCTCCCACCGACGAGTGGAAGGCTGGCGGAGTGCCCATCACTATGATGATGAATATCGAGCGCCGTAACGGTGAGCTGAAGCCCGTGATCAGAAAAGCCCTCGTTGAGCTTGATGGCAATCCCTTCAAGGCTTTTGTTTCAATGCGCGACACCTGGGCAAAGGAGACATGCTATGTCTATCCTGGTCCTATTCAGTACTGGGGTCCAAGTGAGGTGTGTGATAAAACTACAATCACGCTTGCACTTGAACAGCAGAAATAAAATGGCTACTCTCTTGTAGAAAGACGTCTTGAAAAACCATGTATCAACGTATCAGAGCTTTCCTCGGCAGTTTGCCTCCACTCTTCTGGTGGACCATGGGAATCACTGTGATGGCCGTTTATACATGGTTTTTCTATTCCACCTTCGTCGAGCCTTTCGGATTTAGATGGAGGGCCTTGTATGGCGAGCCGTCTTATCCCGAAGAATATGATATCCACGGCATCGACATCAGCCATCATCAGGGGGATATCGACTGGGGTAAACTGCGCAATGCCATGATCGCCAAAGGGCCGGTGAGGTTTGTGATGATCAAGGCTACTGAAGGATCTGATTTCGTAGACGAACTTTTCGACGACAATTTTTTCCAGGCCAAAGACCATGGTTTCATACGTGGGGCGTACCATTTCTGGAGCAATCGCTCATCTGCCCGCGAACAGGCCTATTTCTTTCTTGATAAGGTGAAGCTCGAAAAAGGCGACCTGCCTCCAGTGCTTGATGTGGAGCAAATCAATGAAGACATGACCGTAGAAGAGTTCCAGCAGGAAATCCTGGCTTGGCTGCATATCGTGGAGGACAGGTATCACACCAAACCCATTATTTACACCTATTATAAATTTAAGGAGAAATACCTCAGCGATGCTCGTTTCGACGACTATCCGTATTGGATAGCCCACTATTATGTAAAGGAGGTGCAGTATACCGGCAAGTGGAAATTCTGGCAGCATACTGATGTGGGGCGCTTGCCTGGCATCAAGGGGTATGTAGACCTTGACATTTATAACGGCAGTTATTATGATCTGAAGATGCTCACCATCAGCTGGACTGCACCCGAGCCTGAACGTAACGACCTGCCCGCCGACTCTATTATTGGAGAGACGGAAGAAAATGTCGTGGTAGACACGCTTTTCGGCGTGGAAGATTAGTTGTGGAAGGTCAGCTCCACCCAGTTGCCTTTCTGACGGGTGGAAAGTAATGACAGGCCCACTTCACTGGCGCGGGTCGTAAGCAACGGAGCGTCTTCTTCATAGAAACCACTGATTATCAGAATGCCACCCTTGTTCATCACCTCGTGCAGCGATGGTATGTCGCTCAGGAGGATGTTGCGGTTGATGTTGGCCACTATGATGTCAAACATCCCGCTCACATGTGAGAGCACATTAATGTCGCCATGAAGCACCGTGATGTTGTCCACGGCATTGAGATGGGCGTTGTGCTCCGTGTTGGACACGCTCCATTCGTCAATGTCGTAGGCTACGATATCCGAGGCTCCGGCCTTGGACGCTACAATAGAGAGAATGCCCGTGCCACAACCGCAGTCAAGCAGACGTTTGTTGCTCAGGTCGGTCTTGAGCATTTCTTCCACTACCAGCTGGGTCGTCTCATGGGTGCCGGAGCCGAATGCCATGCGGGCCTCTATCACTACGTTTATATCGTATGAACTCTCGTCACAAACAGGATGGACCGTGTCGTGGATGATACATTTGCCGTCAATGTCGATAGGTTCAAATCCCTGTTCTTCCCATGTCTCATTCCAGTCTTTGTCTTCGGCTTCCTCAATGGTGTATTCCACTCCGACTCCGGATACGGGGAATGCCTTGAGGGACTCGTCAAGAGCAGCGCGGTCCAGCTCTCCTTCTTGGACATATCCAGTGACGCCTTCTGGAGTATCTTCGAATGACTCAAATCCAGCCTCGGCAGCCACGCCGGCGATAATGTCACGGCACGTCTGCATCAGTTGCTCTGTCATGTGAGCCCCTTTTACTGTAAAAGTAGACTTGAAATAGTGCATGTGGATGGTAATTATTATTAATTATGGTGCAAAATTATAAAAAATAGGGAAAAACCTATCATCGTTTAGGGTTTTTCCGTAATTTTGCAGGAAAAGTCATGCTATTTTTGCATTGTACTTAATAGACCTAAAGGAGAAAAGATATGAGAAAACTGATTTTACTTTCGTTAGTGGCATGTGCATTGCCTTTGTCTCTGGTGGCTCAGGACGATATGTATTTTGTGCCCTCCAAGGCATCAAAATCACAAAAAACGACTCCTGCCAATTCGACCGTACGCGATACTCCCACCTACTACAGAGGGTTGGATATGAGTACTGACGAATACAACAGGCGAAATCTTAAAAGTTCGTATGAAATTATTGCCGGCGACTCCATCGGCAATGATATCATCGATTTCACGGTGGGTGATGGTTCTTACACCGTCAAAGACACCGTGTATATTGAGAAGTATCTGGACGATGACAGCGATTTCAGATACAGCACCTGGATGGGACGCTTTGACGGCTTCTATGGCTGGTACGACCCGTTTTTCCGGGGATACTGGGGATGGGGGCGCTATCCTTATAGATACTACGGCTGGTACGACCCATGGTACGATCCCTGGTTCTATGGTTGGTACGACCCATGGTATTATGGCTGGTATGATTGGCACTGGTATTCTCCTTGGTATTATAGTGGCTGGTATTCTCCATGGTATTACGGAGGTGGAGGTGGATATGTCTATACACAGCCGTATGAGAGACATGACAGAGGACAAGTGTCAGCGTCAGGACGTGGCTATACCACTGCTTCAAGAGGAAGTTTCGGCGGAAGGGCTCTGAGCCATCCGGGTGTCTCGTCATCATCGGGACGCACCACGTATGCCAGCTCAGGAAACAGGGCAGGATTCGGAGGAAACCGCTCCACGGCATCCAGCAGACCGTCTTCCTCGTCGTCCAGCAGATCCTACACGCCAAGATATAACAACACATCCACGTCATCATCCTCTTCCTCCTCTTGGAGCCGCTCTTCTTCCAGTGGAAGCAGTTTCGGAGGCGGTGGCAGCTTCGGAGGCGGTGGCAGCCGCTCGGGCGGAGGCTTCAGTGGCGGTGGCAGCACCGGTGGCGGTAGCCGCTCAGGTGGTGGCTTCGGCGGACGGAGATAGACTGCACGCGCATTCACCCCGCACGCCATATCACCCCAGAAGTTTTATTGTTTAATGTTGTAGAATTATTTAAACTTTGTAAATATGAAAACGAGACACATCTTTATCATTGGCACACTGTTGGCAAGTGCGAATGTAATGGCACAGGAGACATACGAGAATGCCAAAATCGTATCGCAAGACCTCAATGGTACCGCAAGATATGTGGGTATGGGTGGAGCTTTGGACGCACTCGGCGCAGATATTTCTACCATCAGCACCAATCCGGCTGGTATCGGTCTGTTCCGTCATAGCAGGGCCGATGTGTCTTTTGGGTTGGTGTCACAGCAGGATGCTGCCGACTATTCAAGGGGCAACAAAACTAATGCGAGCTTCGACCAGGTCGGCTTTGTGTATGCGAAGCGAAATGGGGAGAGGTCGTTTATCAATGTGGGATTCAATTTCCATAAAAGCCGCAATTTCGACTATATACTCTCAGCCGCTGACGGGCTGCAGAATGCCTCGCAAAATAAGCTTTCGTATGCCAAGCTTTGGAATGGCCTGCTCTATCGTCCGGGATTTGATGAGGGAACTTTCAATTTAGAAAAGCCTTATTCGACTTGCAATCAGCTCGACGATATGTATATGCGTAATCTCTTCTATGCTGCCGGCGACGGTAATGCCTATTTCTATGAAGCCACTGACTACGCTTTCGACAGGGCACATAAAGGCTATATCGGAGAGTACGACTTCAACCTTAGCGGCAACATCAACGACCAGATCTATCTCGGACTCACTTTCGGCATACATGATGTGCACTATCGTCATGCATCCGACTATTCCGAGTCGATGACACCTAATCCAGAGAATATCAATCATCTCTACGTCTATGATGAGCGTAAAATAACCGGACAGGGGTTCGATGTCAAGATCGGTGCCATCTTCCGCCCTGTAGAGGAGTCTCCGTTCAGATTTGGCGTGAGCATTGCCACACCGACCTTCTACGACCTCAAGACCAAAAACTATACAGAGGTGTCGGATGGCTCTTATACTGCTTACGCTGAGGACAGCTATTCTTATAAGTTTTATTCACCTTGGAAGTTCGGATTGAGCCTCGGGCATACCATTGGCAATGTGGTGGCTTTGGGTGCCGGTTATGACTATGCCGACTATAGCAATGTGGACACCCGCGTGAAGACCGGTGGATACTACGACTATTACTGGGGCGTCGATTACGAGGACAGTGAAAGTGATGAAGCGATGAACCAACATACAGAACGCACACTCAAGGGCGTGAGCACATTGAAGGTGGGCGCAGAGGTGAAAGTCACTCCACAGTTGGCTATCCGTGCGGGATACAACTATGTATCGCCCATGTATAAAAAAGATGGATACAAGGATGGAACGATAGACTCTCCGGGTTCTTATTGTTCTTCGGCCACTGATTTCACCAACTGGGATGCCACCAACAGGTTTACCTGTGGCGTGGGCTATCAGGCTGGAAAATTCAATGTCGACCTTACTTATCAGTATTCCTCAACAAAGGGCGACTTCAGACCTTTCACCAATTATGTCGACTATGACTATGCCGACCTCGACAATGTGGTGAACGCACAGGAGGTGAATAATAAGCGTCATCAGCTATTGTTGACGATGGGATATTCTTTCTAAATAAGAAATAGATTGTTCCATTCGCGAAAGATAACATTTTTTATATGTTATTATGGCTGAAAAATTTGGTCGATTCAAAGGATATGATTAATTTTGCAGCACAAAGAAGAAAGAAATAGATTAGTTTTTTTAGTGGTTAATTTAGTTTTAGTAAGTATGTGGAGAGCTTGTCGTGAGACAAGCTCTCTTTTTTTTGCAGTATATATGAAAAAGGTATGCCGTCTGATGGCATACCTTCATGTTATAATTGAGATCACTTTTTATCCTTCGTAGTCGTCGGAAATCTCTTCTGCCTCAAGATTCAGGTCTTCTGGCTCTGTCTCGAAAGTGGTGCGATAGCTCTCTTCGGTCAGCTTGTCCTCGTCAAACTCATCATCATCATCGTCTGGGTCATTGTAATGATCCTCTATCTCGGGCAGATCATCCTCATCAAGAGGCTCATCAAGGTCTTCCTCGTATTTCAGACGGGGCTTCTCCATTTCTGGCTTTTCCTTGGCAAAAATAGCTTCTACCCACATGCCTTTGGCTATCTCCAGCACTTCAAAACCGTCGGCTATCTTCTTTTCATACATGCCGCCGGGCTTGCGAAGACGGTCTTTGGGCAGGGTGGTCGTGCTGATGTCAAAGCCGCTTTCTATAATGTCCTGAATGCTCTGTGAAAGACTGTCCCAGCCACCACCGAAATTGCGGTCTATAACCTCGAGTAACTTAGAGGTAGAGATATGGCGGATATTCTCGTAGGTCAGGTCGGTGACACGCATGATAGGACGCTTCTTCACAGCCCATTTCAACTTGTTGTTTTCGTCTATTTTCACCTGACCCACTTTGAAACCGCGTGCTTCGTATTTCTTGATAATCTCAGGCTTGTCTATCTTCACTTCCTCGATGTCAAAAGCACTTTTGATGATATCTATATAGTGCCGGGAGTTATCTTTCAGGTCAGAGTCTTTCTCCGCGGCTTCCCATATCCTGAAAATGTCATTTTCCTGACAATCCCAGACGTTACTTTTGTTGATGGTCTTTAGGGTTAAAGCTTTCTTCTCTTGTTTTTTCATAATGCTTTTATTGTTAATCCCGGTCGTCCAATACGTTGAACTTCTTCCGGAAACGGATTATTTCTTCTATAGATATGTCGGCTGTCATCGTGCATTCATGTCCCTGCACAGCCTGCGTGATCACATGACCTTTCGCATCGATGATGGCACTGTGGCCGTTGTAAGTGCACTGCTTGTCGCTTCCTACACGGTTGCATGCCACTACCACGCATTGATTTTCTATGGCACGGGCCTTCAGTAAAATGTCCCATACTCCGATACGGGTGTCTGGCCAGTTGGCTGATACGATGATGCCGTCGTAGTCATCTCGGTAGCGGCACCAAACCGGAAAACGGAGGTCATAGCACGTAATCAGTAGAAAACGCATTCCTCTGAACGACACTACCGTACGGAGGTCACCGGCGGTGTAGTGGGTGTTCTCGCCACCGTAGCCAAACAGGTGATGCTTGTCGTAGTAGGCGTACGTGCCGTCTGGCTTCACAAAGTAGTGACGGTTGGCAAAGACAGCGCCTCCTGATGCACTCTCCCCGGCCTTTATCGCAATACTTCCGCTCAAGGCGGCATCGAGCCTGGCCGACATCTTGCGCATCCACGTCAAGGAGGTGTCACCTTCTTCGGCTATGCCTTCAGGATCAGTGGCAAAACCTGTGCTCCACATTTCAGGCAGAACGTAAAGGTCGCTGCCAGAGGCTTGCTCCATCAGCCTTTCGGCACGCTCAGCGTTAGCGTGTGGCTGTGCCCAGACAATATCTGTTTGTACTACTGTGATACGCATATTTGTCAGATGACAATGCAAAAATAAATACTTTATCTCTTATTTGCAAGAAAAAAGTGTTTTTTTATTATTTTCATTTCCATGCCTTCTTTTTTGGTTATTCTCAACAACTCTCAGTATAATTTGTCGGTGTCACTCTTTTTGATTATCTTTGTACCATCGATATGACTTTTTATTGTTTCATTTCAATCCTATAACATGCCTGAACCTTTAGCAGAGAGAATGAGGCCACGGGACCTCGGCGACTATATAGGCCAGCAACACCTGGTCGGAGAGGGAGCCGTGCTGCGCAGAATGATAGAGTCGGGGCGTATCTCATCTTTTATCTTATGGGGGCCTCCGGGAGTGGGTAAGACTACTCTTGCCCAGATTATAGCCCATAAGCTCGAAACGCCTTTTTACACATTAAGTGCTGTCACCAGTGGCGTGAAAGATGTCAGGGATGTCATAGAGAAAGCCAGTAAAGGGCGCTTCTTCAATGCGGCGTCGCCCATCTTGTTCATCGATGAGATTCATAGATTCAGCAAAAGCCAGCAAGACTCGCTGCTGGGGGCCGTAGAGAAGGGGGTGGTCACACTGATCGGGGCAACCACCGAAAATCCCTCTTTCGAGGTGATCAGACCTTTGTTGTCAAGATGTCAGCTCTATGTGCTCAAGCCATTGGAGAAAGATGACCTCTTGCAGTTGTTGCATCGGGCGGTAGAAAAGGATGTCGTGTTGTCCAAAAGAAACATCCGACTGGAACAAACGGGGGCTATCCTGAGATACAGCGGGGGAGACGCCAGGAAATTGCTCAACATACTCGAACTGGTGGTTGAGGCTGATGATGCTGATGAGGTGGTCGTCACTGACGCGATGGTGGAAGACCGGTTGCAACAGAATCCGTTGGCTTATGACAAAGACGGCGAGATGCATTACGACATCATATCTGCTTTTATCAAGAGTATACGGGGCAGTGACCCTGACGCCGCTCTCTATTGGATGGCAAGGATGATAGAGGGGGGGGAGGATCCTCAGTTTATTGCGCGGAGGATGGTCATCAGTGCCGCAGAGGATATCGGGCTGGCCAATCCCAATGCGTTGTTGCTTGCCAATGCTGCTTTTGATGCGGTGATGAAAATAGGGTGGCCCGAAGGCAGGATACCCCTTGCCGAGACCGCGGTTTATCTGGCTACAAGCCCAAAGAGCAATTCGGCTTATCTCGGTATTGACAGCGCCTTGGCCCTCGTCAGGCAAACAGGTAATTTGCCGGTGCCTCTTCATCTGCGCAATGCTCCTACCAAGCTCATGAAAGACCTCGGATATAGTGATGGCTACAAATATGCACATGACTATCCCGGGCATTTTGTCGTGCAGCAGTTTATGCCCGACCTCTTGCAGAACTCCCGGCTTTGGCATGCACAGCATTCTACGGCTGAAGAAAAATTATATCAGAATATGATACGTTGCTGGGGGGAGAGGTTCAAGGAGTGACGAGGCTTCTATGCCATCGCTTTTCATGATGCATGATGGTAGCACACATTCATCGTCGGTGGCTGTACACCTTTCTCTTTAAGCGGAGCAGGTCTTCTTTCACAGATGTCCCTGCTTGTTCGCCAAGCTCTATCATCGACTCGATACTGTTTTCACCAAAGCTCGATACGGAATACTGAGACAGGTCGGGGCAGATATACACGTCGGCGGATGCCCGGTTGGCATTGTTCTTCTTCCAGTCAGGACGGGAGACGGCCCAGTCGAGCAAACCACCGATACCGAAGGTCTCTTTCAGGGAGAAATCTCTGTCTTCATGCTGCTCTTGCTGTAGGTCGATGGCTATCACTACGTCTGCACCCATCGACTTCACTACGTCCACAGGCAGATTGTTCAGCATACCTCCGTCTACCAGTGTATGGCCCTTCCATCTCACGGGCTTGAACGCTCCCGGGATAGCCATGCTGGCGCGCATCGCAAGCTCTATCTCACAACTGTCCATGATCACTTCCTCCTGTGTCTTGATATCTACAGCCACGCAGCGGAAGGGTATGGGCAGACGGTCGAAACTCTCTATGCCGTTGTAGGCACTGGTCAGGGAGTCAAGCAGATGGGTGATCTGTTCACCACGCAGAATGCCAAAACCTTTGGTCGTCGAGGTGCTGTCTGCCCGCTCTTTGCCTAAAGGAAAACCAAGGATGTAAGTCGTGCCGTTGCGCTGCTCTATCAGGTGCTCGCGCAGGTCTTTGTTGCGGTCGCCTATAAGCGAAAGCCATTCCTGCTGGCGGAAAAGCGCATCCAGCTGGTCGGCAGTATAACCGCAGGAGTAGAGACCGCCGACAATGGCTCCGATGCTGGTGCCGGCGATATAGTCGATGGGGATGTCGAGCGCCTCAATGACTTTGAGTACACCAACCTCGGCGGCACCTTTGGCACCGCCGCCGCCAAGTACAAGGCCTACTTTCAGACGCTCTTTTGGTGTGGAACCGTATATGGAAAAGGCTATCCCGAAAACCAGGACTGCTATGATGAACACTCTCTTTGTCATTTGGCAAAACCATTTATTAAGATACACCGCAAAAATAGCAAATCTTCTCATTATAGGCAAAAATCACAAATAATTTAAAGATTATTATTGCATATTTAAAATTTATTTTATATTTTTGCATAAATTATTCGGCATTGCGCAGAGCACATGTGCATTTCTCACAACACAATAGGAAAAACTTAATCTTGCTAATAAAAACACTTATGACACTATGAAAATACTTGCCATCAACCCAGGAATGATTTCCACTAAAGTAGGTGTGTTCAACGACGAGCAACTTGTCATGCATTCTACCATCAATCATCCTTTTGAGGAACTATGCCGGTATCCTTTCATCATGGATGAGTTCGACTATCGAAAAGATAAATTGATCGAGGAATTGAAAAAACATGATATCAAAATGGACTTTGATGTCGTAGTCGGAAGGGGAGGACTGGTGAAGCCTATAGAGAGCGGAGTCTATGAACTCAACGAAAAGGTCATCGAAGACACCATGCACCCAAGGCTGCATCACGCCTGCAATCTCGGTTCGTTGATCGCGTTGAGCATCGCAAAGCAGATACCAGGGTGCAGGGCATTCACTGTTGATCCCGGGGTCGTGGACGAACTGGAAGACATCGCCAGAATATCCGGTATGCCCGAAATACCTCATCAGACCATTTGGCATGCCCTCAATCAGCGTGAGATTGCCAAGAGATACTGCAGGGAGCACGGCGTGAAATATGAGGAGCAAGATCTTATCGTATGCCACCTCGGGAGTGGCATCTCATTTGCCATGCACCATCATGGGAGGGCTATCGCGTGTAGCGACGCTCTGAGTGGAGATGGCCCTTTCAGCCCGTCAAGAGCAGGTACGTTGCCCTCGGTGCAGCTGATAAAATTATGTTATAGCGGAAAGTATACAGAGAAAGAGATGCTTCGCAAAGTGAATGGGCATAGTGGACTCACCGCACATCTGGGTACCAACGATGTCAGGGTGGTGGAACAGCGTATCAAGGATGGCGACGAGCATGCCAAATTGGTGTTAGATGCAATGATTCTTTCCGTGGCACGCTATCTGGCCTCTCTCACTCCTGTCACTTATGGACACGTAGACGCCGTGCTGCTCACAGGGGCCATGTCGCAGAGTAAGTATGTAAGCGAAAATCTGATCTTGCGGCTCAAGCATATCGCACCCGTGTTTGTCTATCCGGGTGAGGATGAACTGACGGCACTGGCACATAATGTATACAGGGCCATGACCGGACAGCAGGAAATCAAGGTATATGAATGACTCCCATCACTGATACTTCGGAAAGTGAAGCGGAGTACAGCAACAACGATCATCAGAAAGGCCATCCCTTCGAAGGGATGGCCTTTCTGTTTTTAGAATACATGGAGCCCGAGGAAGACCATCAGGCCGTTCATCAAAATCCAGAAGATGGCAAATGGCATGGTCTTGCGCATGATGTCACCGTCCTGGCCTTCCATGTCGCAGGCGGCAGTAGCAATGGCAATGCTCTGAGGCGACAGCAGCTTTCCGCCTTCCGAACCGGCACAATTGGCTGCGGCAAGCCAGTTGGTCTCATTTCCTGAGACACCAAAGAAGGTAGACTGGTTGACCAGGCCAAGATCGCTCGCCGCCGTGGCTTGAAGCTTACCGAAAAGGATGTTGGCATTTGTGGCACTGCCAGTGACGAAAGTGCCAATGGAGCCGATAAGCGGAGCGAAGAACGGGAAGAAGGTGCCTGTCAGAGCGACAAGACCTTTGGCGATGTCATTGGTCATACCGGTATTGTTCATCAGCATGGCCATTGCTACCAGACAGCAAATGGTGATGGCGGTCTTCTGCAAATTAATCGTCGTCTTGGCCAGCAATTTCATCAGACTGCCAAAGCTCATGCCCTGAATCAAACCGCCAATCGTAGCACCCAGGAAAATCATCAGACCGGCATTCGACAGCCAGCCAAACTTGAAATTATTGCCTATGACAGGCAGTTCAAACTGTGTGACCAAAGTCTTGTTGAGCAACTCATTGATAGAGGGCACTATCTTGCTGGAAATGAGGATGAAGAATATGATCAGACCATATACACTCCAGGCTTTCAGCGTCTTGGAAAGGCCGAATTTCTTCTTCTCTACTTTCACTTCGTCTGAGGGGTCTTCATCGTGGATGAATAGTTTGTTGTATATCAACATGGCGATGATGGCTGCCACACTGCCGAGGATGGCGGGTGTCTCAGGACCGATGAAGTATGCGCAGCAGAACTGCACGATGATGGAGAACACACCTACAAACAGGGCAAGGGTGATGTTCTTGACTATCTTGGTGCGGTCGGTCATCATGAGGATGAGGAACGGTGTGATAAAGAACATCAGGGAGAGCTGCAGGATGATGAAGGTAGCCACCTCGCACAGCTGCTCAGGACTGGCGGCTCCGCTCACTGCCACCTGGTTGGCCAGGGTAGTGGCAGGAAGACCGACAGCACCGAAGCCTACGGCCACTGTGTTGGCTATCAGACAGATGACAGCGGAGAACATCGGCTTGAAACCTAAACCGATGAGGATGGCTGCGGGGATGGCCACCGCAGTGCCGAAGCCGGCCATGCCTTCAAGCACACCGCCCAGACCCCACGTCAGGAGAAGTACGAGCAGACCCTTGTCTGAAGTCATCTGGATAAACTGTGTCTTGATGGTTTCGATCTCTTTGGTCTCACAAAGAATGTTATAGCTGTAGATGGCGCAAATAATAATAAGGATGATGGGGAAACATGCCTTGAGCAAACCCTCTACCACCGACCATATTGTGATGCCTGTGATAGAGACCCCATCGTATTTTTCGGGGATTATACCCATGGAGGGAGCGGCAAACAAAGCCAGAAGAATTGTAACTATGAGTGTGATAATGGCACTCTTGTAACCAGACACTTTGAAGCCCATCATCAATACAATGAGCAAAACAATTGGAATAACCGAAATTAAAGCTGACATAGGTTTTTGTATTATATAAATGTTTTTCGGCCGTAAAATTAAATCGTTTTTTTCAAAACGACAAATTTTTCATGGAAAATATTCTATTTTAATACAAAATGTTCGTAATTCTTTTTTTTCACGTCAGATTCAATCTCCTCTATTGAGCGATGTGGATTGGTAAGTGATTTCACATAGACGCACAGCGCAAATAAAATAATGGTGAGGCCGATGCTGGCACACCATCTGAGAATTTCATGGCTGATAGGGATATACTGCATGCTTACGATGCCTGCAACGACAGGGATGCCAAAAAGCAGCCAGTCACTGCCGCTGCTCATCTTGTATGAGTCTACCGCCTCGCGGTATTCTGCGTCTTCTCTGAGCAGACGGGCTTTGTGCTCAGCCCAATAGCGCTCAAATTCCTCGGGGTATGCTACGTCCTTTTTCATGTGCATAAATGGGGGTTATAGGTCATTGTCCACAATCACCAGGTCGCTCATCACCATGTCGCTGACGTGTATGCCGCTAAGGGTGAGGCAAAGCCGGCCTTGATCCATTTTTAGCAGGCCGGCTTCCAGTGACAGGGCTGCATTGGTTATCAGGTAGTCGAAGTAGCGGTCGCCCATCTCTTTTTTTAACTGATCGAGATGAATGCCTTCGACAGTGCGCAAACGTGTGGTGATGATGTCGTTGTAGTGGATGTCTGGGGTGATTTCCTCGCCCTCACAGGGGATGACACCGCGGTTGATGGCTTCTATATATTGGTGCAGGTCGGATACATTCCACTGTCGATGACGTCTGTCGTAAGAATGGGCACCCGCCCCTATACCGATGTAGGGCACGTCGTTCCAATAGCAGCTGTTGTGGTGCGAGGCCTTGCCCGGAAGGGCGAAATTGCTGATCTCATAGTGCTGGTAGCCGGCATCTTGAAGACGGGATACCAGCAGGTCATACATTTTTATATAGGTGTCGTCATCTGTCTCTTTTATTTTGCCTTGCTCCAGCAGTTGTAACAGCGGAGTACCTTCCTCATACATGAGGCTATAGGCGGATATGTGATCCACACCAAGTGACAGGGCCTCGTCAAGGTCACTCTGCCATTGGGCAAGCGTCTCTCCAGGAAAACCAAACATCAAATCTATGCTGATGTTGTCAATTCCGTGACTCCGTAGCCGGTTCACGGCGAGACAGGCTTGGCGGGAGTCATGACGCCTGCCAAGAAACCGAAGGCGTGCGTCTGAGAATGTCTGTATGCCCATGCTTACTCTGTTGACGGGAGAGGCTGACAGAAAAGCTGCCATCTCTTCGGTGATGTCGTCGGGGTTGCATTCCATGGTCACTTCTATGGAAGGATCATGGATCTCTGGGTATTTACGGGATATGGAGTCGAAGAGCGTGCCGAGCTGGCTGATGCTCAGCTGAGAGGGGGTGCCGCCACCAAGGTATAAGGTGCCTATCCGCCCATGGCAGCGAAGCTCTATCTCCTGACAAAGTGCTGTGACGTAAGCCTCACGCATCTCAAGAAGGGTCGTGGAGAAAAAACCGCAGTAGATGCAGCGGCTTTTGCAAAAAGGGATGTGTATATACAGACCTTGAGGGGTAGCGGTGGTTGTCATGCTCATCTTAGGCTCATATCTCTATTTTGAAGCAAAATTACTAAATGTTTTTAAAAGAAGGGCGATTTTTTGACATTTCTTTTGCTGTTTGATGGAAAATTAGTAATTTAGTCCGCCAAATTGAAAAAGTCGCATTTAATCAACTTAAATCTATAATAATTAATTTATGAGAGTCTATCAGACAAACGAAATCAAGAACATCGCACTCATCGGCAGTGCGGGTAGCGGCAAGACTACTCTTGCCGAGTCTCTGCTTTTTGAAGCAGGTATTATCAAGCGCCGTGGCACAGTTGAGGCAAAGAACACTGTCAGTGACTATTTCCCCGTAGAGCAGGAGTATGGCTATTCCGTATTTCCCACTGTGTTTCACACGGAATGGAACAATAAGAAACTTAATTTTATCGATTGCCCGGGATCTGACGACTTCGTGGGTGGTGCCATCACTGCATTGAATGTATGCGACCAGGCTGTCATCGTCGTCAACGGACAATATGGACCGGAAGTGGGTACGATGAACACTTTCCGACTCACAGAGAAAATCAATAAGCCTGTCATCTTCCTCATCAACCAGCTCGACCGTGACAACTGTGACTTCGAGACAGTCATGAACAATCTGCGTGACACCTTCGGACCCAAATGTATCGAAGTGCAGTATCCTATTGCCACAGGTGCAGGATTCAATGCAGTCATCGACGTCCTCCTTATGAAGAAATATTCATGGAAGCCTGAGGGAGGCGCTCCGATTATCGAAGACATTCCCGCTGAGGAGATGGATAAGGCACAGGAGCTGCATGCAGCTCTCGTAGAGGCAGCCGCTGAGGGCGACGAAGCCTTGATGGAGAAGTATTTCGAGACAGAACAACTCGACGAGGATGAAATCCGCGAGGGTATAAGGAAAGCTCTTATTGAGCGTACAATGTTCCCCGTTTTCTGTGTCTGCGCAGCAAAGGATATGGGCGTAAGACGTCTCATGGAATTCCTGAGCAACGTGGTGCCTTTCGTAAGCGAAATGCCAAAAGTGAAGAACACTCGTGGTGAGGAAGTGGCTTACGATAGCAATGGACCGGAGAGCCTCTTCTTCTTCAAGACTGGTATGGAGCCACATATCGGTGAGGTGAGCTACTTCAAAGTGATGAGCGGTACTGTTAAGCCAGGTGATGACCTGACCAATGCCGACCGTGGATCAAAAGAGCGCATGGGACAGATCTTCGCTTGTGCCGGCTCCAACCGTATCGCCGTTGATGAACTGAAGGCCGGTGATATAGGATGCACCGTGAAGCTGAAGGATGTGAAGACGGGAAATACCCTCAATTCAAAGGATATAGACCAGAGGTTCGACTTCATTAAGTATCCCAATTCTAAATACTCACGTGCCATCAAGGCTCTCAATGAGAGTGATACCGAGAAACTGATGGCCGCTGTACTCAAGATGCGTCAGGAAGATCCTACATGGGTGGTAGAGCAGAGCAAGGAATTGAAGCAGACCATTATCCATGGCCAGGGCGAGTTCCATCTCCGCACACTCAAGTGGCGTCTTGAGAACAATGAGAAAATCGGCGTGAAATATGAAGAGCCAAAGATTCCTTATCGTGAGACCATCACCAAGGTTAACAGGGCCGACTATCGCCACAAGAAGCAGTCGGGTGGAGCAGGACAGTTCGGCGAGGTGCATCTCATTGTAGAGCCTTACACTGAAGGCATGCCTGATCCGACAGTTTACAAGTTCGGAGGCCAGGAGTATAAGATGAACATTAAGAGCCGTGAGGAAATCGACCTCGAATGGGGTGGCAAACTCGTGTTCCTCAACTCTGTGGTAGGTGGTGCTATCGATATGAGGTTTATGCCTGCTATCCTGAAAGGTGTTATGGAGCGTATGGAGCAGGGACCGCTCACTGGTAGCTATGCTCGTGACGTGCGCGTCATCGTCTACGACGGAAAGATGCACCCCGTCGACTCCAATGAGCTTTCTTTCATGCTCGCTGCACGTAACGCATTCTCCAAAGCTTTCAAGGATGCAGGACCTAAGGTGCTCGAGCCTATCTACGACCTTGAGGTGCTTGTGCCCGCCGACTATATGGGTGATGTGATGGGCGACCTGCAGGGACGCCGTGCCATCATCATGGGTATGGACAGCGAGG
>CAMIYC010000037.1 GCA_946402905.1 uncultured Prevotellaceae bacterium | reverse complement strand
TCACGTATTGTTCCACCAATGGAAGCATCTCGACTTTTTCCTGTTTCAAAGCAATCTTCCATTCTTTTTCTCCTGGTTTTGAACCATCATCGAGGATGAATTCTCCACCAAGCTTGAATTGCCTGTAGGCAGCGTCACGAAGCGAGATGTCTGGGTTGCGTGCCATGTCGTAAAAGACGAGGAAGATTGACGTGCGGCCCTTTCCCGCCTTGCAATGAAAGTGCTGCCATGTGTTGGGGGGCAGGGATTGTATGAAGCTATGTCATTGAGTTGTTTTCGGGGGTTCAGGCGCTCACGGATGCAAATGGCCTTGAAGTAAGTTCGCCACAAGTCTTGCAACAAATGGTCGTCACTGCTGAGGACATGGTCGGATAGCTGGCCTTGATACCGCCTTTTTTCTTTCCATTTTCAGGATTACGGCCAACGCCCTTAAGTATCTCAGAGAAAAGGCTTATCGTGGTGGAATCCATCACGTAGAGCTTGTCGAGAAGCTCCCTTTTCGTGTGGCAGTCCGATAAAACAGGCGTTTGACGTGCTGAAGTCTGCCACCGGTGTAGACATGGCGGATATCATGAAGGCCGGCTCTATCGAGGCAAAGACGACACGCAACATCAACCTCAACGACAACGCACAGGATGTGATAGACAATATCACAAAATAGGATTTCAAATTTTATTGTTAATCCATGATTATATCAAGAATTTTAGAATTATAGAATTATCATTGAGGACAGCCACTTTGGCAACTACAATTCTTTAATTCTGAAATTCTTGATAAAATTATTGCTCCCAATTTAGACTGTCCAATTTGTCCACAAATTTATAATATTATCAAGAATTATAGAATTAAAGATTTTTCCTGAGAGCAGCCACTTAGGTAACTAAAATTCTATAATTCTATAATTCTTGATAAAAAGATATTGGACAGTCTACTCCCAATTCTAAAAATCGTGATTAGGCTGTCCTATAATTACCTACTCCTCTATCTCTGCCAATCCCTTGAGGATTCCTTTGCTGATGCTCGACAAAGTTTCCTTGGGAGCGTATTTGTAAAACTTCAGCGAGTGGTGAATGGACTTGAAGGCTGTCGACGGGCTGCTCACAATAAACCCTGACTTGTTTTGGCGGAATGACCAGGTCTGCGCGTCGTGGATTTCCTGATAGCGCAGGCCGTTCATCATCATGCGACGGGCTTGGGGGTCGGCCTTGATGACAAATGGTATCTCATCCTGGGTGAAGCCGAAAACAGCCATCAGCATATTGCCCTGAAGATTGGCCATGTGGGTCATCTTAGTCTGCTGGAGCCACCGCTCGAGTTTGACAAAATCGACGTTGTTGCCATCGATGCGGAGGTATCTGCCTAAGTCAAGAATGCCCCTGATAAAGCTCTTGCCAGTAAGCATCTGGTTGGCAATGACGATGATAATCGCCATCAACTGCATCGTGGGATATGACTTCTCCGGGTCTGTATACTCTTTCTGGATGAGCCGCTGCAGTTCGTTGTCAAGCCGCTTGTTGTGCAGTGAGATATGATTGAAATCGTAAAGGTCGGAGAATCCATGACGCGGGACGCTCTGCAACTCCGTCTTGATGACATCTATCTCACGCTGACTGATGTTCAGATTGTCATTGTAATAGTATTTCTCAAGACCGCTGGCATAGATCTGCAGCAGGTGATGGTGGGTGGCCAGCTGCGTGAGCTGGCTCCATTTGTAGGGAGAAAGCATCCCGATGGGCTTACTCTCGTCGAAAGCCCCGTTGCGCAGGATGTTGACGAAATTTCTGGCCAATATGTTCGTTTTCACCATATTTTAGAGGATTACTTATGAGTATTTGCGAGGATACCTCAGCAGGATGGCCATCAGGGCCACCACCGACAACACCATGGGATAATAAAGATAGGGCAGGATGTTGATCGGATTGACACTGGCAAGTCCAGCCGCCATCAGCACCTGTGCGCCATAGGGTATGAGCCCCTGCACACAACAGGAGAAGGTGTCGAGTATGCTGGCACACTTACGGCTGTCTATGCCATAACGGTCGCCGATTTTCTTAGAAATCTCACCGACCGTCAGTATGGCAACGGTATTATTGGCCGTGCAGACATCGACGACACTGACCAGTGCGGCAATGGAGAGTTCTGCGCCACGCTTGTCGCTCACACGGGCGGTCAGCTTGCTGATGATATAGTCGATCCCGCCGTTGAGCCGGATGATCTCCAGCAGGCCGCCGGCCATCATCGTAATGATGATCAGCTCGCCCATATTGCTGATACCGGTTCCCATGGCGCCAAACCATCCGAAGAGGTCATAGCTGCCAGTCAGGATGCCGATGACGCATGTCATCAGCAGACCCACCGTGAGCACGGCCATCACATTCATGCCAAAAATGGCCATCACCAGAACGACCAGATAGGGTAGCACCTTGACATACTGTATCTCTGATGCTGGCGACGGCGAATGGATCTGGCCGCCGATGACGACATAGAGCGCCAGCACAATCAGCGCGGCTGGCAGAACGATGTAAAAGTTGACCTTGAACTTATCACTCAACTTACATTGCTGGGTGCTGGTAGCTACGATCGTGGTGTCGGAGATGAAGGAGAGGTTGTCGCCAAACAACGAACCGCCCACGATAACTGCCGTAAACAGAGCCACGTCGGCCCCGGTAGAAGAGGCCACGCCTGCTGCGATGGGCGTCAGTGCCACGATGGTACCCACACTCGTGCCGATGGACAGTGAGATGAAGCAGGAGGCCAGAAACATGCCTGCCAGGAGCATGTTGCCCGGCAAGACAGACATCGTCAGCTGCACCGTGGTGTCGATACTGCCCATCTCTTTGGCGGAGTTGGCAAAAGCGCCGGCCATGACAAAGATCCAGAGCATCAGGATCAGGCTGCCCGTGCTGGCGCCCTTGCTGAAGTGTTCGATACGCTTGGCGAGTGGAAAGCCTCCTGAGATGGCAATGGCATAGATGCTGGCTATCATGAATGCCACCGTGAGCGGAACCTTGTAAAAGTCTCTCGCTATCGCTGATATGACGAGGTAGATCACCACGAAGACAATCAGCGGACTCAGTGCAAACAATCCTCTCTTATTGCTCAACTCCTCAATGAATAGAATATGCCCTAAAGCGTCACACCGTTTTTGAAGATAGAGATCTCCCTGTAGCCGTTGACCTCGTTGCGGGTCGGCTCGCCGTTGGCCACGGAGATAATCTTGTCGATAAACTCGCGCAGCAAGTCTTGCATTGACGTGCCTTCTATCAGTTTGCCTGCATTGAAGTCAATCCAGTTGGGCTTGCGCTGGAATAGGGTAGAGTTGGTCGAGACTTTCATCGTAGGGATGAACGTACCGAAGGGCGTGCCACGACCTGTGGTGAACAGCACAATCTGACATCCGGAGGAGGCGAGAGCCGTGGCAGCCACCAAGTCATTGCCGGGGGCAGAAAGCAGGTTCAGACCGGTGGTCTGCAGTCTGTCGCCATAGCCCAGCACACCGCTCACAGGGGCGCGTCCGCATTTCTGAGTGCATCCCAGGGCCTTGTCCTCGAGGGTGGAGATACCACCGGCTTTGTTGCCCGGCGAGGGATTCTCGCCTACCGGCTCGCCATGACTGAGGAAATACTCTTTAAAGTCGTTGATGAGCTTTACGGTCTTGTCAAACAGTTCGGGGGTCTCGCAGCGGTTCATCAGGATGGTCTCAGCGCCAAACATCTCCGGCACTTCTGTCAGTACGGACGTACCGCCCTGAGCGACCAGATAGTCGGAAAACTCTCCCACAAGAGGATTGGCGGTGATGCCGCTGAAACCGTCACTGCCACCGCATTTCAAGCCTACCCGCAGCTTGTCCAGACCACAGGTCTCACGACGGTCTTTGCTGGCGACGGCATACAGTTCACGCAAGATTTGCATACCGGCTTCCACTTCATCTCCTTCCACCTTTTGTGTGACCAACAAGCGGATGCGCTCTTTGTCATAGTCGCCGAGGGTCTCCATGAACTGGTCGGGCTGATTGTTCTCACAGCCAAGACCCAGTACCAGCACGGCACCGGCATTGGGGTGAAGCACAATATCGCGCAATACCTTGCGAGTGTTCTCATGATCATCGCTCAGCTGCGAACAGCCATAGTTGTGATGCCAGGCATGGATGGCGTCTATGCCTTCACAGCCAGTCTCCTGAGCCAACTGCTGAGCCAGTTTCTCGGCAATGCCGTTCACGCATCCCACTGTGGGCACAATCCATATCTCATTACGGATGCCCACCTCACCGTTTTTCCTCACATAGCCATTAAAGGTGCGACCCTCATGGGGTATATTCAGAGACTCTTTGACGGGCTGGTAAGTATATGTCAATGTACCGGAAAGGTTGGTCTTCAGGTTGTTCTCATTCACCCAGCATCCTTGTGTGAGATCCGTTTTCGCATGACCGATGGGATAACCGTACTTAATGATGTCAGCGCCCTGCGGAGTATCCTTGATGAGTATTTTATGACCGGCGGGTGTATCTTGTGCGATGGAGATTTCCTGACCGTCGACAACGATTTTCTCTCCCTGGGAGAATGCTCTCAGGCAGACCACGACGGTGTCTGCTGGATTGATTTTTATAAAAGAAGCCTGATTCATAATTGTTTGTTTGTTTGATTAGTTGATGTTGACGTTATATCATTGTACGCTGGTAGAAATCCACGTTCTCTTTGTTGAGGATCTCTATCGGCATATAATTCACGGGTTTTACTTTTTTCTTCAGGACAATGGCTCTGAAGAGAGCTTCCACACAGTAATAGCCTTGCATATAGGCATGCTGGGCGATGAGGAAGGAGATGCTGCCTTCGCGCAGGCAGTCGGCGTTTTTCTGCACCATGTCGTACCCCATGATCTGTATCTCGCGGCGGTTGGTGCGGAGCAGGAACTCGCCCACAATATGAGCCTTGGAACAGAAGGTGATGCAGTGACGCACCTTGGGATGCTTACGGAAGAAGTCTTCCAGTATCTCATCATATTTGTCACGCTCCTCTTCCAGTGGCAGGTTGACCTCATGGATGACGATGGAGGGGAAGTGGTCGTGCATATAATGGCGGAATCCCACCTCGCGGTTGTCCTGCTGCTTGCTGGCCACTCTGCCGTTCTTCATCTGCTTCATGATCATGATTTCCGTGCTGCCGCTCGCAATGAGCATGAGCATCTTGGCGGCGAAATAGCCACTGCAGAATGAGTCTTGCCCATAAAAGGAGAGCGGTTTGAGATCGGGCATATACGAGTCGAGCATGACGAAAGGGATGCCGTTTTCGTGCAGTTGGTCGGTAAACTGGCGCGTCAGTTCAAGGTGAGAGGGCACAATGATCACACCGTCGGGATGCTCGGCAAGGCACTGCTGGTAAGCCTCCAGGAAGGTGTCGTCCTGAAAACGCTTATAATACATCATCTTCACGTCGACATGGAAGTCACGACGGGTTTCACAGGCTTTCATAGCTCCCTCTTCGATCTCCTCCCAGTAAGCCTCAGAGGCATGCTTGGGCATGATGAAATAAAACGTATAGGAGCGGTTGTAAGCCAATGCGCTGGCATACATGTTGGGCTGATAGTTCATCTCTTTCAAGGCCTTCTCCACCTTCTCAAGGGCGGTACTCGAGACATTGGGGCGTTTGTGAAGCACTCTGTCTACCGTACCAACCGACACGCCGGCGCGCTGAGCAATATCCTTAATCCTGATTTTCTCTGTCATCTTGAAAATGAATGATTTCTGAACAAAAAAAACGGTTTCATCCACATTATTTTGCAAAATTACGAATAAGTGAGCGAAAAGCCAAATTTATTTGAGCTTTTCCGAACGAGAGTAATTTGGGCGGAGCCAAAATTACGAATAAGTGAGCGAAAAGCCAAATTTATTTGAGCTTTTTGCTCGGTGAAGCACTGCCCGCTGATCTTCACCGGCTAATATTTCTTACTACTCAACTCTCAACCAGTATACTATGTTCATCATAACAAATAATCTGGACAAAGTGAGGCAAGAAAATATAAGGAGAAACTACTTGCAACCACATAATTTGGAAAAATCCTATTTTTTTTGAGAATTTATTTCGGATTTAGCGAAAAAAGGATTATTTTTGTGGTTGCATTTGAAAGACTTTACTAATTAATCTATAATTCAAATTAAAAAAGAAAATGGCAAAAGTTGTAACCTTAGGCGAAATCATGCTTCGCTTGTCGTCCCCAGGACAAAAGAGATTTATCCAGAGTGACTTTTTCGACGTAGTTTATGGTGGTGGTGAAGCCAATGTGGCCGTCAGCGCAGCCAACTATGGACATGAGGCATACTTCGTGACCAAACTGCCCAAACATGAGATCGGACAGTGTGCCGTCAACGCATTGCGCCGTTATGGTGTGAACACAGACTTCATAGCACGTGGCGGCAACCGCGTGGGTATCTATTTCCTCGAGACCGGTGCCTCTATGCGGCCCTCTAAGGTGATTTACGACCGTGCCGGCAGCTCCATCGCCGAGGCCGACCCTGAGGATTTCGACTTCGACAAGATCATGGAGGGTGCTCAATGGTTCCACTGGAGTGGCATCACACCCGCTATCAGCGACAAGGCTGCCGAACTGACACGTCTGGCCTGCGAGGCCGCCAAGCGTCATGGCGTGACCGTGAGCTGCGACCTCAACTTCCGTAAGAAGCTGTGGACTTCTGAGAAAGCACAGAGCATCATGAAACCGTTGATGAAATATGTCGACGTATGTATCGGCAACGAAGAAGACGCCCAGCTGTGCCTCGGCTTCAAGCCAGAAGCCGACGTGGAAGGCGGAAAGACCGACGCTGAGGGATACTACGGCATCTTCAAAGGCATGATGGAGACCTTCGGATTCAAATATGTGGTGAGCACACTGCGCGAGTCGTTCTCTGCTTCGCACAATGGCTGGAAAGCCCTCATATACAATGGCAAGGAGTTCTATCAGAGCAAGCGCTATGACATACTGCCCATCATCGACCGCGTGGGTGGTGGCGACTCCTTCTCTGGAGGACTGATCCATGGTCTGCTCACCTATCCCGACAACCAGGGCAAGGCCCTGGAGTTCGCAGTGGCTGCTTCTGCCCTGAAGCATACCATCCCTGGTGATTTCAACCTGGTGTCGAAAGAAGAAGTGGAGAATCTGGCTGGCGGCGACGCTTCTGGCCGTGTGCAGAGATAAAACAGAAATAGAATAAAATCGAGATATGGCAAGATTTAACAAAGTACAAGTGATCACGGCGATGCGCGCCACAGGCATGGTGCCGGTGTTTTATCACAAAGACGCTGAGGTAGTGAAAAACGTAGTGAAAGCATGCTACGACGGTGGCGTGCGTGTGTTTGAGTTTACCAACCGCGGCGACTTCGCCCACGAGGTGTTTAATGAGGTCAACAAATGGGTGATTGAAAACTGCCCCGAGATGATCATGGGCGTAGGCACAGTGATAGACCCGGCCACGGCAGCCCTCTACCTGCAACTCGGAGCCAACTTCATCGTAGGCCCCAATTTCAACCCCGCCATCTGCGAGGTGTGCAACCGCCGTCTGGTGCCCTACAGCCCAGGATGTGGCTCGGTGAGCGAGATCAACAACGCACAGGCCATGGGATGTGACGTCACAAAGGTGTTCCCCGCAGGCAACGTAGGCGGCCCGTCATTCGTCAAGAATGTGATGGCCCCACTGCGCTGGTCGAATATCATGGTGACTGGCGGCGTTGCTCCCGACGAGGAGAACCTCACCAACTGGATCAAGGCCGGCGTGCTCTGCGTGGGTATGGGTTCAAAACTCTTCCCAAAAGAGACGGTTGCCGCACAAAACTGGCAGGCCATCACTGACAAGTGCGTCGAAGCCCTGGGCTATATCGCCAAGGCCAGAGGATAATTATATCTGAAACTGTCCCTTTCGCAAACGGATGATAGCGGATTTGATTGAAATCATACCACTATCACGTGCGGAAGGGACAGATTTGTTTGCTATCATAACACCATGAAACGTATTCCTGTATACATGCGACAAACCTCTCTCTGCTGTTTCCTGACAGTAGTGCTGGCAGTGCTGTCTGCCTGCAGGCCGTCTGAAAGAGCAAAGGCCGACAGACTGAACGAGATGTCGTATCTCTTTCACTACAGGAATCTTGACTCCACACTCTGCTATGCCAGGAAATCTGCACAACTGGCTGAAGAAATAGGATACGACGGCGGCTGTGCAGAAGCGCTCAACCACAAAGCATTCGTCAGCATAGCAAGGATGCAGTACGACCTGGCCTTCAGGCAACTCGACTCCATCACAGCATCATCCGACAATCAGATAGAGCTGCTCATCGCCGACATACAGCGCATGCGCCTGTGTCAGCGTATGTCCAAGAACAAAGACTTCTACACCTACAGGGAGAAAGCCCTGCAAAGACTCAAACGTATTGAAGAGGAGGAAAACACACTCGACCAGCATCAACGGGACCGCATGGTCTATGCCAGGTCAGAACTCAATATCATCACGTCTACCTATTATTATTATATAGGGCAGGAGGAACCTTCTATTGCCGCACTGGCACAAATCGACCCTGACGGAGAGATCAAGACTGACACGGCACAATGGCTCAACTATTTATATAATGTAGGAGCAGGGGGTATTGTCACACAAGGCACACAGGAAGAAATCAACCAGATTGAGATGGAAAACCTCTTCCTATGCTATAACGTGTCGGTGCAGTATGGCTACCCGTTCTGGATGGCCAACTCGCTGCAGGCCATCAGTGAACACCTACAGACACCCAAATACCGTGACCGGCTGATTGCGGACAACTGGCCGTCGTTTCAGATTCTCGACATAGATAATGTTGCGGATACGCTGTTGGCAGGCAACCTGGCACAGCGGTCGCTAAATCTGTTTGATGAATATGGCGATGTCTATCAGACCGCCGGAGCATACCGCACACTCGCACAATGCTTCTGGACCATCAACGACTATCAGTCGTCGCTGGAATGCCTCAACGAAGCCCTTTCCAACGATACAGCCATCTTCCAGGCTCCTGACCTCGTGGCGTCTATACGCGAACAGTTGAGTGTGGTATACGCCGCGGTAGACGATCATGCCGCCAGCGACTACAACCGTGAGCTGTATCTCGAGAAACAAGACCAAACCCGCCAAGACCGCTATTTCGAGTCGAGAGCAGAGCAACTGAAAAAGTCTGTCAGTCAGCTCAATGCCATGATTGTCGCCATCATCATACTCATGGGGGTCGGATTGCTCCTACTCTTCTTTTTCAGCTACTGGAGAAAGAGAGACTCTCAAAAAGACGAGCTCAGCCAGTTACTGATGCCACTGGAAAAATGGAAGCGCGACAATGAACAGTATGTGGCCCTGCTCAACGAGAAATATGAGGAGTCGGAAGAACAAAAGACCGTGGCAGCCCTGCGTCTCGAGAAAAACAAAATACTCAACCTCGAACAACGTGCCAAGATCTCTATCGTCAACGGCATCACGCCGTTCATCGACCGGATACTGCACGAGATAGACCGTCTGAGGAATCTGAGGGAATCTGCCGATGTCAGAAAAGAACGGTATCAGTATATCGCCGAACTCTCTGAACGCATCAGCGAATACAACTCGATGCTCACTCAATGGATACAGCTGCGACAGGGAGAAATAGGACTGCACATCGAAAGCTTTCCATTGCAACCCTTGTTTGACATCGTCTCACACGGGAAGATGGGATTCCAGATGAAGGACATCTCCCTGGATATACGTCACACAGACCTCTGGGTGAAAGCTGACCGCACACTCACACTGTTTATGATCAATACCATCGCTGACAACGCACGGAAATATACCCCCGCTGGAGGAAGCGTCGTCATTGAGGCCACTCAGGGTGAGCGGCATGTGGAGATTTCTATCAGTGACAACGGGGCCGGCATGACTCCCGAACAGATCGAGAAAGCATTCAGCGTGGAGAAAAAAGCCGTAGCCGACGAAATAATCGCCCCCGGCACAGGAGATGTGACCGAGCGGAGCCATGGCTTCGGCCTGGTCAACTGCAAGGGCATCATAGAGAAATACAAGAAAGTGAGCTCGCTCTTCAGTGTCTGCGACATCTCTGTAGAGAGCAAGATAGGAGAGGGGAGTAAGTTCTCCATCAGACTGCCTAAAGGAATCGCCCGCATGATAGCACTATGCGTGTGTGTAGGATCTACCTTCGTCAGCACCCAAGCGACGACTCAACAACATGCGGAGATACTGCGCAAAGCTGCAGCTTTTTCCGACAGCACCATGGCCTGCAATCAGCGCAATGACTATCGTGCCACACTGCAGTATGCCGACTCGGTCATCAAATGCCTCAACCACTACCACCGGCTGATACGCCCTCATGGCAGAGACACCATGGTGCTGGTGAGCGGCAAGGCTGTCTTGCTGCCGGAAGTCAACTGGTATCATGAGAGACTGGCTATGGACTATCAGGTGATCCTCAACATGCGCAACTCTCTGGCCGTCGCAGCCCTGGCCCTGCACCAGTGGCCCACCTACCGGTATAACAACAAAGTGTATACGCAACTTTTCAAGGAAATGTCGGCCGACAATACATTGGAGGACTATTGCCGTGTGATGCAGAAATCACAGGGCAACAAAATGGTGGCTGTCATCATCCTGATCATCCTCTCACTGCTGATACTCCTTGCATACTTCCTGCTTTACTACCGGCATCACGTCTATTACAGATTCTGTATCGAAAAGGTGAGAGATATCAACCAGATATTGCTGTCGGACCAAACGGATGAACAAAAGCTGGTACAGATAGAACGGGCAGCACTCCGTGGGGACAGCAAAAGAAACCGCGACAAGACCGCCATGGGCTATGAGGATGAACGATTGCCTGTGCCCCTGCAGTCAATCGTCAACCAGATACTCAACACGCTGCACAACAACATGGCTTTCAACCAGGAACAGAAAAACAAAATCGACATGGTGGAAGACGAAGTGAGGAAAATCAACTATGAGGACGGTCGCCTGCACATCTGCAACAGCGTCTTGGACAACTGCCTGAGCACCCTGAAGCACGAGACGATGTACTATCCCTCAAGGATCAGGATGCTGGTAGACGGCGGGGACGAAAACCTGGAGATGACACACGAGACGGCGTCCTACTACAAAGAACTCTACTCTATCCTGAGCATACAGGCGATGAGACAGGTGAAAAGCGTGGAGCCTGAATGCCGCCCCATCAGAATAGGAGACCTGAATATCAGCTTGAAGGATGCGGCCTATAAAGACACATACATCCTTGGCGACAGGGTGATGGTAGACTATCTGCTCGACATCCTGAAGAAAAAGGCTGGAACCAGGCAGCTGGAAGTCTCCGTCGTGGAGAAATATGAGGGATATGTCAACATCGGAGTCTCCCTCCCACATGAGTCGCTCACCGAAGAGGAATGTCTCGAACTCTTCAGTCCGTCTATGAACAACCTGCCCTACCTGCTGTGCCGGCAAATAGTCAGAGATGCCGGCGAGACAAGCAACTCAAGAGGATGCGGTATCATCGCGGAGAAAGACAAAGAGGGTATCATCATCTGGATTACCCTTGCAAAAGCAAAAAAACAATGAATATGATCATATATGGAACAGTTTAAAGTAATTATTGTAGAAGACGTGGCACTGGAGCTGAAAGGCACCGAGGGCATCATCAGAAATGACATACCAGAGGCCAATGTCATCGGAACGGCCAACAGCGAAGCTGCCTATTGGAAATTGATGAAACAGCAACTGCCTGAACTGGTGCTGCTCGACCTGGGACTCGGTGGCTCTACGACCGTCGGCGTGGAAATCTGCCGACAGACCAAGGAGATGTATCCGGCCATCAAAGTGCTCATCTTCACCGGCGAGATACTCAACGAGAAACTGTGGGTGGACGTGCTGGACGCAGGAGCCGACGGTATCATACTGAAAACAGGAGAACTGCTCACCAGAGGCGACGTGTTCAGTGTGATGAGCGGCAAGAGGCTCGTCTTCAACCAACCCATACTGGAGAAAATCGTTGAGCGGTTCAAATACAGCGTCGGTAGTCAGCTCATGCGGCAGGAAGCCCTGGTCGACTATGAAATCGATGAATACGACGAGCGATTCCTGCGACATCTCGCACTGGGATACACCAAGGAGCAGATCACCAATCTCAGGGGGATGCCCTTCGGCGTGAAAAGTCTGGAGAAGAGGCAGAACGAACTGATACAGAAACTCTTTCCAAACGGCAACCGGGGCATGGGTATCAATGCCACAAGGCTGGTGGTGAGAGCACTCGAACTGCGCATCATCGATGTAGACAACCTGCACGCCGACGATGAATAAAGAACGAACCACACGTATCCTTGCAGGAGTGACAGCCGTATTGATGGCATTACAGACGCTGCTGTTCCTGGTGTCATGGCTCGTAGCAGCCGTGATGCCGGAAACTGCGGTGCGCTCACTGCTGAGCAACGAGGGGATACGCTGGTTTTTCGGCACATTCACCGACAATGTGGCCTCCACGCCACTGGTGTGGCTGCTCGTCATCGCCATGGCATGGGGAGTCATGGCCGACACCCGCTTTTTCCACGACATAAGACAAATCTCAGCACTGCCTTACAGGCCAAAGTTCGCATTCCAGTTCGTAGCAATCGAATTGTTGTTCTTTGTCGTCGTCATTACGCTGACGGCACTGGTACCTCATGCACCATTGCTCAGTGTCACAGGACAGTTGTTTCCAAGCAGCTTCAGCAGAAGCCTCATACCGATAGGAGCTTTCTGCCTCATAGTCATGGGGAGCACATACGGACTGCTGGCCGGTAAAATGAAAACACTGACCGATGTCTTCATGTCCGTCGCCGGAGGAGTGAGACGCATGGCACCTCTATTCTTTGTCTATGTCGTCGCTGCAGAGCTGTTCTATTCTCTTATCTATGTGTTTGGGGCATAGCCTTTCAAGGCTGCAAATACAGCAAAAATGCCCTGAATATGTGACTACGGAGACGTAAGAACCTAAAAAAACATTAATTAAGAATATTAATTTTAGAAAAATTTTGTTTTTCACAAAAAAAACAGTAATTTTGCACCCTGTTTGGAATAGGTATTAAAAAACGAAAACAAAAGTTTAGATAGAAATGTCGAAAATTTGTCAGATTACTGGAAAGAAAGCCCAGGTAGGATGCAATGTGTCCCACTCAAAGCACCGCACAAAGCGCACTTTTGACGTGAACTTGTTCACAAAAAAGTTTTATTATGTAGAGGAAGATTGCTGGATTAGTCTTAAGATTAGTGCAGCTGGTCTGCGTATTATCAATAGAGTCGGTCTTGACGCTGCCTTGAAGCAGGCTGTAGCCAAAGGTTATTGCGACTGGAAAGACATTAAAGTGATAGGAGAATAATCAATATGGCATCTAAGAAAGCGAAAGGCAACAGAGTTCAGGTCGTTCTCGAATGTACAGAGATGAAAAACAGTGGTCTGCCCGGCACAAGTCGCTATGTGACGACAAAAAACCGCAAGAACACTCCTGAAAGAATGGAATTGAAAAAGTATAATCCAATCCTCAAGAAGATGACTCTTCACAAGGAGATTAAATAATAGTTAAGACATGGCAAAGAAAACCGTTGCTACCCTCCATGAAGGTTCAAAGGATGGTCGCGCTTACACGAAAGTGATCAAAATGGTGAAAAGCCCCAAGACCGGCGCTTATATCTTCGATGAGCAGATGGTGCCCAATGAGGCTGTACAGGATTTCTTCAAGAAATAATTTTAGTAAAACATAAGAGGAGTGTGCCGGATGAGTTCAGCACACTCTTTTTTTATAACTTTGCCTTTGCAAGGCGAAGTTACTCCGGCTCGGCAATAAAAATGAATCAATTCATTTTGTATTGCTCTCGACTTTTCGTAACTTTGCCTCTGCAAGGCGAAGTTACTCTGGCTCGGCAGTAAAAATGAATCAATTCATTTTGTATTGCTCTCGACTTTTCGTAACTTTGCCTTTGCAAGGCGAAGTTACTCTGGCTCGGCAATAAAAATGAATAAATTCATTTTGTATTGCTCTCGACTTTTCGTAACTTTGCAAAAAATTATTATTATGGGATTATTCGGATTTTTCAGTAAGAAGAAAAAAGAAACCCTCGACAAAGGGCTTGAACAGTCAAAACAAAGCATTTTCGGCAAACTGACCAAAGCCATTGCCGGTAAGTCGAAAGTGGACGACGAAGTGCTCGACGACCTGGAGGAAGTGCTCATCACCTCTGACGTCGGTGTAGACACCACTCTGAAAATCATCCAGCGCATCGAAGAGCGTGTGGCTCGTGACAAATACGTCTCTACATCCGAGCTGAATAACATCCTGAGGGAAGAAATCGCCGCCTTGCTCGCAGAAAATAATTCTGAGGACAACGAAAACTGGGACCTGCCTTCAGACCACAAGCCGTATGTCATCCTGATAGTCGGTGTCAATGGAGTGGGAAAGACCACGACAATCGGCAAACTGGCATACCAGTTCAAGAATGCCGGCAAAAAGGTCTACCTGGGCGCAGCCGACACGTTCAGGGCCGCCGCCGTGGAGCAGTTGTGTATATGGGGCGAAAGAGTAGGGGTGCCCGTAGTGAAACAGCAAATGGGTGCCGACCCGGCGTCAGTGGCTTTCGACACACTCAGTTCGGCTAAGGCCAACAATGCGGATGTCGTCATTATCGACACCGCAGGACGCCTGCACAATAAGGTGGGACTGATGAACGAGCTCAGGAAAATCAAAGACGTGATGAAAAAAGTAATCCCGGAGGCTCCCGACGAGGTGATGCTTGTGCTGGACGGAAGTACAGGACAGAATGCTTTCGAGCAGGCCAAGCAGTTCTCCGCTGTCACGCAGATCACCAGCATGGCCATCACCAAACTTGACGGAACAGCCAAAGGCGGTGTGGTGATAGGCATCAGCGACCAGCTCAAGGTGCCTGTGAAGTATATCGGCCTGGGAGAGGGTATGGAAGACTTGCAACTGTTTAACAAACGCCAGTTTGTGAACTCTCTCTTCGGAGACAAATAAGGTGTGTAAATACAGACCGGCCATACTCTATGAAACTCAATCAAGTAGACATTATCACCATGGGCTGCTCAAAAAACCTCGTGGACAGCGAGGTGCTGATGAAGCAGTTTGAAAACAACGGGTATACATGCGTTCATGACAGCAACAATCCCCAAGGGGAAATTGTGGTCGTGAACACATGCGGTTTTATCGGCGATGCCAAAGAGGAGAGCATTCAGATGATACTCCAACTGGCCGAGGCGAAAAAGAAAGGACGGATCGGCAAGCTCTTCGTAATGGGTTGCCTGTCGCAGAGATACAAGGAGGAACTGCAAAAGGAAATCCCTGATGTCGACAAGTATTATGGGAAGTTTGACTACAAGCAGATGATCAAGGACTTGGCGGCGTCTAATGTTATAGCCGACAGCAACGAGCGTCACCTCACGACTCCCGGTCATTATGCCTATCTGAAAATCAGCGAGGGATGCGACCGCCATTGCGCCTATTGCGCCATACCGATCATCACCGGAAAACATGTGAGCAGACCCATGGAAGACATCCTCGACGAAGTGAGAAACCTGGTGAAAGAAGGGGTCAAGGAATTCCAGGTAATCGCCCAGGAACTGACCTATTACGGCGTGGATATCGACGGGCGTCAGCATATCGCTCAACTGGTAGACAGAATGGCTGACATCGAAGGAGTGAAATGGATCAGGCTCCACTACGCTTATCCCACTCACTTTCCGATGGAACTGCTCGACGTGATGCAAAAGCACGACAATGTTTGCAAGTACCTGGATATCGCCCTGCAACACATTTCTGATCACATGCTCAGCAGGATGCGTCGGCATATCTCAAAAGCGGAGACATACCGGCTGATCCAGGACATCCGCGACAGAGTGCCCGGCATAGCCCTGCGCACCACCATGATGGTGGGATTTCCCGGAGAGACAGAAGAAGACTTCAAGGAACTGATGGAGTTTGTCAGGTGGGCACGCTTCGAGCGCATGGGGGCATTCGCATACTCCGAGGAAGAGCAAACCTACAGTGCGCTGCACTACAAAGACGATATCCCTGCAGAAGTGAAACAAACACGCCTTGACCAACTGATGGCACTGCAACAAGACATCAGCGCCGAACTGTGCGAAGGGATGATAGGAAAGGAACTGCTGGTCGTGGTGGACAGAAAAGAAGGCGAATTCTATATCGCACGCTCAGAATACAGTTCACCAGAGGTCGATCCCGAGGTGCTGATCCCGGCGACCCGGCGACTGACACGTGGACGCTTCTATCGTGTACGCATCACGGAAGCCGACGAGTTTGACCTTTATGGAGAGTTGTTGTCTTAAGAGACAGTTAACTATTGAAAGCAAAAAGATGAATCATAAGGATTTTATTACTGAATTGTCGAAAAGAACAGGGCATTCCACCGATGAGACCCAGGAAATGGTCAACTCGCTGTTGAAAGCCATGGGCAAATGCTTCGAGGAGGGAAACGACGTGCAGATACAAGACGTAGGTGTTTTTGAGGTCAGGAAACGTGATGAGCGGATCCTGGTGAACAAAACTACCCGCGAAAGGAAACTTTTCCCGCCGAAAGTCTCTTTGGCTTTCAAACCACAACCAGTCTGTCAAAGCCAGATGAAACCATAGGGGGAATAACAATGAGCACAATCACAAACGCTGATATCGCCAGGCTCCTGACGAATATACCACAAGAAGAGAGAGAAAAATTCATTTCGGATTTTTTTCAACTACTCATGTACGGTCTCGAAAAAGACAAGACGGTAAAAATAAAAGGTCTGGGCACATTCAAAATCTCCAAGACAAAAACCAGCGACGAGGACGCTATGCCATCCCGGCAAAAAACTTACAAACTTTCCTTCATCGCTGAGAACTCGCTGCAAGACCTGGCAAACAGGGCCTTCTCTTCTTTCGAGCCGGTGACCCTCAACGAGGGTGTCAAGTTTGATGACCTGACAGAGCTGGAATGCACTGACTTCAAGGAGATTGACCGGCTCGACGATCCTGGACTCAGCGAAAGCCTGATCTCCTTCACCAATGAAAAGATACCTGAAAAGCAGGAGAGCAGACAGGAGGACAGGCAGGAAAACAGACGGGAGGATAAGGCAGCAGCCAACACGCCGCTGGAACAACCAAGTCACCAAACGGATGATGCACCGGCTGTCAGTGAGAAAGCGTCGTCTGCCGACAAGGAGGCCGGACGTGGCTACAGTCAAGATGTAGAGACACAAGCAGATGAGACACTTTCATTCTCAGAAAGCCAGAAGTCCAGGAAATGGATGTGGTATCTGATTCCCGTCGCATGTATAGCCGGTCTGCTACTGTTTTTCGGACTCAACCAATCCAATGACAACATAGCGTCAGAACCAGTAGCCAATGTCGTCGCACCAGACTCCACACTACAAAACGCACCGTCTCAGGACGAGAAGACCACCACTGACACCTATGCTGAGTTGAATGCGAAAATCCCTTACGGAGCCTATGAAATAGTAGGTGTTGACACTGTGATAACGGTAACAAAAGGGATGGATCTCAACACCATAGCCCGCATATTCCTGGGCACGGAGATGCAAGTATACCTTGTGGTGATGAACGAAGGCAATGACCACCCAAGCGAGGGGCAAAGCTACAAGATACCCAAGCTTCAACTCAAACGAAACAAATAGCACAGCCATATAAAAAGAGACGCCATTCAGATGACGCCTCTTTTTTGTTGGAATAAGTATTATATAGAAGAAGTTAGCTTCATTCTTCGCTTTCGCCTGACTTCAGGATGATGCTTGTGGCACCAATCGTGAAGAGGCTGCCGTCTTCGATGACACGGCGCTCATGATCGCCAAGAATCACGTTGTCGACAAACGTACCCGTATTGCTGGGACCATCCCTGAGGATATATTTCAGACGACCGTGCTTATCGCGCGACACATGGAGGATGCAGTGCAGCATGTCTATGCTCGGATCATTGGTCTCTATGGGGGTATTGGTCTTGCTGCCTTTCATATAGCGCCCTATCGTATTGTCGCCCATCTTCAAGGGGATGACCTGTTTGTAGTGAAAAACATTCTCTATCACCACAATAGAGCCACAACCATTGGCGTTGGCGTTCTCGTCAGGGTTTTCCTCTTTCTGGGTATCCCGTAGTTTGGAAACACCTATACGAATACCAAACTGCTTGCTACAGTTCGGACAAACGAAAACCAAGGACTGTCCAGATTGGTATTTTGTCTCGTCAAAGGTGATATAATTGTCACATTTGGGGCAGCGTACTCTCTTCATCCTTACTTCACTTGCATGATCCAGCCGCTCGCAGCATTCTTATGCTCCAGCAGACTCTGCAACTCATTGTAAGCTTCCTCACTGCTCGAATAACTGCCATAAACAATGACATTCTCCGACTTATAGTTCATCAAGACCGCTTTACGGGCTCCGTTCTGATGGAGGTTCTGAAGGAATGCCTGGGCATTTTCTAAGGGCAGGCTATAAGCGAGTACTATGGTGTAGTCGCCGGTCGAGGGTACCACGCCCACCTCCTGAGCCTTCTCTATGCGGGCGCTGACGCTCTCCAGGTCGGGCACAATACTCATCAGCTCTGCCGGAGCGCTCTTTTCGCTCTTTGGCATCACCGTCTTGAGCAGGCTGGCTTCAGCGGGAGCATCCCCTGTGGTCATCTCCTGATTTGGATCTACAGGGCGGGCGAACAGCACCAAAGCGATGGCTGCGACAGCGGTAACGGCAAGATTGCGGAGCAAACTGACACGTATACTGATGGTTTTCTCTTCTTTTGGAGTCTGATGATCTATTTTAGACATAATCGTGGCAAGACTGGGTTGATCGGAATGTAATAATGACTCTGCAAACTGGCGTGTATCCAGCTGCTGGGTTTCAAACTGAACGGAAGGCAACATCGAAGCTCCTTTGTGGGACATCACCTTGCGAAGGGGCAACATCTCAAAAGAACTCAGGGCGTAGAGCCTGGGGGTCAGCAGTCCGGCCTCGCAAGGCTCAAACTCGTAGCGACCGTCGCCGTTCACATAGAGACGTCCCAGGTCATTAAGCTGGCAACTGCCGTTGCGCTCTATCTCTTCCTTCAGCTGGCACACCTCGCGCTCTATACGGGCCAGGGCCTCCGGAAAACTGAGGTCGTAGGCATCGACATACGACTGGGCGAGCAAGGTGTCGCTCATATCGAGTTGAGCGTTGAAACCCAGCGTGCGCGAAGGCGGCAGGAAAACACCGTCCTTGTCATCGTAGCGGGCATTGACATGATGAGCCATAAATCCACCAAGACTGGGCACTATCACACAATCATTGGTCAGAAGAAGTATTTCGATATGTCTTTCTAATTCCATCATGATGCAAAATTACGACTTTTTTCCATATTCCGCAAGTTTTCTTTAATCATTTTTTATAAGTCTGCCATTCAGTGCCTATTCTGAGAGGGCCATTCAACCTTTTGTTGAAGGTGGGTCGAGCAGAATCAGCAGCGCACATCAGGCATCATTTGAGCTTGACTGTGACAGATTTCAACTGCCGGTCGTCGCTGGAATTTCCTGCCATGATCACATATTTGCCCGGCATCACCCGCATCGTATGCGTCTCAGCATCCCACATCTCAAAACGCTCCCGTGGAAGAGGAATTTTCACGATTTGGGTCTTTCCTGGCTGAAGTGTCACTTTATCAAAAGCTCGTAAAGTCTTATTAAGAACATCTTTGCCATTGGTTGGTTGAAGGAAAACTTGAACAGTTTCCGTTCCTTTCAGATGACCGGTATTCTTTACTTTCACCGACACCACCCCGTTTTTGTATGAAGGTTTGCCTATTTCAAAGGTTGTATATGAAAGGCCATGGCCAAAGGGGAAGAGGGGCTGCTCGCGCAGGAAGCGATAAGTGCGGTTTTGCATCCGATAGTCGAGGAAGTCGGGCAGCTGACCGACATTACGATAGAACGTGATGGGCAGTTTTCCACTAGGATTGTAGTCTCCGAATAAGACATCCGCTACAGCCAGTCCGCCATTTTCGCCGGGATACCATGCCTGCAGGATGGCATCGGTGGTGGTGATCTCAGGTTCAAGACCGACAGCACTGCCGGAGCAGTTGACGAATATTACCTTTTTGCCCGCCTGATGGAGTGCGGCGAGTATTCTTCTCTGCGCCTCAGGCAACTCGATGTCAGTGCGGTCGCCTCCCTTGAATCCCGGTGCATCGACTTTCATTTCCTCTCCTTCAAGGCGGGGTGAGATACCACCTACAAAGATGACGGTCTCGTATCCCTGTGCCTTTTCGACGACCTCATCCAGTGTGGGGTTGTGCTTGTGCAAGATGTCAAAATAGAGGGCGGCCATATCCCGTTGTTGCATATACTCTAATTGCAGGTGGTATTTCTGACCTGCCTTGACATGCAGGGCTTTTTCCGCCACCTGTATGCGGTCGCGACCTTTCCATATATTAAATAATGTGTCGTTGTTGACTATAAGCCTGACACAGTCGTCAAATTTCGAGACGAATGTGATTTCCTCGTCACGTGTCGGAGTGAAGACACCCTCATACCGCGCGGAGAAATTCTCCAGCTGCACGCCAGGGGCGAAGACCGTGTTGCCACCATTGCTGAGGTTGATGGGTTCTCCCATGACCATGGTGGCGGCAGGAGTACCGCTGAAATACCTGTTGTTATAATACGACACGGAAAGTCCCTTGCCTCCGCTACAGGAGATCTCGTTAAACCGGCTTTCGTCGATTTCATTCTTGGTGAGTCCACACGCCGGATAATACGCCACATCACCCAGTTTTTCGCGTATGCCCTCCAATATCGTGACACATCCGGTGGGATAGCCGGAATAGTTGGCCCACTGCATGACAGAGTCGTTGGCATTGGGCCCCATGACGATGACGCTGGCATTCCTGGCCAAGGGCAGTGCGTGGTCGCGGTTGTGGAGCAAAGTCATCGACTCCCTTGCCATCTCCAGGGCCAGTTGTTTGTGGCTGTCGCTGGCGATTACCGACTCCGGCATCCGCTTCCAGTCTACGAGTTCGTCGGAATCAAAATCGCCCAGCTCAAAGCGGGCCTTGAGCAGCCTGATGAGGCTGGTGTCGATCTCCTTTTCGCTGATCAGCCCGGCCTTCACCGCTTCGGGAAGCGTACGGTAATTGCTGCCGCATTCCACGTCGGTGCCTGCCCGGACCGCCTTTGCCGACGCAGAAGAGGCATCGGCCGACACTCCATGCCTGCCTGGACGCCAGAAGTCATCCACTGCGCCGCAGTCGCTGGTGACGATGCCGTCAAAGCCCCATTCGTCACGGAGTATTCTCTGCAGGTATCTTGTGTTGCCACAGCAGGGATCTCCATCTATCCGCTGATAGGCACACATCACCTCCGCCACTTGTCCTTCCTGCACCAGCGCCTTGAATGCAGGCAGGTAGGTCTCCCAGAGATCCCGTTCAGGCAGACGCTCGATGTTGAACTCATGTCTGTTCCACTCCGGACCGCTGTGCACGGCAAAATGCTTGGCGCATGCAAGCAATTTACGGTAAGGGCTGTCGGAGGGTCCTTGCAGTCCTCTCACCACGGCGAGCCCCATACGGGCGGTGAGATAGGGGTCTTCGCCATAGGTCTCTTGTCCGCGCCCCCATCTCGGGTCTCTGAAGATGTTGATATTGGGTGTCCAGAACGACAGGCTCTGGTATCTTCTGATATGACCGCTTTGCCGGGCCACATTGTTTTTTGCCCTGGCTTCATCGCTTGCCGCTTCAAAGACCCGCTGTAGCAAACGATCATCAAAAGAAGCTGCCATGCCGATGGTGGCAGGAAAGACCGTGGCAAATCCATTACGTGCGACGCCATGGAGCACTTCGTTCCACCAGTCAAACTGAGGTATTCCCAGTCTTTCGATGGCGGGCGACGAACTCATCATCAGACTGGCTTTTTCTTCAAGAGTCAGCCTGGAGCAGAGGTCGACGGCTCTCTCCTGAGCGGAGAGGCGGTGGTTCTGATAGGGTAGAAGTTGGGCGCTGACACTGCCTATCGAGCAGCATGCGACGACAAGTGATACCGCGAATTTTTTCATCATGTTCTGTGATTTATTAGGTATAAGTTTTATTCTCTGATCTCGTTTTTGCCACAAATGGCTTTATAGGGGCATGAGAGGCATACCTTACGGTCGTCGGTGGGAGTGAACGGTTCGGTGGGTTCCATCATGTGGCTCAGCATCGCTCTCAGTTGCTCTACAAAATCCGACGCATAGGTTTCGATATCCTCTATGGGCTCTTTGTTTATTTTGAGTATAGGACTATAGTCTTTGGCTCCTGCATGTTGTATGAACAGCAGTTCCGGACTCACCGGCTCCGCATAGGGATTAAGTGCCTTTGATCTTCTTACAATCACAGCATACAGCATCGCCTGCAGGTAGTAGTCGCTATGCTGGGGTAGTTTCTTGGAGGAGAACACGGCTTCGACGTCTTCCATCGCTCCGGGCTTTCTACTTCCCGTCTTGTAATCAATCACACGTATGCGTCTGCCTCCGTCTTCTCCATGCACTTCGTCGAGCCGGTCTATCCTTCCGCCGATTCTCACGATCCGATCGCCTTCCGAGGTGTTGATCCTGATAGACCCATAGGCATCCCTCTCCAGTCCCCTGATGATGAAAGGCGCGGTCTGGCGGTCTATCTCCAGCAACATCTTGAGGTAGTGCATGATGACCCTTCTGTTGATGAGTTGCAGTCCGTTGTACTCGGGTTTCTCCTGGAGATGGTCTGACTTGAAGAGGTGGATGGCGAAGGCCCTGTCCAGGGCACGCTCTATCAGAGCGGGCTGACGTAGCACATTGTCCAGATGTTGTTTCTCCACACGGAAGCCCTGCCGCTCGACCGTTTGGCGCTGCCGCTCATCCGACACGCCCATGATAGACTCGTAAATAAACAGCGCTGCATCATGGAAGATATTGCCAAAGGTCCTTCCGTCTATCTCGTCTTCCACCTCCTCAGGCTCCTTGATACCTGCCACGATATTATAGAAGAACTGTAGCTGACATTTGATGTATCGGTTGATGGCTGTAGGTGAGACATAATCCAGGCTGTTAAGCCTCTTCATCACCTCAGGTGTCTTTTCAATGTGATGGTACACCTTCACGGAGGGCAACTGTCCCGAGACGATGACATGACGATCTATCCGGTGCCCGCTCTCCACCAGTAGCTGCAGCATGAATCTGCTCACCTCGCCCGTGTTTTTCTCATCTGCCACATTTCCATACATGATGGTGATGTCGCTGGCTCTCTGCAGCATCCGATAGAAGTAATAGGCATAGATGGACACTTTATGCTCGGGCGTGGTCATCCCGAACGCTTCTTTAAGAGAATAGGGGATGAACGACGAGTCGCTGACGCCCTTGGGCATGTTGCCCTCGTTGCACGACAGGATGAGCAGATGGTCGAAGTCGAGATTCCTGGTCTCGAGCACCCCCATGATCTGGAGTCCTACGGCAGGCTCCCCATGATATGGTATCTTGGTCGTGGCGATCAGCTGATTGAGCAGGCGCTGATAGGTGACGATATCCACCTTTAGTTCATCGTTTTCAACGAGTCCTTTGAGCCGGTTGAGCAATGTATAGGCTTTGTAGACGGACTCTTGAAACAGCGGATCCTGCATCGAAGACAGCCTCACCTCTAAGGCGATACGCTTCAGCAGGCTCATCATCCACACGGTGAGGCACAGGTTACGGTCGGCCATCATACCACCGACAGACATCAGGCCCATGGCATCTATATCCTGGAAAAGCATCCCCAGGCCCTCATCCTGGGTCAGTTCGTCCCTGACCGGAAAGTTTCTGTGGTTGTCGGTGAGCCGTCTGCTCAGTTCACCTGCCATGGGAGAGATGTATTTGGCATAGGGATGTCTCAGGACGGCGTTGACAAACTTCAGTCGGTATTTGTCTTTCTGCGTGCGCCCATAATATTGCAGTTCCATCAGTCTTCCGATCAGGGATGCCACGGCTGAGTGCATGAGGGGGAAGCCTGTGGTGATGTTGAGCTGCTTCACGTTTTCTGGTATGCAGTGTATCACTGTGGGCAGCAGGTTCTCGTCGCATAGCACGATGGCGGTTTTATTTCCCGCCTCCACTCTGTCCTCCCGCTGTAGCCACTGACTGACATACCGCGCCTGTATGTTGTCTGTCGGAGCACCGACAAAGGTGATGTGCTTTTCCTTTCTGAAACAGTCGTATATTTTTTCATCTTCTGTGTCCAAGGCATTGGGGAAAAGCGACAGGCTCGGTTTCACAAACACGCCGGCTTCATGAGGCTCGGCTTGGCCCTCAGCGGTGTAATACCTGTCGAAGTCCCAGTAAAACTCCGCGTCTTTTTCTCTCCTGATGATACTGAACAGTCTCTGTTCCACCTTCTGAAGAGCGTTGAAACCCACAAAAAGATATTTTTCGCCACGCAGTCTGACGCTTCCTTCCGTCACGACAGCCCGGTAGAGTGCTCCCTCGTAGGTGAGCCCTTGTTCACTGAGCCTATGGTTGAAATCTTGGTAGATCTCATGAAAATGACTCCAGAAGCGGTAGAATTTCTCTTTGAGCTGGCTGTTATGCGCATCACTGAAATGATGGAAAAAGGCTTTCAGTGTCTCTATCTGATGTTCGCTGAGATAGTCCACATGGTCATAGGCATGGATGTCTTTCAGATTGGAGAGCACCCCCCTGGCGTCGGCCATGCTCTTGTCGATATCGTCAAAATCGGCCAGCAAGACAGTGCCCCATCCATAGAATCTGTCGAGGGTCTCATCGCTTCCCGTGCAGGCGGCGAAGCTTTTGTATAGTTCACAGATCAGTTTGATGTCGTCTGCCACCTGCAGGGTGGAATTTTCCCTGAAGATGTCACTGATGGTGGTATAAGAGGGTGTCCAGAGCGGCGTACCGGCTCTTGAGACCAGTTGGTCATTGAGAAACAATGCCGCCCTCTTGTTGGGAAATACCACAGTGATATGGGCCAGTTGGCTTCCATACTTCCTGACGATGTCTTCCGCCACGTATTTTAAGAAAGAATCATTATTAGCCATGCTTATTCAACTTCTATTATTTTATTGGTGGCAACATACCATACATATCCCTCCACCTGCTTGTATCCCATCTTCTCAAACAGTCTCACATAATTCCTGACCTGAGAGACATGCCGCTCATCTTTCTTGGCAAATTTGAAATCCACCACCACCAGTCGGTTGCCATCATACATCACTCGGTCGGGGCGTTTCTGTACCAGTTCTCCTGTCTCCGGGTCGGTGTCAAGGACTGTCGTCTCATTAAACACCTGCCATCGGTTGGAGAACCACTCCCTTACCCTTTTGTCGGCCAAGGCGTTGCTCAGCATTCTGTCCAGTTCCTCCGGCTTGACTTCATCATAAAGTATACCATCCATCCTCAGCTGGCAGAGGATGGACTGGATGTCATCCGTGGTGTGTATTCTGGAGAATATCTGGTGGAGCACATTACCTCTTTTGATATACTCTATTTGTCGCAAGTCGTCATCTTCTGTCGTAGTGAACTCCACGCTGCTGTTGCTCTGCCTGAAAGCAGCTTTCGACTGGTATGACTTCATAGACAAGGACACCCCTGTCTCCTTCTGCAGGAAAATATTCTGGGTCTTCTTTTTCTCTGGCTGCGCGACAGTGTCTTCCATACATTCGCCGTACTCAAAGACCACCGAGTGGTCCTCATTCTCCGTCACCCTGCTTCCGGGGAGCACGTTTTCCAGTTCCGGAATACATGCTTCGATCAACTCACTTCTAAGCACAGGAGTGGAGATAGCCGATTTCGCCGTCTTCTTGCCACTCCCCTTGCTGTTGTCTTTTTCCTCTTTTTTCTGGCCGATCACGTAGAGTCTTTTCTTGGCTCTCGTGAATGCGACATATAGCAGGTTGAGGTTGTCGACACTGTTTTGCAGGTGCTCCTGCCTATAGTCATCCTCATAGACCGTATCAACCAATTTTTCCTTGCTGTAGTCGATGGGAAGGATGGGCAATTGGTTGAAAGGGGCATCCACTGAGTCACACCAGATGGTATTGCCGCCTTTTTCCAGCCGCCAGTTACAGAAGGGCAGGATGACATTCTCAAATTCCAGCCCCTTGCTTTTGTGTATGGTGACCATCCTCACGCCGTCTATATCATCTCCATGGATGGTTTTTGAGCAGAGAGTCTCATCCCATGCGTTGAGCACCGTGTCGACGTCGGCAATATTGTCTTTCAGGAAGTCGGCGACGAGGTCGTAGAGCGTGCAGATATAAGCCGTCTGACCCTTTATCCTGTCGAGTTGGAACATGCTGAACAATTCTTCCATCAAGTCTATTATCGGCATCGAAAGGAGCCTGGTCTGACTCCCCCGGTCACTGAAACCTGCTGGCAGCCACTCCTTGTATGCATCGCACACCTCTTTTCCCAGGGCCGACAGGAGGAGCTGTTCGTCGGGAATCTGATTTTGCAGCACGTCGTTTTGATAATATTTAGCCAGTGCGGTTTTGCACAAGAGGTCTGTGGGGTGGGCGAGCGACCTCAAGGCGGTGATGATGATGGCCACCGAGATGGATGAATCCAGCCTGAAAGCCTCGTCGGATATGATATGGATATCAGGCAGATGGTTCTGAAAGTAGACAGCCGTATTCTCTATATCCATGTTTCTGCGAGCCAGAATGGCTATTTTGCTCTCAGGCACCCCCGAGGCTTTCATCTCAAGGATGACCTGTGCGATTTTCTCCATGATATGCTCGTCGTATATGGACTTGGGCAGCATCTCTATCCTGACGTATCCACTGTCGTCTTTCCCGGCCGGCACCTCCTGCCTCACGTCGCTATAAGCTGTCCTCAGTGCTTCTGCCTCCTCACCGACAATGCCAGAAAGTCGCTCATATTCCAGCTGGCTTGCCTTCAGGAAAAAATGATTGTTGAATTCTATGACCTTCCTGCTCGACCGGTAATTGGTAGAGAGCGACACGATTCTCACTTTCTCCTGATGATCAAACTCATTTTGTATGCCATTGAGCAGCCTCCAGTCGCCCGACCGCCATCTGTATATACTCTGCTTGACATCACCCACTATCAGGTTGTCAGTACCCTGATCCATACAGTTGCGGAGCAGGATCCTGAAGTTGTCCCATTGCAGCCGCCCCGTATCCTGAAACTCGTCTATCATGATGTGCTGGAGCACAGAGCCGATTTTCTCGTAGATAAACGGTGTATCGCTGTCATCAATCAATTCATGGAGCATGCCCTGAGTGTCGCTCAGCAAAAACCTGTTGGCCTCCTGATTCATGTCTCTCACTTTTTTTTCGATCACGCCAAGAAGCCTCAGTTGGTTGAAATGCGTCCATGTGATCTCGGCTGAATTAGCCATCCTATAGCATCGCGGCCTATCTTCTTCGGCTGCTTGCAGTATGCCGACCAGACGGTTCTCGGCCAGGTCGTTCACGGCTTTTTTGTTGGGTGATTTGGAAGAGCCCCACTTGGCGGGGTTTTCCATACAGTCTTTCACTCTCGCCCCAGGCTGGCTGCCATCAAAGGTGCCTTCACGGAGTTTGACAAAGTAATTGTATATTCCTGTCTTTCCATACGCGAAATCCTCCATGGCGAAATCCTTTGTGGCCTCAAAGAAGTCTTTCGCATACCCGGCCATTGTGTCGAGATTTGATTTTCGCAGGAGTATCAGTTGCTGCTTGTACTTATTGAAGAACTGATCGTCTGACAGGATCCGGTTCAATTCTTCTCCATGTTTTTTATAAGGCTCTCTGAAGATATTCTCGCCGAAATCCTTCACCTGTTTGATGACATTCCACGATTTGTCCCCCTGGATGGTCTCAAGGATGTAACTCATCATCCACGAGAGTACCTGGTCTTCATTCTTCAGTGATTCTATCATGAAGTCTACAGCCATCTGCTCCACTTGCCTGTCATTAAGCTCTATGCGGAGATTGGCCGTCAGGTCAAGCTCACGGGCCAGGTTTCTCAGTATACGCTGAAAGAATTTATCGATGGTCTCGACCTTGAAATAAGTATAGTGGTGTATGAGGCTATTCAGGGCCATGGCTGCTCTTTCCCTGACAAAATCCTCCGTACAGTGCAGATCGCCGACTATTTTGTCTGAATAGGCTTTTGAGTCACTATAGCCATGTGCCAACCCATAGAGCTGGCTGAGTATCCTCATCTTCATCTCTTCTGTCGCCTTATTAGTGAACGTGACGGCGAGAATATTCCTATATGAGACTGGATGGAGGAGCAGGAGCTTGATATATTCTACGGCCAGGGTGAAGGTCTTGCCGCTGCCGGCACTTGCCTTATAGACCGTGAGAGTCGGTTTGTTTGTCATAACAATGAATTTGAAGACAAAAATACAAAAAAATCCCTCATCTGACGAATCAAATGAGGGAAATATTATAATAGAATTGAAATGTCCTGAAGATATTATCCCAGATATTTCATGAGTATCTTGGCATTACCGCTGTCACGGAGTTTGGCAATGCTCTTTTCACGTATCTGGCGCACGCGCTCACGGGTGAGTCCGAGCTGGTCGCCGATTTCCTCCAGACCCTTCTCAGGCCGGCCGATACCGAAGCACTCACGGATGATCGTGATCTCGCGGTCTTTCAACACTTTGTTGAGTACGGAGTCGAGCTCCAAGGCCATAGACTCATGGTCTACGTAGCGGTCAGTGCGGCTGTCATCGCCACTTGGCATCACGTCGAGCATGCAGTTGTCCTCACCGTCCTGGAAAGGAGCGTCGATCGAGACATGGTGGCCGTCAGCCATCAGGCTCTGGCCTATCTTCTCCTCATCCAACTTGGTGGCGTCAGACAATTCCGACACTGAAGGATGACGCATGTTTTCCTGCTCAAACTTATTGATCTCATGATTGATCTTGTTGAGTGAACCAACCTGGTTGAGCGGCAAGCGCACAATACGGCTCTGCTCGGCTATAGCCTGGAGGATACTCTGACGTATCCACCACACTGCATAGGAGATGAATTTAAATCCTCTGGTCTCGTCAAATTTCTGAGCAGCCTTAATCAGACCGATGTTACCCTCGTCGATGAGGTCGGTCAGTGTAAGCCCTTGGTGCTGATACTGCTTGGCCACGGACACAACAAATCGAAGGTTGGCCGTCACGAGCTTGTCTTTTGCCCTTTCTCCTTCTGGTCCACCTTTCTTTATTTTTTGAGCAAGTTCTATTTCCTCATCTATAGAAATCAACGGAGCCCTTCCTATCTCAACAAGATATTTATCCAGGGCTTCACTTGATCGGTTCGTAATACTTTTCTGAATTTTTAACTGTCTCATCTTATCTACCTTAAATTTCGCCTAACTAACTGATATTCAGCCAAATACTAATAAATACACCTTTTTCACTGCAAAATTACAAAAAATCTCAATAGGTTGTTCTCCAAAATCCGTGTTTTTTATTAAATAATGTTAAAAAGAAAGGTGCTTTACCATTCATCTATAGAAACGATGTCTGCCAATTTACCGATCATCCGGCAATGGATGTCAGCAGTGATGTTGTCGTATGACCTGCCCTGTGCCTCAGGCAGGGCGGCGGCTATTGCATGGCGAGCAGCCAGCCATCGTGCAAAAGCGGATTTGAGGTGTTTCACCCGCTCTGCCACAATACTGTCATCGGGTATGCGATCTTCATACTTCATCTCTTTAAGGAAGTCGATATCTTCGGGCACGGAATGGTCTTTGATCCACTGTTCCCATTGAGCGGTCGTCACCGTCTTGCCTTTTTGCTGATATTTTTTCCCTTCGAGAATAATCTCCCGTTCCAACTGTAGCTCAGCACGCCTATTCTCCGACAGGTTGGCATTATATCCGTGAATCTCCATCGGTTTCATGCTATACCACTCTTGTCTGTATGACACATCGCTCCAGAAAGTGAACCGGGCTTCATTGAGGTCGTGCCAAGCCTCGTACTCTTCATGAATGAGTGGTTTCAGGTCGGCTGGCACCTCTTCGAGCAGTCTCCTGTAACCCTCAATGGTGCGGTAGCACTCTACCGTCGCATCTACATAACATTGGTAATTCATCTCGAATTGTGTCTGCGAGGAAAACTTTTCCATGACCCTTCCGATCTCATCGAGAGCAGAGGAGTGGGGGACCGATGGCACTTCCACGCAGAAGGTGTCTAGGGCGGCATTGACTGCCACCGCCCACTGCAGCCAGTCGTTGGCCTTGCCGTTGATGGAGACCACGTGGTTCATCCTCATGAAGCGGTTGGCCAGACGCATTGCCGCGGAATCTTGATGACTGATCTGTAAATCATTGGCATATTGGGGATTATCCTTCATCTCCTCGTGATGGGCATAATTATGTAGCACGCCTTCAATTACATGCACCTCGGCCATTCCTATCAAGTCTTGGGCCGATATGGGACTTTTCAGCACGGCATCCTCAATATAGGTGATGCTGTCCTCACCCGTCAGGCCATCAGGATCGTTCACCGTATCACGTGGATTGACAATCCCTTGATTTGCATTGGACTGTCCACTGCAAGCTATCAGCAGCATGGCTGTCGAGAGGCATTGTATGAGAAGCATTTTTATCATTATGTAATATTTTGGCCCAACGGGGATTGTCCGTGGCAGGCTCCAGCGTGAAACTATCCAAAGAC
>CAMIYC010000036.1 GCA_946402905.1 uncultured Prevotellaceae bacterium | reverse complement strand
GAGGCCACTTTTGATAGAAACAGGACTTTTTCAGCAGCCTCTAAGTTAGAGGGGGTTAGGGGGAGTGTGTCTCAGCCAGCGTTTCCCCTCTAAGTTAGAGGTTGCTCTCCCCCGGGAAACGGGGGAGTCGGAGGGGGTGTTAGGGGGAGTGTGTATGCTTCATAGGAAACATTCACATGACGCTTAAGGACAAAATCGTGTTCTGCCTTCGATATGCATTACCTTTTAATAAAGTAAGCTGCATCTCTGCATAAAAAATGAATGAATTCATTTTGTTCTGCCTTCGATTTGCATTACCTTTGCAGGTGGAATGGCAGAAATGAAGGAAAGCGACCGGCTTTTAGGGTATATCAGGGATGGAAAACCATTAACCAACCGAGACAAACTCAACTTGATTATCAAGTTGAGTATACCATCCATTTTGGCACAGATCACCAGTGTCGTCATGTTCTTCATCGACCAGGCCATGGTGGGACAGCTGGGGGCCAACGCCTCGGCGGCCATAGGGCTGGTAGAGACCAGCACATGGCTCTTCGGCAGCCTCACAGGGGCAGCATCTATGGGATTCTCTGTGCAGGTGGCACATTTCATAGGTGCTAAGGATAATGTCAAGGCCAGGGAGGTGTTCAGGCATGCGCTTTTGGCCACCACCGTCTTGAGCATCGTGCTCGCCATTGTCGCTGTGTTCATCTCAGGGCCGTTGCCCTTCTGGCTTGGTGGCGGGGCCGACATCGCCCACGACGCGTCGGTCTATTTCTTGCTCTTCGGGCTCAGTGGCCCCTTCTTCCAGCTTTATAATCTCTCCGCGGCCATGCTCAAGTGCTCTGGCAATATGAGACTGCCCAGCATGATCAGCATCTTGATGTGTGTGCTCGACGTGGTGTTCAACTATTTCCTCATCTTCCATGCGCGGCTGGGTGTGATGGGCGCGGCCATCGGCACCAGCCTGTCGATAGTGGTGTGCAGCCTCATCATCGCCTATTATGCAGTCTTCCGCAATGTGATGCTGTCGCTCAGAAGAGTGGGGGAGAGCTTTTCGTGGGTACCGCAGTATATACAGAATGCGCTGAAAATAGGACTGCCCATGGCTGTGCAGTCTGTGCTGATGAGTGGGGCACAAATCGTGAGCACCATCATCGTCGCGCCGCTGGGCACCATCGCCATCGCTGCCAACACACTCGGCATCACGGCAGAAAGTCTTTGTTATATGCCTGGATATGGTATAGGCGATGCTGCCACCACCCTGATAGGGCAGAGCATCGGGGCGGCAAGAAAAGACTTGTGCAGGAGTTTCGCCCGCATGACGCTCTTCTCGGGTATGGCCGTCATGGCACTTATGGGAGCTGTCATGTTTGTATTCGCTCATGAGATGATGGCACTCATGACACCGGTCGAAGAGATACGCACACTCGGTGGGCAGTGCCTGAGGATTGAGGCCTTCGCCGAACCCATGTTTGCGGCTTCCATCATCTCTGTCTGTGTCTGCGTGGGGGCTGGCGACACTCTCAAACCGGCGCTCATCAGCCTGGGCAGTATGTGGTTCGTACGCCTCACCTTGGCTTATGCGCTCTCTGCCAGCTACGGACTGAAGGGCGTATGGACTGCCATGGCCATCGAACTCACACTGCGTGGCATCTTGCTTTCCTGGAGATTGTTCCGTGGAAAGTGGATGAAAATGCAGGCCGGCTGAGAGGCATCGTTATTTCCCTAAAATGATATCCACGATCATCAGCACGTCAGAGATGTCTATGGTCTCGTCGGCGTTGAGGTTCACATTCTCTTCGATCAATTCGGTGAGTGGCTTGCCCAGAATATAGTCTACGGTCAGCAAGACATCGGAGATGTCGACGGTGCCGTCACCATTGGCGTCGCCTAAGAGTATCTCGACGGAGGAACCTGGCGTGGGGGCTACCATCGGAGCGATGCTCTCGTAGAAGTCTATGCTCAGCTGGTCGCTGGCCAGGCATTCGCCAGCATTGAGAAACACCCTGAAAGGCTCTACTTCGCTGTCCACGTCGGCATGGACGAAGAGACTGTCGGACTGGACGTAGCCGCTGGTGACAGGTTGCAGGCAATGCGAACCAATGAGACCATAACAGTCGGCATGGGCAAACTGCTGCAGATAGTTGGTGGGCAGAAGTGTTTGTTTCTGTGCCTTGAAGATGACAGTCTTGTTCACCAACTGGCTGTCGGGCACCAGGAAGTAGGGCGTGTATGCCACCATGGTGTCGGGATATGATGTGGTGATCCTGGCCACCTCGTCGTCGACCTGCTCAAATGACATCAGCCAGAAACCGGCCTCGTCGTCGGCGCTCTTTTTCCACGCCACGGGCTCGCCGTCTGCCGTCACTTCTTTTGGGGCGAAGGGCAGATAGATGGAGCTCAGCCACAGACTGTCAGCGCTGCTGAAGGTGCGCTGGTAGGTGATGGCACCGGAGAAGGTGAGTTCTGTGGGGATGAAAAAGTCGTAGCCGTCGGTCAGTGTCAGCTTGTCTCCCTTGTTGGACCCATTTACGTAGTTCTTGCCCACAAGCCCCTTTGGCACCGTACGGTTGAGCATGTAGATGGTGTTGGGGTTGCTGTTGGGGGTCACATTGGTCTTGTAAGCATTGTGAAGGTTGATGGCAAGGGCCTCTTCGGGGACGACAAACTTGGTGGCGGATTTCTGGGTCTTCACGATGCCGTCCTTGGTCCAGTAGATGGCACCCTCGGCCACATGCAGCTCATCGGTCGCCACCTCGTCGGTGGTATAGGTGTTTTTCATGTGAGAGGCTGTCAGCACATAAGTCTTGTCGAAGTCACTCAGCACAAACTCTTTATACAATGTCAGCTCCTCTCCTGCGGCCAGTTCGACAGGCAGTTCTTCTTCGTATACATTCCCCTCATTGTCTGTCAGAGTCAGGCTTACCTCGTCATTAAACGTGCTCTCGGTGACGTTTTTAAGCGTCAGCTCAAACATGATGCGGTCGCCTACTACTTCGCCAGTCTCTGCGTCTTGGTTGAGAATGGCTATGCTCTTCTCTAAGTAGTTGTCCTGCTCCGTGTCGTTGCAATAGAAATATTGAGTGTTGTATTCGTCGACCGAGAGATAAAAACGGTCGTTCTCCAGGTCGAAGTCCACATTGTCGTCGATGTAGAGGTCGAAGGTGGTGCTCGACGCAGGGTCAAACGACAGCACGTCATTGGAAATCTGGGTGATGATTCCGGTCTCGGGATCTTCCACGCGCAGATAGATGGGGCCGTAGAATCCTTCGTCATCGTTCTCCAGTTCCATCGTGAGGAATGAGCCGTTTCGTTTCAGGCTGTTCACTTTGAAGTCGGCCTTCGGCACAGGGGTCAGCGTCAGTTCTTCCTCTTTCAGCACCACGTCAATGTAGTTCTTGTCTGTGCCGGCCATCGGGATCCAGTCGGCCGACGAGCTGCGCTTGTAGACAGGCTTGATTGTGTAGTGACCTGGCTCCAGATCCTTGCCGAAGGACAGCGAAGCCGACTCGTAGGTCTTCGTGCCGCCGGCGGCCAGGTTGGCGGTGCTCGTAGCCAGCACTTCCACCAACAGGCCGGCTTCATTGTAGAGGGCTGTTCCGTGCGACAGTCTGCGTGTGCTGCTCGACGTGTTGACAAAAGATTGCTTGAATGTGATGCCGGTGAAGTCGACGTCTGAGGAGGCACGGCTGTAGCTGCGGCCTTCTTTCAGGCTTGGACGGCTGTATGCCCTGTAGTATTCCTTAGGAGCCACATAGTCGTCTGTACCGGCGGGCTTCAGGCCCACCAGTGCGGTCTGGCGCATGCTCAGGTGGTAGTTCTTGATCTCTTCGTTGAGTGCCTCGTCGGTGGCGTGGGCCACGGAGATGCGAAAGTAGCCGTTGCCTACACCGTTCCACCCCCAGTTGATGTGGTAGAGTCCGTTGCCGTCGTAGCCGTCGCAGATGAAGGTATGGCCTTGGTTGAGATTGGTATACGCTGTATAGATCACGGGCTGGTTGTGCTCCAGCTCTTTCACGAGCAGACTGTCCCAGCTGGCCTCGTCATACGACTCACGGTAGAGGTAGTGCATCGTTTTGGGGTAGCCAAAATAGGTGGGCAGACGGTCGGGTATCTTGTAGGTGAAGGCCCCGGAGCCGCTGGGGGTATAGTTCATGTCGGTCATCTGGCCACAGTAGAGCATCAGCTTGGCCACCTCGTCTATCTCGTCCTGAGGGGTGTCGGAGGTCAGCTTGTCGGGCATCTTGGCCCAGTTGAAAGTGGTGGCAGCCAACTCGGGCATGACAATCTTCAGCGTGCTGGTCGTGTAGCCGGGTATCTTAGTGGTCTTGCCCGATGGGTATTCATGAAAGCGCAGCACCTGGGCCAGGGCGGTGGCGGTGCAGCCAGTCTTGCAGTGCACGTCGTCGATCACCGGGCATTTTTCATTGTAAGGAGCCACCTGTGCCCACGTGGTGGTGAGCAGGGGCTGGATGACAGTCGTCGGGTGTACGTTGGTCACCCTGCGAGGGGCGGGGGAATGGCTGCCGATGATCGACAACTGGCCGCGGAGGTGGTCCAGCCACACCTTCATGTTGTCGGGCATCTGGTCGTAGTCGAAGTCGCCCTTGTCGGTATAGCCGAGGATGGCATCGCTCTGGTCGTTGCCGGAGACAACGACAAAACCATCATGATGCCCTATATTGTAAACGTAGAAATGGGCTTCCTGGGCATTTTTCTTGGAGGCGTAAGCCATCTTCAGCCGGACATCGGCTTTGCGGTGTAGGCTGCTGGCGAACGACCGGGCTTTCTGAAGGGCTTGCTTTTGGCTGACAGGAACGGCCATGGTGCAGAGGGTGACGATCTGCAGCAGAGCCAACATATAAAATCTTCTCATTATTTTACTGTAGATGCAAATACAATTTGCAAAATTAATGATTTTATTTTTATTCCGATCTTTTTTTAATAATTATAACATCTTTGTGTGATTTTTGCTCCGAAAAGGGCACTCCATTTCAGCATTTCTTTCGGCATCTTGTCCACATCCCTATCTTGATGTAGCCCGCTACGCCTTCGCCAGTGATGTGCCCAATCTGCTCGAAACAAATACTGAACTGATATCAATCCTAATGACCGTTTGGGGATTATTTTTGACGACTCAGTGATAACAAGCAGCCTCCACCGACCATGCATGGTCGGTGGAGGCCAAAGGATGTTTGATGAAGAGAGAATGGCTATTCCGAACCTCCGCCAAGGGCAATGTAAAGGGCGACGACGGCTTCGGATGCTTCATACATGTTCATGGCTTGGGCGAGCTGAGCATCAAGCAGAGATTCCTGGGCCGTCAGCACTTCGAGGTAGCTGGCTTTGCCGTTGTCCATCAGTTCGTGAGTGCCTTTGTATGCCTCGTGCAGCACCTCCACCTGACGGGTGAAGTACTGATGCTTCTCACGGGCTGCCTGACAGTCGGTCATCGCCTCGTTGACCTGGTTGCCGGCATTGATCACCGTCTGGACGTACTTCTTCTGCAGGTCTTCCTCTGTAAGCATCGCAATCTTCTTGTTGGCAACAAGTTTGCCGCGGGCAAAGATGGGCTGGGTGAGCGAGGCTAAAGCAGAGAGCAGCAATTTGCCCGGGTCGACGACGAGCCCGCCGCCAGAATTGGTCCATCCTGCCGATCCGCTGAGCGTGATGCTGGGGTAGAAGGCCGAACGGGCAGCCATGGTGTTGTAGAATGCCTCCTCCATGGCATGGTTGGCCATGCGGATGTCTGGACGGTTTTCAAGCATCATGGCGGGTACGCCAATCTTCAGGTACTTGGTGTCGAACATGCGTTGCATTTCGTCGCCCATAGCCTCGGCATGATGCAGTACCGACGAACCCCACTTCTGGCGGTTGATGCGTTGCGGCGTGACGCCCAGCAACTTGCAGATGGCATTTTCTACGGAACGAATGCTGCGGCGGTTGTCCACTATCTGCGTCTTGATGCTCAGATATGATGCCTCCATCTGGTTGACGGCGGTGCTATAGGCCTTGCCATTCTCCCATAATGCCTTCTCCGTTTCGAGTGAGGTGTTCCAAAGACTGTCTGTCATGGTGAGGATTTCCAACTGCAGGTCGAGCACCTGCAGCAAAAAGTACTGTTGGGCCGTCGTTGAGATAAGATTGGCCCGCACGGCCTCCTGCTGCATCTGTGCCTGCAGGAGCACGGCTTCGGCAGCATGCTTCTTGTTGGTGATGGAGCCAAACACATCGATGTCCATCGACAGTTGCAGAGGCAGGTCGTAGGTCTTCGACACTGCACCGAGGTCGAAACTGGCAATAGTGCCCTGAGGCGCAAAATAGAGTGCCGGCAGATAGGCCTGTCGTGCTGCCTTCAGCGATGCCTCGCTTTTCTCCACGGCGATGCGTGCGGAGTTCAGGTCGGTATTGTTTGCCAACACTTGTTCTATGAGCTGCTGCAGCAGCGGGTCGGTGAAAAACTCTCGCCATGACATCTGGGCTATGGACGCTTCGCCTGTGGCGCTCTTGATGTCTTGGCTGGTGCCAAAGACATTGGCAGGAGCTGGTATATTTTGCTCGTACTTGTTATACATACCGCAGCCCATCAGTGTGAGAGTGGCAAAGATTAGAATAATATTCTTTCTCATTGTTGATATGGTCTCTTTGTTTATTGTTTATATTTTATTTTATATCCGCACGCCAAAGAAGGTGCGTATGAGCCATTTGCTGTTATACACGGCGAGACTGTTCTTGTCGCCGATATTGGTGTAGGTATACACCATCGACATGCCCAGAAACTTGTTGGACCACTGGCGCACCACAGCTCCGCGGCTGGTGAGGATGACCTCGGGAAACTGATAGTGCAAGGGCACCCGGTCGTCGCCGAACGACATGGAGGTCTTGCTGTATACGATGAAGGTGGGCAGGGCTGAGATGTGCAGCAGCCAGCCTTTGCCCGGTACGAAGTTGTAGCCGTAGCCCGCACCGAGACTGATGTTGGTCATCTTCAACTGCACACCCTGCTCCCAGTCGAGGGTGGTTTTCTGTCCCATGCCCGAGGCCGCCAGGAGGAAACTGCCGGCAGAGCGGCGCTGGATGTAGCTCTGTGAGAAGGCCGCGGGATAGGAGAAACGCCGATTGTTGAATACGTAGTAGGCATTCAGGTTCAGCGTCTGCACCTTCAGCATGTCATCGGGCAGTTCTGTGCGTGCCATGCCTTCTTGGTCGTGCCACCCCGTAAAGTTCTTGGCATCCTGATAGATGACGTCGAAACCAAACCGGCGGCCATAGCAGTTGAGGTTCAGCTCGTAGTCCTCATACTTGCCCAACAGCTTGGCGGGGTTGAGGGCTGCACTCACAGAGATGCCAAGATAGCTGACACCCAGACTCAGCGTAGACTTTCTGTTGGCCTCCATCAGCGACTTGAAATGCAGCTCGCCTTCGTAACCCTCAGTCTCAATATCTGAGCCCGACACATTCAGACGGGCCCTCACGGTACAGTTGGTGCGGGGGCGCATGACGTATGCCGTGTCGACGTTGCCTTTGCGGTATCTCATGGACAGAAAACTGTCCACCTGCCGGAGAAAGTCTTGCGCCGACACGGTCAGACTTTGCCCCCACATCACTGCAAGCAGTGCCGTAGAGAAAAGTCCCTTGCACGACGGCAGCCATGCTGCTCGCTTCAGGACCTGGGGCTGTCTGAGAGTCTTTGTCATTGTCGTCTGTTTTATGGGTTACTCGGATGCTTCTACGGCCACCTCGTTAGAAAGCGGCTTCCCCTGAAACTTCTCATGCAACTTCTGGAACACGATGAAGAAAGCAGGAACAACGAAGAGCAGGGCGATGGTGCCGATGCTCATACCGCCGATCACGCCGAGAGCGAGGGCACGGTTGCCATTGGCACCGGCTCCGCCGGCAATCACAAGGGGAATCATACCGATGATCATCGTGGCCACTGTCATCAGGATGGGGCGCAGACGCTCCTTGCAAGCCTCGAAGGCTGCATCCACGATGCTCATGCCCTGGGCACGGCGCTCGGTGGCAAACTCGGTGATTAGGATGGCAGTCTTGGCCAACAGGCCAATCAGCATGATGACACCCGTCTGCAAGTAGATGTTGTTGTCCATACCGGGCAGTCCTAACAGGTTGCCCAAGTAAGCGAACACAAAGGCACCCATCAGGCCGAACGGCACGCTGAAGAGCACGGCCCACGGAGTGAACCAAGAGTTGTAGAGTGATGCCAGGATGAGGTAGATCAGGATGGCGCAGATGACGTAGATGATGGCTGTGGCATTGGAGCCGGCAGCCTCCTCCAGCTCACGCGACATGCCGCTGTACTCATAGCTGGCGGTGGAGGGCATCTCCTCCTTGAATACCTCGGCAATGGCTTTGTGGGCATCGCCCTCGGTATAGCCGCCGGCGGGGGTCACGAAGCAGGAGATGCTCTGGTACAGGTTGAAGTGCTCGATGTTGGACGGACCGACAATCTGCTTCAGTGAGATGAACTCGGAGATGGGAGCCATCTGGCCATTTCCCACCTGTACGAAGATATTCTGCAATGACTGCTGGTCAAGACGGTACTCTGGTGAGGCGGCGGCCATGATGCGGTAGACCTTGCCAAACTGGTTGAAGTTGCCGATATATGCGCCGCCACAATACGTGCCGAGCGTGTTGAGCACGTAAGCGGGCGTCACGCCTGCACGGATACACTGGGCTGCATCAACCTCGACCTGATATTTCGGGTAGCGCTCAGAGTACGACGACATGGCGGAGCCGATCTCCGGGCGCTCTGCCAACTTGGCCAAGAAATGCTCTGTCTGCCGGGCAAATTCCGACAGGTTGCCGTCGGTGGGATCCTGTACCACGAGGCTCACGCTGTTGCTCGTACCGTAGCCGGGAATCTGCGGCATCTGGAAGGGCAGCACCTGCACGTTCTTGATGTCCTTGCAGTCGAGGTAGAAACGGTAGATGACGAGGTCTATCAGGTGGTTCATGCCCGGACGGTCGTCCCAGTTTTTCAGGCGGATGATGAGCGTGGCGAAGTTGGAACCCTGGCCCGAGACCATACCATAGCCGTTACATACGGCGAAACTCTCCAGCTCGGGGATTTTCTTGATCTTGGCCTCTACCTGTTTCACAATCTCACAGGTCTGCTGCAGTGTAGTGCCCTCGGGCGTGCGCACCTCGGCCAGGAACACTCCCTGGTCTTCTTGCGGTACGAGACCTGACGGCAGGTTTTTCATGAAGAACACCAGCAGCACGGCGGCCGCAGCCAGCAGGCTCCATGCCAGCACCGGGCGCTTGATGAACTTCTGCACGCTGCGGCTGTATTTGTTGTAGATGGCGTTATAACTGGAGGCGTATGCTTTCTTCGTGTAGTAGGTCAGACCCTTGCCTTCTTTCTTGCCTTCCTCCACTCTCATCATAATGGCACAGAGAGCCGGACAGAGTGTCAGGGCCGATATGCACGACAGACCTACCGACGAGGCTATCGTCACACCAAACTGGGTGAAGAACGTGCCCGAGGTGCCGGGCATGAAGGTCACAGGGATAAATACGGCCATGAAGACCAGTGTACACGAGATGACGGCCACCGACACCTCGCTCATGGCCTGGCGCGTGGCTTCTCGGGCATCGCTGATGCCGCCCTCTATCTTGGCCATCACGGCCTCTACCACTACGATGGCATCGTCGACCACCGTACCGATGGCGAGCACCAGGGCGAAGAGCGTGAGGATGTTGAGAGAGAAGCCTGCCAGCGATACGACGGCAAAGGTGCCCAACAGCGACACGATGATGGAGATGGACGGGATAATGGTGGCTTTGAAATTCTGAAGGAAGAAGAACACCACGAGCACCACGAGGATGATGGCGATGATGAGTGTCTCCACCACGTTGTGGATGGCAGCGAAGAGGAAGTCGTCGCTCGTCATCATGGTCACGAACTCCAGACCGGCTGGCATCGTCTTCTTCATCTCCTCGCAAGTCTTGTTGATGCGGGCGTTCACCTCGGTGGCGTTGGCGCCCGGAGCCTGGAACACCATGAAGAGTGCACCCGGCTTGTCTTGGATGTTAGACGTGAAGTTATAGCTCATGGCACCTATCTTCACCTCGGCCACATCACTCAGGTGCAGCATGCCGCCACCGCTGGTGCGCAGCACGATTTCGTTGAATTCCTCGACGCTCTTCAGTGTGCCCTTGTATTGCATGGAATACTGGTAGGAGTTGCCCGACTGCTCGCCCAGCGAACCTACAGCCGACACGAAGCTCTGTCCGCCGATGGCCGCAAAGATGTCGTTGGGGGTCAGGCCGTACTGTGCCATGACGTCGGGCTTCAGCCAGATACGCAGGGCGTAGGTGTTGCCCAGGCTCATCACATTGCCCACGCCGGTGATACGCATCAGGCGCGGCTTGATGTTGATATCGACATAGTTGGAGATAAAGTCCTCGTCGTACTTGCCATCTACACTCTTCACGGCAAAGATCTGCAGGATGTTGCTCTGCTGCTTCTGCACAGTCACACCCACTTTGGTCACGTTGGCAGGCAGCAGGGCCTGGGCTTGGGTCACACGGTTCTGCACGTTCACCGCCGCCATGTCGGCGTCAACGCCCTGCTTGAAATAGACATTGATGCTGACGTTGCCGTTAGACGATGCCTTCGAGGTCATATAGGTCATGTCTGTCACACCGTTGATTGCTTCTTCCAACGGTTGGATCACCGATTTCATGATCGTGTTCTCGTCAGCACCGGAGTAGCTGGTAGAGACAAGCACCGTGGGAGGCGCAATATCCGGATATTGCTCTACGGCCAGTGAGTTCATCGAGAGGTAGCCCACCAGCGCTATCACAATCGAGATGGCGCATGCCATCACGTATTTATTGATAAATATATTGTTTTTCATAATGAGGAAGATAAATGGTCCCTAATCACTTTTTGTCCTCACTCTTACTCTCTGTTGTTTCCGGATACAGCACTCTCATTCCCTCCGTCACGTTATTGGCGCCGACGGTTACAATCTTGTCGCCTTCTCTCAGACCGGTGGTCACGATGAAGTCTTTGCCGTTGCCGGGATCCTCCGTCGTCACATCGACGGCGGTGGCGGTGCTGTCGGCTTTCACTTTATAGACAAGCGACTTGTCCTGCAGGCGCACCACGGCGTTCTGAGGAATGACGATCACATCTTTTTCTGAAAAAGGCATGACCACCGAACCTTGTATGCCCGAGTACAGATGACCGTCGGGGTTGGGGAACGACACCTTGCAGGTCAGTGACCCCGTTGACGCATTCACCACACCCGTCAGGCTGACGACGTGTCCTTGGAAGGGATATTCCGTGCCGTTCTTCATCACAAACATGGCTGGTGGCAGGTTGGAGATATATTTGTCCACTTCAGCTGCCTTCATGCCGCTCTTGACCAATGCCTCGACTACCGACTCTGTCACAGAAAACTCTGCAAACATCGTCGTGTTGCCGCTCAGAATGGTCATTTGGGTCATGGGTGAGACCTGGTCGCCTGCACGAACTGAAATCTCGCCGATCACACCAGACACTGGAGCTGTGATTGTGCAGAAACCGAGGTTCACCTTCGCATGGTTCACCGCCGACTGAGCCTGGGCTATTGCCGCCTTCGCCTGACTGACCGCGGCTAATGCCTGGTTGTAGCTGTTACGCGAGTTCTCAAGCATATAGCTGCTCACAATCTTTTTGTCAAACAGGTTCTTGTTGCTATCGAATTCCAGCTTGGCACTGTTGGCCTGGGCCTGGGCGGCAGTAAGATTGGCCTGAGCCGCCTGAAGGTTGGCCTGAGCGGACTCTACTTCATGCTGGGCGTTGCGGGAGTCGATGACAAAAAGAGTCTGTCCTCTGCGTACCTGCTGACCTTCGGTCACGCAAATCTTCATCAGCTGGCCGCTGATCTGTGGCGAAACCGTCACGTCATTCTGGCCTTTCATCCTGGCACTGAACTTATAAGGAAGTTCAATGTCCGATTTCTTCACTGTCATCGTCTCAAACGATGAATGTTTCTCTTGGGGCATGTCGATATTGCACGATGCCAGTGCTATGCATAGCACCAAAGTCCATTTGAAGGTCTTCATGTTGTATTTATTATTGTTTGTTGAATATTTTATTACTGGTGCCCATGTCCATATCAAGCGGCTAAAAGATCAGCTGCTCCAGGGGATGGCATAGTCTACAAAGTAGCTCACAAAGACGGCTGTGATGATGATGCGCAGCAGCATCCACAGGAAAGGACTGCAGATGAAAAGGCCGATGAGGATTGTGGCGGGGGGAGATGTAGCCAAGCACGACTGGCTGTCTGAGACTCATGAATAGAAGCGTCATCACACCTGCGCAGATGAGAATCAACGCAAGGTCAGCAATGAGTGGTTCAAGTCGTGACATGTCTTATAATTAATCTTAACTCTAATTCTTATGTTTGACTACGAGATGGCTAAAATTATAACCATCTGATTTTGAATTGATTATTAGATTCTGGACAACAAAGGTGCCCGCAGTGCTGCTATGCCGACAATTTTATCTACCTGAGTGGGGCGGATAAAAGTCAATAAAAGGCACTTGTTGACATCGCAAAGTTAACAAAAAAAAAGAGAAAATGACAATTTTTTTAGCAAAAAAACACTCTACGGGCGTTTTAAATAACAAAGGTGTGTTCAGACCTTTCTGTTATCTATTCCCCGCCCCTCTCAAACTCGCGGCTCCCCTAAGGGGAGAAGAGTCGGGGGGGCAGGGTATGATGAAGCGTTTAGGTGGGTTCTATTAATTATGTCGAGGCGAGCAGAATAATGCCTATATATCAAATAGAATTAATAGAACACACCTTTAAAGAATTTGCTTCAGGGTCTCGTCGTATTCTGTCACCAGGCGGCGCATCACCTCGCTCACAGGCAGGATTTCTTTCACGGCAGAGGCTATCTGGCCGATCTCGATCTCGCCATTGTCTACATCGCCCTCGAAAATGCCACGTTTAGAGGCGGCTTGCCCAAGGATGGCCCTCAGGTCTTCCACGGCGGCACCCTCACTCTCCGCTTGCATGATGCGGCAGTAGAGACTGTTCTTCACCATGCGCGTGGGTGAAATCAGTTTCAGGGTGAGCATCGTGTCGCCTTCTTCCAGGTGGGTGCAGCGTTCCTTGTAGGCCGACGAGGCACTGCTTTCCTCGGTCAGCGCAAACAGCGTACCGATCTGGACACCTTCGGCCCCAAGGGCCTCGACAGCCAGGATTGAAGCCCCGGAACCAATGCCGCCGGCAGCTATCAGGGGGAGTGTTGTAGCCTTGCGCACCTGAGGAATCAGGGTCAGCGTCGTGGTCTCCTCACGGCCATTGTGGCCACCGGCCTCAAAGCCCTCAGCTACAATGGCGTCGACACCGGCTTCTTCGCATTTGCGGGCAAATTTGCTGCTCGACACCACATGCACCACTTTCATGCCCGCATCGTGGAAACGCTGGGTGTATTTTTTAGGACTGCCTGCTGAGGTGAAGACGATCTTCACACCCTCACTGATGATGATGTCGATCAGACGCTCTATCTCGGGATACATCAGAGGCAGGTTGATGCCCCAGGGCTTGTTGGTGGCTTCTTTCATCTTGTGGATGTGCTCCACCAGGGTCTCAGGATGCATCGACCCTGCTCCAAGAAGCCCAAGGCCTCCGGCATTGCTGACAGCCGACGCGAGTCGCCAGCCGCTGATCCACACCATCCCACCCTGAATGATGGGATACTCTATTCCAAATAACTCAGTGATTCTGTTTTTTTTCATATTCTAATGTTTTTATAAGTCTTTACACATACCTCGTCACTATCAACTCGTCAACTTGTCAACTTGTCAACTTGTCAACTCGTCAACTTGTCAACTTGTCAACTCGTCAACTCATCAAATCTCCTTCTCCACATCATCAAGTGTGATGAGAGATAATTCTTCGCTCGAGAGATTGCGTCGGCTGGCGATGCGGTTAGCCTGCCGCTGGATGATTTTCTCAAACTTGTTGCGCACATAACGGGCATTGCCGAAGTTGCGGTCTTTATGGGCCACTACATCCTCCAGACGCTCCCTGAGATACACGCCCGCCTCCTTGGTGATGGTATACTCGTTTTTTTTCAGGTAGAGATGGAAAATGCGATATAATTCTTCTGCGGTATAGTCAGGGAAGTCGATGTAGCGGTTGAAACGAGACTGAAGCCCGGGATTTGAATGGATAAACCGCTTCATCTCATTGGGATAGCCGGCGATGATCACCACCAGCTTGTCGCGGTCGTCTTCCATACGCTTCAGAAGGGTGGAGATGGCTTCCTGGCCATAGTCGCTGCGACTGTCTTCGGGCACCAAGGCGTAGGCCTCGTCGATGAAGAGCACACCGTTGAGGGCCGAGTCGACGATGGCATTGGTCTTGACGGCTGTCTGACCCACATATTCTGCCACAAGGCCCGAACGGTCGGTCTCTACCGTATGACCTTTCTGCAAGATACCCAGGTCTTTGTAGATTCGGGCCACGATGCGGGCTACCGTGGTCTTACCTGTGCCGGGGCTGCCGGTGAAAACCAAGTGGTAGGACATCTTAGGCGTCTTCAGGCCCTTTTCGGCACGTTGCTTTTGCACCTTGGCAAAATTGGCCAGACTCCTGATTTCTTCTTTCACCGACTCCAGACCGATGAGTTCGTCCAGCTCTTGATAGGGATCCCCTTCAATAGGCTCTGTGATCACCACCGTGTCTTTTTTCATCTCATTGGCATCTTTCAGATGTGGTGTCGCCTTTGCCTGTGGCTCGTCGGTCCCCGTCTCTTCGTCTTCGGCCATGTTGCCGATGGCCAGTGTGAAAACTCCTAATAAGACGAAAAAACCGACGACTGCAAGTGCTACATAAAGGATTTTTCGGGGTGTGACTTCAATATTCATGTTTTTTCAGGTGTTTTTAGTTGGGTAAATAGATATAGCAAATAGGGGGCGGCGTAGCAGAACAGGTCTACGACATCGTAAGTGCCTGGCAGCCAGCCTGTCGCCTGAAATATCTCAGACATCATGCCTGTCAAGGGGATGATGCCGCACACCGGCACCCTCATGCGCTTGGGAAGCCTTTGGGTGAGTACGCTGGTCACGAGGATGTACGACAGCGACCATAGTCCGCCAGGCAGACTGTAGATGGTCCATTCAGGACACTCGCTCAGCATACGGGTGGTGCGAAGGGTGTCTACGGCATGGCCCATTCCCATTTGGTCTGCTGCCCAGAATAGGAGCAGATGACGTGGACGGGCCACGACATAGACGAGGCCTCCTGCCAGGAGCGACACGGCGCTCAGTGCCAGGAAGAGCGTCTGGCTGTTATTTGAACGTATATTCATACGTGGTGTTGACTTTGCCCATTTGGAGTGGCTGGTGCGTCTTGGGTGCACCCATCACTACCAGAAACAGTCTGCCGGGACGACTGCCCTTGGGCCATCTGAAGGTGGTGGAACCGATATCTCCATAGATACTGTGGCCTTGCTCGTCGACACCTACGAAGGCATGTAGCACCTGGTCGCCTCGCAGACGGATGTGTGTCACTCTCTTTGCGGGCAGCGGGATGATGTTGAAGCCGTAGGCCTCGGGATAGTGGTGGGGGCGCACCCATCCACCCGGCAGGGTGTCGGTCTCGCTGGAGAAGCCGCAGGCATAGCGGCGTGTATTGGTCCAGGCGTGCTTGAAGTCAAAGTTCACAAGGTGCTGATAGCCCCTCAGCATCTCCCGGCAAAAGGATTGCTGACTCATACCATACACACGCTGGTAGGTCATCACGGGGTCTTCGCCTATCCTGCCCTCACGATAAAGATGGGCGATCGACTCCCGGCCGTGCAGGTCGCTCCACCATTGAATGACGTAGGGCGAGTGATAGATGTTTTCCAGGTCGAGGAAAGCCTTGTGGGTCAGTCCTCTGAATGCTTCCAGATGATAGTTCTCATCGGTAGGCCAGTCGGGGTTCACCTGCCAGAGCATCCATTGGCTGGTCATCTCGAAAAATCCACTTCCTCCCCAGGCTTCTCCCACAGAGTCGGCCATGATCTGAGCCTGGAAAGAGTGTCCCAGCTCATGTGCCATGCAGTTCATCGTCTTGTCCTGGATGCGGTTGGGAGCCACCCAGAGCGCACCGATGAAATTGTCGTAGGTGCCGCCGTATGCGGTGCCGTCGAGGGAGTAGTTGGCCATCACCATCATTTTGTAGCGGTCGGCCTTGGAGCCTGGCAGGGTGAATTTCAGCGTGTCGCGGAAAAAATGGTAAAATGTCTGCACACGATCCATCAGTACCGAGAGGTTGAACGCCATGGAGTGGCCGTCGAGTGGGGGCGGCGACTGCAGGTCGTGCCCGAATCCGCGCTCCCACATGAAAATCAGGTCGCGGGTCTCCGCGCTGCGGCCAAAAGACCATTGTGAGGTGTCGCTCTCAAGGTTCATCCCTCGAAGGTCTTCGGGAATATAGATGGACTTCTGTGCCAGGATGTCGGCAGACAGCAGGATGCCGATGACGATGAGCAATGGTGTTACGCCTTGTCTCATGGGATATGCCTTTTATTTTACTACTTTCACACCGTCGATGACATACAGTCCGTGAGCATTGGGGCGGCTCACTCTCTGGCCGCTGAGTGTGTATACTCCCCGGTGGCTTGTGGTAGGAGCCTGAGCAGCCTCTCGGATTCCAGTGGGATCATCGTAGTCGATGTCGGTCAGCTCCACACTGTTCATGTTATTATCGATGTGGATATTGAAGATAAAGCGGGCCAGCGACTCTTTGCCGGCCGAAGGCTTGTAGCGCAGGGCCTGACCGATACTCACCTCTTGCCCGTCAGACACTTTGCCGGGATAGTGGCCGATGTTGAAGGTCATAGTGGCAGGGGTCAGCTCGCTGAAAACGTAACCACTGCCGTAGTCGCAAACTGCGCCGTTGGCATTGAACCAGTGACCGTAGCCATTGGCGGTGGAGCCTCGGTTGACTGTGGCTTCTGTCTTGGGATTGAGCGGGTAAAACATGATTTTTCCCACCGAGGGCCCAATGCTGGAGTAGCCTTGCATCATGCCGGCGATGTTGGCAGGGTCGGTCTGCAGGGCGGTGCCAAGGGCGGCGAGGGCCTTGCCCGATACGGTCACAGGCGTGGGGATATAGTTTTCGCGCACGGGCATGTGGATGTCGTAGCGGAAGGTGATGTCCGACACCTCGCGGCCGTCGATAGTGGGCGACATATACACTGTGGCCTGCGAGCCGATGTCGGTGCCGTCGATCTTGAATCGATAAGGCCAGTGCTGGGCGTTGGTGAGGCTCTCCTTCCATTGGTGCTGAAGATACTGTGTGGGCGCTGGCACCACGATCAGCCACAGCCGGTCTACATTCTCGGGCACGGTCATACTTACGTCGTCGGTCATCTCGGAGAGCGACTTGCAGTAGAGAGAGTCTTCATGGAAATAGGCCCTGCTGCCGTCTTTCATCAGGGCGACAAAGCCCAGTCGGAAAGCACGGCGCGAGGAGATGGTGTTGCGGATATAGCTGGTGCGGTTGGTCTTCACCCACTGTGTGTCGCCATTGAGCAACTCGGCTGGGTCGTCGTCGGCCAGCTTGGAACCTGCCGACAGGGCGGTGAAATGCACGGTCACCTCGGTGCCGGCAGATGGCACCTGCAGCGGAATCACGTTGAAACCACCCGACTGTGGCGTGCTGGCCAGGGCCACCTGGTAGGAGTGGTCGCCTGTGGAGACGCAACGGTAAGTGAAGTCGCCGATGTAGGGCTGCCGGTAGGGCGCACAGACATCGAAGTCCCACGTGGCACAGCGGGAGGCATAGTCATAGTACAACCGGTAGAGGCCGGTGGCATCGAGGCCTTTGAGCGCCATCAGGGCCTGGTTGAAGTCTTTGGCTCCCTGCATGGGTTGGCGCCACACTTGTCCTACCGTGGTGATGTCGCCGTAGTGCTGACAGAGATAGTAGAGAAACCAGTATGACTGATAGCGGTGCCACTCATGTGAGAAGGCCAGGTTGTGAGAGTTGCGAAACACGTTGATACTCTGTGAGTACATCAGCTCGGGGAAAGACTGGTTGGCCTGCCATTGTGCGGTCTGCTCCCAGATGGCCTGGCCGTTGCCTACCGGAAGATGAAAACCGGTGCCTATCGAGCCAGAGGAGGTGTGGTTGTTGCCGGAGGCATCGGCGTAGCACATATAGTGGAACGAATGACCCACCTCATGGGCCACGGAATGTCCTACGGGTTGGCAGGCCGACGGACCCAGCCAGAGAGCCGACACTTCAAAGTCGTAACCACCGCCATAGCATACCCAATCTTTGGTGTGGCTGAGCAACACCATCACTTTGTATTTGCGCAGATTGGTGGTGGTCGTGTCTACAAATCCCAGTCGGTTGATCTCAAGGTCGTAGAATGCCTCGCATTTGGAGAGCAGATCCTGCTCGTCTACGCGGTACACTTCCGGCGAGCGGGAGGGGGGAGTTGAGCCATAGCCTTTATCCCAGAACACGATGACGTTGTCCGACTCCACTGACCTCGACTTCGACCAGGTGTATTTGTTCCCGGGGTCATTCTCTGCATATAATAGTGAGTCCGAAGGCCACGGATGCTGCCATTCATCGGGTATGTAAACACTCTTTTGGGCTGATGCTCCCTGGAGGCAGAGTGCCAGGAGCATAAAGCAAAAAATCTTTTTCATCTGATATAATTTTCGTGTTTGTTGTTATTCGTTGACTTTCCATTCCAGTACGCCGCCGGAGACACCGGGACGCAGCTGTACCACCATCTTAAGCTCCTGGGTCTCCACGGGGCGGAAACTCACACTGTTGTAGCGGTCGCGGTCTACCGTGTATGCACTGTGCTCTTCTACTTCTGCCCAGGATCCGTCAGCTTTCTTGTAGTAGAGAGCCCAGGATGAGGGAGTGCGGAAGTCGCCGTCGTAATGGTCGAAGTCGAGCCAGTAGACTTGCACGTTGCTCACCCTGTAGGGGCGGTCGAAACGATACGAGATGCTCTCCTTGGTGCCACGCTTCAGCCACCAGTAGTGGTAGGGCTTGGACGTGTCGGAAGAGCGAAGGGGCTCCCACTGGTCGTTCACACCGCCGGCCCAGCCGTCGGTGGGAGCCGTCTCGGGCGCGTCGTTCTGGATGGGGCCACGGTTGCTGAAGGTCTGTGCCCTGCTGGCGATCGTACCGACGGGCGTGGACAAGGCATAGGCCGGGCTGTGGGCGATCCATACCTCCATCTGGCTGTTGCCGCGGTTGTTCCAGGTGGAGTAGGGGATGGCGCGAAGCGGCACGCTGGTCACCTCACCGCTGGGGAGCAGTTGCATGGCGTGGCAGTCGAGCACCGTCACGCCGCCAAGCAGACGGGGCTCAAAGTGGTGGGAGATGGGTGCCGAGTCAAGCAGGTATTTGTCAAAGACGGTGTTGCCAGACTGGTCGCATCCCTCTATGCAGTATACGATGGGGCCACGCTCCAGGGCCACTTTGCCACGGTCGTCCTCGGCGTTGTCATTGGCCGTGATGCGCCTCACGTCCATTGGCAGGCTCAGACGCACCACGTCGCCTTTACGCCATGTGCGGCTGATGGTGATGTAGTCTTCGGTGGGGTCAACGGCTACAGGCTCGCCGTTGACACTGCATTCCAGTGCTTTCGCCTCGTCCAGATAGGTGTAGAGGTCGTTGCCTATTGGATGGCGCTTCAACCAGCCGGGGATGCGCAGCCGAATGGCGAAACGTCCGCCACCCTTGTTCAGCCGTATGCTCACCTGGCCGTCCCAGGGATAGTCGGTGGTCTGCTCTATTTCCGTCTTGCCGATTACGGCCTTGCCCTGGGCGTAGAGGTTGACATAGATGTCGCTGCCTTTCATCGCATAGATATATCCGGGGACGGAGGCCACAAAGCGCGTGATGTTGCCCGGACAGCAGGCACAGCCAAACCAGCGCTGACGCTCATGCTCGCCACCGCTCTCCAAGGGGTTGTCATAGAAGAACTTGTCGCCCGAGAGTGACACGCCGCTCAGCACATTATTGTAAAGTGCGCGCTCGCAGACATCGATATACTTTGATTCGCCAGTGGCGAGAAACATGCGGTAGTTCCAGTATACATTGGCGATGGCAGCACAGGTCTCGCAGTAGGCGGTGTGGTTGTTCAGTTCATAGTTGGGGCCGAAGCCCTCGCCCTGGGCACGGCTGCCGATCCCGCCGGTGATGAAAAGTTTTTTCGACGACATGTTGTCCCAGATACGTTTCAGGGCGTCGAGATAGGCACGGTCGCCGGTCAGCATCGCCATGTCGGCTACACCGCTGTACAGATAGCCGGCACGCACCGCATGTCCTACTATCTCATCCTGTTCGAGGATGGGACGGTGATCCTGGGAATACATGCTCGGGGCGTGACCGTCGGTGCAACGGCCGGTCTCTTCTATGAAGTAGCGGGCACCATCCAGGTATTTCTTGTTGCCGGTCACCTTGTAGAGCTTGCAGAGTGCCATCTCGATGATGGGATGGCCGCCCGGGCGGTGGATCTGACCTTCCGAAGGACCGAATGTCTTGCACACCAGGTCGGCGTTCTTGATCGCCACATTGAGCATCGTGCGCTTGCCTGTGGCCAGGTAGTGGGCCACGGCCGACTCAATCAGGTGCCCGGAGTTGTATAATTCGTGGGAGTTGATCTTCTCCCATTTATGAGTGCCCCACCAGCCGCTCAGGCGGGTGCAGCGGTTGGTGACGCAGGTGGTCAGATAGCCGTCGGGTTCCTGGGCCGAGGCGATGATGGCGATCACAGAGTCAAGATAGTGGTCCAGCTGCCGGTCGTAATGTACGGCAAGGGAGTAGCTGGCGCCTTCTATCACTTTGTAGGGGTCGGTGTCGTCGAAAGAAAAATCACCGCGGTGTTCACCTTGCTTCAGACCGCCGGCTATGGCGAAATTGTCGAAACGGCCGTTGGATTCGCATTCCCGGAACGCGGAGGGAATGCTCACCGTGCGGTTGGTCTCTATGCGTGGCAGCCAGAAACGATCGCTCAGCGTCACTTTGGTGAATGGCACTTCCTGGATGTGCGGCGATGGCTGTTTTTTGCCGGCAGCAAAAGAGAGTGTGATGACCGATGATAGTAGCAATGTGATAAGTAGTCTTTTTTTCATGAGTGATGGTATGGTAGATGTTGTTGATGGATACAGGCAAAGCGAATGCAGGGCGAGAGGTGATGCCTGCATCGGGGTCATGTGCATTTTGTCAGCAAAGGTATTAAGAAATAATGAATATACAAAAATATGCAAGTAACTTTTCTCGGTTGAGATAGGGCAAGGGCTTCTCTTTTTCATATTTATTTCGATAACTCGTTTTTTTTCGCTATCTTTGTCACAAAATTGCGAAATATTACGAATCATCCTTCAAACAATATCTTTTTATGGCTACAGTAGACGATAAGAAAGTGATCTTCTCTATGGTGGGAGTGAGCAAGACCATCCAGCAGAATCAGAAACAGGTGCTCAAAAATATCTACCTCAGTTTTTTCTACGGGGCTAAGATCGGCATTATCGGTCTTAATGGCGCAGGTAAGTCGACGCTCATGAAAATCATTGCCGGTATCGACCAGCAGTATCAGGGCAACGTGGTGTGGAGTCCGGGCTTCACAGTGGGCTATCTGCCCCAAGACCCGCCGCTCGACGAAACAAAGACCGTCAAAGAGAATGTCATGGAGGGAGTGCAGCATGTCTATGATGCGCTGGCCGAGTATGATCAGATCAACGTGAAGTTCGGACTGCCAGAATACTATGAAGATTCTGATAAGATGGACCGTCTGATGAACCGCCAGGCAGAGCTGCAGGATATCATTGATGCCACGGATGCCTGGAATATGGACTCGAAACTCGACAGGGCCATGAGTGCCCTCAACTGTCCGCCGGGCGACTGGAGCGTGCAGAACCTCTCCGGCGGTGAGCGCCGTCGCGTGGCTCTCTGCCGGCTGCTCTTGCAAAAGCCCGACGTCTTGCTGCTCGATGAGCCTACCAACCACCTTGATGCCGAGTCGATCGACTGGCTCGAGCAGCATCTGCAGCAATACGAAGGGACGGTCATCGCCGTCACCCACGACCGCTATTTTCTTGACGACGTGGCAGAGTGGATTCTCGAACTCGACCGTGGGGAAGGTATTCCATGGAAGGGCAACTATTCATCTTGGCTCGAGCAGAAGAGTCTGCGTATGGCACAGGAGGAGAAGACGGCATCCAAGCGACGCAAGACGCTCGAGCGCGAGCTTGAGTGGGTGAGAATGGCACCAAAAGCTCGTCATGCCAAGGGAAAGGCACGACTCAACTCTTATGACAGGATGCTCAATGAAGAGCAGAAGCAGAAAGAAGAAAAACTGGAAATCTTTATCCCCAACGGTCCGCGACTGGGCAACAAGGTGATCGAGGCCGAGCATGTGGCCAAGGCGTTCGGCGAGAAAGTGCTCTTCAACGACCTCAACTTCATGCTCCCACCCAACGGCATCGTTGGTGTCATCGGCCCCAACGGGGCTGGCAAGACCACGCTCTTCAGGCTCATCATGGGACTCGAAAAGGCCGATAAAGGGCAGTTTGAGGTGGGCGAGACGGTCAAACTCAGCTATGTCGACCAGCAGCACAAGGATATCGACCCGGCAAAGACGGTATATCAGGTGGTCAGCGGGGGCAATGAGACTATCCGTATGGGAGGGCGTGACGTCAATGTCAGGGCTTATCTCTCCAGGTTTAATTTCAACGGAGCCGACCAGGAGAAGAAATGCGCTGTGCTCTCGGGCGGTGAGCGCAACCGTCTGCAGCTGGCTATCGCACTGAAACAGGAAGGCAACGTACTATTGCTCGATGAACCGACCAACGACATCGATGTCAACACACTACGGGCCTTGGAGGAAGGCTTGGAAGCTTTTGCCGGATGTGCCGTCGTCATCAGCCACGACCGATGGTTCCTCGACAGGATTTGTACTCATATCCTTGCTTTTGAGGGCGAGGGAAACGTCTTCTACTTCGAGGGCAGCTATACTGAATATGAGGCTAATAAAGCCGCCAGGCTCGGACTGGAAGAACCGAAGCGGATCAGATACCGCAAACTCATGGAAGAATGATGCCAGAACTCACGGAGACAGGTTTTTGATGCAAATGGAATTCCATCAAAAACCTGTCTCTGGGATATAGACGAAAACCTGTCTTCGTCATTCTGCTTAGACTATTTAGTTCAGACGGAATGAGATAGGCAGGGTGTATTTTACCCGCACAGTTTCACCATCCTGCATACCTGGAGTCCACTGGGGCATGGCTTTGACCACACGGACTGCCTCGGCGTCAAGGTCGTCGTTGATTTTCTGGTCAACACGTACATGACTGATACTGCCATCCTGCTCGATGATGAAGTTGACGAGAACACGCCCCTGCACGCCAGCCTTGATGGCGGCTGCCGGATAACGGACATTCATGGAGAGAAACTTCATCAACGCTTCTATGCCGCCCGGGTATTCCGGCATTTTCTCGACCACATCGAAGACCCCGGCTTCTGCGGTTTCGTCGTTTCCGGCTCCGACGTTTTCGTCAGCAGAGAAACTGCCTATGGCTATTGTCGGCACCGCCTTCTTGGTCGTGATAAGGATAACGCCGTTCTTGCCTTCCTCGCCATAGATTTCTGTGGATGACTTGTCCTTCAGCACGTCTACATGGTCAATCGTACTGGCATCGAGCGCCTCTACCGCCTCTTCGCTGGCACGCTTGCCGTCGATGATAATGAGCGGATCCTTCAAGATGCCTTCCTCCTCGCTGGACACATAGATGCCGATGTGCTCGGAAGCATGTGCCGTGTCGGCTTTCACCTCGACGGTATGACTGCCGACATTCACTTTTCCAGCTTTGCGGCCTTTCTTCACCATCTTCTTCTGAGGCTGTTGGTAAACGTAGTGGGTGACGGTCTCGGCGTTGAGCGTCAGGACAATGCCCAGGATGGGCAGCAGCGCAAGCAGTTTCAAGCAACTCTTGCCGTTGGATTTCTTATTGTTAAGCATCATGTTTATGCGGTTTTTTAGGGTACTGTGAGTGATGCCGTTGACGATGGAGTACCCGCCATCGACAGCGGCCTTTTGGATAAGCAGATAAAGATACTGTCGCATATTGATGCCTTGAGAGAGTACAGCTGCGTCAGCCTCGTATTCGTGGATGGCACGCAGGTCTTGGCGGAGCATCCAGATGGCGGGGTTGAACCATTGCAGCGCTGTGAGTGTATCGACGAGGAGCACGTCGAACGAGTGCCGCTGACGTATATGTCCCCGTTCATGGGCCATGATGGCAGGGTCTTGATGTTCGAAATCGTTGACGTTGAGCACAATGTAGCGCATCCAACTGAAGGGTGCCAGTGGTTTGTCGGTCACGGCGATGACGGTGCCGTCGGGTTGTGGGTAGCGTCGGCTGTGCATGATGAGGCTGACCACCTGCATGACTGACCATGCCACATGGCCGGCAACGATGAGTACGCCGAGGAAGAACACGACGACCGCTCCCGTCTGCCACCACGGAAGGGATGGCTCGATCACGGCCGCCAACGGCTGTCCGATGCCGACGCTGGCCTCACGGGGTGTCAGGATGACAGTATGATGGAATGTGAAGACACTAAATGGCAACACAAACGATGCTACCGCCGTGGCGAGCAGCACCACACGGTTGACACGATGAAACGTGTCGCGGCTGAGCAGCAAGCGGTAAAACAAATAAAAAACCGCTATCAGCACTGCCACTTTCAAGTCGTATTTCAAAAATTCCATCATCTCCTTAAACCTTAAACCTTAAACCTTAAACCTCATCACCTCATCACCTCAATGACGACTGCTCTATTTGTTCAATCAGTTCTTTCAATTCTTCCAGGGAAATCTTTTCGTCTTTTACGAAACTGCTGACAGCATCCATGTATGAGTCGTCGAAGTAACTCTTGATGACACCAGCCAGACTTGAACGTCCGTATTCCTTCTCCGACACTATCGGGAAGTATTGATAGGAGGTGCCAAACTGCTTATGGCCGAGCATGCCTTTCTTTTCCAAAATCCGTACCGTGGTGGAAAGTGTATTGAAGTGAGGACGTGGCTCGTCGTAGTACTCCAACAGTTCCTTGACGAACATGGGGCCGTGCTGCCAGTACAGATCCATGATTTCCTTTTCTTTGCGTGTCAGTTTTTTCATTGTACGTTTTCTTTTGGTTTCGCATCCATCAAAATGCGTCAGTATCTTATCCGGACACAAAGAAACTAAAAATTTTAGTTATTACAAACTAAATTCTTTAGTTTTATGATTTGTTAAGGAAAAATTGACCCATTTTTTAGTTGTTCACACAAGTGTGCCAGATGTAAGGGAATCGACGTGGCTGATCTGCCTGTTTTTTTTTCTGACAAAAAGTAAGAAAAGTCACAAAAAGATTTCCTGGTTGATGGCAAAATTTGTATCTTTGCCCAAACAAGGTCTTAGCAGAGAGCAAGGTCTTGAAAAACGATCATCATCATCTATCAAACGGCTACAACTATGATACACATCCAAGAAGAAGCTGCACGCTGTCTGTTTTGCGTCGATGCCCCTTGCAGCCAGGCATGCAAACAAGGTGACCCCGCACGTGCCATCCGCGCCATCCGCTTCGGCAATGAGGCACTGGCAGGCCAATGGGTAAGCAAATGTACAGAAGAGGAACTGGAGGCTGCCGAACAGCGGTGTATCCACTACGACAGACCCATCCGCATCCGAGAACTGATGCGGGCTGTCGGCGACGGTGGCTTGCCTGTCGACGCCCCAATGCCCAGCCTTGCCATCGATTTCTGTGGTATCCCCTGCGAGAACCCGTTCTTTCTCGCCTCATCGGCCATCTGCACCAACTATGAGATGGTGGCACGGGCATTCGACATGGGATGGGCCGGCGTTTTCTATAAGACCATCTGCAAGCAGGAGATACGCGAAGTGTCGCCCCGCTTTGATGCTGTGAAAAACGGTGACTCGTTCGCCGGGTTCCGCAATATGGAGCAGCTCAGCGAAAATCCCTATGAAGAGGATTTTGACATCCTGCGCCGCCTGAAGCGCGACTACCCTTCCAAAGTGGTCGTCGCCTCTATCATGGGACAGTATGAAGAGGAATGGATTGAGCTGGCCAAAATGGCCGAGGAGGCCGGATGTGATGCCGTGGAACTGAACTTCTCGTGCCCTCAGATGCGACTGGCAGGCATGGGCAGCGACGTGGGGCAGAATTCGGAGCTCGTTACGTTCTACACAGCCTATGTCAAGCGCAATGTCAAGATTCCCGTCATTCCTAAGATGACTCCCAATATCACACAGATCAACACCCCCGCCATGGGAGCCTTTTTTGCTGGTGCTGATGCCATTTCTGCCATCAACACCATCAAGAGTATCACCATGTCGCAGTCGGCGGCAGTGACCGACAAGCTGACCGTTTCGGGCTATTCGGGGCGCGCGGTGAAGCCCATCGCCCTGCGGCATATCTTTGAGATGACTTCCAACACCATCATCAATGGTCAGGGCGACGAGCCAGGAGACAGAGCGTCTCAGTCGCCAGAATTCCGCAGCCAGCGGAGGGCGAATACGAAAGTCCAGTTCAGCGGCATCGGCGGCATTGAGACATGGCGCGACGCACTGGAGTTCATCCAGTTGGGGTGCAGCAACGTGCAAGTGTGCACCGCCGTGATGGAATATGGCTACCGCATCATCGACGACTTGGTGGCGGGCTTACGGCACTATATGGCAGAGCGCGGCATCGACCGACTTGAGACCCTCGTCGGCGAGCAACTGCCCAATTTCGTGCTGCCATCTGACCTCGACCGCGATACCATCGTCTATCCTCGCATCGACCACGACAAATGTATGGGTTGCGGCCGTTGCTACACGTCATGCATGGACGGCGGACACCAGGCCATCGCCTTCGACCTCACAACGCGCCAGCCTCGCATCATCGGGACGAAATGCGTAGGTTGTCACCTCTGCCGCCTGGTCTGCCCCGCCAATGCCATCGGCCTGACGCGGCGTATCCGAAAGAAGAGATAAGCACTGTCTTGCCGCCAAAAAGATAACAGAGTTGCCGGAAACCAAATGATATTGAAACGATCACACTATCAATCATTAAGATGATAAGCAACAACCATTTTCGCCTACCCGTTGTGCTCTTGGCCTTGCTCCTTCCGTTAGTAACGTACGGACAGGAGATGCTGGTGGGCTCCTACAATATCCGCTATAAAAATGACGGTGACTCTCTCAAGGGCAACCCGTGGTCAAAGCGCTGCCAAGTGATATGCGACCAAGTGAATTTCATGGCACCCGCCGTTCTCGGCACACAGGAAGTGCTTCACCCCCAGCTCGTCGACATGCTGCATCGGCTCGATGGCTACGCCTACATCGGCGTGGGGCGTGACGACGGCAAGGAGGGTGGCGAATATGCCGCTATCTTTTACAAGAAAAACCGTTTGCAGTTACTTGACGAGGGAAACTTCTGGCTCAGCGAGACACCTGACGTGCCCCGGCTGGGCTGGGATGCCGCCTGCATCCGGATCTGCACATGGGGCAGGTTCAGAGACAGCCTGACAACAAAGGAGTTTTATTTCTTCAACCTGCACATGGACCATGTGGGCAAGGTCGCTCGCCGTGAGGGGGCACGTCTGGTGGTGAACAAGATAGCAGAGATCGCACATGGAGTGCCTGTGATTCTCACAGGCGATTTCAACGTCGACCAGACTGACGAAATATACTCTATCTTCACAGAATCAGGCTTACTCAAGGACTCCTACGCCTGCGCACCTGTGCGATTGGCTGAGAACGGAACGTTCAACAGCTTCAATCCCCGACTGAAGACGGAAAGCCGGATAGACCACGTGTTCGTATCTCCACACACCGAAGTGACAGCCTATGGCTTGCTTACCGGCCATTACTGGACGCCACAGCCTGCAGACGAGCAGAAAGGCAACGACGCTCCTGAGGACCTGTCTCTCCGTAAGGCTGTGATACGCCTCCCTTCCGACCACTATCCCGTTTTTGTGCGCATCTGTCTGCCATAGGAAAAAGATAATACCCTTAAGGTGGGTTCTATTAATTATGTCGAGGCGATTTTTGATTTTTAGTCGAGTGCAGAGTGTAAGTTGGTCTCTGGGATTAATATAAAAGGGTGGTTGGGCATCACGCCATGTCCAACCCGTTACGTACTAATATGAAATCTGTCTGCCATCTGTCAATATGGTTCCCGAAGAACTGCTGATAATAATCTTGCCTTCTACGAGTCTCTTAATGGGGCGGGAACGATATGAAGAGTCTCCTTCAGATTTTATAAGGCTGATACCGGAGACATCCTCCACAATATGACTGAATTTCGACCAATATGGAGCTGAAGCATAGCGCTCAGCAGTCCCGACAGGCACGTGGAGTGTCATTCCCTGTATGTGTTGGTAGCTGTCAAAAATATCCTGTTCCAACAGGATCGGTGTTTGCCATCGTACGTAGATATCCTTCAATTTATTTCCATAGGAAAAAGCATCCCGACCGATGCTTTCAAGACTTTCCGGCAAGGAAATAGATTCCAACTCATCCAGCTGTGAGAAAGTGTTTTCACCTATCGAGACCAGATGTTCCGGCAAGACAATTGTTTTCAGCCCTTTGCAAAAAGCAAAGGCCGAGTTGCCGATGCTCTTGACAGATGAAGGGATAGTGATGCTTTCCAACTTAGGACACTGCCAGAAGGCATAACCATCTATTCTCTCTAAACCCTCGGGCAAATCCACTTCCTTGATACCTGAGCACATGTAGAAAGTTTTTTCTGGTATAAAGGAAATAGAAGACGGAATGGAAATGGATTCCAAAGCATAACACTGAGAAAACACCTCCACCCCCAGCGTGTCTATGTTTGATAGGTCGGGAAGTCTGGGTAGTTCATTGCAATGGGCAAAGGACCAACTGCCTAATTTGTGTACTGATGAAGGATACGTCACCTCTCTCAGCTTGCTGCAGTTGCCGAAAGTGTTCTCTGGTATACTGTCCAGCGGGTTCTCAAGTACTGCCTTCTGCAGTCTCCAGCTGTTGTTGAACACAGATCTGCCGAAGTTCTTCACCGAAGATGGCACCAAAACCTCCTCTATATATGTCTGGCCGAAAGCGTTGTCGCCGATGGTTTCTACCGATGGCGGTATACTGACCCTTTTGATTTGACTGCCATCAAATGCATAGTCCGATATGGTCTTCACTGTATTAGGGATGACCACCTCGTCCAAATATGTGAAGATAAATGCTCCTTCGCCGATCACTTCAATGCCGTCAGGAATGGTATAAGTTGTCTCTTCATCCCAGTCAACATACATCATCATCGGATAATAGAAAAAGTATTTATCGTTGTAAAGGGGAGTGACCATTTTGGTGCAATTGAAGAAAGCTTCATAACCAACATATTCCAGTGACTGCGGTATGTTGATTGACGACAGCTCATAGCATCCTTCAAACGCATTCCAGCCAATCGCTACCAAACTCTCATTCAAGTCCACCCTCCTCAATTTCTTACACCCGTAGAATGAGAAGGACTCCAGATATAGCATCGTTTGAGGCAGATACACCTCAGTCAAATCTTCACAATCACGGAAAGCCATAAGGCCTACGCCGACAACTGGTGTCTGTTGCTCTGTCACGTGTGAAGGTACCCTGACGATACCGGCATATTTTCCCGGTCCGGCCACCAATTCGCAATAATCTTGCTCCACGTAACGGTAGTAAAGTATTTCCCCGTCTTCGTTGGCTTCGCAGAAATCGTAGATGGGTGTGTCAGCGTCCTCAATGGAGGGTCGTTCTTGCAAAATGGATGGAAATGTGGATAATACACTCTCATATCTCACATCGCACAGTTCATCAGCATGATGAAACTTGTCTTGAGCCACCCCTTTCTCCGTGACAACCAGTGACAGGATGGAAAGTATGGCGTATTTTATATTCATTTCTCCAAATATTTTGAAAAGTCATTAAACTCTTGCAAAAATATATTTTTAAAACGATAAAAACCGACGCGCTTGTGTAATTTTTGTTAATTGTTGTGTGGATGACTTGACAGGACACAAGAAATGTGTTTTTTTGTAGTAGAAAGAATAACGTACAAAGGGTAAAAAATAGGGTGTCTTTTGTTTTCTTACACATCCACTCTCTATTTGCAGTGGTAATCAGTTCCCCCTCTAAGTTAGAGGGGGTAGGGGGAGTGTGTACGCTTCATAGGAAGCATTCACATGACATCTATACTACAAAGGACACCCTAGTAAAAAAATCCCAATGTGATGATAAGATACATTATTTTAAAGCCAAGGGGCGTATCACTACGCCCTTTGTGCATACCCGGGTTTACTAAACCTAAATGATTAATTGCGTTCTTGCTTATTCTTTCAATATTTTGGCTCACGCTCGGCTGGATTTGTAATCCAGCCGCTATGAATATAAGGATTTTTAATCCGAAAAAATGATATTTCGCATTACAAATGCTCATACTCAATGCGGGCGGATTGCAAATCCGCCCGAGCTGAAAGCCATTTCATTTTCTCAGCAAGTAGGATTCTCGTCGCTTGCGACGGATATTTCTAGATAATTCTTTTCTTGAACATAAATTCTTAAATTACCTCCCTTCGGTCAGTGGGTCTACGACAAATCTCTTAAATTCTTGATAAATAATTTGTTATAATCTCTGTAAAGGTGGGATGAACATGCTGACGAAGCCTGAAAAGGTTTTGTTTTATAACACCAATCT
>CAMIYC010000035.1 GCA_946402905.1 uncultured Prevotellaceae bacterium | reverse complement strand
GGGAGAGCAACCTCTAACTTAGAGGGGAACCGCTGGCTGAGACACACTCCCCCTAGCCCCCTCTAACTTAGAGGCTGCTGAAAAAGTCCTGTTTCTATCAAAAGTGGCCTCTGAGATTTCAATTTTTGACTATGCTCCAAGATAGGGGTACGAATAATCGAGATATGAAAAATTGGATTAACCTACTTTTTCAGCAGCCTCAACTTAGAGGGGGAACTGATTACCACTGCAAATGTAGAGTGGATGTATAAGGTAAAAGGACACCCTAATTCTTTAATTCTTAAATTCTTGATAATAATGACATTGGCCAGTTCACTTACTCATGCACATACAGGCTCCAGCCCAGATAGGTGTCGAGGGCCTCGCTGAGCACATCGACCACATCGGTGCGGCACATGGCCACATGATGCTCGAAACCGTTCTTGCAGATATATTTCATCAGCTGCTGCAGACGGTCCACCTTGGTCACGGCGATACAGCCGTCCATGCCATAGGGGTCGTCGGTGATCTCACCACGTCCGAGGTAGGCTTTGATACAGCCTTTCGGGTCGTCGGTGGAGATTCGGAAGAAGGTGAAGTCGCCAGAGGTCACCTTGGCATACACCGCACCGAAGGTGTTGACCTTGCCCAACGTACGGCCCAGCACACCGAGAGGACCCAGCTTCAGGTCATTCTGGACGAACGACTTGGGGAAGTTGCCACAGTGTGTACACACACACTTGTTGCGGTCCTCGGCGAAGTTGTTGTTCCAGTCGAGCAACGCGGAGGCCTTGCCCGAAGCCAGGGTCAACGCATACATCGACACGGCGCCGGCGATGTCGGTCTCACAGGCGGCGGGTATCAGTTTGTCGCCCAACATCGACATGGTGACACAGGCGGCGCATCCGTAGTTCTGCTCCAGCGAATCCCAGCACTGGATGGCCACGGCCTGCACATCGTTGGCTTCAATCCAGCTCTCTACGGCCACACCAAACTTGGCCTGCAGCTTCAGCTTCTCCCGGTAATTCTCGGGCACCTCGGCATAACCCGACACGCGTTCGCACATCTTGATGAAACGCTCGTCATCATCGCCGATCTTCTGGGCTGCAAACAAGATCTCAGACAGGTCGGCAGGCACCACGGTGATGCCGCTGCGCTGCAGCAGCTTCTCACTGGCACGGCACGTGTTGAAACCGAGCGGACGCGTGCCGATCTGTCCGATGCGGCAGTGGCGCAGACCGTTGACAACCCGGCAGATGGCAGCGAACCGTTTGAGATCTTTGGCCAGCAGCTCACTGTAGATGGAATAGGTATGCAGGGTGGTGTCGGTGAAGGGGATGCCATACTGATAGAGGTTGTTGCAGACAGAAATCTTGCCACAGAAGGCATCTCGGCGGTTGTCGAGATCCACCTTGTCATTATCGTCGTCACAAGCCTGCACCAGCACCGGCACGTTCAGGTCGGCGTCGCTGATGGCATTGATGATGCCGATCTCAAATCCGAAATTGGGCAGTGAGACGACGATGCCGTCGATTTCGTCGCGGTGCTCGCGAAACTGCTTAGACACTTTCAGGCCGTCTTCGCGGGTCTCGATACTGCTGCTGCCGGTGGGCGTGGCGTCTTCGGGCAGGATGACATACTCATATCCCAGGTCGTCCATGGTCTTCAACAACTGGCGACGCACATCGCGGGCCAGCTCTGAGTTAAAATAGGCGCGCGTGCCAATGATCACGCCAAAACAAGTTTTTCCGTTTTTCATTTTTATGAGGATTTTTGATGATTTTGAATGGGGTAAATGGGGTGAATGGGGGGGATGGGATGGATGGGCGGGATACTAAAAGGATTTGGCCACTGCTGCCCGCCACCCTTCATAGAGGAGGTCCATGGCGGGGGTGTGGCGGGGCGTGATTACACGCGTCACCTTGCGCAGACGGGCCACCTCGGCAAAAGTGGTCCATACCTTGCGGGCAAAGCCGTTCATCACCACCGCACCGAGCGCAGAGGCATCCTCCACCTCCGTACAGACGATGGGGGTGTTGAGCTGGTCGGCCTGAAACTGCATCAGGAATTGGTTCTGCGTCGGTCCGCCGTCGGCACAGATCTCACTCAGACGGCCTCCAGTGGCCTCGGCCATCACACCCACCAAGTCTCTCACCTGATAGGCGATAGACTCCAGCGCCGCACGCAGAAAATGAGCCCGGGTGGTGGCAAAGGTCATCCCCACCACCGCCGCCTTGGCATCGGGTTTCCACCAGGGAGCACCCAGTCCGGCGAAAGCGGGCACGATATACACGCCATCGGTGGAGGAGACGGTCACGGCCTCGGCCTCCATCTCACGGGGATGGCCTACGAGCTGCAGCTGGTCGGCCATCCATTTCAGTGTCGCGCCAGTACTGTAGATATTGCCTTCATAGCCGTAATAATGCCGGCCGAGGGCGGAGAAGCCTACAGAGGTCACCAGTCCGGCAGGGGGCTTCAGCGGCGACTCGCCGATATTGACCATCACCGACGAGCCGGTGCCGTAGGTCACCTTGCCGGAGCCTTTCTCAAAGCACATCTGCCCCACAAGGGCACCGTGCGAGTCGCCCAGCACACCGGCGATAGGGATGGGGCTTGCGAAGAGGCCCTCCACCGTGGTCTCGCCATAGACAGCATCGCAGGGCAGCACCGTGGGCAACATCGAGCGGGGGATGTCGAAAATCCTGAGCAACTCGTCATCCCACTCCATGCGGTGGATATTGAAAAGCATCGTGCGCGACGCATTGGTGGTGTCGGTGCAGAAACTGCGTCCCCCGGTGAGTCGCCATATCAGCCATGTGTCAATGGTGCCCATGAGCAGACGGCCTTCCTCAGCAGCCTGACGCGCACCCTCCACGTGGTCGAGAATCCACCTCACTCCTGATGCCGAGAAATTGGGGTCGATGAGCAGACCGCTGCGCGCCATCACTTCTTGGGCATAGCCCCGCTCACGCCACTGCTGGCACAGGGCGGCACCTCTGTTGTCTTGCCACACCAGTGCCCGGTAGACGGGACGGCCGCTCGCCTTGTCCCACACCACCACCGTCTCGCGCTGATTGGTGATGGCCAGGGAGTATTCGGTGTCATCCTCGCGTGGGTGCATCGTGAGCAACTGCCGGATGGCAGACACCATATTCAGGTAGATCTCCTCGGCGTCGTGCTCCACCCACCCCGCCTGGGGGTAATACTGCTGATGGTCGGCATGACAACGGGCCAGCAACTGGCACTGCTGGTCAAACAACATCGCCTTCGTCGACGACGTACTCTGGTCTATAGCTATGATTCTTTTCATTTTCACATCCTTTCTACCCTACTGAAGTTCACGAATCGATGAAGTTCATGACAGACCGCACTATTCCCTCAGCGTCCAAGCCATAATGATGGAATATCTCAGGGCTGGTGCCATGTATCACGTTCTCGTCGGGGATGCCGAGGATACGCACTGGCACGGGATGCTCGGCGAGCGTCTCGCACACCAGGGCGCCCAGACCGCCATAGCGGCTGTGCTCCTCGACGGTCACGATGCGGCCGGTGTCACGGGCGGCACGCAGGATAGCGTCAGCGTCAAAGGGCTTGATCCACGACAGGTCGAGCACACGTGCGTGGATGCCCTTCTCACGCAGACGCAGCGAGGCCTGCCAGGCGTGATACACGGTCTCACCCGTGGCTGCGATGGTCAGGTCGCCGCCTTCCGTCACGGTGACGGCCTTGCCTACCTCGAAGCAGAAGTCGTCGTCGGCATAGACATCAGGCACTGCAGCACGGCCCACACGCACGTAGCACGGACGGTCATAGTCCACAAGTGTCTTCACCAGCCGACGTGTCATCCGTCCGTCGCTGGGCAGACAGACACTCATACCGGGGAAGGTGCGGAGCACCGCCATGTCGTGCAGCGAATGGTGAGTGGCTCCCAGGGCTCCGTAGGCCACGCCGCCACTGACGCCCAGGATGGTGACAGGATTCTGGCTGTAGGCCAGGTCGACCTTCACCTGCTCCAAGGCACGGGCCACATAGAAACAAGCCGGACCGCAGCAGAAGACTTTCTTGCCGCTATGAGCCAGACCGGCCGAGATGCCCACGGCATTCTGCTCGGCGATGCCGCACTCTACAAATTGGTCAGGCAACTCGTTGGCAAAGTCGCCCAGCGTCACGGAACCTCTGGCATCGGTCGTCACGGCGATGATATCACGGTCGTCACGTGCCAGTTCGAGCAACGTGTCGGTAAACATTTTCCTACATGCGATCATAGTGCGGCCTCCTCTCTCAATAGGTTGATACTCTGGGTGATTTCTTCCACCGCCTGGCGGTATTGTCCTTCGTCGAGCACGCCATGATGCCATTTGGCGACACCCTCCATGAAGCTGACGCCAAAACCCTTGGTGGTATTGCTGACGAGCAGATGCGGCCGCCCGTTGTCGTAACGGATAGCGTCAAAGGCTTTGACGACCTCGCCCATATCATTGCCATTGAGCAGACAGACATCCCAGCCGAAAGCGGTCCATCTCTCCCGGAGGTCTTCCAGGGGCATTACCTTCTCGGTGTCTCCGCTGATCTGCAGATGATTGCGGTCGATGATGGCCACGAGGTGGTCGAGCTGGTATTTATGTGCAGACATGGCGGCCTCGTAAATAGAGCCTTCGCCTTGTTCGCCATCGCCCATCAGCACATAGGTGCGGTAGCCTCTGCCGTCCATCTTTGCCGCCAGTGCCATGCCGACACCGATGCTCAGCCCATGTCCTAAGGCTCCGCTGCACACTTCGATGCCCGGCACCTCGATGGTGGGATGTCCGCTCAGGATGGAGCCATACTGCCCCAGTGTGTCGAGCACCTCTGGCTGAAGGAAGCCTCTGGCTTCCAGCGTCACGTAGAGTGCTTCGACGCAATGTCCCTTGCTCAGTACGAAACGGTCGCGGTCGGGATTTTTGGGATGGGAGGGGTCAAGTCCTTTCATCACATGGAGATAGAGTGCCGTCAAGACATTGAGGCACGACAGGTCGCCGCCGATATGCCCGGCCCTGGCGTTGTAGACAATTTCAACCAACCGTTTACGGTTGATGGCTGCCTGTAGTTTTAGTTGTTGGTAGGTCATGAATTGATTGGTTTACGATAGCCCGCCTCACATCAGCCGTCCCTTTGCAGCCAGGGTGTCGTAGTTGTTGTTGAGGTTGCGCCAGTCTACTTTCGACTGTGTGGGAATGGCGTTGATATATTTCTCTATGTTGGTGTAACCGTCGCCGTTGCAGTCTTTCTGGGCGTCGGAAGCGTCGTGGGGATCCAGTCCGTTGGCGGTCTCCCACTCGTCGGGCATGCCGTCGCCGTCGGTGTCCTGACGGGGTGTCCAGTCGCGGTACTGCGGATAGCCGCCCATCTGACGCGGGTCGGTGATGATGCCTTGCTTATAGGAGTCGTTGGGCAGACGACGATATTTGAACGTACCTTCCTCATTCTTCGACTTCTGATGCAGGCCCCACATGTCTCCATAGGGGTTGTCCTTCACTTTCTTCTCGTATTTGTCCACATAGTAGGCCACGCCGGTGCGCACCTCGTCGACGATGCGCTGGTCGATCACGTCGCGGCAGGGCACGGTTGCTCCCACGTTCTGCAGCACCCATTCATAGGCACGCTCCGCACCCATGATGGAGACAAAGGGCATCTCAAATGGCTCGTCCGAGCGCATCAGTGCCAGCTCGGTCTCGTCCATGGCTCCGTCTTTGTCGGCGGTCTGGATGCCCCCTCGCCAGTTGTCCTTGGTAATCTCGGGATAGCCTTCCATCACGTTGCCCACGGCATAGACACGACCGAACTGCTTGAAGGGGAACAGGTTGACGCTGCGGCTCTCCGACTTCACGATACGGTGACCCACGGCGCTCTCCTTGGGGGTGAGCGGACCGGGCTTGTAATAATTGTTGATGAAGTTGGACATCGTGGTGTATTCGCCGCCGTCGGCCGTGCGGTGCACCCAGTTGTAGACAATGTTGTTGATGAAGTTGAACACGCCACCCCAGCCGATGGAGGGATTGCGCCCGGTGTTGTCGGCCCACAGGTTGCGCATGAAAGTGGTGTTCTCGCCTCCGATGGTGGAGCCGAAGGAGTGGTTCCACGTGTCAAGGGCCTTGGCAGAGATGGTGTTCTGGATGGTCACGTTGACCGTAGGCTCCTTGCGTTTGTCCTTGCCGTCACCCAGGTCGAACATGTGGCGGTAGAAGGAGATGTTCTCGTCAAGCCCCCACTCGCAGGAGCAGTGGTCGATCATGATATTGCCCACGGGATTGCCGCCGAAGGAGTCCTCACGGTGCCACACCAATGTCTCGCCCCTGCGGAAACGCATGTGGCGCACAATCACATCGTGGGTGTCGACCTGAAACGACTCACCGGCGATGATAATGCCGTCGCCGGGAGCTGTCTGACCGGCGATAGTGATATAGGGAGCCCTCACATAGATGGGCGACTTCAGGCGGATGATGCCCGAGACATTGAACACGACGATGCGTGCGCCTCCTTGCTCGCAGGCCCAGCGAAACGAGCCTGGTCCGTCATCATTGAGATTGGTCACGGTCAGCACCTTGCCGCCACGACCACCAAAGGTATACATGCCACCACCCTCGGCACCGGGGAAGGCTGGAATCTTGGCTTGTCGCAGGTCATAAGGACGTGCAGCCCAGGGCACGTAAGGCCGGCCGTCCCTGGCCTCTTTGATCACGATGGGGAATGCCACTTCCCATGCCGAGTCGCTATGGGCCTTCCAGCGTTTTTCCAATGAGTCTATCAAGTGTTTTGCCTCATCTGTCAGCTGAGGATACTGTGCATGTGCCGCCGCAAAGGGCAGCAGCAGGGTGCAGGCTGTAATCAATAGTCTTTTCATGCTACAAATAATGGTTGTTCTCAATAAATGACGCACAACACACGCAAATGTAGTCAACGGAAAAGCGTTTTTTCGAAAGAGTTATTTTCTGAAGCGGTGCACTGACATGACCTTTTTGAGCCGATTTACAAAATTTCTATCCGTCTGGGCATTCCTTTTCCCTAAAATTGTGTATCTTCGCAGTGTGTAACACCCAAACTGCATTATCATGGCACCCATCAGACGACTTCCCTACGGCATATCTGACTTCAAGCAGCTCAGACGCGACAACTTCTATTTTGTCGACAAGACAAGATACATCCCCGTGATGGAGGACACCGACAATTTCCTCTTCCTCATCCGCCCGCGCCGCTTCGGCAAGAGCATCTTCCTGAGTATGCTCCGCGCCTACTACGACATCAACGAGCGCGACAACTTCCAGAAGCTCTTCGCTGACCTGTGGATAGCCGACCATCCAACACCGGAACAAGGGAAATATCAGGTGCTCTACTTTGATTATTCGCAGATTGGCGGCACGTCAGACGAACTGGAGCACAATTTCGAGGAGTATTGCTGCAATATACTTGACTTCTTTGCCCGCGACTACGCCCCATTTTACCCGGAGGGGTTCCTTGACGGGGTGCTGTCACGCAAAAAATACCGCAACAAGTTCACATTCATCCATGAATCTGCCCGGAGAACAGGAGCACAGCTCTACCTCATCATCGACGAATACGACAACTTCACCAACACGGTACTCAATGAGGAGGGCGAGGCCATCTATCACGCACTCACCCATGCCAACGGATTCTACCGCGACATCTTCAAGCAATACAAGCCCACCTTCTCCCGCATCCTGATGATGGGCGTCTCGCCCGTGACCATGGACGACCTGACGTCGGGCTTCAACATCGCGTCCAACATCTCGATGAGGCCGGAATTCAACATGATGCTGGGATTCTCCGAGGACGACGTGCGCGCGATGATACGCTACTACCAGGCGATGGGACGCCTCGAAGGCTACACCGAAGAGGCACTCATCGAGGAGATGAAACCGTGGTACGACGGATACTGCTTCTCCAGGACTTCCCTTACCCGTGACCCGAAGATGTTCAACTGCGACATGGTGCTCTACTACCTCAACCGCGTGATGCAGACGGGAAGGAGCCCGCGGGAGATGATCGACCCCAACACAAGGACGGACTATGCCAAGATGCGCAAGCTCATACAGCTCGACACGCTCGACAACTACCGACGCGGCATCATACACCACATCGCAGAGAACGGATACGTCATCGGCCGACTCCAGGAGTCGTTCGACGCCAGCCGACTCGTCGACCGAGAGAACTTCATCAGCCTGCTCTTCTACTACGGAATGCTCACCATCGGAGGTGTCGAGGGCGCAAGACTCCGCCTCACGATCCCCAACAACAACGTGCGGCGGCAATACTACGACTGGCTGCTGCGCGAATACCAGGGCATAGCCCGCATCGACATCAGCCACCTGAACGACGTATACGACGGTGCCGCCCTCCGCGGCGAGTGGCGACCGATGCTGGAGGCACTGGCCGACGCCTACCGTGAGACGACGAGCGTGAGGCAGCTCATCGAGGGGGAGCGCAACCTGCAGGGGTTCATGAACGCCTACCTCTCGTTCAACCCTTACTACCTGGTGGCGCCCGAGGTGGAGCTCAACCACGGCTACTGCGACTTCTTCCTCATGCCCGACTTCATACACTACCCGATGGTGGCCCACAGCTACATCCTCGAGCTGAAATACCTGAAGGCAGACGCCACAGAGGCGGAGGCGCAGAAACAATGGGCGGAGGCGGTGGACCAGATCCGCAGCTATGCCGAGGGTCCGCGCGTGCGCCAACTCATCGGCAGCACCCAGCTCCACCTGCTCATCCTCCAGATCCGGGGGCACGAGCCTCTCCGCATGGAAAAAGTTGAATAGTTGAGTACACTTTATTATGGCGATTTAGACAAAGGAAGATACCAATTTAATTCTTCGACACTTCTCAAAGGAGCCTATATACCTACATCGGGGCTGGCATAGCCAGAGACTGTAGCATAGACGGGACGAGAGCCAGTCCGGCAGGACCACATGGAATCTTCGTGAAAAAAGGCAAGAAGACCATCAAGATGACAAGATAACAAAGCCGGGAAATGAACTGATCATATCAGGCGCACTCCTCCTCTGCGAAGAGTGCGCCTCCTTGTATAACACTGATGGATGATTACAAAGCAACAGTCTCATCGTCATATAAAAAACATTATTTAATGAATAAAAAAATCACTGCAGCACTCCTCTTGTCGCTGCTCTCGATGATGGTATGGGCCAAGGATATCTATGTCTCCACTTCCTTTCATGAGCCAGCGACAGAAGGTCTTAGATTCATATACAGCCGCGACGGCATCAGATGGGATAGCATACAGGGTGTCTTTCTCAGGCCACAGGTGGGCAAGCAGAAAGTGATGCGCGACCCCTCCATCGTGCGCTCACCCGATGGAACGTTCCATCTGGTATGGACCAGTTCGTGGAGGGGCGACCGCGGCTTCGGCTACGCCTCGTCGAAAGACCTCATACACTGGAGCCAGCAGCGCTTCATCGAAGTCATGGACGACACCACGACGGTGAACGTATGGGCACCCGAGCTCTTCTACGACGACGTGAAAAAACAGTTTCTCATCGTATGGGCCTCGTGCGTGCCCGGCCGCTTCCCCGACCATCAGGAAGAGCACCTCAACAACCACCGCCTCTACTACACCACCACGAAGGATTTCAAGACATTTGCCAAGACGCGGCTCTTCTACGACCCTGGCTTCAGCGACATCGACGCCACACTGGTGAAACGTGGCACACGCGACTACGTGATGGTGGTGAAAGACAACTCGAGGCCCATGCGCAACATCAAGGTGGCCTTCGCAGAGTCTCCCTACGGACCATGGAGCACTGCCTCGGAGCCCTTCACCGAGTCGTTCACCGAAGGGCCTTCGACGGCGAAGGTCGGCGACTGGTGGTATATCTACTACGACAGCTACCGCCATGGCATCTATGGCGCCCACCGCACGAAAGACTTCAAGACCTTCCAAGACCAGACGGGGGCCGTGAGTTTCCCCACAGGCCATAAGCACGGCACCGTATTCCTGGCACCGGAGGAGCTGGTCGAGGGACTCATCAAGTACAACCGCGACGTGGTGCACTACACCGGACAGACCATCGCCCGGCCGGAGCGGCACGACGGAGGACTGAAGCCCGTGGTGGGGGTGCACAGCATACAGACGATGCGCGGCGAGAAGCCCTGGACCTACAACCACCAGCCGATGATGGTCTGGTGGAACGGACGATTCTACATGCACTATCTCACCGACCCGCGGCATGAACACGAGGCTCCCGGCAGAACCATGCTACAGACCTCTACCGACGGATATACGTGGACAGCCCCCGTCGTGCTCTTCCCGGAATACGACGTGCCCGAGGGATGGCGCAAAGAGGGCACAGACCTGCCACCGGCCCACCACCTGAAAGCTGTGATGCACCAGCGCGTGGGATGGTATGTGGCACCCAACGGCAAACTCCTGGCCACAGGATACTATGGCATCTGCCTGACGATGAAAGACGACCCTAATGACGGCAACGGCATCGGAAGGGTGGTGCGTGAGATCAGGAGTGACGGAACGATGGGGCCCATCTACTTCGTCTGCTACAACCATGGCTTCAGTGAGCGCAACACCGACTACCCCTACTACCGGAGAGCCAAGGACAAAGCAATGGTCAAGGCCGTGGAGGCCATGCTGGCCGACCCCATGCAGCGCATGCAGTGGGTGGAGGAGGCCGACCGCGACGACCCTCTTATACCGCTCAGCAAACCCTACAAAGCGTTCTCTGGCTATACGCTGCCCGACGGACGGAAAGTGGCCCTGTGGAAACATGCCGTGACCAGCCTCTCCGCCGATGGCGGCAATACATGGCGGCTGGTGGGCGACCCCGGCCACCTGAAATGCGACCGCGCACCGGGATTCGTCAATTCCAACGCTAAAATCTGGGGACAGCGACTCACCGACGGCACCTACGCCACCGTCTACAATCCCTCGGAATACCGCTGGCCGCTGGCCATCAGCCTCTCGGCCGACGGACTGGAATACACCACCCTCTCACTGATCAACGGCGAGGTGACACCGCTGCGCCACGGCGGGCAGTATAAAAGCTACGGACCGCAATACACACGGGGAATACAGGAGGGCAACGGCATCCCCGCCGACAGCGCACTATGGGTGACCTATTCCAACAACAAGGAGGATATCTGGGTCTCGCGCGTCAACGTGCCCGTGAGGCTGGACGCTACAGCCCATGCTCTCAACGACTTCGAGGGCTGCGACTCCATCAGCCAACTTACCAACTGGAACCTCTATGTGCCGCTGCGCTGTGGTATCGACCTGGAAAGTGGATGGCTCCACCTCCACGACACCGACCCCTACGACTACGCCAAGGCCGAACGGGTGATACCCGCCACCAAAGAGCTGGAGGTGGAGTTCGACCTGAGGATGGACCAAAATGACACGGGCGAGCTCGACATCGAGTTCGTCGACGACATGGGCACCGTATGCTCGCGCATCGTCGTCGACTCCGCGGCCATGATCCGCGTGAAGGGAGGCGCACGCTACGGCACACTGCTCCGCAAGTATGAGCCAGGCGCCAGCTACCATATCCGCGCCGTGCTCTCCACCTCTCTGCACCGGGCCACCTACTACCTCAACGGCAAGAAGGCCTGCGAGAGGCAGTTTGACACACCCGTGGAGCACATCTCACGACTCGTCTTCCGCACCGGACCGCTCTTTGACGAGCCCGACACCGACACCCCCGCCGACCAGGACTACGACATGCCCCGAGCCGACGAGACCGACCCTCAGGCAGGCTTCCACATCGCCCGGGTCACCTCGCGCGCACTCGATGCCGACGGACCTGCCGCCGTGCTGCGCTACGACGACTTCGCCCACTATGCCGAGCACTTCAACACGATGGAGGATGAAAACATCGTGACCACCATCCCCAATGAGCAGTCATCAGAATGGATGCGACGCAACATACCGCTCTTCGACTGCCCGCAGGACGACTTCCGCGAGATGTACTACTACCGCTGGTGGACACTGCGCAAGCACATCAAGCGCACGCCCGTGGGCTACGGCATGACGGAGTTTCTCGTCGACCGCTCCTATGCCGACCGCTACAACCTCATCGCCTGCGCCATCGGCCACCATGTGATGGAGAGCCGCTGGCTGCGCGACACCACCTACCTGCACCAGATACTGCGCACCTGGTATTACGGCAACGACGGCAAGGCCATGGCGAAGATGAACAAGTTCAGCTCGTGGAACCCCTATACCGTGCAGCAGCTCTTCAAAGTGCAGGGCGACACCGCCTTCGTCCTCTCGCTGAAGCCACGTCTGGAGGAAGAGTATGCTCGTTGGGAGTCGACCAACCGTCTGCCCTCCGGACTCTACTGGCAGGGCGACGTGCAGGATGGCATGGAGGAGAGCATCAGCGGCGGACGCAAAAAACAATATGCCCGCCCCACCATCAACAGTTATATGTACGGCAACGCAGAAGCCCTGGCCTGGATGAACCAGATGGACTGGGACATCGAAAAGACACGTCTCTACAAGAAGAAAGCCAGCGAACTGCGCCACCTCATCGTGACTCATCTGTGGAATGAGAAAGACCAGTTCTTCGAGACCCGCCGCGGCGACGTGGCCGACACACTGGCTGCCGTGCGCGAGGCCATCGGATACATCCCCTGGTATTTCGACATGACCTATACGGATCCGAAATATGACGGGGCATGGCTCCAACTGCTCGACCCGCAGGGATTCTCCGCCCCCTATGGTCTCACCACCGCCGAGCGCCGTCATCCCGAGTTCCGCTCGCATGGTGTGGGACGCTGTGAGTGGGACGGTGCCATCTGGCCCTTCGCCACCTCGCAGACCCTCACCGCCCTGGCCAACTACCTCAACGACTACCGCACACCGCACGTGGTCGGCGACTCAGTCTTCTTCCGGCAGATGCAGCTCTACGTGGAGAGCCAGCACCACCGCGGAAGGCCTTATATCGGAGAATACCTGGATGAGAAAAACGGCGCATGGCTCATGGGCGACCGCGAGCGAAGCCGATACTACAACCACTCCACTTTCAACGACCTCATCATCACCGGCATCGCAGGGCTGCGTCCCCAGCTCGACGACAGCATCGTGGTGAACCCACTCCTGCCACAAGGCCAGTGGGACTACTTCTGCCTCGATGCCATCCCCTACCACGGACACACGCTGACGATCATCTGGGACCGCGACGGACAACGCTACCACCAGGGCAGCGGACTCACCCTGCTCGTCGACGGTAAAACGGCTGCACACCGCAGCGACTTAGGCCCGCTCACCTCAAAACTACCTCAACCATGAGAAAATGCCTCACACTCATCCTGCTGACGCTCGCCATGACAACGACAGCACAGAATTACGAAAACCAGTTCACACGGCCGCTCCACGACGTGATGGCGGATGTGGAGAAACGTTTCGGCATCCGCCTGAAATACGATATGGACACGACAGGACTACAAGTGAAATACGCCGACTTCCGCATCCGTCCCTACAGCGTGGAGGAGACCCTCAGCAACCTGCTCGCCCCCCTCGACTTCAAACCCGTCTTCCAACAAAAGAATGTGTGGAAAGTAAAGCGCTACGAATATCCGCGACGTCAGCCCGAAGACGGCGTGCAACTCATCGCATGGCTCGGCAGCCTCTATGACGACAGGTCACAGTGGGAAACACGAAGCGACACCCTGCGGTGCGAGGTGATAGAGCGGCTCGGCATCACACCATTGCTGAAGCAGAGAGTGGCGCCCAAGCCCGATTTCACGGAGCCCCGCTTGCACGATGGCTATATGGTGCAGACTTTCCGGTGCAACACCACACCCGGGCACACCGTATGCGGCAGCGTATACATGCCACTGCCTCCGAAAGGGAAGAAAACCAGGGCCAAGGCCAGCAAAAGACAACTCCCGCTCATCATCTGCCCCAACGGCCACTTCAGCCAGGGACGCTACAACGCCGACCTGCAGAAACGCTATGCCACGCTCGCACGCATGGGAGCCATCTGCGTGAGCTACGACCTGTGGGGATGGGGCGAGAGTGCCGACGAAGTGGGCAGCGAAGCCCACCACACCAGTGAGGCCCATGTGATGCAAGCACTCAATGGCGTGACGATACTCGACCTCATGCTCGACACCTTTGACTGCATCGACACTACACGCATAGGGGTCAACGGCGGATCAGGAGGAGGCACACAGGCGGTGCTGCTCAGTGTCATCGACCCACGCTACACGGCCCTCTGCCCGGTGGTGTCGATATCGTCGTGGTTTGATGGAGGATGTCCCTGCGAGAGTGGAATGCCCATCCAGCTCAGCGGAGGAGGCACCTGCAACGTCGAACTCGCAGCGATGTTCGCACCTAAGCCCATGCTGGTGGTAAGCGACGGCGGCGACTGGACCTCTACCACACCTACCCTGGAATATCCCTACCTCTGGCGCATCTACAACTTCTACGGAGCCAGCCACCTGGTGAACAACGTACACCTGCCCGACGAGCGTCACGACTTCGGCCCCAACAAGCGGCAGGCCGTATACGACTTCTTCATCCGCACCTTCCGGCTCGACGCTTCCAAGCTCGACGAGAGCAAAGTGACTATAGAAGACGAGAAGACCCTGAGAATACACACTAAACACGTACGGCCATGAGCACACAAAGCCAGAAAACAGCGACAGACATGCCCGGAGCACAACTCTTCACCGGGCCTCCTACACTTGCACAGACCATACTGGTCGTCCTTATCTTGCTGGCATCGCTCTACGCCGGCACCGCACAGGCTTCGGGCAGACACCTGCTCTGGTACGACCGGCCCGCACAACTGTGGACAGAGGCACTGCCTATCGGAAACGGACACCTCGGAGGCATGGTATTTGGCAATGTCATGGCCGACCGCATACAGCTCAACGAAGAGACCATCTGGGCCGGCAGGCCCAACAACAACGCCAACCCAGAAGCCCTGGAATACCTGCCAAAAGTGCGCCAGCTGGTGTGGGAGGGACGTTACAAGGAGGCACAGGACATGGCCACCGCCCATGTGCAGAGCAACACCAACAGCGGCATGCCATACCAGCCCTTCGGCGACCTCTACCTCCATTTCCCGGGGCAAGACACCTACACCGACTATGAGCGTGAGCTATCCCTCGACTCCGCACGAGCCGTCACACGATACACCTGTGGCGGAGTCAGGTACCGACGCGAATATATCGCCGCCCTCGGAAGCCAGGCCATAGCCATACACCTGACAGCCGACCACCAAGGTGCCATCACCTGCAACGCCATGCTCACTTCGCCGCACGCCGACGTGGCCATCAGCAGCGAACGACAGCAGATCGTGCTGAGCGGCACCACCTCCAACCATGAAGGGCTAAAAGGAAAGGTGACCTTCACAGGCAGGGTGACAGCACGCATCAAGGGAGGCAGGATGGCCTCAAAAGACGGTGTGCTCAGCATCACCGGAGCCGACGAGGCCACACTCTACATCGCCATCGCCACCAATTTCGTACACTACAATGACATCAGCGCCAACGACACCGTGAAGTCGGAGCAGCTATTGCAACAAGCACTGACAAAGGACTTCAAAACCCTCAAGCAGGAGCACACCGCACGCTATCAGCATTACTACCAGCGCGTCAGCCTCGACCTCGGACCCGACCTCAGCACACGCACACCCACCGACCAGCGCGTGCTGCACTTCAAGGACAACAACGACCCACATCTCGTCGAGACGTATTTCCAGTTTGGCCGCTACCTGCTCATCTGCACCTCGCAGCCAGGATGTCAGCCGCCCACACTGCAAGGCATCTGGAACGACAAGATGTTTCCCAACTGGGACTCCAAATACACCACCAACATCAACTGCGAGATGAACTACTGGCCGGCAGAGGTGACCAACCTCTCCGAACTGACCCAGCCGCTCTTCTCGCTGATACAAGACGTGAGCGAGACAGGTCACGAGAGCGCGCGCATCATGTATGGGGCCGACGGATGGGTGCTGCATCACAACACCGACATCTGGAGAGTGACGGGAGCCATCGACAAAGCACCCTCGGGGCTCTGGCCCACTGGAGGGGCATGGATGTGCCAGCACCTCTGGGAACACTGGCTCTACACGCGCGACCGCGACTTCCTCAGACAAGTGTTCCCCACCATGGTGGGAGCGGCCAGGTTTCTCAACCAGATCATGGTGAGACACCCACAAAAGGACTACTGGGTGATATGCCCCAGCCTCTCGCCGGAAAACCAGCATCCCTACAACGCCACAACAGCCGCCGGAGTGACCATGGACAACGAACTGGTGCGCGACCTCTTCGAGCACGTCATAGAAGCATCAGACATCCTCAGGCAGCCCCTTGCACTCAACGACAGCCTGCGAGACAAGCTCAGCCACCTGCCACCATTGCAGATCGGCAGATGGGGACAACTGCAGGAATGGCTCGACGACTGGGACAACCCCGACGACACCCACCGGCACGTGTCGCATCTCTACGCGCTATATCCCAGCAACCAGATCTCACCCCTCCATACACCCGCTCTGGCCGAAGCCGCCAAGACATCACTCATACACCGGGGAGACCCCTCCACAGGATGGAGCATGGGATGGAAGGTGTGTCTCTGGGCAAGGCTCCTCGACGGCAACCACGCACTCAAACTCATCGGCGACCAGCTCACACTCGTGCGCGCGGAGAAGAAAAAAGGAGGCACCTACTCCAACCTCTTCGACGCGCATCCGCCATTCCAGATCGACGGCAACTTCGGATGCACCGCCGGCATCGCTGAGATGCTGCTCCAGAGCCATGACGGAAGCATACACCTGCTGCCGGCACTGCCCGACGCGTGGCACACGGGCAGCGTGAGCGGACTGAAAGCACGGGGTGGATACCAGGTAGACATCACCTGGAAGGAAGGACTGGTCACGCAAGCCTGCATCAGGGCAGCCTATGACGGGACGATGCGACTGCGCACCAACACCGCACTGAAAGGACATCGCATGAAGAAATCCAAAGACAACGATGATTTCATCTATGAGATAAAAGTGAAAAAAGGAGAGGTGATAAAACTAAAACCTAACAACCCAAAAACCTAAAAACCTAAAAACCTAAAAAATGAAAATGACGAAAAAAATAGGTATCCTCATGATGATGGCGCTCATGGCATGCGCCACACAAGCAGCCAAAGTGTACAAGCCCTGGGACAACGGACCCCTCACCGTCTCTGACAACCAGCGCTACCTGGTACACGCCAACGGCACACCATTCTTCTGGTTGGGCAACACCACATGGCTGCTGCCCGAACGGCTCAACCGTGACGAGGTGGAGTATTTCCTGACCCGCGAACGAGAGGAGGGATACAACGTGGAGCAGATACAGGTGCTCAACGCCATACCCACCTATAATATATATGGCCAGCAAGCCAACGACGAGACATTCGACTTCAAGCGATTCACACGGCCAGGCATATATGGATACTGGGAGCATCTCGACTACATCGTAGACATGGCAGCCGCCAACGGCATCTACATCGCCATGGACTGTATATGGGGGTCGCAGATCAGTAAAATGGACCAGAAAAAAGCAGCAAGCTACGGCCGATTCCTCGGTGAGCGATACAAAGACAAGCCCAACATCATCTGGATGATCGGTGGCGACATCATGGGCGACAAAGGCACCGAGGCCTGGGACGCACTGGCACGCGCCATCAGGCATGCCGACCCCAACCACCTCATGACATTCCATCCCCGCGGACGCACCACCAGCGCATGGTGGTACAACGACCGCGAATGGCTCGACTTCAACATGTTTCAGAGCGGACACCGACGCTACGGACAGCGAAACGGAGACGGAGACTATACCATCAAGGACAACACCGAGGAAGACAACTGGCGCTATGTGGACATGAGCTGGGAGAAGAAACCCCTCAAACCCGTCATCGACGGAGAGCCTTCCTATGAGGACATCCCACAGGGACTGCACGACTTCAACGCACCACGCTGGCAGGACTATGACGTGCGGCGATATGCCTACTGGGCCGTCTTCGCCGGGTGTTTCGGACATACCTACGGACACAACAGTATCATGCAGTTCATGCGACCGGGAGTGCTGGCATCATTCGGAGCGGAAAAAGCATGGTGGGATGCCATGCGCGACCCGGGATACCAGCAGATGAAATACCTGAAATGGCTCATGCTCTCAATGCCTTTCACCTGCCGGGTGCCCGACCAGAGCATCATCAGCGGCACCAACGGCGAGCGATACGACCGCGTCATCGCCACACGCGGCGAAGACTATATGCTGGTATACAACTACAGCGGCAAGCCTATGCAAATAGACCTGACACGCATCTCGGGCACAAGGAAAAACGTATGGATAATGAATCCCGCTGACGGTAGCCTGAGATATCTCGGCGCATACGAGAGCAAAATCACTGACTTCGCCTTCGACGGCGCCTATCTGCGAGGCAGCGACCGCGTGCTGATTGCCATCGACAGTGATAAGGACTATATAGACAAAAACGCCACCAAACTGGAAGAGAAATGGTAAGGAAACATCTGCTTACATTGCTGCTGTGCCTGCTCACACTCACTGGCCATGCCGCAAGGAAGAAAGAAAACCCCATCCGCGTGACCGACCTGCGGACCGAACGCATGACACAGCCGATGAGCATCGATACACCGACGCCAAGGCTGGGATGGCGCATAGAGGCGGCGACACTCAAAGACGTGAGACAGACCGCCTATCATATCATCGTAAGCTCCACACCTGAGAAAGCCGGAGCACTGGAGGGTGACCTCTGGGACGCAACGGTGCAGAGCGACCAGTCGCAATGGGTGAGATATGCCGGACAGACGCTGCGCAGCAACACACGCTGCTACTGGCGCGTCAGAGTGAGCACCACACAGGGCGACACCGACTGGAGCGACACAGCCATGTGGAACGTGGGGCTGCTCTATGAGGCTGACTGGCAGGGACAGTGGATCGGACTCGACCACGCCATGCCATGGGATATCGAGGAGGAGCACAGCAGGCTCAGCGCGAGATACCTGCGCACATCCTTCCAGGCCGGCAGCGACATCCGCCAGGCCACGCTCTATATCTGCGGACTGGGCATGTACGAGGCGTATATCAACGGACAGAAGATAGACACCGACGTCGACGGCAACCGACAGGTGCTGGCACCCGTGCCTACCGACTACCGGAAGACCGTGATATACAACGCCTTTGACGTGACCAGACTGCTGCAGGCAGACAACGTCATCGCCGTGGTGCTCGGCAACGGACGCTACTACACCATGCAACAAAACAAGAAGCCCTACAAAATCACCCGCTTCGGATACCCCAAACTGCGCGCCAACCTGATCATCGAATACAAGGACGGGAAACGCAAGACCATCTCGACTAACGACAAGTGGAAACTCTGTGCCGACGGACCCATACGCAGCAACAACGAATACGACGGCGAGATCTACGACGCAAGGAAAACACTGACCGGATGGAACGACACTGGATATGACGACTCGCAGTGGACCAACGCCGAGCGGGTGGCCATACCACTGGGCACACTGCGTGGAGGCATGACACCCAACATGACGGTGCTGGAGACCATCACACCCAAGAGCCTCACCCGCAAGGGCTACAAGGTGATCGTCGACATGGGACAGAACATGGCTGGATGGCTGCGGGTCAACATCAGCGGCACACAACCGGGAGACAGCATCAAGATACGATTCGCCGAACGGCTCGACTCCACAGGGAATATATGGGTGGAGAATTTCCGACACGCACAGTCGACCGACGTATACATCGCCGACGGCAAGGAAAACGGCGCCGCATGGCACCCCACCTTCGTCTACCATGGGTTCAGATACGCAGAGGTCAGCGGACTCTCCCAGCCACACCTCTCCGACTTCGCCGGAGAGGTGGTCAGCGACCACATGGACCCCACGGGCACTTTCTCCACCCAAGACACCATCCTCAACAAGGTGTATCACAACGCCGTATGGGGCGTGAAGAGCAACTACAAAGGCATGCCCGTAGACTGTCCGCAGCGAGACGAGCGACAGCCATGGCTCGGCGACCGCACACGCGGCTGCTACGGCGAGGCTTTCCTCTTCGACAATGCCAACCTCTACACCAAATGGGTCAGGGACATCACCGAGGCACAGCGAGAGGACGGATGCATACCCGACGTGGCACCGGCATACTGGAACTACTACTCCGACAACGTGACATGGCCGGCGGCACTGCCCATGGCCCTCGACATGCTCTACCGCCACTACGGCGACCAAGAACCGATCTTGCGCCACTATCCCGACGTCAGACGATGGCTCCTACACCTCAAATACCATTATCAGCGCGACGGACTGATAGAGAAAGACAAATACGGAGACTGGTGCGTGCCCCCGGAGGACGAGAAACTCATACACAGCGAAGACCCCGCCCGCATCACCGACGGCACTCTCATCTCCACAGCATACTACTACCGCCTCTGCCAGATGATGAGCCAGTGGGCACAAATGCAAGGCAAGAACGACGACGATCGATACTTCCGGCAGGAAGCCACACTCACCAAGGCGGCCTTCAACCGCAGGTTTCTCAACGTCAGGAAAGGCACCTCCAAAGTGCCGGGACATATCCTCTACCCCGACAGCACCTTCTATGCCAACAACACCGTGACCGCCAACGTGCTGCCACTGACCTTCGGCATGACAGACGATGAATACGTGAAAAAGGAGGTGGAGAAAAACATCGTCAAAGCCATCATCTCGCAAAACCTGGGCACGGTGACATGCGGGGTGATCGGGACAGGATGGCTCATGCACGCACTCACCGACATGGGACGCAGCGACATGGCATGGCTGCTGGCCACCAACAAGAAGTATCCCAGCTGGGGATACATGGCCGAGCATGGAGCCACCACCATCTGGGAACTGTGGAACGGCGACACCGCCAGCCCCAAGATGAACAGCGGCAACCACGTGATGCTGCTCGGCGACCTGATCTCATGGCTCTACGAAGACGCGGCGGGCATCAAGGCACAAGAACCAGGATTCAAACACATACGGCTGCAACCCGACTTCACCGTAGACGAGATGGACGACATCGACGCCTCCTACAACTCCATCTACGGACGTATCGTCAGCCGGTGGCACAAGGCCGAAGGAAGACTCTACTGGCACGTAGAGATACCGGCCAACACCACGGCCACGCTGTGCCTGCCTACGGGAGAGAACAAGGAGATCGGCAGCGGCACCTATGACCTGGAATGCCAACTGCCGCAGCGGGGACCGCAGGTGGTCGTCGACGAGTTCCTCTACACAAGGGCAGCCTTCCCGGAATGCCACTCGGCCAGCATCGTGGAGACACGGCGAGGCGACCTGGTGGCCACCTACTTCGGCGGCACCAAGGAGCGCAACCCCGACGTATGTATCTGGGTGAGCCGCAAACCCAAAGGCAAGAGCAAATGGACCACGCCGCAACTCGTGGCCGACGGGGTCTTCAGCCCCCAGCACCGCGAGGCATGCTGGAACCCCGTGCTCTACGAGACCCCGGACGGCGAACTGCACCTCTACTTCAAGATCGGACCCAATGTGGCAGGATGGAAGGGATGGATGGTGCGCTCGAAAGACGGAGGGAAGACATGGAGCAAGCGCGAGCAACTGCCCGACACCATCTACGGACCCATCAAAAACAAGCCCGTCCTCAACAAAGGAAGGCTCATCTCGCCCACCAGCGACGAGCGAAACGGATGGAAAGTGTATTTCGAGCTGAGCGACGACATGGGCAAGACCTGGCGGCGCACCGACTTCGTAGAGACCGACCAGGGGGTGAGGGTAATACAGCCCAGCATCATCGTGCTGCCCGACGGACGGCTCGAGGCTCTCTGCCGCACCAGAAGCCGGCACATCGGAGTGACCTTCAGTGATGACAACGGCGAGACATGGAGCCGACTGAAGCTCATCGACACACCCAACAACAACAGCGGGCTCGACGCCGTCGGACTGAGCGGCGGTGGATACGCACTCATCTGCAACGACTGGCCCATCGAGCCCGACAAAGAAAAGGGGGCACGCACACCGCTCTCCATACTGCGCAGCGACGACGGCATCAACTGGCACCACTGGATCACGCTCGAAGACAGCCCCATCCTGCAATACTCATATCCCTCGATCATACAGAGCCGCGACGGACATATCCATGTGGTATACACCTGGCGGAGACAAAGGGTGAAACACGTGGAACTGATACCGTGAAATTCTACCATCACACAACATACAAAAACATGAGAAAACTGATTCTGACACTTGCCATGATGGCAGTCATGGCCGCCACGGCACAAACCACATCCGTGGCGGGATTCTATCCGCTGGACAACAGCGGACGCATCGTCTACAACTTCAATGAGGGATGGCGTTTCCTGCGCGGCGACCTGCTCGGAGCGGCGGCACCCACCCTCGACGACAGTGCATGGGAGGTGGTGTGCGCACCCCATAGCGTGCGGCTCGAACCTTCGGAGGTGAGCGGCTCACGCAACTATCAGGGCGTGTGCTGGTATCGGAAATGGTTCACCGTGCCACAAGACATGGCAGGCAAGGAGGTGAGCGTGCATTTTGAGGCCATCATGGGCAAACAGGAAATATACGTCAACGGACGACTCGTCAAACAGAACCTGGGAGGATACCTGCCCATCACCGTCGACCTCTCACAGCAAGGGGTCAAGGCCGGAGACGTGTGCCTCGTCGCCGTCAGGGCCGACAACAGCGACGACAACAATTATCCTCCAGGCAAAAAACAGACACAGCTCGACTTCTCATACCACGGGGGTATGTATCGCGACGTATGGCTCATCGGCAAGTCTTCGCTGCACATCACCGACGCTGTGGAGCGCAACGACGTGGCAGGAGGCGGCGTGTTCCTGCATTTCGACAACATCTCGGAGAAAAGTGCCGACGTATATATCAATGTGGAAATCTGCAAAAACGACGAGAGCAGCATCACGCCACAGATCGTAGCCGACATCAAAGATGCCGACGGACACCTGGTGAAGACCGCAAAGATGAAGGTGGCCATGCCGCAATATGCAGGACTGATGGCATGTGCCGAAATGAAGACCACACTCACGCGGCCACACCTCTGGACACCGGAAGACCCCTATCTCTACAACGTGGAGATACGCGTCATGAACGGCAGGAGATGCACCGACGGAGGAATGGTGCGCATGGGCATAAGGAAGGCGGAGTTCAGGGGAAAAGACGGATTCTGGCTCAACGGCAAGCCCTATCACCAGCTCATCGGAGGCAACCGCCACCAGGATTTCGCCTACGTGGGCAACGCACTGCCCAACAGCCAGCAATGGCGCGACGTCAAAAGGCTGAAAGACGCAGGCATGACCATCATACGCGCCGCACACTACCCGCAAGACCCGTCGTTCATGGATGCATGCGACGAACTCGGACTCTTCATCATCGTGCCGACACCCGGATGGCAATACTGGAACAAAGACCCGAAATGGGAGGAGATGGTGCACCAGAACACCCGCTCCATCATACGCCGTGACCGCAACCACCCCTGCGTGCTCATGTGGGAACCCATCCTCAATGAGACCCGCTATCCCAAGGAGTTCGCACTGAAGGCTCTTGAGATCACACGCGAGGAATATCCGTACCCGGGACGGCCGGTGGCCGCCGCCGACCTCAACTCGGCAGGGGTGAAAGACCATTACGACATCCTATACGACTGGGCCGACAACATCGGCAAGCAAGACTTCGGCACCGACAAATGTATCTTCACACGAGAGTGGGGAGAGTATGTGGACGACTGGTATGCACACAACGCCATCAACCGCGCCGCACGGGGATGGGGAGAGCAGGCCATGCTGAAAGCGGCACTCTCGCTGGCCGACACCTACGGCATGATGTATCGCGGACAGCGACAGTTTATCGGAGGATGTCTGTGGCACCCCTTCGACCACCAGCGTGGATACCACCCCGATGCCTATCTCGGAGGTATCTACGACGCGTTCCGTCAGAAGAAATACGCCTTCGAGATATTCCGCTCCCAGGCATGCGACACGCCGATGGTCTACATCGCACATGAGATGACACAGTTTTCCGATGCCGACGTGGTAGTGTTCAGCAACTGCGACAGCGTGCGGCTCACAGCTTTCGAGGGGGCCAAGACCGCCACGCTGCCCGTCGTACACCAGCCGGAGGGCATACCCAATGCCCCCGTCGTCTTCAAGAATTTCTGGGATTTCTGGCAGGCTCGCGACCTGAGCTACAAAAAGCGCAACTGGGAGAAAGTGTCGTTTGTGGCTGAAGGCATCGTCAACGGACAGGTGGTATGCACCGAGAAGCGCATGCCCTCACGGCGCAGCACCAAGATCAGGCTCTATGCCGATGAGATGGGACGGCCACTGGTGGCCGACGGCAGCGACTTCATCGTCGTGGTGGCTGAGATCACTGACGACAACGGAAATGTGCGTCGTCTGGCACGTGAGCACGTCTCATTCTCCGTAGAGGGAGAGGGCACCATCATCGGCGACGCCGCCATACAAGCCAACCCGAGGGCCACGGAATGGGGCAGCGCGCCCATCCTCGTGCGTGCCACCCACCGCGCCGGCAAGATACGCATCATCGCACGACCCACCTTCGACGGCGCGCATGCGCCCACCGCCGACACTCTCGAGATAGAGAGCGTGCCCTACACGGGCCGCCTATGCTACGACGCTGATGCTGTAGCCACCGGCTCTACCGCTACCTTCCGCCAGGGGATGCCGTCACAAGCAGCGCCCGCAGCCATGACCGACGAGGAGCGCCGCAGATCACTGGAAGAGGTGGAGCGACAGCAACAAGATTTTGGGATACAATAAGGGTTCAGAAGGTCCAAAAGTAGAAAGATATTGGACAGCCTAATTGCGAATTAAAAACTACGGATTTATCTGATTTTTTCTGATATTAAATGAAATGTTATTTAGAAGAAGAAACATACAAAATCAGCAAAATCAGATAAATCCGTAGTTTATCATGTATAGGTGTGTTCTATTAATTCTGTTTGATATATAGGCATTATTCTGCTCAATCTGTTTCGGTCGCTTTTTGTTTTTATTCGGTGCATAGTGTCAAGTCTCATCGGTCGTATAGCCCGCTATACTCCCTCTTCAACTTACACTCTGCACTCGACTAAAAATCAAAAATCGCCTCGACATAATTAATAGAACCCACCTATAATATAACTACTGCAACGTGCAACAAATAGGACACCCCAACAATAAATATTGGACAGTCTAATTCTAAAATTCTTGATAAAAAGAAAGTTTATCACCACCGAATGAGCGTAGACCCCGTGACGGCCTCACTGCCGTTCACCTGCACGGCATACACCCCATGGGGGAGGTCGGCAAGACGCAACAGGGCGGTGCCGTCGACAGGGGCGACATGCGCCAGGCGCAGCAGCTGCCCCGACGTGGCATACACCCTCACCTCCACAGGCCGGGACTCCCGGGCATCAAAGGCCAAGCGCAGCTCTCCGCCGGAGAAACCGAACCTGACCCCGGAGGGCTGGTGATGGGAGAGCCCCTCGATACCGGAGATGCCCAGCACATCGAGCAGACCGTAATAAATGTCGATCTCGCCATAGCCATACTGATTGTTGGGATAGGTGAGCGAGGGGTCGTAGTGGCGGCTGGTGCGCTCGATCACACCGAGCACCTCGGCGGGGGTAAGCGTAGGCTTGGCCTGCAGCCACAGGGCGATGGCACCGGCCACGACAGGAGTGGACATCGACGTGCCGCTGTTGGCGTTCCAGGCGTAGGTGCGGCCATTGTATTCGAAATGCTTCACATCCGACTTGATGTCGTTGGCATCGGGATTGTTTTCGAGATAATAGCTGCTGTACGACGAGATGACATTGGTGCCGGGAGCCATGACATCTGGCTTCACACGCCCGTCGTAGGTAGGGCCGACAGAAGAATAGTCGCTACGCCGGCCCGACGTGCCCTGGTCGTAAGGACGATACTCACCCAGATAGTTGACGATACCCGTGCGATAGCCGGTGGCACCCACGCTGATGACCGACGGCGCGCTCGAAGGCGAATGGAGGGTGTAGGCATTGTCGCCTACGGTAGGCTCTATGGGGGTGACATAGCCCGAGCTACGGAAAAACTCCACATCGGCATCGCTGCCAATGAGGTCGAAAGTCACTCGGCGGTCAAAGCCAAAGAGGCTGTCTGTCTCCAAAATCATCTCCAGCACATTCTCCGTAGGATCAAAACATGAAGCATAGCCCGTGGCTGTAATATAATAAGGTTTGCCGCGCACCGAGAGGGTGTCGGTGAGGGTGGAGTCGGCACATGCCAGCACCTGAGAGGGCGACAGGTCGTAGTCGGCCACCTCTCCCTCATTGCCGGTGAAATGGAGCCGCAGGGTGTAAGCGTCGCGACTCTTCACCGAGAAGACGACACCGCGGCCTGCCGTGAGCAGGCGCGCCGTGGCCTTCTCGATGCCACGGGGCTTGTGGATATGGTTCACCTGCGTGCCGGCATTGCCGGCAGAGGCCACCAGGATGTGACCGGGACCCACCAGACTGTCGAGCACCTCGTAATAGAGGGCGTCGTCGCCACGGAAATCCATGGGCGACCCTTCACTGAACGAGACGACACAAGGCCGCCCCACGGCATCGGCGTAGTCGAAGATGTATTTGAACCCCAAGGCATCGGTGGCATAGGTGTATTTGTAATAGTCGAGCGAGTCGATGAATTCGGCATCTTCATTCACCGCATTGCTCACCAGGCAGATGTCACTCGCCGGTGCGATGCCACGATAGGAGGTGTTGTATCCGCTGCCCGCAGCACTGCCCAGGGTATGCGTGCCATGGGTTTGCACCAGTCCGTCGCGAGAGTGGGCGTAGGACTTGATCGCTTCCTCGGTGGTGTAATCGGCTCCCACAAACAAGGGACTGTCGAGCGTGTCGACTGACAAGAAATCCCAGAACCTCTTGATGCGATACGTGGTGGCGGTGGGGTCATAGAAATTGGGATGGGTGAGGTCGAAACCGATGTCCTGGACACCCACCACCACACCTTCTCCCTGGAAGGCATGAGGCAGGCTCAGACCCTGATGGGCCTTCGCACCGCCAAGCACCACCAGGGTGGTGTCCATCGTGAGCGAACAGCCACGGTTGGCCTCGATACGAGACACCGACGGATGAAGCGACAACGGAGCGAGGCTGCGCAATGGGATACTGGCAATATAAATATCGCCAAAACGGGCCAGCGGGCGGCAACGATGACGGCGAAGCACCTCCTCGCCATCAGCACCTATGCGCACAAAGGCACAAATCTCTCTCTCGCCGCGAGCGGGCGACCTGCGCTGAACCACGCGGTGCTCAAGGGTCACCTTGCGCACCATCGACGACATCTTGGAATAGTCGGCATATTGTGCCGAGACAAGCAGCGGAACTGCCAAAAACATCAACAATAGTCTATTTCTCATATATCTTCTCCACTTGCAAAAGACGTGCAGGACAAAGATAGCACAAATTATTCAGAAAAACATCCCTTTGCACGATACATCTTTTGACATAAATCAAAAAAAAATGCCTGTTAACGCAAACAGCCTGTCAAAAAGTTGCCAGAAACGGAATGATGCCTTACTTTTGCACCGTCGAAAGACAAAAAGGATAACATTTATTATTAACATGGTGGGGCCTGAGCGAGGCTCCATGACAAAGTAAAAAGAAAGGTAAAAAGATGAAAAGATTAGTATTAAGCGTTTTGGTCATGATGAGCATGACAATGGCATTTGCCGAGAATGAAGAGACTGCCGCTGTGAACAATGTGGAGTCGTTCGTGCTGAACGTGAACATGAACAAACTGAGCCAGGCTCTCGGCCTGAGCTGGGACCAGCGTGAATTTGTGGAGGATGCAGAGAACGCCTTCAGTGCCGAACTGATGAACGTGGCCAGCGCACCGGTAGAGGAGCGCAAAGGACTGCTCAAAAAAGCCATCAAGCAAAACCTCGGTACCATGCACTACCTGCTCAACGAGGCTCAGTATCACAAATACCTCATGCTGCTCAACGCCACACTCAACAACCGTGGACTGAACAAATAAGCATCTGATGTATCATCATTGAAAAATCATTGAAGACTGATCCTGAAATGTAGGGACGCGGCGTGCCGCGTTGTAATCAGCCGGCTCAATGATCTATAGACAAACGACCAGCCGTGGAATCTATGCACCACGGCTGGTCGCGTTTTTTTCTCGCGTAGGGTGAATTACCACCAGCCACCGCCGCCGCCAGGACCGTGACCGCCACCACCGCCAGGACCAAAACCGCCGCCACCAGTATAGGACGAGAGCGTGACAGAAGAGCCGCCGCTCACCGTGCCGCCCACATTGCCCATGCCCGAGAAATACTCGGTGCCGCCTGTCACCGTGACTCCCGACTTGAGGGTGGCCGTGCCCGATGTGGAAACCACCAGCGTGGAGCCGCCCGACGAGGGTGTCTTGAAGGCCAGGGCCAATGAGCCGTTGTCATAGAGGGCATACCATGTGTTCTTGTTCCAGGAAGAGGCGGAATAGCACGACTGCGTGAGGCTGCTGTTGTTCTCCAGTCCGGCGATGGCCACGAGCGTACCACCCTCGACATAGAGTTTGTAGCCTCCCTCGGTGTTGGCGTCGATGCCCACCTCGGGCTGCGTAGTGCCTATGGCGTAGACCACGCCGCCCTTGATATAGAAATTGCCGTTGGCGTCGAGACCGTCATTGCCCGTGGAGTAACCCATCACGTAGCCGCCGCTGACGGTAAACGTAGAGGCGGAGTTGATGGCATCGTCGCTGCTGGTGGCACTCACATGCCCGCCACTGATGTCTATCGTGCTCTTGCTCTCGATGGCCTCGTGCGAAGAGGCCTTGGCCGTGATGCTGCCGCCGCTCACCACGATGCCGCCCGTATATTGGATATTTCTGCCGCTGCCCGACTTCACACCGGCCTTGATTGCCTTGGCCGACGCCGTGTAGCTGCTGCTATAACGGTATTGGCTGCCCGTTGAGGTGGCCTCAATGGTGCCGTCCGTGACGGTGAGCGTACCGTCGCATTTGAGGCACTTTCCGCCGGCCCCTGTGCTCTTCAGGGTCAGCGCGCCGCCACTCACGGTGATATCGCCGTCGGCATTGACACCACAGCTGCCCTTGGCGTCTTTCTCCTCGCTGTCATACATGCCGCCGCCGGTCGTGGTCACATAGATATCACCGCCGGAGACGTAGATGCTGCCCGAGGCCTTGACACCCTTCGTGGCAGCAGCAGTCACGGTGGCGGTCAGCGTGCCGCCTTCGAGATAGATATTGCCACTGTCCTCATCTTCATGGCCGGTGGTCATGCCGGTAGAGGTGTCTCCGTCAAGCTCCACCTGCAGACCGTCATCGCCCACGCCGCTGAGGACCAGCGTGCCGCTCTCCAACAGGAAATACTCATTGACGTTTACACCGTCGCCCACCGCCGACAGTACATTGACAGTGCAGTTTTTCATCGTCATATACTCGCCGGTCTTGATGCCGTGCTTCAACCGCCCATAGACGTTGAGCGTGCCCTTGCCCTTCAACTCGGCGTGACCCTTCACCACCAGGCAGGCCTTCTGGTCGCCCGATGACGCGTCGGTGAGCGAGTTCTCCGTGTCTTTCTTCACACTGATGTCAATACGCTTGCCGTTCTGGATGTTGACAGCGGCACCAGAATACACGGGGGTCTGATTCACCAGTGTCACACCGTTCAGCTCGACAGTGCTCTTGTAGGAACCCGTAAGATAAAACTCACCGTCGGTAGAGGCACCCGAAAGGGAATAGGTGATCTCACCCACATTATCCTCGCTCACGTCTGCGCTTTGGTTGACACACACATGGGCGCCACTGACCTGGGGAGTGACATACTGCGCCACATTGCCCGCCACATACACCTTGGCAGAGGTATCGTCGTAAACCACCTGCACGGTATTGTCGGCCACCGCGGTCTCGTCGATATAGATCCTGGTGATGTCGGCCACGGAGAAGGTCTTGCCCATCACGGTCAGCTCACTGCCGCCGGCATAGGGCATCTCGCCGGTCTGAGCGGCGGGATACTGATAGATCACGTCGCCTGTCACGACATTCATCGTCTGACCCTGGGCCACAATAACCAGCAGGAGAGCACCAATAAGAGAAACAGTTTTTTTCAGCATATCGTCTTTTTTTGATTACAACATAAAATCTGCTGCAAAATTCGCCATTTGGGATAAAATGAACAAATTTTTTCAGCAAACAGGCCTATTCTATCTGCAAAATCAACCTTGATCATCTCTGCCACCCGTCATCAAAAGTCATCAACAGAAGTGATTTGTCTGATTTTAACCCCAATCGGTCATTAAGATTGATATCAGTTCAGTATTTGTTTCGAGCAGATTGGGCGGATCACAGACGAAGGCGTAGCGGGCTACGTCGAGACAGAGATGTGGACAAGATGCCGAAAGAAATGCTAAAATGATATGAATAGTAAAAAGGGAAGGAAAATTGAAATTTCAGTCTAATGACCGATTGGGGATTAATGAGATTTAGTAACCGTTAAAAAATAACTTGGTACGATTTCCACTCCATTAAAGCGGTTCTCGATACCAGTATTTTCACTCTCAAGATTTCAGTCATATTATTTATATATTTTGCACGCAACTTATTGATTATTAACACTTTATATTTTATAATCTGCTAGAAAATTCGTACCTTTATAGCTGTATTTCAGGCAGTTATGTGGGGCACGAATAATCCAGCAGAAATAATAACAGACAAGGAAATGGAGTACCTCAAAGACGCGAACGAGAGACAGACGAGGCAGTTCGTCGCCATTATAGCAGAAAGGAATGGCAGACATGGCGTAAGCTTTGTCTGTAGCCAACTTCCCATATCCCGTAACACCGTCTACAGAGGTCGCCATGAGCTTCAGTCCAAAGAACACCTTAATGAGGACAGAGTACGTAAGCAAGGAGGAGGCAGGAAGAAAACACTTTCCAAGTTCCCCGAGTATGTCACTATCTTCCGTGAGATAGTGGAGTTTGACATCGCCGGGCTTCCGCAGAACGCCAACACGAAGTGGCTCCGGCTTAGCCCCTCGCAAATCAAACAGATATTCTCTGAGCAGTATCATTTAGATATAAGCCTCTATATCATCAGGCAAATCATCAGTGCCGAGGGATATACCAGCCGCAAGCCTGTAAAGACCCTGCCCATGGCAGAGTGCGAACACCGTGACGAACAGTTCCGCAATATTGAGCAGTTGCGAAGAACGTGCAAAGAGACAGGCATTCCCGTATTCAGCATGGACACGAAGAAGAAGGAGATGCTTGGCAATTTCAGAAGGGACAACGGCAGTGCCTACACCACTGAGCCTGTGAAGGTGAACGACCATGACTACTCCACGTTCTCCAACGGAAAGATGATACCGCATGGCATCTACGACACAGGCCGGAACACTGGATACATGACCTTCGGCGTAAGCCATGACACAGCGGAGTTCGCCTGTGACTGCCTTGTCCAACCAGTGGGAACAGCACCTCAGACACATATATCCAAATGCAAAGAGCATACTCATCCTCTGTGACGGTGGCGGCTCCAACAATGCAAGGAACTGGCAGTTCAAGTGGAGTCTCATCCAGACCGCGAAGAAACTGGGGGTTAATATCAGAGTTGCGCATTACCCGCCCTACTGCTCCAAGTGGAACCCCATTGAGCACAGGCTTTTCTCTCAGATTTCCAGAACATGGAGCGGAGCCGTGTTCAACACGATCGAAGAAGCAAGCGAGATGGCTTCCCA
>CAMIYC010000034.1 GCA_946402905.1 uncultured Prevotellaceae bacterium | reverse complement strand
CCTCCGACTCCCCCGTTTCCCGGGGGAGAGCAACCTCTAACTTAGAGGGGGAACTGATTACCACTGCAAATGAAGAGTGGATGTGCAAGAAAACAAAGGACACCCTAATTCTATAATTACCTCCCGTTGGTCAGTGGGTCTTCGACAAATCTCTTAAATTCTTGATAAAAAATACGACTACCCTAAAGGCTAAATCCAATTATTTGACTGAAGTGCCCACCTTTAAAGAGATTATAACAAATTATTTATCAAGAATTTAAGAATTTAAGAATTTATGGTCAAGAAAAGAATTAACTTGAATTATCCGTCGCAAGCGACGGGAATCCTACTTGCTGAGAAAATGAAATGGCTTGCCTTTTCTTCTCAAATTTCTATAAATCTTTGTATGAATGAAAATTCTTTAATTCTTAAATTCTTAAATTCTTAAATTCTTGATAAAAAAGAGAAACTTCAATTATTTGACCATGATCTTCTGGACCGAACCGTCGGAGAGCTGCACGATGTTCAAGCCCTTCTGCGGAGCGAAGATCTGCTGGCCGGCGGCATTGTAGCGCGCGGTCTCAGTGAGATTCCTGCGATCGGCATGCTGCTCAGCGATACCCTCGGTTTCGGAGAGATAGAACTTGGCAGCATTGGCAATGGCTCCGGTCTCGGCATTGATGATCAGTGCGCAGACAGCCACCTTGTCGGGGTCGATGGCATTGTAGAGGCTGGCCTTCATCGGCATGTAGACCGTGTAGCTCTGTGTCACGATCTCACCGCCCGTCACGGCTCCCAGTTTGGCGTCGTTTTTGGTGCCGATATACGAACTGCCGATCATCACGTCGTCAAACTCGGGCGAATAGGTGGAGCCAAGGTCCCAGAGGAACTTCAGGTCGTCGGGGAGCTGATTCTTGGTCATGCCCGTCTGGCTGGCATAGCTCTTGCTGTAATAATTATTCTGCTTCCAGGCATTGGTCGTGCCCTGCAGCTTGTCTGCGATCAGCACGTAGGCAATCTCATAATTCCCAGACACCAGAGGCTCGATGGTGGCGGTAGCCTCCACTTCTGTCTTGTCGTCATTCCACTTGCCAGTCACCGTGACGCCGATCTCCGGCAGCACAGCCATTTCAGCAGCAGCGTCGTCGAGGATGTCGTCACCACTTCCATAATAGGGATCGACGATGCCTTTGCGATTGACCGTACAAGAGGGAGCACCCGAGAATCCGAGGTTGGCATACTCTGAGTTGTACATAGCGTCGGAGGCATTGTACTGGTGGATGCCGATGCCGATGAAATTGTTGCCGTAAGCCTCGCGCATCTTACCCATGCCCACCAGGCCGCGGGGGCACCAGCCACATCCCGTGCCGGTAAATTCCTCTACGACGAGACCTCTGGGCAGTGCCTTCGACAGGGTGAGCACCTTGCCCACGGCATCTTTGTCCGTGGCCTGATTGTCCACGCCGTTCACCTTGGTCACCGTCAGCACCACGTCATGCTCGCCGAGAGCCTCCGGAGCTACCAGCGTGACCTTCTGTGTGAAGCTTCCGCCCACGCTGTTGAGGGGTTTTGCCAGGTTGATGTGTTGCTCCTCGCCTGCCACGCCGTCGAAAGCCACCGTGTAGTCGAAGTTCTGCACACCGGTACCCAGGTTGACAAACTTCACGGTCACATCATTGCTGGCACCAGCTACCAGGTTGTGGCTGCCGAAGTCGACAGGCTTGATGGCGTGCTCGGGGAACTCGTCGCTCTCTACGACAGCCTGCACGCTGAGGCTTCCATAATCCTCCGTTCCCAGGTCATACCACGCCAGGCCCGACGATCCGAGATTGCCATAGATATAGGTAGGGCAGATCATATCTTCAATGACCAGTGAGAGCGGATAGCCACTGGTGTTGCTGGTGGTCTGCACATATTCAAAACCGAGAAGGATGGCCGCCACATTCGAGAAGTCGAGAGTTACAGGATTGGCAAGCGACACCTCATTCCATCCGGCCTTGGCACTGCTTTTCATCTCCTGCTCTGCCACGAGGCTCATCGCGCCGTCAGAGGTAAAGGCATACATGAACACACGGTTCACCTTCGTGGCCTGGGCCAGGGCGAAACGTATCTTGGTCAGCTTGGCGCCGGAGTAGTCCTGGAATCCCTCCTCCATATAACAAGCCACGGGATAGGTGTCGGGATAACTGATCAGTCCCAGACCATTGGTCTCATAGGTATCAGACGTGTACGGACCGATGATGCGCTGGTTATTCTCCAGCGTAGCCACCTTGGCCGGAGCCTTGGCCACGGAAGCCAGGGCCTGCGAGACTCTCTCAGCACGGAGGTCGGTTTTCGGAGCAAAAAGTCCCTGGGCGCTGACACTCATGGCAAGCAACATGGTTGCCATTGAAAGTAATAGTTTTTTCATAAAGTTGAGTTTTTAAATATTATATAATATGTTTAGTATTGCTAAATAACAACCTGATACATGCGGGAGCGCGGGCGCCCTCGCCCGCATTCAGATAAACACCCATACCTATAGCGAAAGGTGTAAAGCGTTAAGCCCCGCCTACTGGTGCTTGGTGTTGACACCTACGATCTGGGTGGGTTTCATCTCGCGGTTGCGCTTATTGGTCACCGTCACCACGGCTTGTGCCAGATTGATGAAGGCCTGACCGGTGATGGTGTCCACCTGCGTGGCAGCCGGGGCTCCCGCGTCGCCGCTCTCACAGATGCTCTGCACCAGCGGTATCTGTGCCAGCAAGGGGATGTTCATCTCCTTGGCCAGGTTCTTACACCCGTCCTTGCCGAAGATGAAGTATTTGTTTTGAGGCAGTTCGGCAGGTGTAAACCATGCCATGTTTTCTATCAGTCCCAGGATGGGCACGTTCACCTTCTCGTTTCGATACATGTCAATGCCTTTGCGCGCGTCGGCCAGGGCCACGCTCTGCGGCGTGCTCACGATCACCGCGCCGGTGATGGCCAGCGTCTGCAACAGGGTCAGGTGTATGTCGCTGGTGCCCGGAGGAGTGTCGAGGATGAAATAGTCGAGCTCGCCCCAGTCGGCATCTGCAATCAACTGCTTGAGGGCATTCGACGCCATGCCTCCACGCCACAAAGTGGCAGTATCGGGATTGACGAAGAAACCGATGCTCAGCAGCTGCACCCCATACTGTGAGATGGGCTCTATCAGGTCGCGGCCGTCTTTGTGCACCGCATAGGGACGGGCATCTTCCACGCCAAACATCTTGGGCATCGACGGCCCGAAGATGTCGGTGTCGAGCAGTCCCACCTTGTATCCCAGCCGCGCCAGGGCGATGGCCAGGTTGGCAGCCACGGTGCTCTTACCCACCCCACCCTTGCCGGAGCTGACGGCGATGATGTTTTTCACCTGCGGCAGGAGTTTGCCCACCTCGGGCCGTGGAGCCGACTTATATTCGGGTGTGATGTCTACCTGCACGTCGGGGCTCACATGATAGTGGATGGCTGCCTCGGCAGCCTTGAGTGTGGACTTGAGGAAGGGGTCGGTGTCTCTTGGGAAGATGATGGAGAACGACACCTTCATGCCGTCAATCCGCAGGTTGTCGGCCACCATCTCACTCTCTATCAGATTTTTTTTCGTGCCCGGGTAGGTGACGGTAGCCAAGGCGTCAAGGATGAGTCGTGGATAGAGGGTCATTCGTCGCAGCCTCCTCCCTGACCTTCCTTGCATTCATGGGCTTCCTTGACGATCTTCTCGCCCTGAGCCAACAGGCGGGCCTTATATCCGAATCCCTCAAACGCCTTGATCAGCTCCTCTTCCGAGGTCTTCTTGTCATTATACTTGATGGTGACGGTCTGGTCGGCTACACTGGTCTCCACCGACTTGATGCCCGGCACATCCTTCAAGTTTTTCTTCACTCTGTTCTCACAGTTCGCACAGTGCATCTGTGGATTGGTGGTCAGCACCACCGTCCTTACTTTTGCCATGGCCATGGTAGAGACCATCAGCAGAAACATCGTAATAAAAAAATTTCTCATATATCTAACAAATTGTTTGGATTACCATCATATAAAGTGCAAAATTACAAATAATGATGGACAAAATCAATTTTTTTAGAAAAAAGTGAGTATTTTTGCAGAAATCTGACAAACGACCATCTGCTAAACCATATCAAGATGAAAAAGAAAAGCTTATTATTGCTCACATGGCTGCTGGCCTGTATACTCACAGGCAAGGCCGAAAACTACCCCTACAGGAGCGACTGTCTGTGGGTGACCGTACCCGACCATGCCGACTGGCTCTACAAGACCGGCGAGGATGCTCACATCGACGTGCAATTCTACAAATACGGCATACCCCGCGACGGCATGATAGAATATACCATAGGCACCGACCTGCTGGTGAGCGACAAGAAGGGTACGGTGAAGCTCAAAAACGGACATGCCACCATCAACATGGGCACCAGCCGCACTCCCGGCTTTCGCGACCTGCGTCTGAAAACCACCGTCGACGGCATGACCTATTCACACCACATCAAGGTGGGATTCTCGCCGGAGAAGATACAGCCCTTCACCAAAGAGCCCAAAGACTTCATGGCGTTCTGGGAGAAAGCCATCAGCGAGGCCCGTGCCACCCCTTTGAAATACACCCGTGAGTATATGAAAGAGATGTCTGACGACAAGGTGGATGCCTATCTGGTGAGGCTGCAGACCGACCGCCGCCATCACCTCTATGGCTATCTGCTCTATCCTAAAGATGCCAAGCCGGGCAGCTGTCCGGTGGTGCTCACACCTCCGGGAGCCGGCGTGAAGACCATCAAGGAGGTGACCTCACGCAGCTATTACCAGGAAAACAACATGATACGCTTCGTGACCGAGATACACGGCATGCGTCCCACGATGGGAGAGGCCGACTTCAGCGACATCCGCTCGGCTTTCAGCGAATACCTGGAAATGGGGCTCGACAGTCCCGACAACTACTACATGAGACATGTCTACGCCGCACTGGTGCGCTGCATCGACTTCCTCACCTCCCTGCCCGAATGGGACGGCAGGAATGTGGCGGTCATGGGCGGGAGCCAGGGTGGAGCCCTCTCCATCATCACGGCAGCCCTCGACCCACGTGTGGACCTGTGCGTGGCCAACCATCCCGCCCTGAGCGACATGGCGGCTGGCAGTGCCGGCCTCACCAGCGGCTATCCTCACTTCAAGGCTGAGCGCGGACTGTATACCGATGCCCACGTGCGCACCATGGCCTATTACGATGTGGTCAACTTCGCCCGCTATGTGAAATGTCCGGTCTATATGACGTGGGGCTACAACGACGACACCTGCCCGCCTACTACCTCGTATGCGGTATGGAATGTGATGACCTGCGAGAAGGAGAGCCTCATCACTCCCATCAATGAGCACTGGACGTCTGATGCCACCAACCGGCTGCAGATGGAGTGGATCAAGTGGCGGCTGCAATAATCACCTCTCCACCCCGCCGGCCGAGAATTCTATAATTCTATAATTCTTAATTAGACTTTCCAATATCTTTTTATCAAGAATTTAAGAATTAAAGAATTATAGTTACCATCGTGGATGACCTCATGGAGAATTCTTTAATTCTATAATTCTTGATTAGACTTTCCAATATCTTTTTATCAAGAATTATAGAATTTTAGAATTTTAGTTACCAAAGGGGATGAGATCAAGGAGAATTCTTTTATTCTATAATTCTTGATTAGAATGGCAAATGGATTTTTATCAAGAATTTGTGAATTAAAGAATTATAGTTACCATCGTGGATGACCTCATGGAGAATTCTTTAATTCTATAATTCTTGATTAGAATGGCCTATGTCTTTTTATCAAGAATTATAGAGATTTGTCGAAGACCCACTGACCAACGGGAGGTAATTAAAGAATAGGGTGTCCTTTTTTGTTGTAGTATAGATGTCATGTGAATGTTTCTCTTGAAAGCATACACACTCCCCCTACCCCCCTCTAACTTAGAGGGGGAACTGATTACCACTGCAAATGGAGAGTGGATGTGTAAGAAAACATGTTGGACACAGTCTGCGCCTAAACGGTTTTCTCCTTGGAACTGCGCTTGTCGCGGCGATAACTGCGATAGTCGTCGAGGGGTATCTCTATCTCGCTCTCCTGAAGCGCGCCTTCACGGGGAAGACAGAATTTCATGTACTTGATGTTGAGCCCGCGCGCTATCCACATACTCTCATAATAGGTCTGTATGGAGAGGATGCGCAGGGTCTCAGCGTCCAGCCCCTCCGCATGATACAGGTCCTCGGTGCGGAAGAGCACGGGCAGCCTGTTTTTCTCCACCATCAGCGTGGTGTAGGTAAAGAGAAAGTTGGAGTCGGTCTTGAGATGAATCACGCCACCGTCGACCAGGAAACGGCGGTAACGCTCCAGAAAATAGGTGCTCGAGAGGCGCTTTCGCGGATTTTTCATCTGCGGGTCGCTGAAAGTGAGCCATATCTCCTGCACCTCGTCCTGGGCGAAGAAGCGGTCGATAATCTCGATATTGGTGCGCAGGAAGGCCACGTTGCGCAAACCCTCCTTCAGGGCCTGCGTGGCACCTGTCCACATCCTGGCCCCCTTGATGTCCACACCGATGAAGTTGACATCGGGGTAGAGACGTGCCAGACTCACCGCATACTCCCCCTTACCGCAGCCCAGCTCGAGCACGATGGGATGGTCGTTGTGGAAATAACGCTCGCGCCAGTGGCCCTGCATCTCAAAAGGAACGTGTTCCACCACCGAATAGGGGTACTGGAACACGTTCTCATATTTTTCCATATCGGCGAATTTCGCCAGTTTGCCTTTGCTCATTCAATGACCACTTTAGTCCATCCATGTTTGTCCTCGATGGTGCCGTACTGTATGCCGCGGAGCGTGTCGTAGAGCTTCCTCGACACAGGCCCTGGCTGGCCGTCCTTGCTGAAGGTGAAGCGCTCTCCGGTGTCCAGGTCGTCGATATAAGAGATGGGGCTGATCACAGCTGCCGTGCCACAGGCTCCGGCCTCTTCAAATGTAGCCAGCTCCTCCTCGGGGATGGCCCGGCGCTCCACTTTCATGCCGAAGTCCTCGGCCAGCTGCATCAGGCTCTTGTTGGTGATGCTGGGCAGGATCGACGACGACTTCGGAGTGATGTAGGTGTTGTCTTTGATGCCGAAGAAGTTGGCAGCACCACACTCGTCCATATATTTCTTTTCCTTGGCGTCGAGGTAGAACTCACAAGCATATCCCTTCTCATGAGCCAGGTTGTTGGCGAAGAGCGACGCAGCGTAGTTGCCGCCCACCTTGTATTTTCCGGTGCCCAGAGGGGCGGAGCGGTCGTAGTCGCGGATGATGACATAGGGGTTGGTAGAGAAGCCGCCCTTGAAGTAGGGCCCCACGGGCGTGACGAAGATCATGAAGAGATATTCCTTGGCGGGATGCACACCCACCTGTGCGCTGGTACCGATGAGCAGCGGACGGATATAGAGCGTGGCCCCGCTCTCATAGGTGGGGATATACTCCTGGTTGAGGCGCACCACCTGGGTCACCATCTCCTCAAACAGTTCTGTGGGCACCTCGGGCATCATGATGCCGCGGCAGGTGCTCTGAAGCCGCGCAGCGTTCTCGTCCATCCTGAACACCCTCACCTTACCGTCAGGGCACCGGTATGCCTTGAGCCCTTCGAAGGCTTCCTGACCGTAGTGCAGGCAGGTTGCCGCCATGTGAAGTTTCAGATACTCGTCGGAGCAGACCTCGATCTCGCCCCATTTACCGTCACGATAATAGCATCTCACGTTGTAGTCCGTCGGCAGATAGCCAAAGGATAAGTTTGCCCAATCCAAATTCTTCATAATGTTGAAATTTTTAGTTTTTAAGCTCACCATAACAGCAAGCATATTTATGGCTGCAAAGTTACGAAAAGTCGAGAGCAATACAAAATGAATGCATTCATTTTTATTGCCGAGACGGAGTAACTTCGTCTTGAAAAGGCAAAGTTACGAAAAGTCGAGTGCAATACAAAATGAATGCATTCATTTTTATTGCCGAGACGGAGTAACTTCGTCGCGCAGCGGCAAAGTTACGAAAAGTCGAGAGGAGAACAAATGAATTTATTCATTTTTTATCCCGAGACGGAGTAACCGCATCATTTCCGCAATAGGGCGTCCTTTGTTGTACGTTGCAATACTTGTAGTATATATGATTAACTACGGATTTATCAGATTTGGCTGATTTTGTTTGTTTCTTCTTCCAAATAATAATTCATTTAATATCAGAAAAATCAGATAGATCCGTAGTTTTAATTCGCAATAACGTCATTGGCAAAATATCTGCAATATTTTTGCAATAGATATCCCTATGAATGCGCAGCATTCATTATTTTCGCATATTTTCGCCTTTTTCGCATATTTTCGCAATCCAATCCCCTCAGGACGCGGCACGCCGCGTCCCTACACCTCTTGCATGAGATTTCTGCATCTTTCTGCAATATTTCCGCAATTGAAATCCCTATGAATGCGGAGCATTCATTCATTTTTCGTAATGCTTTCGTCTTTTTCGTAATTCTTTCGTAAAACAATCCCCACGTATTCTTACGCCTTGTGCCATATCCACATGTGACAATCTCTGGTTGCCACGCTAATGGAATGAAAATAAAAAAACGCTGCGCTCAGCAAAAAGGTTCAAAAAGGCTCAAAAAAAACGTCTGCGATGTTGACATAAAAGGAAGAAAAAGTGCCGTTGGCACTGGGAAAAAGGAGGAAAAATGTAGGATCGAAAACTGCATGGTACATTTTTTCAGTTATAGCCTACACAATTACGCGGCACGCCGCGTCCCTACACCTCTTGCATGAGAATTCTGCATCTTTCTGTCTTTTCTGCATCATTTACGCAATAGATATCCCTATGAATGCGGAGCATTCATTCATTTTTCGTAATGCTTTCGTCTTTTTCGTAATTCTTTCGTAAAAAATCCTCACGCGGCCAACGCGGCACGCCGCGTCCCTACACCTCTTGTAGAGAACCTCTTGAAAAAGGGCAGGCATAAAAATTTTTCACCCTTTTTCCAGACGTCGTAGACGTCATTTTTTTCCCTTTTTGAACTTTTTTGTCAAACGAAGTGTTTTTTTTATTTTAATTCCATTAGCCAGCGTCATCAGCAAATGCTCTTACTGGGCGGGCGAGGTCGCCAGCGCTCCCCCATGGTAAGTCACGCTCGGCTCACGCCCGGCTGGATTTGCAATCCAGCCGCTCTGAATATAAGGATTTATAATCCGATAAAAGATGTTTTTCGCATTGCAAATGCTGATACTCAGTGCGGGCGGATTACAAATCCGCCCGAGCGGGAAATGAATTCATTCATTATTCTGCAATTCCGAAGCAACGTCGGGGATGTCGGGCTGACCGTCTATCTGGATGGGATGCTCTCTCCAATAAGCCTCCTCGTCAAACTGTATATCGGGCTCGTCGTAGGTCTCGTAGTCTTGGCGGAAATAAATATCCGGTTCGATGTCGTCGAAGTCGTCGGGGTCGGTGGCGATATAATAATGATAGCGACTGAAATCCTCCTCCACACGGCTGCGCCTCAGGCCAGGGCTATACCCCTGGAACTCATGGTATACCTCGGGCTTCTCTTTCTTCTCAGCCCCGAAGCGGTTGATCAGCTTGCGCAGAGTGGGGCGGTCGCAGCTCATGAAGCTGAGGCACACGATCGCGACCACTGTGGAGGGCAGGATGCGTGAGAGGTATCTCATAGGCCAATGCTTCAAGGCGTATAGCATAATCATTTATCAGAAGATAAGACCTGCTTTCAGGGCGATGACGCGCTCCTTGTTGAAACTGAAGCGGTAGGTCAGATCTATTCTTACGGCCTTGTTTCCAATCTTCAGGTCTGTTCCTCCGCCGGCATAGAAATAGGTACCGAAGAACTTTTGGGCATTCTGTTGATATTCTTTATCGGTCGATCGGTCGGTGAGCTTTTCTTTCAGAGGCCAGGCAGAGATGGCTCCGGCTTTGAAAAAAGGGCTGACCTTATTTTGTGGGACAAACTGATACATCACGCCGTAGCTTACCCCTAAGCCGATGTACTCGCCCTTGGCGTTGATGTGCAGGTCGTCGACCTGATACCGATGTATTCGATTGTATATCAGCTCTACACCCAGTTGTGGTATCAGGTGCTTGTTGTTGCGTGTGATGAAGTCGGCGTTGACCGAAAGGATATAGTGATTGCCTTTGGCCGACACGTCGGGGTCGTTGTCGGTATAGCGCATCATACCGAATCCTATCCCCGCATACCATCTGATGGACAGTGGATTGGAACTTTTCGCATCGTAGTGATACACGATGCAATCGCCGGCCTCTTTGCAATACTGTCTGTTGTATTCCTGAATATACTGGCTGAGCGTCGAAGCTTTGATATTCATCTTCCATAGTCGCTCCATCGCCTGGGCATCTTTCTCCAGGATGGCGGCGGCTTTGCCAATGGCAGAGCGTTTGCTCAGCTGCTGGTCTCTTTCTTGGTGTGAAACGATGGCATCGGCCCTGATCTCACAGATATGCCCATGGGAATCACTGATATAGAGGTGGTCGAGCGTGTCGTCGTTGTATCGGTAGAGGTCGATCCCTCCCTTGATAAGATATTCGGCGAAGACGAGTTGCTCCTTGCCGTTAATGGGCAGTATGCGTGAAACGTAGAATATGCTTTCGTCGGCCAGCCGGTATCCTGAGATTTCATCGGGTGTATAGGAGACGAATGAACTCTCGCCAGAAGCCTTGAAGCGGCATTCCGTGGCATTCTTCTGGTCGGAAAGATAGTCGATAGTACCGTGAAGGGTGTCGCCATGGAGGGTGATGATATATCCCTCGTATGGATTCTCCTGTGCTGTGAGGAGAAGTGGACACAACAGGAGTATGGTGCAGAGAGTCAGGCGGCGGATCTTTGTTCTCTTTATCTTCATGCTATGATTAATCATGATTTCTAAATACGAATGCAAAAATACAAAAAAACAGATAAAAATCTTGCATGCTCCACTCGTTTTTTCGTAACTTTACCCCTGCGCGAAGTTACTGACACTCGGAAATGAAAAGAAAACAAGCTTTCCTTTTCATTTCTCTCGTTTTTTCGTAACTTTGCCGTTGCACGGCGAAGTTACTCCGTCTCGGCAATAAAAATGAATAAATTCATTTTGAATTGCTCTCGACTTTTCGTAACTTTGCAGCCAAATTGTAAAAAAGTTATGGAAATAATCAAAACAGAGATCGACGGCGTGTACATTATCAAGCCAAAGATCTTCGAAGACGCCAGAGGATACTTCTTTGAATCCTACTCCAAACGAGATTTCGACAAACAAGTAAGAGTCATCAATTTCGTGCAAGACAATGAGAGCAAATCCTCTTACGGCGTGCTGCGCGGACTGCATTTCCAGAAATGGCCCTTCGTGCAAAGCAAACTGGTGAGAGTGCTCAAAGGCCGCGTGCTCGACGTGGCCGTCGACATCCGCAAGGGCTCTCCCACCTACGGCAAGAGCGTGAGTTGCGAGCTCACCGGCGACAACCATCTCATGTTCTTCATCCCCAGAGGATTCGCACACGGGTTCTGCGTGCTCTCCGACGAGGCTGTCTTCCAATACAAATGCGACGAGTTTTATCACCCCGAGAGTGAGGGAGCCATCGCCTGGGACGACCCCGACCTGGACATCGACTGGCAGGTGCCGGCCGACCAGATCATCCTCTCGGAGAAAGACAAGCACCATCCCTACCTCAAGGATATGGAGTCGCCCTTCGACTTCAACATCGACTTGTATGCCTGAGCGTAGCATTCGAAGCCAAGCAAAATATCAACCAAACAGTATAAATCAATGAATGTAGCAGTAGTTGGAACAGGTTATGTAGGCCTGGTCAGCGGAGCGTGCTTCGCAGAAATGGGTGTGCACGTGACCTGCGTGGACATCGACCAAGAGAAAATCAACAATCTTATGCAAGGACGCGTGCCCATCTATGAGCCGGGGCTCGACGCCATGGTGAAACGCAATGCCGACGCAGGCAGGCTGAAGTTCACCACTGACCTGAAGTCGGTCATCGACGACGTGTCGCTGGTATTCAGCGCCGTGGGCACTCCCCCCGACGAGGATGGCTCCGCCGACCTGAGATACGTGCTCAACGTGGCCCGTGAGTTCGGCCAGAACATCAAGCGTTATACCGTGCTGGTGACCAAGTCGACCGTCCCCGTGGGCACCGCCAAGAAGGTGAAACAGGTGATTGAAGAGGAGCTGGAGAAGCGTGGCGAGAAAATCCCCTTCGACGTGGCCTCCAACCCTGAGTTTCTCAAGGAGGGTGCCGCCATCAAAGACTTCATGAGCCCCGACCGCGTGGTGGTGGGCGTGGAGTCCGACCGGGCCCGCTCACTGATGACACGTCTCTACCGCCCCTTCCTGCTCAACAATTTCCGGGTGATTTTCACCGACATCCCTTCTGCCGAGATGATCAAGTATGCCGCCAACTCGATGCTCGCCACCCGTATCAGTTTCATGAACGACATCGCCAACCTCTGCGAACTGGTGGGAGCCGACGTGGAGATGGTGCGACAGGGCATCGGCGCCGACACTCGCATCGGCCGCAAGTTCCTCTATCCGGGGTGTGGCTATGGCGGCAGCTGCTTCCCCAAGGACGTCAAGGCACTGATCAAGACCGCAGAGAAAAACGGCTATGAGATGCATGTGCTCAAGGCGGTGGAAGAGGTGAACGAGCAGCAGAAGAAGGTGGTGTACGACAAGCTGTGCCGCTATTTCAAGGGCGACCTCAAGGGCAAGACCATCGCCGTGTGGGGTCTGGCTTTCAAGCCTGAAACCGACGACATGCGTGAGGCCACCTCGCTGGTGACGATACAGATGCTGCTCGACGCCGGATGCACCGTGAGGGTCTTCGACCCGGTGGCCATGGACGAGTGCCGCCGTCGCATCGGCGACAAGGTGATGTATGCCAAGGACATGTACGATGCCGTGCTCGACGCCGACGCCATGCTGATGCTCACGGAGTGGAAGCAGTTCCGTCTGCCCAGCTGGGGGGTGATGAAAAAGACGATGAAAAATGCACTCGTCATCGACGGGCGCAATATTTACGACAAAGAGGAACTCGAAGAATACGGCTTCGAATACCACTGCATCGGAAAATAGGGTGACGGTTTGTCATCATCAACTACGGATTTATCTGATTTGACTGATTTTGTATGTTTCTTCTAAAAAAACATTTCATTTGATATCAGAAAAATCCGTAGTTTTTAATTCACAATTAGACTGTCCAATTTGTAGTTGACCAACAGTCATATCAACTGAACTCCTACCCTTTTTATCAAGAATTCTGATTTGGATGATTCCATGCGCCCGGTAGGTACGCTCGGGCGGATTTGCAATCCGCCCGCGTTGAGTATAAGCATTTACAATGCGGTTAATCGGATTTATAAATCCTGATATTCAAAGCGTCGGGATTACAAATCCCGACGAGCATCATCCTTGATAAGATTGTCCAATATTTTCATCAAGAATTATAGAATTTAAGAATTTTAGCTACCCAAGTAATTGCTCGTAAAGAAAAATTCTTAAATTACTTCCCGTTGGTAAGGGGGTCTTCGACAAATCTCTTTAATTCTTGATAAAAAAAGGCGAACGCCATAATTCTAAATTACTTCCCGTTGGTAAGGGGACTTCGAAAAATTTCTTTAATTCGTGATAAGAGTATCAACTGAACTCCTATCATTTTTATCAAGAATTATAGAATTTAAGAATTTTAGCTACCCAAGTAATTGCTCGTAAAGAAAAATTCTTTAATTCTATAATTCTTGATAAAAAAATTAGCGAACACCATAATTCTAAAATATTTCCCATTGGTCAGTGGGTCTTCGACAAATCTCTTGATAAAAATGATGCAGCCCCTACTCCACCGTCACGCTCTTGGCCAGGTTGCGCGGCATGTCGACGTTGAGTCCTTTGACCACAGCCACATGATACGCGATGAGCTGCAGAGGGATGACGGAAAGCAGCGGGGCCAGGGTGCCGATGGTCTCGGGAATCTCGATGACAAACGAGGCCATCTCCTTCACCTCCTGATCACCCTCAGTCACCACGGCGATGATACGTCCGTTGCGGGCGATCACCTCCTGTATATTACTGATGATTTTCTTGTAGAGCTGGTGGTGGGTAGCCACAAACACCACCGGCATGTTCTCGTCGATCAAGGCGATGGGGCCGTGCTTCATCTCCGCTGCGGGATAACCCTCGGCGTGGATGTAGCTGATCTCTTTGAGCTTCAGGGCGCCCTCCAGGGCCACGGGGTAGTTCATGCCACGGCCCATGTAGAGCGTGTTGCGGGCATAGGTCAGCGTGCGGGCAATGTCGCGGATGTTGTCGTTCTGAGCCAGGATCTGCTCTATCTTGCCCGGTATGCGGGCCAGCTCGTCAATGTTCTCCTTGTAGACCTCCTCCGGAAGCACCCCCTTCTCGTAACCCAGTGCCAGGGCAAACAGCGTGAGCACCGTCACCTGTCCGGTGAACGCCTTGGTCGAGGCGACACCGATCTCCGGTCCCACGTGGATATAGATACCGGTGTCGGAGGCGCGGGCGATACTGGATCCCACCGCGTTGACGATGCCGAAGCACAACGCACCGTTTTCCTTGGCCAGGTTGAAAGCCGCCAGCGTGTCGGCGGTCTCACCGCTCTGCGAGATGGCGATCACGATGTCTGTGGGCAGGATGACCGGGTCGCGGTAGCGGAACTCGCTGGCATACTCCACCTCGACGGGAATCTTGCAGAACTGCTCGATGAGCTGCTTGCCGATCAGGCCGGCGTGCCACGACGTGCCACAGGCCACGATGATGAAGCGGCTCGCACTCAGCAGACGCTCCTTGTGCAGATTGATGGCGCTCAGCACGATGCGGTGCTCAGCGGGCAGCAGACGGCCGCGCATGCAGTCGGAGATGCAGCGGGGCTGCTCGAAGATCTCTTTCAGCATGTAGTGAGGATAGCCACCCTTCTCCAGCTTGTCGAGGTCGATGTCCACGTCGTGGACGTTGGCGGCCACATGCACCTGCGAGTTGGACAGGTTCTTCACGCTCATCTTCTCACCACGGCGGATGACGGCCACCTCGTCGTCGTTGAGATAGACGATATGCTTGGTATAGCCCACGATGGGCAGTGCGTCGGAGGCCAGGAAAAACTCATCGTGACCCTCGCCGACACCCACTACCAGCGGACTGCTCTTGCGGGCGCAGATGAGCTCCTCGGGGTGTTCACGGTCGAGCACGGCGATGGCATAGGCACCCACCACGCGCCGCAGGGCGTAGAGCACGGCCATGCCCAGGTCGAGATGGAAACGCTGCTGCACAAACTCTATCAGCTGCACCAGCACCTCGGTGTCGGTGCTGCTCTTGAAGTGATAGCCCTTGCCGGTAAGGTATTCCTTGATGTTGGCGTAGTTTTCGATGATGCCGTTGTGCACAAGGGCCAGACGGCCGCTCTCCGAGAGGTGGGGATGGGCGTTGGTCGAAGAAGGCTCGCCATGGGTGGCCCAGCGGGTGTGGGCGATGCCGATGGTGCCCGTCGTGTCGTGCGACGACACGTAGGCCTCCAGGTTGGACACCTTGCCTTTCTCTTTGTAGACATTGAGCTGACCGGCACTGTTGATCAGTGCCACACCCGCGGAGTCATAGCCGCGGTACTCAAGACGTTTCAGACCATTGATGAGGATGGGATACGCATCACGGTTCCCTATATAACCCACGATTCCACACATAAGCGTAACATTTTTTATATTCTTTAAGAAAAACTTACGTTTTTGCCCTTTTATTGTGTCAGATGTATTTTTTTTTGCCACTTTTTGTTGCAGTCTGTCAATGTGTGCAAAATATGCAAAAAAAACTTTCAGTTTTCAAGACAAAGCCGTATATTTGCACCGCTTTTCTGACAAATCGTAAGTTGAAAACATATACATTATAATATAATGAGAACAAAAACTAAATTTTTCGTCATGCTACTGGCAGTGGTGGCGATGGTGTCGTGTGGCAAGAAGTCGCCCGACGAGATCTTCGAAGAGCAAAAGAGCGGTGTCGTACTGGTGCTCAACAAGTTTTATTATCAGATACAGATGCCCGGCGGTCAGAACCTCTACTTCACGGGGATGGACCAGAACGGCAACATGATGGGATTCACCACCAGCGAAGCAGAGGCCAAACAGAACGCGTCGATGCTCAACGGCACGGGATTCTTCGTCAGCGACGACGGCAAGTTTGTGACCAACCGTCATGTGGCAGCCACCGAACTCAACGCCCAGCAGCTGCGCGCCAACCTGGCAGGCATCGTCAGGGCGTCGCTTCTGCAGTGTGCGATGACAGCACGGCAGATCAAGTCGAAATACAATATGCTTGAAGCGCAGAAGTCGCAGTTTATGGAGTATGACTTCTTCGGCAACATCATAGCGGGCGACGAGCGCCAGCTCGCCCTGATCGTAGCGGAGCAGCGCAAGCTCAAGGCACTCTACGAGCAGGTGTCGGAGACGGCGCGCTATCTGCAGAGCGCCAACATGAGCAATATCAAGGTGAGCACCGTGTGCAACATCGGCATCTCCTACGACGGAGAGAAAGTGAAGAGCCCGTCAGACTTCCTGGTCAAGAATCCTTGCCAGATCCTGAAAATCTCGGAGAAGGAGGGCACCGACCTGGCGCTCCTGCAGCTGACCAGCAAGAAGACGCCCAAAGGGGCCTACGTCTTCAAGTTTGCCGGTGACGGCAACGACGACTACTTCGACGGTCATGACAAGGAGGCTAAGATCAAGATCGACCAACAGCTCTATATGATCGGCTACAACGCGGGACTGATGCTGGCCAACACGCAGAAGGGCATCAGCGCGCAGATGACCAGCGGGCGCGTCACGCAGACTCCCGACGGCGACCGGCTGCTCTACAGCATCCCCACCGTACAGGGCTCGAGCGGCAGTCCGGTGATCGACACCGAGGGCCACGTGGTGGCTGTCAACTTCGCCAAGCTGGCGGGCAGCGACAATTTCAACTTCGGCATACCACTGGAGCGCATCCGCGACTTCCTCAAGTAGGGAGTACGGTTTTCATGGGGCTATTTACGAAAGAATCACGGGAACGCGAAAGGATTACGAAAATGGGTAGATGCTTTGCATCCAATGTCTTTTTTACGCGAATTATCGGGAATTGATCGCGAATTGTCCGTGATTTTTTTTTGGGGGGGAAAAGCACGCTCGGATGGATTTGCACGCTCGTCACGCTCGGCTGGATTTGCAATCCAGCCGCTCTGAGTATAAGGATTTTTAATCCGATAAAAGATGATTTTCGCATTGTAAATGCTGATACTCAGTGCGGGCGGATTGCAAATCCGCCCGAGCGGAGGACCGAGCGGAGGACCGAGCGGAAGATTTTGAAAGATTTTGAATAAGATTTTGAAAGATTTTGAATAAGATTTTGAAAGATTTTGAGCGTAGCGACCCCCCCAAAACAGATGCCTGGTCTAGTCGGCCTGACGGCCTCAAAATCTCACAAAATCTTATTCAAAATCTCACAATTTTTCGCGTTTTTTCGCGATTGATATTCCTATGAATGCAAAGCATTCATTCATTTTTCGTAATGCTTTCGTCTTTTTCGTAATTTTTTCGTAAAACAATACTCACATATTCCTACGCCTTGTGCCATATCCACATGTGAAGATCTTTGATTGCCATACTAATGGAATAGAAAAAAAAAAACACTGCGCTCAGAAAAAAGGAATAAAAAGGCTCAAAAAACGTCTGCGACGTTGACAAGAAGGAAGAAAAAGTGCCGTTGGCACTGGGAAAAAAGGATGAAAAATGTAGAATCCTAAAGCTACATGGTACAGTTTTTCACTTATAGCCTACACAATAACACGGCACGCCGCGTCCCTACACCTTTTGTATGAGATTCACGCTCGGCTGCTCGGCTGGATTTGCAATCCAGCCGCTATGAGTATAAGGATTTTTAATCCGATAAAAAAAAGATTTTCGCATTGCAAATGCTGATACTCAATGCGGGCGGATTGCAAATCCGCCCGAGCGGTTTTTTAATCCGATAAAAAAAGATTTTCGCATTACAAATGCTAATACTCGGTGCGGGCGGATTGCAAATCCGCCCGAGCGGGTTTTTAATCCGATAAAAAAAGATTTTCGCATTGCAAATGCTGACACTCGGTGCGGGCGGATTGCAAATCCGCCCGAGTCCGCCCGAGCCCGCCCGAGCCCGAGCGAGCGAGCGCGAGCCCGAGCAGAACGAGCGGAGGTCATGGGGAGCGCGGGCGACCTCGCCCGCATCGCGCCCGGCTTCTTTTTTATTCCATCTCCTGCTTGAGCTTCTCCACGAACTCGTCGATGCGATGCAGCTCACGGGAGATACGGATATTCTGCGGACAATGCGGCTCACACTGCCCGCAACCGATGCAATGACTGGCCTGCCGGAGCTTGGGCACCGACCGGTCCAGGCCGATGAGATACTCACGGCGGTAGCGGGCGTAATTGCTGTCCTTGTCGTTCACGGGCAGCGTACCCTCGTTCTTGCATTTGTTGTAGTGTACGAAGATGGCAGGAATATTGATGCCATACGGACACGGCATACAATACTTACAGTCGTTGCAGGGGATGGTCTCCATGCCAAAGAGCTCGGCAGCGATCTTGTAGAGGAACTCCTTCTCCTCCTCACTCACCGGATTGAGCGGCGAGTAGGTCATCAGGTTGTCCTTCAGATGCTCCATATACGTCATGCCACTGAGCACGGTGAGCACCCCCTCTGGCGAGCCCGCATAACGGAACGCCCACGAGGCCACCGACTTCTCCGGGTCGCGCTGCTTCATCTCGTTGACTACGTACTGAGGCACGTTGGCCAACCTTCCGCCCAGGAGCGGCTCCATGATAACCGCCGGGATGCCCCGCTTCTGCAGTTCGTCGTAGAGATACCGGGCATCGGTGTTGTCGGGGTTGATTTCGTCGGCATAGTCCCAGTCGAGGTAGTTGAGTTCGATCTGCACGAAGTCCCAGTGATATTTGTCGTGCTCAGAGAGCAGATAGTCGAACACCGCAATGTCGCCATGGTAGGAGAAGCCGAGGTTGCGTATGCGCCCTGCCTCACGCTCCTTGACCAGATAGTCGAGCATACCGTTGTCGAGATAGCGGTTGTGCAGGTTTTCCATGCCGCCGCCCCCTATGGCGTGGAGCAGATAATAGTCGATATAGTCCACCTGCAGATACTTCATCGAGTTGTGATACATCCTCACCGACTCCTCGAAAGACCATGTGGCAGGGTTGAAGTTGGACAGTTTGGTGGCCACATAATACGACTCTCTCGGATATTTATGCAGGGCGATGCCCGTCGACGCCTCCGACTCACCCATGCAATAGGCGGGTGACGTGTCGAAATAGTTGACCCCGTGCTCCATGGCATAGTCCACCAGGCGGTTGACGTTGTCCTGGTCGATGGTCTCCTTCTGGTTTTTATCGTCGCCGCTCTTGATGGTGGGCAGGCGCATCATGCCATAGCCCAGGAGCGACACCTTCTCCCGTGTCTTGGGGTTCTCGCGGTAGGTCATCCGATCCTTGGGAGGCTCCACCTGACGCGAATAGTCGTCGCTGCCCTTGTATCCGCCCGTGGCCGACGGTTTGCAACCTGCCACGGCAGCGGCGGTGGCCACCGACCCGGCTCCGAACATCCTGAGGAAATCCCGGCGTGATATTTTCTTCTTCATCTATGAAAAATTTTTAGTTCTTTAATAGGGTGTCCAATATCTTTTTATCAAGAATTATAGAATTTAAGAATTATAGTTACCAAAGAGAGTAATCTCATAGATAATTCTTTAATTCTATAATTTTTGATATATAATCATAGATTAACAACATATTGACACCCTAATTCCTTAATTCTTTAATTCTAAAATTCTTGATAAAAAATGCTCACAAAAGAGATATGCCTTTAAATATTCTTATGCACCTCGTGACCCTCCACGATGATGGCAGAGAAAGGACGTGCCGGGCACAGATTCTCACAGGCACCACAGCCGATGCACTTGGCCTCGTCGACAGCAGGCACGAAGGGGGTATTCTCGTCCTCCTCATTGAGAGGCACCATCTCGATAGCACCCGCCGGACAGTGGCGCGCGCAGTTGCCGCACTCCACGCCGTCGGTGACGGGCACGCAGTTTTTCTTGATCCACACCGCATGGCCTATCTGCGTCGACGACTTGTCGGCACGTGTGACAGGCTTGATGGCACCCGTAGGGCAGACATCCGAACAACGCGTGCACTCGGGACGGCAGTAGCCCCGCTCATAAGACATCACGGGCTGCATGACATGCAACCAGTCGGTGGCGGGACGCAGCACCCCGTTGGGACATTCCGACACGCACAGCTGACAGCCCGTGCAACGCTTGGCCATATTGGCCGCGCTGAGTGAACCCGGAGGCGTGATGGGCGTGACACGGTGGGGAGCCACCTTGTCTTCGATGACAGCCAGGCCGCCGTCCACCTTTTTCTTCTCCTGGGCAATGGCCGCCGTGGAGAGGAGTGCAGAGGCCAGAAGGAAGGAGCGCTTGCCCTTGTCGACCACCTCGCCACCGACCGGAGCGGCCGCTTCACCCGCCGTCGTCTTGGCGAGAGCCGGGCGATGGCTGTATTCAAGGGCACCAAACTTGCACTGTGTGATGCAGTTGCCACATGTCACACAGCGACTGTAGTCTACCGTGTGTGTCTTGAAGTCGATACACGCGGCCTTGCAGTTCTTGGAACACAGCGAACAGTTGCGGCACTTGTCTTCGACGAAGTGCACCTTGAAGTAAGAGAAGCGGGAGAGGAATCCGAGCACCGTGCCCACGGGACAGACCGTATTGCAGTAGGTGCGTCCGTGCCGCCATGCCAGGAAACCTACGATGAGCAGGGTGGCCACGGCGATGACGAAGGTGGGCACACTCTTGAGCCACACGTCGGTGGTGTAGAACGCATAACTGTCGTAATGCTCGGCGACGGCCGCCAGGAGATTGTTGGAATACTGCCACACCGGCTGCAACAGGTTGGTCGCAATCCTGCCGAAGCTGCTATAGGGAGCCAACAGCTGCACCACGCTACCCAGTCCGGCTATCAGGGCCACCACCATCACGCCGAGCATGGTATACCTGAGCCAACTGACGGCCTTGGAGTAAGCATATTTATTCTTTTTCCTGCGCAACCGTGCAATGACATCCTGCATCACGCCCAGCGGGCAAATGACCGAACAATAGATGCGGCCAAAGAGGAGGGTCAGGGCTATCAATGCCACCACGACCACGAGGTTCATCGCCAGGACTGCTGGCAGAAACTGTATCTTGGCCATCCATCCGAGCCAATGGTGGAGCAGGCCGGTAAAGTCAACAAACAGCAAAGTGATTCCGATGAAAAACACCGAAGCCAGGATCAGTCGTATTTTCCGTAACATAAATATGTGTGTATAATCGTGTGTAAAGTGTCTTAGGGTGCAAAGTTACGAAAAGTCGAGCGCAATACAAAATGAATTAATTCATTTTTATTGTCGAGACGGAGTGTCTAATTATTTTTTATCAAGAATTATAGAATTAAAGAATTAGACTGTCCAATTTGTTTTATCAAGAAATTCAGAGATTTGTCGAAGACCCACTGACTAACGGGGGGGGAATTAAAGAATTATAGTTACCAAAGTGGCTGATCGCAAGGAGAATTCTTTAATTCTGTAATTACTCCGTTCCTCGTGGGTCATCGACAAATCTCTTAATTTATATATGATTAACTACGGATTTTTCGCCCTTTTCGCATCTTTTCGCAATTGATATTCACGCTCGGCTCACGCTCAGCTGGATTTGCAATCCAGCCGCTATGAGTATAAGGACTTTTAATCCGATAAAAAAAATTTTCGCATTACAAATGCTGATACTCAATGCGGGCGGATTGCAAATCCGCCCGAGCGGAGCATCAAAATGAAAGATTTTGAACAAGATTTTGAAAGATTTTGAGCGTAGCGACCCCAAACTGATGGATGGTCGGCCTGACGGCCTCAAAATCTCACAAAATCCTTTTCAAAATCTCACAATTTTTCGCATATTTTCGCAATAGATATTCCTATGAATGCGCAGCATTCATTATTTTCGCATATTTTCGCCCTTTTCGCGTCTTTTCGCGATTGATATTCCCATGAATGCGCAGCATTCATTCATTTTTCGTAATGCTTTCGTCTTTTTCGTAATTTTTTCGTAAAACAATACTCACGCGGACAACGCGGCACGCCGCGTCCCTACACCTTTTGCATAAAATTCACGCTCGGCTGGATTTGCAATCCAGCCGCTCTGAGTATAAGGATTTTTAATCCGATAAAAAAAGATTTTCGCATTACAAATGCTGATAATCGGTGTTTTCGCATTACAAATGCTGATACTCGGTGCGGGCGGATTGCAAATCCGCCCGAGCGAGAGCCGAGCGAGAACCGAGCGGATCATGCGTTGGGTTCCTGATACAGACAGTCACCCAATAATCCCACAAGTGACAACCTCTGATTGCCATACTAATGGAATGAAAATAAAAAAAAAGCTGCGCTCAGCAAAAAGGTATAAAAAGGCTCAAAAAAAGTCTGCGACCTGGGCAAAAAAGAAAAAGACTTGCCTCAGCGACAGTTGGGACAAATGCCTTTGACCACATAATTAGCCGTGGACATCTCATAACCCTCCGGCAAGTCTACGGGGGGAATGGGGATATGGTCGAGACAGAAAGTGGTGTGACACCGCTCACAGAAAAAATGCACATGCGTGTCGTCGTCGACCGCATGACCATGATGATGGCCGTGACACAACTCGTAGCGGGCACCGCTGGCATCGTCGATGACATGCACCAGCCCGTGCTCCTTGAAGACAGCAAGGGTGCGAAACACCCCCGACTTGTCGATGGTGAGGATCCGCTGCTCCAGCTCGGCCAGCGAAAGGGGGCGCTCGGCGGCAGCCAGCGTCCTGAGCAGCACGATACGGTTGGCCGTAGGCTTCACCGCGTGTTCATGAAGTATCTTCTGTAGTCTTATTGTGTCCATAGATGAAGATGATGGCAAAATTTTCTGCAAAAGTATTCATTATTACTCAATTGTAACATAAAACCGATGTCAAAACTTGTGAAAAAGCACACATTTTCGTAATTTTGCACCCCAAAGCGCTCGACCGCTGTCGATAGCGCGTTCAGATGATAGTAATGAATAACAAAACGAAAAGAGATATCTGCTGTGTAGGACACATCACTCTCGACAAGATCATCACGCCCGAGAATGTTTTCTACATGAACGGCGGAACCGCCTATTACTTCGCCTACGGCATCAACCATCTCCCCCGCCAGGTGAGCTTCAAACTGGTCACAGCCATGGCCGACAGAGACCAGCGCGCCGTGAGCGACATGCGTCACGCCGGCATAGAGGTAGACTGCCACGAGAGCCGCAACACGGTGTATTTTGAGAACAAATACGGGCTGAACATGAACAACCGCACGCAGCGGGTGCTGGCCAAGTCGGACCCCTTCACCGTGAGCCAGCTGAAGAACGTGGAAGCGAAGATATTCCACTTAGGGTCGCTGCTCGACGATGATTTCTCGCCCGAGCTGGTGAAATACCTCTCCGGCAAGGGCATGGTGTCGATAGACGTGCAAGGCTATCTGCGCGAGGTGCGCGGCGACAAGGTGTATGCGGTAGACTGGAATGACAAACTCGACGTGCTGCGCCATACCGACATCCTCAAGCTGAACGAGCATGAGATGGAAGTGGTGACCGGGCTGCACGACCCGCGCGAGGTGGCCCGCAAGATTGCCTCATGGGGTGTCAGAGAGGTGGTCATCACACTGGGCAGCTACGGCTCGGTCATTTATGCCGACAGGCAGTTTTACGAGATACCCGCCTATCCACCCCGGCAGACCGTCGACGCCACGGGATGCGGCGACACCTATTCTGCCGGCTATCTCTACTGCCGCGCACAGGGGTGCGGATATGAGGAGTCCGGACGCTTTGCCGCCGCCATGTGCACGCTCAAACTGGAGCACAGCGGCCCCTTCGACCGGACAATCGACGACATCCGACAGATTATCAACGAACAAGCACCTCTCTGACAACATGTATCTTATGAGACGCCCGACACGACCCTCCACCCTATTGATTCTCTTGCTGACAGCTCTCTTGCTGGGCAGCCACACCGCCGATGCTCAGGAGACCGCCAACTCCCGGCAGGCACGCCGCATGTTCGACCATACCTATCAGATGGTGTTCGGGCCGCAAGGCTCCACGCTGCGCTATGATGTCAACATCATAGGCATCCTCAAGACCAACGGCACCATCTGGTACAAGGGCAAGAAAAGTAAGTTTCTGGAGCCACGCCACTGCAGCTGGAACGACGGCGTGAAGGACTACTGGGTGGACCAGAAAAAGAAGACGGTGACGCTGTATGACGCCGACTCGCCCAACAAAGACAAATACATGAGCAAGTTTGCCTTCAATCCCAACAACTACACTTACTACGTGGTGGACGGCAAGAAAGAGGGGTATATCATCACTCTGGAAGCGAAGAAAGGCGTGAAGGGCATCAAGCATGTAAAAGCGGTGATCGACAAGACTACGCGCGCGCCCATCAGTCTGAAAATCAAGCTACTCTGGTTTTGGACCACTATCAAGATTTCCAACTTCAGGAGCGGCAGCATCAGCGACGACATCTTTACATTTCCCGCAGAGAAGTACAAGAACTATACATTCATTGACCAAAGGGGGAAATAATTACCGTTGTTTCCCACCTTAAAGAGTCAGGGTGTACAATATTTTTTATCAAGAATTAAAGAATTTAAGTTACCAAAGTTAGTTGCTCGTTAAGAGAATTCTATAATTCTACAATTCTTGATAAGACCGTCCAATATTATTTAATCAAGAATTATAGAATTAAAGAATTTAAGTTACCAAAGTAGGGTGTCAATTTGTTGTAGTATAGATGTCATGAGAATGTTTCCTCTGAAGCATACACACTCCCCCTGCCCCCCTCTAACTTAGAGGGGGAACTGATTACCACTGCAAATGGAGAGTGGATCTGTAAGAAATCAAAAGGACACCCTATTACCAAAGTTAGTTGCTCTACGCTCGGGCGGATTTGCAATTCGCCCGTGTTGAGCAGTATAAACATTTACAATGCGTTTAATCGGATTACAAATCCTGATAGTCAAAGCGTCGGGATTGCAAATCCCGACGAGCGCAAGTCCCGACGAGCAAAATTACAATGCGTCTAATCGGATTAAAAATCCTGATAGTCAAAACGTCGGGATTACAAATCCCGACGAGCATCAACGAGCATAAGCCTAAAATCACTTGTGCTTTTTAAAGTACTCCAGTCCGCGCATCACGTTGGTCTTGACAGCGTCGGACGACATGGTGGCACCGGTCACACCATCCACTTGAGCCTTGAGGGCCTTGTTGACAGTCATACCGTCCCACTTGTTGAGCAACTGCTTCTTGACCTTGAAGAAATACTTGGGTGTCTCCTTGTTGGGCAGGGCCTCGATTTTCTGAATCTTATTGCCACTGATGTAGATCTTCAGAGGTGTATTGCTCATATACCCCGTGACATCCGTGGTCAATGAAGAGGTGTTAACTACTGTCTGACCTTTATCCTTGGTAATCACCTCGTCGCCAGGCATCGCACTGACCATCAGTCCCACAAAACAGGCTGCTGCAAAAGTTTTATACAATGTGTTCTTTTTCATTCTATTTTATTTTGTCAGTGCAAAATTAGCAGATTATTACAAAAAAATGCCATGCGCCCACCTAAATAATCCTTAAAGATTCTTTTCAGGCGTTAAGGAGTCACCCCCTCCACCTGATATCCTTGTGCACGCAAAAGGGCGAGCACCCCCTTCTCTCCTACGAGATGGGCGGCACCGACGACGAAAAGCGTAGGTTTGGCAGACATAATGGCAGGCATCTGGACTATCCAATTGGCATTACGACCATATATCAACATTTCGTCTTCCTCCTCGGTGGAGTCGCAACCGTCGTTGAGTTTGGCGTCGCTGATCGCCTCTATCTCGTCAAGCCGCTGTGAGAAATAAGCATCGATCAGGTCTTCGGCCAACTGCAGCTGGTAGTCTTTGTGATCGACAAAGCACATGAGCAGTTGCTTCTGCCGCTCCAGCGTGGTGCTCTGAAAGAGCACCTTCACCTGCAGGTCTACCGTCTCCAGCCCCATGATGTCCTTGCCTTTCTCCTCACCTACTTGTTGCAGATAATCGTCTATACCCTCCGTGAAACTGGATTCGGGGTGCACCTTCATATACATCATCAGCGTAAGCGTGGTGGTCAGGGCCTGCGGCGTCATCCGGGCCATTTGTCCACCCGCCATGGGGTTGCTCAAGTCAGCGCCCATCAGCTCTTTCATCAGCCCGTTCAGCCGGCCCAGCTCCGCTTCCGTCAACAGGCCCTGTAAGGTTTTGCCCTCGGGCAGCATCATCGCCTGGGTCATCTTCAAGGTATTTTCGGGTGTGCGCACCTGCTTCATGTCCAGTTCGCCACACACTTGTGCCACCTCGTCGATGGCAGCCCTGAGCCCAGGGATGGAGTCGACAAAACTGGAGGGCGCCAGATGATAGGTGCCCACAATGTAAGAGGGGCTTTTCAGGTCTTTGCCCGAGATACGGTACAACAGCTGAGCGTCGGCGGCGATCACCCAGATGACGGCTACTAACACGAAAAGGAGTTTTCTAATCATCATATTTTGTGGGGCTTTTGATTGAGGGCTCTGAATAATAGGAATAATCGGAATAATCAGAGTAATCAGAGTAATCAGAGTAATCAGAGTACTCGGAATACTCAGAATTCTCTGAATACTCTGAGTACTCTGAGGCAAGATTATTCGGCTTTCTGCTCTGCGGAGGCAGCCAGGTACTGGTGCACCTCCTCGGGAGAAATCTCCATATAGGTCTCTGTGCCCGACTTGGTGCTGTAGCGGAAGACGAGCCCAGACTTCATCTCGTCAAGCACCGGCAGAAGCATCGACATGTTGAGGGCGGCAATCTTCATCTTCTCATCGACATTCTCCCTCGACTTCACAATCTTGTTTCTGAGATCGTCAAACTTGATGACCTTCTCGTCAATGCCAACAAAGAAAGTCTCCGAGCCGCTGACCATCCTCACGCGGTTGAGCTTCAGACCCTCTGCGATGTCCATCGGCAGCTGACCGCCAATCTGCTGGTTGTAAAGCTGCAGGAGCAGCGGAGCATAATTGCCCTGAGCAGCCAGGAACTCACCATGAATCTTCTTCACCTCCTCTGCCGGAGCCTGAACCTCAATGGCTTGGCCCTCTGCATTCAAGTTACACTTCAAGCCGAACTCGTTGTCTACAATCATCTTAAACAACTCGGGCTGGTTGCGCTGAAGCTCAAAGGCCAGGTACTTGGCGATCAGATTCTTGTCCACCTTATCACCCGAAACGAGACCGGGCAGCGGGTTGACGGCAAATTCCACCATATTCTCGCCCATCGTGATGCCGGTGGCCTCACCCAGTGTGGTCAACTTCATCGGGCAAGCCTTGGCAGCCTCCTCGACGGCTGTCTTGAGGGCAGAAGTGTCTTTACAACCTGTCAGTGTGAGAGCTGACAGACAAACGAACATTGCAAGTGCAAAACGAAATGCTTTTCTCATATTCATGTGTTTTTAAGAATTAATGTATCTGCTTTTCATTACATACAACTGCAAAAATAAACATTTTATTGAAAGAACAGCCTTAAAATATCAAAAAAAATTGATAACTTTGCAAAATCCGAAAGCAATGTAACCATTTTGTAAAACAATACTCAACAACCTCTTTCATACGATGAGAATCTTTTGCGTGCTTCTATCGCTCATCTGCGGCTCATACACCCTCTCTGCGCAGATCTCCCGGCAGGAAATCAGGGAAAACATCACCCGTTCAGGCGCCAACTACTATGCCTATCCCGGTCCGCAACAAGAAAGCCTGACTCCGCCACCCACCGGCTACACACCCTACTATATCAGCCACTACGGCCGGCACGGGTCACGCTATCTGATCTTCGACGGCGACTACGACGTGGCCTACCATATCCTGATGAGGGCTGACTCTGCCAGCCAGCTGACGCCCTTTGGGAAAGAGGTGCTCAAGAAAGTGGTCATGATACGCCAGGAAGCTTATAAACGGTATGGCGAACTGACCCTCCGCGGAGCGGAGCAGCACCGGGCCATCGGCCGACGGATGTATGAGCGGTTTCCGGAAGTGTTCAAAGGACAGACACGCATAGACGCCAAGAGCACCGTGGTGATCAGGTGTATCCTCTCCATGGAGAACGCCCTGCAAGAGTTGTATGCCCTGAACCCGCAACTCGACATCCGCCACGACGCCAGCGAGCACGACATGTGGTATATGAACTTCGACGACCGCGTGCTCAACAAGCTCAAAATGCCGGCCGAGGTGCAACAGGCCTACGATGAGTTCTGCCACCGCCACCAGCACAACGACCGTATCATGCGGCAGCTGTTTAAGAACGAGCGCTACTGGAAAAAGGAAGTGGACAGCCAAGACCTGGCCTACCATCTCTTCAAGCTGGCCTCCAACCTGCAGAGCACGGAACTACGGCGCGAATTCACCCTCTACGATATCTTCAACGAACAAGAGATCTACGACCTCTGGCTCCAAACCAACGCCTGGTGGTATATCAACTTCGGGCCCTGCCCGCTCAACGGCGGCATTTCGCCCTACACCCAGCGCAACCTGCTGCACGTGATGCTCAACGAGGCCGACAGCTGCCTGCAGCTCCCCCACCCCGGCGCCACGCTCCGCTACGGTCATGAGGTGTGCGTCATGCCCCTGGCATGCCTGCTCGAACTGGACAACTACGGCCGGGCTATCGACGACCTGGAGCAGCTCGACGACGAGGGATGGCTCAGCTACCGCATCTTCCCGATGGCCTGCAATGTGCAGCTCATCTTCTACCGCCCAGACAACGGTGAAGGCGACATCCTGATGAAAGCACTGCTCAATGAAAACGAAGCCCGCCTGCCTCTCACACCGGTTGAAGGCCCCTACTATAAATGGAAAGACTTCAAGGAATATTTCAACAACAAGCTGAACGCCTTTGAGCAAAATGTGCTCAGGGAGAACAAAGAGGAGAGGAAATAAAAAAGCGCGGCGCTACACAGCGACACGCTCATTCAGAAAAGTATTATGTTCAGATTGATAGTACACCTATAAAACGAGCATTGCGACATTCCTTGCACCGAAAAGAGTTAATAAAGGTTAAAATCCAATCGGTCATTAGGCCGAAATGAAATCCTAATGACCGATTGGGGTTAAAAACGGTCGCGCTGAATATATTTCCTGAGTCGGGAGACGGGGATACGGAAATGGGAGATGCCGTCGGCATAGGCGCCAATCTGATAAGGCTGGAAACTGAACACGACATCATCGCCGAAGAGAGCAGCCTGGGGCAGGTCGCAATCGCCGATGTCATGTCCCTGCCGGTGCATTTCCTCCTCGAGGATCGCTCTCACGTCGGCGTCGGAACCCAACTTGAAGAGATTCCAGTTTTTGACCACCTCCTGATGCTTCAGGTCGAAAGTGACATAGCGTTCGAGCGGAAAGTCGTGAGCACCATAGGCATAATAGTTGGTGGCGATAAACAGCGTGACATAACGCTCATTGACATACCTGGGCGAGATAAAGATGCGCAAGTAGGTCAAGGGGAAGGTGAAATCAAGGTTTTTCAGATAATACACCTGCCGCATATACAAGTCGCGAAAATGGTCGGCGATGCCCTGTGCGTCGTTGATATCGTCAATCTCAAAAGCCTCTGGATGCTGTTTGCGGAGCACAGCAGTAGGCAGCGTGCTCTCATCGACATTTTGCTCCAGGTAGACATCCTCGTAGTAGAGCATGTCCATATTAATAAAGGTGTCGACATAATTGATCATCCAGTATCTCAGATAGTCCCATTTCTCGCCGGGAGCCGTAGGGAAATCCATCAGCAGTTTGAAACCGAAATTATTGGTGTCGCAGGCTTTGAAGTTGCATGGAGACACTGTCTCGCACCGAGAGAAAAGCTCCGGGTATTTGTTCTCGACAAACATGCTGTCGGCCTTGAGTGAGGCCAGAGGCCGGCGCAGGTACTCACATCCCAGACGGCCGCAGATATCGCCATCCTGATAAATGGTGTCTGACGGCACGGCAGGACCGATGACGAATGTCTCGCGGGCCTCCGAAAGCAGCGACAGAAAATGCACCTGCTCATAGTCCTCATAGAGCAGATAATATTCCATGCCATTGATATTCATCAGCGAGTCGGACGTGGCATTCTTGATGTCGTCGATGAATCCGGCATACCGCTGGGCACGGGCAGTCTGCACATGCAGGGCCAGCCCCATGAAGGACATTACCCAAAAATAAAAACATAGAGTGCTACTGCCTATTTTCATCATCATTCTATCGGTTGAAACATTTCCATGAAATCGTGCGCGAAATTACGCTATTTTTTACGCATCAAAAAGAAAGCAGCCGTATATTTCGCGCCCGAACTGTTAAATTATGCAAAACGGTTGATCGCCTCGACCACTTGCCCTGCCTCCTCAAGTGTGATTTCGGGTCCGATAGGCAGGCTTAGTTCTGTGGCATGGATCTGCTCTGTGACAGGCAAGGAGGGCCTCCCCCACTCCGCATAACATTCTTGCCAGTGTGGAGGCAGGGGGTAATGCACCTGTGTCTCAATGCCCTGACGCAGCAGGAAATCCTTCAGACGGTCACGCTCCGCGCAAAGCACGGGATATTGGTGCCATACATTCTGCTCACGTGGCAGAGGGTCGGGCAGCGTCAACAGGGGGTTGCTGATATGATGGCGGTAGAACGCGGCCAGTCTCCTGCGGTGCTCGTTTTCCTGGTCGAGATACTTCAGGCGCACCTGCAGCACAACAGCCTGCATCTCGTCAAGCCGGCTGTTGCGTCCCTTGCGGTCGAAAACATACTTCCGGGTGGAGCCATAGTTGCGCAAAGACTTGACGCAGGCAGCCAGTGACTCGTCGTCAGTGGTCACCGCCCCGGCATCGCCCAAGGCTCCGAGGTTTTTGGTAGGATAAAAACTGTGTGCCGCGGCATGTCCAAGGTTTCCGGTCTTCCTGCCTTCGTAACTACAACCATGAGCCTGAGCGTTGTCCTCGACGAGCAGCAGCTGACAGTCCTCGCACAGCCGCCGCATCTCCGGGCCATAGGCGCACCGGCCATAGAGATGTACGGTGAGGATGGAGCGCGTGCGCGGTGTGATGTGCCGCTCGATCAGTTCAGGGTCGATCAGCAGCGTATGGATATCCGGCTCTACGAGCACAGGTGTGAGGCCGTTTTCGGTGATGCCCAGAATGGAGGCGATATAGGTATTGGCGGGCACGATCACCTCGTCGCCGTCTTGCATCAGTCCCATTTCCTTATAGGCCCTGTAGATAAGGGTGATGGCGTCGAGTCCGTTGCCTACGCCCACACAATATTCCGAGCCGATATAACGGGCATAATCCTGCTCAAAACCAGTGACATGGGTGCCGAGGACATACCATCCGCCGCCCACGACGTCGGCCACGGCTTTTTTTATCTCGTCAGCGTGCGGTGCCACTCTCTTTTGCAGGTTCAGAAACTCTATCATGCTGCAAAAGTACGAATAAACGAATGAAAAGCCAAATATTATTTGGGGTTTTCTGGTTTAGTTGATGAGTTGATTGTTGAAGAGTTGACAAGTAGACAAGTTAACAAGTTGACGAGTTGATTCTTGATAGTTGACAAGTTGACGAGTTGACAAGTTGACGAGTTGCTACCACTTTTCTCACTTAACAGCTTCACAATTATGAATGCAAGCATTCATTTTTTTCGCATATTTTCGCAATTAACATCCCCATGAATGCAGAGCATTCATTATTTTCGCATCTTTTCGCCCTTTTCGTATATTTTCGCAATTAATATCCCCATGAATGCAGAGCATTCATTATTTTCGCATCTTTTCGCCCTTTTCGCATCTTTTCGCGATTGATATCCCCATGAATGCATGGCATCCATTCATTTTCGCATATTTTCGCAATTAACATCCCCATGAATGCAGAGCATTCATTCATTTTCGTAATGGTTTCGTATTTTCGCATTTTTTCGTAATACCCCCCACGCGGTATATTACCCTACTTTGGAAATAAGGTGTTAAGTGTCTCATTCTTAGCTTGGTCTTAGAAATCAATTTGTTGTACGTTGCAATACTTGGAGTAAATATAATCAACTACGGATTTATCTCTGATTTGACTGATTTTGTAGGTTTTTCTTCTTTAAAATAATATTTTGTTTAATATCAGAAAAATCAGATAAATCCGTAGTTTTAATTCGCAATTGGGCTGTCAAATTTGTTGTAGTATAGATGTCATGTGAATGTTTCTCCTGAATGCATACACACTCCCCCTGACCCCCTCTAACTTAGAGGGGGAACCGCTGGCTCAGACACACTCCCCCTGGCCCCCTCTTAGAGGGGGAACTTACGAGTTGACGAGTTGATTCTTGATAGTTGACGAGTTGACAAGTTGACGAGTTGCTACCACTTTTCTCACTTAACAGCTTCACTATTATGAATGCAAAGCATTCATTTTTTTCGCATATTTTCGCATATTTTCGCATATTTCGCATATTTTTGTAGATTGTAACTGAAAAGTGTACCACCCCTAATAATCGAAAAGTGTACCACT
>CAMIYC010000033.1 GCA_946402905.1 uncultured Prevotellaceae bacterium | reverse complement strand
TCCTTATATTCATAGCGGCTGGATTACAAATCCAGCCGAGCGTGAGAGCGTAGAGAAACTTCAGTGAATTAATTCATTATTATTGCCGAGACGGAAAGCTTGCTTTTCTTTTCATTTCCGAGTGTCAGTAACTTCGCTGCACAGCAGCAAAGTTATGCAAAATGTGCGAAATATGAAATTTCTGACCGCACTATAGCGGATAATTGGCGAAATATTCGTATTTTTGCACGTTTTCAGACAACCTTTGCACGATTAATTAGGATATGAACAAGAGACTATTTGGACTTCTTTTATTGCTGGTGGCCTGTGTCATCCCCTCCCATGCTGTGCTGAAAGAAGCCGACCTCAACAATACGCTGTCGATCCTCAGAGTAGAGTTGACCAACTACTACAATGAGTTGCAAAACCGTCAGCTGGGCAACAAGCAGCTGCGCCAGGAGGTGATCAGCAACCTGATCAACATCTCGCGCAAGAGCAACCAGAACGCTCTGATGCTCTACTCGCAGAAACCTGCCTACGTGTTCGACCTGACCTACGCCTGCAACGAGGCGACCAATCTGTACCGCGACTACCACCGCACGATCCTGCCCTTCCGCACAATCATCGAGCAGACCGACGTGGAGGTGGCACGCTACGACAGCCTGGTGCACAGTCTGAACAAGATGTCGGTGCGCAACCTCTCCGAGAGGGCAGCCATCGACCGCAACGTGTGTCTGACGCTCTCGGTGAGCATCCTGCGCACCCTGCAGGAGAACAAGGAGAGCATGACGGAGTATATCAACATCTACAAGCTCACCGAGGAGCGCCTGACGGCCCTGCACGACTATGCCAACGTGCGCTACAACGAGATACAGAACAACATCTTCGTCAACGGCGGGGAGAATTACTTCAGCATCCTTCGCACCTTCGGCCGCCACCTGTCTCAGACCAAAGAGACGGTGGTGGAGAAATACGAGCCCTACAAGAAGGTAAACTCACAGTGGGACAGCCGCGTGATGGGCGCACTGTTTCTCTTCATCCTCGCCTTCGCCGGTTTTGCCATCCTGCTCAACTTCATCGGCCTGAAGTATTTCCTGCCCAAGCGTCTGCAGTCTGAAAACTTCCTGGAGAAGCGCACGTGCATCTCCATGGCCACCACGGTGGTGACCTTCGCCGTGGTGCTGCAGGTCTTGCGCCTGACGAGCGACCACAATTTCTTCCTCATGGCGAGCAGTCTGCTCACCCAGTATGCCTGGCTGCTGAGCGTAGTGCTCATCTCACTGCTGCTGCGCCTCAACACCCAGCAGATCAACAGTGCGTTTCGCATCTATGCTCCGCTGATCACCATCGGATTTATCGTCATCACCTACCGCATCGTGCTGATCCCCAACGAGCTGGTCAACCTGATGCTGCCGCCCATCCTGCTGGTGTGCACCATCTGGCAGTGGTGGGTAATCCGCAAGCACAACCACAACCTGCCCCGCTCCGACATGTTCTACACCTACATCTCGCTGGTGGCTTTTGTCATCTCCGTGTGCAGTTCGTGGCTGGGCTACACCCTGCTCAGCGTGCAGTTGCTCATCTGGTGGGTGATGCAGCTCACCTGTATCCTGACCATCACCTGCCTGCGCTCTTGGATCAAGAAATACGGCGACCGCCATCACTTCGAGGAGCAGCCCATCACACAGTCGTGGTTTTACCACTTCCTCTACTCGGTGCTGCTGCCCACGCTGGGTGTGCTCTCCATCCTGCTGGCCATCTACTGGGCCGCCGATGTGTTCAACCTCACGGCGCTGACCTGGAAGGTGTTCACCTACAAGTTTATCGAGTCGGCCAACATCACCATCAGTATCCTCAACATCGCCATCGTGGTGATCCTGTGGATTCTCTTCTCCTACATCAACAAGACCATCAAACTGCTGCTCAAGCAATATTTCGACATGAAGGACCGGAGCATGTCGGGCAGCCAGTATATGATGAGCAAAAACGTGGTGCAGCTGGTGGTATGGGGCATCTGGCTGCTGCTGAGCCTGGCCATCTGCCGTGTGAACAACACGTGGCTGGTGGTGGTCTCCGGCGGTCTGTCTACCGGTATCGGTTTCGCCTTGAAAGACATTCTGGAAAACATCTACTATGGCATCTCGCTGATGACGGGCCGTCTGAAGGTGGGCGACTGGATCATCTGCGACGGCATACGCGGCAAGGTAGAGTCTATCAGCTATACGAGCACGATGCTTGAGGCCATCGACGGTTCGGTGATCGCTTTCCAGAACAGCCAACTCTTCACCAAGAACTACAAGAACATGACCAAGAACCACGGCTACGAATTGCACATCCTCGATGTGGGCGTGGCCTACGGCACCGACATCGCGCTGACGCGCCGCCTGCTTGTGGAAGCGATCGGCAAGCTCGACTTCATCGACCATTCCCATGGTGTGAACGTGCTGCTGCGCGAGTTTGGCGACAGCAGCGTCAACCTGAAGGTGCTGGTATGGGTGCCTGTGCTGACGCAGTATACCAACGACTGCCAGATACTCGAATGTGTATACAACACCCTCAATGAGCACAACATCAGCATCCCGTTCCCACAGCGCGACCTGCATATCATCAGCAGCGAGGAGCTGAAGAGTCCTGCCATGGAGCAACTGAAGAATTCTGCCATGGAGCAACTGAGGAGTTGAGCGAAATGCGTGTGAAAATTTGGACGTTCACATGAATTTTCGTACTTTTGCCATTCAAAACACGAAAACATGAAACCGATATTCATAGCCGGACCTTGCGTGATAGAGTCTGCCGCCCTGCTCGACACCGTGGCGACGACCCTGGTGGAGCTCAACTCACAGCTGGGCACAGACATCATCTTCAAGGCCTCGTTTGACAAAGCCAACCGCACCTCCGGCACCTCATACAGAGGTCCCGGCATCGACCAGGGGCTCCGCATGCTCGCTGACGTGAAATCGAAATACGGCCTGCGCATCCTGACCGACATCCATGAGAGTTGGCAGGCAAAGCCTGCCGGCGAGGTGGCCGACGTGCTTCAGATACCCGCCTTTCTCTGCCGCCAGACCGACCTGCTGTGTGCAGCAGCCCACACGGGCCGCACCGTGAACATCAAGAAGGCACAGTTTCTGAGCGGCTCAGACATGCGCTATCCAGTGGAGAAAGCCCTCGACGCCGGTGCCAGCGAGGTGTGGCTCACCGAGCGCGGCAACTGCTTCGGCTACAACAACCTGGTGGTGGACTTCCGCAACATCTCCGACATGCTCGACATCGTGCCGCGTGTGATCATGGACTGCACGCACAGCGTGCAACGTCCTGGTGCCGGTGGCGGCAAGACCTCCGGCGACCGCCGCTTTGTGCCCCAGATGGCCCTGGCTGCTAAAGCCTTCGGTGCCACCGGCTATTTCTTCGAGGTGCACCCCAGCCCCGACGACGCGCTGAGCGACGGCCCCAACATGCTCTACCTGGACCGTCTGGGCCAGGTGATGTCCGACCTACTGAAATGACAAGAAAATGGACGAGACACATCATGACATCAACAAATCCACGGACCATCGTCTCTCACAGGCTCGTGCCTACGCGGCACACTGTCTGCACGAGGAAGCCAAGGCCGTGGAAGACCTCGTCGCTCAGCTGGACGAGAATTTCGACCGCGCCGTAGAACTGATCTACCACTGCCGCGGCAAGGTGATTGTGACCGGTGTGGGCAAAAGCGGCAACGTGGGCTCCAAGATTGCAGCCACGATGTCGAGCACGGGCACCCCGGCTTTTTTCATCAATCCGCTGGATGTCTTCCACGGCGACCTGGGCGTGATGACGAAAGACGACATCGTGCTGGCCCTGAGCAACTCTGGCCAGACCGACGAGCTGCTCCGCTTCATCCCCATCGTGCTGCACAACCACATCCCCATCATCTCGATGACGGGCAATCCCGACTCGCTGCTGGCCAAATACTCCACGGCGCACATCCTGGTGAAGGTGGAGAAAGAAGCGTGCCCGCTCAACCTCGCACCGACGAGCAGCACCACGGCTGCCCTGGCCATGGGCGACGCGCTGGCCATCGCGCTGATGGAGGTGCGCGACTTCAAGCCCGCCGACTTTGCCCAGTTTCATCCTGGCGGCGAGCTGGGCAAACGCCTGCTGACCACCGCCCACGACGTGATGAAGACCGACGATCTGCCTGTCATCCCCGCGGAGATGCACCTGGGCGAGGCCATCATCCATGTGAGCAAAGGCAAGCTGGGCCTGGGAGTCTCCCTGTCCGACGGCAAGGTGGAAGGCATCATCACCGACGGCGACATCCGCCGTGCCATGGAACGCTGGCAAGAGCAATTCTTCGGCAAGACGGTGAAAGACATCATGACCACCACTCCGAAGTGCGTGACCCCAGAAACGAAAATCACTGAGATACAACGTATCATGAACCGATATAAGGTACATTCCGTATTGGTAGTAGACCAAGACCGTCATCTGCTTGGCGTGGTCGACCATTACCGTTGTATGCTATGACACTATATGAAATATCAACTGACCGCTATGTTAATTGCCGCGAGTGCCTGTTGTAACGCACAGTCGAGCGATTCGCTGATTGTGAACCAGTTGCGAGAAGAGGGCGTGACATTCTCAAACAACAACTCCGTGACCCTTCTGATGAATGGCCACGAGAAGTTTGACGATGTCTTCACCGCCATCCGTCAGGCACGCAGCAGCATCCACCTGGAGTATTTCAACTTCCGCAACGACTCCATTGCACGCCGGCTTTTCAAGCTGCTGGGGCAGAAGGCCAAAGCAGGTGTGGAGATCCGCGCCATCTTCGACGGTTTCGGCAATGACTCCAACAACAACCCCCTGCGCAAGACCCACCTGCAGCAAATCAGGGACATGGGCATCGAGATCTACGAGTTTGACCCTATCCGTTTCCCCTGGGTCAACCATGTATGGACGCGCGACCACCGCAAGATCATCGTGATCGACGGTCAGGTGGCCTACACCGGCGGCATGAATGTGGCCGACTACTACATCAACGGCACGGAGGTGGTGGGCGAATGGCGCGACATGCACTGCCGCATCCAGGGCGACGAAGTGAACACGCTGCAGCGCATCTTCCTGAAGATGTGGAACAAGGTGAGCGGCGAGAGTCTGTCGGGCAGCAAATATTTCCGCAGCGACGACAGCTACTTCAAAGAGTTAAAGCCCGACACCACGGAGACCGCCCGCCGCAAGATGGTGGGCATCATCAACCGCGAGCCTCGCGAGAGCAGCGAGATCATCCGCAAATTCTATACCGATGCCATCAACGACGCTCAGGACAGCATCAAGCTGATCAATCCGTATCTGACGCTCAACCGCAAACTGAAAAAAGCCCTGCGCAACGCGGTGAAGCGTGGTGTGAAAGTAGAAATCATGGTATCGGCCAAGAGCGACATCCCCCTGACACCCGACTGTGTGTTCTACAACGTTCACCAGCTGATGAAACAGGGCGTAGAAGTATGGATCTACAAGCCTGGCTTCCACCACACCAAGATCATCATGGTAGACGGGAAATTCTGCACGGTGGGCAGCGCCAACCTCAACTCACGGAGTCTGCGCTTCGACTACGAGGACAACGCCGTGATCATCGACCCCTGCACCACTCGCCAGCTGTGTGACATGTTTGAGAGAGACAAGTCGAAGAGTTTCCGTCTCACGGAGGAGAGCTGGGACGAGTTTCGCACGCCCTGGCAGAAATTCAGGGGCTGGTTTGCCCATCTGCTCAGTCCGTGGTTGTAAGAAGGTGGAAAAGGTGGAAAGGTTGGAAGGTTGAAAGGTGGAAAGGTGGAAAGGTGGTAGATATTATATCATGTCGATGTCGACATAACCATTCATGACGGCATAAATGGTGAGGCCGGAGACGCTGCGTATGCCCAGTTTTTCGACGATGTTTTTCCGGTGTGTGATGACAGTGGTAAGGCTGATATTGAGCCGGTCGGCAATTTCCTTGTTGATGAATCCCTGCACGATGAGCGTGAGAACCTCCACTTCCCTGGCTGTAAGCACCTTCGGCACAGAGGGTCTTACCGAGGGCGGCATGTTGCGCCCGTGGGAGTGGCCATGCTGCTGGAGTGCAAGCAGCGCGCGCACGAGCTGATGCTCAGGCTGCGTGACGCAGAGGCAGTGAAACTCTGACAGCTGTGCGGAGTGCTCCAATGAGCGTGTGAGCACGATGGTCTTGCGCCTGTGGTTCTGGAAAAACGGCCTGTCGGTGAGGAATACGCTGATATCTACGAAGAAATGGGCAAACAACTCCGGTCCGGCATCCACCATTTCGTCGATGGAGCCGAAAGTCTCTACGGCCATGATGGGTATGACATTTTGCAGCAACTGCCTCAATCCCATGGTGGCGAGCGTGTCCTGACTGATGATTGCGACGACGGGTCTTGGGGTCATTGTCTCCAGAATCGTGAGGTGATGTCGGTGAAAGCGTCACCAGAGGCCCGCTTATAGAGCCGCTGATTGGTAGTACGATCTTTCAAGCATCCGAGATGTGCTATATAAGGACCGACCTTGATATAGTCGAAGTCGCTTTTTCTCACAACCGACGGAATACGTTGGCGGCCACTATACCACGCCACCTTGAATTCAGGGTGCTCCCGGTGTATATAACGTGCCAACGTATTGATGTAAGTCGGTTCTGAGTCGCCCCCCATGAAGGCGATGCAAGTGATGCCGTCGTAAGTCTGTATCATCTGTCTGATGACCATGGGTGTGAGTGGTGTTCCGATGTTCTCCCACAGATATTTGCTGTGACAGCCCGGGCAATGGCATGGGCAGTTGGCAATATTGATGGCGAGTGTCACCTCGTCGGGTATCTCCTGAAAGACCACATCTGTATTGACGTACTTGAGCATCTTGATATGATAGTAGGTTATGAATGAATATACGGTTATAGTTTTGACGCGCCGGCGTAGTATCTGCGCCTGGCTTCCTCCTGTCTTGGCTGCGAGAAATTGCTCACGCGCTTCAGGTATCCGATGATACGTGTCATGTAGTCGACGTTCTTGGAGTGGCAGTGCGGGCACTCCTTGAGATAGCGCTTGTCAATATGTCCGCAGTCGTTGCAGATGGTGTTGGGGATGTTGAATGTGAAATAGTTGCACCCCTCTTTGGCAGCTACTCTGAGCAGCTGTCTGTACTGAGGCTGTGAGAGATGCTCCTCAAGGTTCATGTGCAATGCCGAACCGCCTGTGAGGTGCTCGATATAGGGAGCTCCGTGGAGTTTGAACTTGTCGATGATGCTGAGCGAGTCGTCTTCCACGATATAGAAATAGCTGTTGTAGCAGTCGCGCGGCACGAAGTAGCCGTCTTCGCGGTCCCACTTGGCATGTTTCACGCCCACGTTCTCGGCGGGTATCATCTCGCAGTTGAACAAGACATCCTTCGTGCGATAGAGTTTGTTGTATTTCTCCACGAGCCCGAGCACGGTCTGCACGAACTGCAGGTAGTCGGGATTGTCGGTGATCTGGAGTCCCATAAACTCAGCCGCCTCGACGAGTCCATTGACACCGATGGTGAGATACTGTCGCCCGATGTTGATATACCCCGCATCAAAGAGCGGCAGCATGCCGTGCTCCTTGAGGTCTTTGAGGTTTTCGTTGTATGCCAGCTGCACCTTGTGGCAGAGGTCTATGATCTGCGAAAGAAACTCCTTGTAGTCGATCTGATGGTTGACGGCATACTGTATGCAGCGGTTGAGATTGATGGTGAGCACACTCTTCGAGCCTGTGGACACCCCTCCTGCTCCGAGCGTATAGCTGAATCCGTTGTCCTGTATCTCATTGCGCAGCCGGCAGCAGGAGCTGAGCGAGTCGGCATTGTCGCTCATATAGGTGAAGAAAGAGTGGCCATTGGCATACATCTCAGCGGTGAAGTCGCCCCACTCCTCATCAATCACGTCGCCGTCTTTTGTGAGCAGCGCCATGGTCTCGACGGGGAAGGTGAGCACAGCCTTTGTGCGCTCCTTGTTGAACCACTTCATAAAGCGTTTCTGAAGCCATGAGAGTCCGTCCCAGTCGGGCTGGCTGCCGTCGGGGAAGTAGAAATTGCCGAAGAGGCTCTCGAAATAGTATCTGTCGTAGTAGGCGATGTTCCAGAACACAGCCTGATAGTTGCGTGCGCCTGTAGGCTGGTTGATGGAATATACGATCTGCTCGAAACAGTCGGTGATCATCTTGTCGACGCTGCGCTGCTTGACGGAGAGGTCGACCACACGGTCGGGGTTTTTCCAGTAGTCCTTACCATACTCCAGCCCGATGAAATAGTTGAGATACATGAGGAACTCGGGTGTGGCACACGCTCCGCTGAGCATACTCGACACCATGAACACCATATTGACGAATCCTCCGCAGAACGACTTGAGGTTGGTGGGAGCGGTGGAATTGCCGCCGATAGACATGGTGCCGCCGATGAGCCATGGATACATGGTGATGGATGCACAGTAGTTGGCGAGCGAGGTCTCATCGTTCTTGTAGATGAAGTGATGGGTGAGCTTGTCGATATACTCATCCGCCAGATCTTTTCCGTACATTTTTTTGATACGGTCTGTCAGCAGTCGGCGGTTGAGCCGGATGAAACTCGACTTGGGCAGTTCGCCGATAAGAGTTGCAATATTTTTATGTTCGACATTGGCATTGGCGTCATATTTTGAACCAGTAGCCGCATTGGCCGCATCGACATAGTCTGCCAAAAATTTCAGCCGCTCCATGGTCTCGCGGTCTTCGGTGTGCTTCTGCCTGTATAGCATAAATGACTTGGCCACCTTGTAGTATCCCTCCTTCATGAGGGCCTCTTCGACCATGTTTTGTATATCCTCGACGGTGATATTGTTGGTAATATTCAAGTGACTGAGAATCTTTGAGATAGACCCCAGGTCGGCCTGCTCATCAACAGACTGAAAAGCCTTCAGTATGGCCGTCATGATCTTGTCAAGTGAAAAGCGGTCGCTCTTGCCGTCACGCTTCAAGATAGTGAATTCTCTCATTTCCATTCTTTCTTTTTTTGGAAAACTTTTAATGTCCATTTTCAAAAAAAGTTTTCCATTTTGGATAACTTAATCTCGTTGTCCAGCCAGTAAGTTGATAAATTTGTTATTCGAAATCGTATGCAAAGATAATATAAATATCTACGACTGGAAACATCTTAGCGTATCAAAAACGTTCATTTTAAAATATTTTAATGATTTTTTATTTACATTTAATTGAGCCCTTGTCGAAGCAAACAAGTCTATGTGTTGAGGTATAACTACTTACAAAAAAAATTGCACACAGGCTTCATTTTTGAAGCCTGTGTGCAATGGGCCGGTCGGTTATCCTACCGCTGTTGGCTCTCCTCGTATCGCATGGGAGAAAAGCGAAAAATGATAATCGCTGTCGGAAAAGCGGAAGAAGAAAAGCGCAGACGGGGGTTCTTAAGGTGTGTTCTATTAATTCTGTTTGATATATAGGCATTATTCTGCTCAATCTGTTTCGGTCGCTTTTTGTTTTTATTCGGTGCATAGTGTCAAGTCTCATCGGTCGTATAGCCCGCTATACTCCCTCTTCAACTTACACTCTGCACTCGACTAAAAATCAAAAATCGCCTCGACATAATTAATAGAACCCACCTTAAAGCTTCACGCTGCTGATGTCTACGAGTTGGTTGACAATGGCATAGATGGTAAGTCCCGCCGGGCTGTGTATCTGCAGTTTGCGTGCGATGTTGCGTCGGTGAGTGATGACCGTGTTGATGGAGATACAGAGGTGGTCGGCAATCTCCTTGTTGGACATTCCCTGCACCAGGCTGACCACCACATCCTTCTCTCGGTCGCTGAGCGAGTCGGCGTTGTCCTGTTTTTGATTGATCATGCTGGAGATTTTGGCCGACACATCCTTCTGCTTGGTCTTGGCCTCGAGCCATTTGATGGCAGGTATGAAGATGTGATCCTCCACTTCCGCATGCTGCGAGAGCCACTCCTCATTATTATAAATATCATACAGGCATGCAGAGAGCTGGTTGTTGCGAAGCCCGTCGCCGGGAAAATATTTGATGATGATGCTTTTCAGCTCGCGCAACAGCCCGTCGGTCTGATTGTGGTGCTTCGAGTAGGTCTCGATGTCGTAGGCACCAGTAGCCTCGTTTCTGAGGAGAGCCTCTACATAGGGGAACACCATTTTTTCCTCATACTTCATGTGCGACCTCACAGCCCTGGCGTAGTCGTCGTAGAGTTTGAGGATGAGCCTTGCCAGACTGTTGCTCTCGTCGAGAGCCTCGACCAGTTCTTTGCGTATAAACGGCAACTGGAATCCCAGGAAATACTCATGGCTGGCCCTGAGATACTGGAGCAGTGTGGGTATGGAGAGTTTAGACTTGTCGTCGAGGTCACGGTAGCCATTGATGGTGAAATTGACCACGGCGAGATAGGTGTAGGTGTCTACGCCCTGCTCCTCGCAGACTTCCCTCACCGTCTTATTACCAAATCCGAGGTTGATGCCGAACCCCCCAAGACTCTGCAGCAGATTGTAGTTGTCGCGGATGAGAGAGATCATACGGTCGTCGGCCTCATACATTTTCTGATTTTTCATAAGCTTAAGCGAATGTATAACTCCTATTATTAATTAGGTGCAAAATAACAAAAAATATGCGACCGAGGCAATAATCATTTATAGGTATTTTTCAGCGTGCGCGACATTTCTATTCACCAAAAAAGATGAGATGCCACGCTTTCACCTGCCACAAGCGCAGTCTGCAGGGCTTCAGTTTTACTCATTTTTGAGTATTGCAGGTCGTATCCGAAAAGTGTAATTTTGCACTTGTTTTTCCGACAGCAACAACAATTTAAAAAAAACATAATGAATGACATGAAAAAATCGATATTCCGCCCTGCGGCGATGATATGCTGCGCACTGCTCACCACGTCGCTTTCGGCACAAGCCCAGGTCAGTGCGGCAGACAGTGTGATGCAACACGCCAAGGGCAACCGCCTGAGCGTAGGCGGCTATGGCGAAGTGGCCTTCTCGCGCAATTTCTACAGCGACAACATCTACCGCTACACCAAAGCCGCCCAATACAAAGACGACCCGAGCCACGGGCGTTTCGACATACCCCATGCCGTGGTCTACCTGGGCTATGACTTCGGCAAAGGTTGGACGATGGGCACAGAGATAGAGTTTGAGCACACCGGCACCGGCAGCAGCGTGGAACAAGAGTTTGAAGAAGCCGGCGAGTGGGAGCAGGAAGTGGAAAAAGGCGGCGAGGTGGAGCTTGAGCAATTCTGGATACAGAAGAGTTTCTCCCGCGCCCTCAATGTGCGTGCCGGCCACATTATCGTGCCTGTAGGCCTGAACAATGCCCACCACGAGCCCCTCCATTTCTTCACCGTCTACCGGCCTGAGGGCGAGAACACGATACTGCCCTCCACCTGGCACGACACCGGACTGAGCATCTGGGGTCGTCTCGGCAAATTCAAGTACGAGGCAGAGATCGTAGCCGGTCTTGACGCATTCCAGTTCAGCCGTGACAACTGGGTGAAGAAAGGTGCCGGGTCGGCCTTTGAATACAAGGTGGCCAACAAATACGGCTTTGCCGCCCGTCTCGACCATTACGCCATCCCCGGTCTTCGCATCGGCGTGAGCGGTTTCTACGGCCGTTCGATGCACAACACCTACCCCCACGACCTGGAAGGCACCAATGCCAACGGAGAGAAGAAAGCCTATGACGGAGTGAAAGGCACCGTGGCCATCGGTTCGGTAGACTTCACCTTCGACCGTTTCAACTGGATCGTACGCGGCCAGGCCGACTATGGCTATGTGGGCGACGCCACCACGATCAACACCATCAAGCGCACCCGTGCCAAGGTGAGCAATTCGCCCTACAGCAGTATGCCCGTGGGCAAGAACGCTGTCTCCATCGGTGTGGAAGCAGGCTACAACGTGTTCTCACAGTGGGCCAAGACGCGTCTGGACAATCAGAAGCTATATCTCTTCGGCCGCTATGAATACTACGACTCCTACATCCCCGCCAGCGACCAGCAGGAATACGAATTCACCAAGAAAAACCGCATCGCCGTAGGCATCAACTACTATCCGGTGCCTCAGATAGCCGTAAAAGCAGAATATTCCAAGCGTTTTCTCAACACACAATACAACAACGAGCCCTCCATCAACATCGGCATAGCCTATGAAGGATTCTTCCTCTGATGGAGATCTCAGAATACTCAGAATAATCGGAATACTCAGAATAATCGGAATACTCAGAATAATCGGAATACTCAGAATACTCAGATTACTCAGATTACTCAGATTACTCAGATTACTCAGAATACTCAGAATACTCAGAAAAATCAACCAAAAAAATTATAAAAACAATGAAAAAGTATCTTTTAATGGTAGCCTGCATACTGACAGGCACAATGACCTTCACTTCATGTAGTGATGACTATGACGACGACAAAGAGAAAGCCACCTCTGCAGAAGTAGAGACGATAGGAAGTCTTACCAAACAATACGTAGAAAACGTAGTATTCCCCACCTATACCAACCTGGCCAATGCCACTTCTCAGCTCTACGACCAGCTCGAAGCCGCCAAGGGAGCCTACCGCAAGGGCACGCTCAGCCAGGGTGACATCGACAAGATCTGCGCTACCTTCCTCGACGCACGCTCCTACTGGGAGCAGTCGGAGGCCTTCCTCTACGGCCCCGCCACCACCTTCGGCATCGACCCCCACATCGACACATGGCCTCTTGACCTCGACGCCCTGGCCCTGGCCCTGAAGAACAGCGACCAGGTGGCCATGCTTGACAACGGCGACGACGGCATCGCCTATGCCGGTGCGAAACTGGGTCAGGAGTTGCTGGGATTCCACGGCATCGAGTTCATCATCTTCCGCGATGGCAAGAACCGTACACTGTCATCACTCCAGGCCAATGAGAGCGACCAGGCTTTCACCGCCATCGGTGCCCAGGTGACCGGCGAGCAGGAGCTCGTCTATGCCACTGCAGTGGCCGGCGACCTGCGTGACAAATGCTATCAGCTGGAAGTGGCCTGGCGCGGCGAGACTGCTCCCGCAGCCCACGTACAGCGTGTAGAAGAATGCGAGTATGAGACCCAGGTGGGATCCAGCTACTACGGCGACCACATGCTCAACGCCACCAAGTCGGGCAGTATCTACAGCACCTGGCAGGAAGTGCTTGTGACCATTTTCGACTCCGGCTGCTCCAACATCTGCAACGAGGTGGCCAACACCAAGATGGGTCTGGCCTACACGGGCGAAGACCCCAACTATATCGAGTCGCCCTATTCGAAGAAATCCTTCCAGGACTTCTACGACAACATCCTGAGCATCAAGAACTCGCTCTACGGTGGCACAGGACTTAGCACCCCCGCAAGCAATTCTATCCTGACCATGGCCGGCAAATACAACCAGACGCTCGCATCCAGCATTGAAAGCAAGCTGGCAGCAGCCCTCAAGGCCATCGAGTCATGCCAGCAAGGCAGTGCCTTCGTCGACGCCCCCAAGGCAGCCAAGGTGAAAGCCGCCATGGATGCCATCAACGCCCTCGACGAGGAGCTCGCTGCAGGCGCTTCATGGGCAGCTACCATCAAATAAGCATTATCATCTCCCGCAGGTCTCAGGACTTAACTGTCCTGAGACCTCGGGATTATACACAACATTCAACCTACAAGAAACATGAACATCCAATTTAAGACTGTCCCGCTCTACCTTCTCACGGCTGCCTTTGGTTTCACGCTCACCGCCTGTCACGATGATGACGACGACGTAAAAAGTGAAGAGACCAGCATAGAGGCCAACTACATCGGCAAGGCAGTGGGCAATTTCTCGGCTGAGGAATGGTATCCCGGCGGAGAGCTCGGCACGACCGACAACGTGTCGGCCGGCTGCTACGAAGACGAGGCCCCCGCAGTGACCCAGATGGGGCTTTTGGAAGCGTTCAACAAAGGCGAAGCCTTCTTTGAGCGCAACTACAACACCAACACACCACCTTTCAACGGCCTCGGCCCTGCCGCCGTGCGCAAATCTTGCCTCGACTGCCATCCCGCCTACGGCCATGGCAAGCGTGTGGACCGCTACACCGCCTCTTGGGGCAACGGCTATCTGCTGGTAGTATACCATCCCACCTCGCCCGGCAGCGACGACGGCCCCTATGTGGCCGAGGTGACCGGCATGCCCCAGACCATCGGCACCTCCCCCTTCCTGGCACCTATCGACGAGGACCAGATCGAACTGGAATGGAAGAAACTCACCTCGATGGAGAGCGGCATCCCCATGCAGTTTGAGGACGGCGAGACCTACGAGCTGATCTACCCCGATCTGTACATCCCCAAGAGTGCCTTCAACACCAACCCCACACCCTATGACACCGGCGACGTGGCCTTCCGCCTGGAGAGCACCATCGGCATCATCGGCACAGGCCTCATCGACGCCATCCCCGACGACTCGATCAAAGCCCAGTATCAGCGCGAGGCACCCTACGTAGACCTCAACCCCGCCATGTGGGACAAGAATGCCAACGACTGGGCCCCGACGGCCATGTACACGGCCAATGGCGTGAACCGCATCAAGAAATTCACCTATGCCTGCACACGCGGTTCGCTGCAAGACGGTGCCGGCGCCAATGCCATCTGGAACATCACCAACGTGAGCCGCAGCGACCGTCCTTACCTCTACTCTACCAATGCGTGGGCACAAAAGATGAGCGAGACTCCCTCGGTGATCGCTGCCATCAAGGCCAACCCCCTGTCACCTTATTATGCAGACGGCACTGACGAAGGCATTGCCGCCGCGGTGAAAGGCCTGCTCTCACCCGGCACCAACCAGTTTGACAACGAGTGGCACAACTTCGAGCCCGAGATGAGCGACAACAACTTCTGGGCTTTCATGGTGTGGCACCGCGGACTCTCCATCCCACGCGCCCGCAACCTCAACGACCCGGAAGTGCAGCGCGGCAAACAAGTGTTCACCGAGATTGGCTGCGCCACCTGTCACCGTCCGAAATGGCAGACCACGACCGATGACTACTGGGCTCCGGCCATCATCACCTCCAACCATCTGGCTCTACCGAGATACCAGAATCAGACCATCTATCCCTACACCGACATGGTGCAGCACCGTCTGTTTATGAAAAACGGCATCCATGGCTCCTGGTGCCGCACCACCCCACTCTGGGGCCGCGGCCTGTCGAAGATCAACACCGGTGCGGAAGACCGTCTGCATGACTGCCGCGCCCGCAACGAGATCGAAGCCATCATGTGGCACGGCTACAGCAAGAAGTCGGACGCCTATGACTCTACTCTCAAGTTCTACCACCTCAGTAAGAGCGACCGCGACGCTGTCGTGAAGTTCTTACGCTCCATCTAACAGATATGAAGGGCACCGCGGAGGGCATATCCGCGGTGCTCTTTTTCCCATTTTTCATGGTCAAACGTATCATTATCATCACTTATCTGGCGCTCATCATCATCATGGGTGCCGCCACCATCATAGAGAAATATCAAGGCGCTTCATTCACCACCACGCACATCTACGGAGCATGGTGGTTTTCTGCTTTATGGGCTGTGCTCACCGCTTGCGGCGTGGTGTGGCTGGTCAGACAGAAAGTGAGGCGCTGGAGCATCGTCACACTGCACGCCTCGCTGGTGATCACGCTGCTGGGCGCGCTGCTCACCCACCTGACGTCGTCGGAAGGCATCATCCACCTGCGCGAGGGAGAGCGTACCGACCGCTACGTCAGCGGCATGGGCACCAACGAGATGCAAGAGAAGCCGTTGCCTTTCACCGTCAGACTCGACCTGTTTGACATCGAATATCACGAAGGCACCCAGACCGCTGCCGACTATGTGTCGCGCCTGACCGTCAGCACCGGTAAGGACAGCGTGACAACCGCCGTGTCGATGAACAACGTATTCAAGTCGAAGGGGGTGAGGCTCTATCAAAGCAGCTACGACGATGACGGTCACGGCAGCTATCTCTCTGTCAACATCGACCCCTGGGGCATCAGCACCACCTATCTCGGCTATGCGCTGCTATTCATCTCACTCCTATGGATGCTGGCCGATCCTAAAGGCACTTTCCGCCGCCTGTTGCACAGCCCCGTGCTCAACCACAAGCTCACGACCCTGTTGCTCCTGACCGCACTGCATCCGCTCTGCCTTCAGGCCGCGAAGACACTGCCCCATGAGACCGCCGACGAATTCGGACACCTATATGTGCTCTACAACGGTCGCATCTGCCAGTTGCAGACCTACGCCATCGACTTCACCAAGAAGCTATGCGGCAAGTCGCACTATGGCGACTACAGTGCAGAGCAAGTGCTCACGGGGTTTATTTTCTTCGGGGATGAATGGAGCGACGAGCCTTTGATCAAGATAAAGGGAGGTGCGCTGAAAAGCCAGCTTCAATTGCCCAGCCACGGCAGCTTCAATACGTTTTTCCGTCAGGGAGAATATATCCTTGGCCCACTGGTCGAGGAGTTTTACCGTGGCCAACACGACAAGATACACAAAGAAGCCGCCGACTACGACGACAAGCTGCAACTGATCCTGCAACTCAGGCAGGGCCGTCCATTGAAACTGTTTCCTTTTGAGTCGAAAGAAGAAGGAGTCGGACTGCAATGGTATGCCCCTACGGGCAAATATCCTCAGGACATGGAGCAAGAGCGCAAGGAATATATGCACAATATTTTCGGCATCCTCTACCAGGATGCCCTGGCCGGTCATCATGCCCACATGTCGGAAGCCATTGACAAGATGGCAGGCTATCAGAAGAGATACGGAGGCATGTCTGTGCCATCCAGTCTCAAGACCCGTGCGGAGCGCATCTACAACACGATTCCCTTTGCCACCATCCTCTTCATGGTCAACCTCAGCGCAGCCATCCTCTCCCTGTTTGTCTGGCGCCCTGCCCACTGGGTGATGTGGCTCTCGCTGGCTGCCCTTACCTTCTGCATCGCGCTGCGATGGATCATCAGCGGGAGCATACCTATGTCCAACGGCTATGAGACGATGCTGCTGACGGCCTGGCTGATCGAGGTGCTGGGGCTCATCTCATGCCGCAAGTTTCCCATCATGCTCACCTTCGGGCTGCTGATGAGCGGCTTCTTCCTGCTGGTGTCGCACATCGGGCAGATGAACCCGGAAATCACCCACATCATGCCTGTGCTCAACTCTCCCCTGCTGAGCATCCACGTGAGCGTGATCATGATGGCCTACGCGCTGCTCAGCATCACTTTCATCTGTGGAGTGGTGGGCTTGCTGATGCCACGGAAGGCCGAATATCTGCACGTATTGTCTCAGATCTTCCTCCACCCGTCGCTCACAGCCCTTGGCATCGGCATCTTCACCGGCGCCATCTGGGCCAACGTGAGCTGGGGCACCTACTGGAGCTGGGATCCCAAAGAGGTATGGGCGCTGATCACCCTCATGGTCTACGCCATCGGTGTGCACCAGCGGTCGCTGCCGTTTCTCAGGAAAGCCCGCAACTACCATCTTTTCATGGTGGTGGCGTTCCTCACTCTGCTGATGACCTATTTCGGTGTGAACTATTTCTTAGGCGGCATGCACTCTTATGCCTGAAAGACCAAAAACAGCACCATCAGCAGGGCCAGAGCGCCCTGTGCAAACCATCCCAGCAGATAAAACAGCCTGTTGTAGGGGATATCGGCTTGCGGTTTGAGAAAATAATAATAAAGCCCCATCCCAAGGAGGGTGATCGCCAAACCAGCCAGATGCTGCACCAAGCCCTGCTGCAAGAGATGCGACACCATCTGCACACTCTTGATGACAGCACTGGCATGGAGCGGGTAAATGCAGTTGTACAGCGTATTACGCGTGCGGCGGTTCTGCCTCGACTTGTCAAGGCAGAAGACCATAAGCCCGACGATGGCTATCAGTATGATCAGCTCACGTACTAAAGGGTGGTAAAAGATGGACAAGCTGGCGGTTTTTAAATGGTGAGAGCTGCAGGCGCTGGCTGCGGCAATGCCGCAGCTTACAAGACACTAGGAAAACCCGGATAACCCGGAAAAAACCGGAAAAACCCGGAAAAAACCGGAAAAAACCGGAAAAACCCGGAAAAAACCGGAAAAAACCGGAAACAGGCTGAAGGGTGAAGACAGCTGGTCTTCACCCTTCAGTCTTTTGGGTTTTGACTACTTGGCGTAGGCCACTGAGCGCGTCTCACGGATGACGGTGATCTTCACCTGTCCGGGATAGGTCATCTCATTCTGTATCTTATTGGCGATCTCGCCGGAGAGTGCCTCTGTCTCCTTGTCGTCCATCTTGTCGGCACCTACGATGACACGCAGTTCACGGCCAGCCTGGATGGCATAGGTCTTGGTGACACCCGGATAACTCATGGCGATAGCCTCAAGGTCGTTGAGACGCTTGATATATGCCTCTACGATCTCACGACGTGCGCCGGGACGTGCGCCGGAGATGGCGTCGCAGGTCTGCACGATGGGTGCAAGCAACGTATTCATCTCCATCTCGTCGTGGTGTGCGCCGATGGCGTTGCAGATATCAGGTTTCTCCTTGTATTTCTCAGCGATCTTGGCGCCATAGAGTGCATGTGGCAGGTCGCTCTCCTCGTCGGGCACCTTACCGATGTCGTGAAGCAGTCCGGCGCGCTTGGCTTTCTTGGGGTTGAGACCCAGTTCTGAAGCCATGACGGCACAGAGATTGGCCGTCTCGCGTGCATGCTGCAGGAGGTTCTGCCCATAGGATGAGCGGTATTTCATCTTGCCGATGATACGTATCAGTTCAGGATGCAGGCCGTGGATGCCGAGGTCGATAGCGGTGCGCTTACCAGTCTCGATGACCTCGTTTTCGAGTTGTTTTTTCACTTTTGCCACTACCTCTTCGATACGAGCCGGATGGATGCGCCCGTCGGCCACCAACTGATGGAGCGCCAGGCGGCACACCTCACGCCGGATGGGGTCGAAAGCCGAGATGACGATGGCCTCGGGGGTATCGTCGACGACGATTTCCACGCCTGTAGCAGCCTCCAGAGCCCTGATGTTGCGGCCTTCACGGCCGATGATGCGCCCTTTGACCTCATCATTGTCGATGTGGAAGACACTGACAGAGTTTTCGATGGCAGTCTCCGTAGCCACACGCTGTATGGTCTGAATGACTATTTTCTTGGCTTGTGCGTTGGCATTGAGCTTGGCCTCATCCATGATCTCGTTGACATAGCTGGCCGCATCGGTGCGCGCCTCGTCTTTCAGACTCTCTACCAGGCGGTTTTTTGCCTCCTCTGCGCTGAGACCAGAGAGTTCCTCCAGTTTTTCGCGCTCCTGGCTTTGCATTTTCTCCAGTTCGTCTTGCTTGATGACAAGCAGTTTTTTCTCGTTGTCGATGCGTTTCTGGCTTTGCTCTACCTCCTGCTTGCGGCGTCCAAGCTCTTCCTGGCGCTGATTGAGCGAGATCTCGCGCTGCTTCAGTCTGCTTTCGGTCTGTTGCAGCTTCTGGTTGCGCACTTGCACTTCCTTTTCCAGCTCAGCCTTTTTGTTGATGAATTTCTCTTTTACCTCGAGGAGTTTTTTCTCCTTGATCACTTCTGATTCCTTCTGGGCTGTCTCTATCATCTCATTGTATTTGCCCTTGATGACATGCATGAACAGCATGTATCCTACGACGGCACCCGCAATGAGACAGACAATCCCAACAATTATAGTCGTAAGTATTTCCATATTGAATGATAGTATAAATAGTAAAAAGATATTCTCTGCATGTCACAATGACGACACCACAAGTGACAAGACTCGTGAGCCGGATGTAGTGTCACACACCGACGCGTCAGTGTTTCTCCTGACGTAAGGTTTCCTCAATCTCTGAAGTGATTTTCTGGAGAATATCTGTATATGGCTCTGTATCATTGCGTTTGCGCTCAAACTCAAATTTGAGTGCAATATCCACCAATGACATATACAATACTTCAAGATGGCTCTTCTGCCCATTGGACTGAGCCGTATAGGCATTAATAGTATCCGTAGCCATCCTGGCAGCCCTGCGATAAATCTCTTCCTCGTCGGCAAAAATCCTTATCGGAAGTTCGGTATCGTAGACATGCAATCTTATCGTACGTTTTTCTCTTTTCTCTTCAGACATTGCTCACGTCATTTCTCACTAAGGAGCGTGATACACTTGTTGACATTGCGTATGAGCTTAGAGAGTTTTGCCTTGGCCTCGCCGATATCACCGTCGGAAAGTTCAAGCATCCGCGCTGTTTTCAGTGCCTTGTAATTGCGGTCTGCCAGGCTCAGTTTCTTCTCCAGGTCTTTGATGACGGCCTCACGCTCCTCCAGCCTTGCCTTCAACTCAGCATTGGCCTTGGCAGTCTCCTCGTATCTCAGCATCAGCTGCCTGACTCTTGTGGTGAAAAGCGTTATGGTCTTCTCCTGGGTGCTCATGTAGTTGCAATTTGGGCACAAAATTACTGCATAAAAACAAAAAAACCAAAAAAACGGCCAACTTTTTGCTTTACGCCTTGTCGTTTGTGTCCTTTGGTCTGGGTTCTTTTTTGGCCAGCATGACGACCTGATATACGAAATCAGTGATCCACTTCTGGCTGAATCCGAGTTTGTTGTTCAGTTGGCGTACGGACAACACCGTCTTGACCACTCCCGGGTCTTTGTAATCATTTTTGTTAAAGACATCACCTACGGTTTTCTCCGTCATGGCGTAGATGGCCTTTTTCATGAACGACGGCATCCTGATCTTGAATTTCATCAGATTGCCCATGAGCATCATCAAGTCTTGAGAGAAGGCCTGGAACTGATACATAAAGGGCTGTACGTCCTGCAGCTTGCGACAATTTTTCTTGATGGTAGCGTCGATTTCCTTGAAGAAATTATCGTCGGTATTATAAATTTCTTTCATCATCTTCTTGCAATGGTTTCTCTCCCCCACCCCTAATTTGTTGTTGACTGTCGGCACCTTGAGCGTTGTCTTGAAGGTGCGCAGGTCGGGAAGCATTGCCAGGTTGGTGATGCCTATATTGGATGCGATGGCAGCCTGGAAATACACTCTTATGAGAGTCATGTAATCTTCCATACCGCCGATTCTCATTCCTTCGTCGTTTTTCTTTCCGAATAGTTTTGAAAATATACCCATTATTGTGCTATTTGTACAAAAGTTATGTAAATTGCTAAACAGCTGCAAAGTTACAACAAAAAGGCAACATCCCAAAAGAAAAACAGAAAATTCGGAAAGTGCAGGTGCAAATCCAGACTGCCCGCCCTCAGAAGAGTGCCGTTTCTAAACAAATAATAAAAAAATCAATTTTTCATATAAGATGTTTTACAATTACAACTTTTCTTTGTAACTTTGCGGGCAAAAATTTGTCAAGTCAAGAACAGATTATCTGGATATCCATTAAAGCGAAACTATAATTTCTGCAAATTAACACCACAGACATGAAAGGTATCGTATTAGCAGGTGGCTCAGGGACAAGGCTTTATCCGATTACGAAAGGGATAAGCAAGCAACTGATTCCCATCTTCGACAAACCTATGATTTACTACCCCATCTCGGCGCTGATGCTTGCTGGCATCAGAGAGATCCTGATTATCTCCACCCCCCACGACCTGCCCAGTTTCAGGCGTCTGCTTGGCGACGGCAAAGACTTCGGGGTGAGTTTCTCATACGCTGAGCAGCCCAGTCCTGACGGTCTGGCCCAGGCGTTTATCATCGGTGAGGAATTTATCGGCGACGACAATGTCTGTCTGGTGTTGGGCGACAACATCTTCTACGGAGCCGGATTCACCGGACTGCTCCGTCAGAGCGTGGCCAACGCACGCGAAGGCCTGGCCACCGTCTTTGGCTATTTCGTCAACGACCCCCAGCGTTATGGTGTGGCCGAGTTTGACGCCGAGGGCAACTGCCTGAGCATAGAGGAGAAGCCCGAGCATCCCAAGAGCAACTATGCCGTGGTGGGGCTGTATTTCTACCCCAACAGCGTGGTGGAGATTGCCAAGGCTGTCAAGCCGAGCGCCAGGGGCGAGCTGGAGATCACCTCTGTCAATCAGGAATACCTTCGTCGCCAGCAGCTGAAGGTTCAGACGCTGCAGCGTGGTTTCGCCTGGCTCGACACCGGCACTCACGACAGTCTGGCCGAGGCGAGCAACTTCATCGAGGTCATCGAGAAGCGCCAAGGTCTCAAAGTGGCCTGTCTGGAAGAGATTGCCTACTGCAATGGATGGATCAGCCAAGAGCAATTAAGTGAGCTCGCCCTGCCGATGAAGAACAACGGTTATGGACAGTACTTACTTAGTCTTATAAATAATAATGTAAAGAAATAAATAAACACATAAAAAGAAAATGGAAGAAAAAAAGACCACGCAAAGCGTGGAAAACATTAGGGAACAAGAAGACAAATCATTCTTCAATTTCCGAACCCTCTTCGAGACGTTTGTGCTGAATTGGCAATGGTTTGCGCTCTCGCTGATTATCTGTCTGGGTCTGACGGCCATCTATCTGAGATACACGACCCCCAAATACCAGCAGTATGCGAAGATCCTCATCAAGGACGAGGACAACAGAGGCCGCAACAACTCCATCATGAACATGACCAACCTGGGTTTGATCAGTAACTCAGAAGGTATTGACAACGAGATGGAAATCCTTTCGTCGCACACACTGGCCACAGATGTCGTGAAGGATCTGAAACTCTATGTGTCGTACAGGATGAAAGGCCGCGTGAAAGACATGCTGCTCTACAAGAACCAGCCTGTGACCGTAGATATAGACGCCGACCACCTGATGACCCTGTATTCTCCCATCCGTCTTGAGATCACCAAAGAGAATAATGCCTACAAAGTGTCGGGTACCTACTTCGTGAGCGACGAGGAAGGCAATTCTACCGGCCCCTACAGCATCAACAAATCGTTCACCTCGCTGCCCCAGATCATCAAGACCAGGGCCGGCAACCTGTCGTTCACCGCAGGCAACAACTCCAGCCTGGGCGAAGGCAGCACGATGTTTGTGACCATCACCTCGCCGACCATCGCGTCGTACAAATACCAGAGGGCCTTCAGAGTGAGCCCCACTTCCAAGAACACGACCATCGTGCGCACGACGATCACCGACGAGATACCCCGCCGCGGCATCGACTACCTCAAGCAGCTGGCTGTATGCTACAACCGCCAGGCCAATGAGGACAAGAACGAGGTAGCCTATCGTACCGAGGACTTCATCAACTCGCGTCTGGAGAAGATCAACGCCGAGCTTGGTGAGACCGAAGGCAAGCTGGAGGCATACAAGAAGAGCCAGGGCATGACCGAGCTCCGCATGAATGCCCAGCAGGCCATGCAAGGCGCCGGTGAGTACGACCAGCGTCTGGCCGAGGCCTCCACTCAGGTGGCCCTGCTGAACAGTCTGACCGACTATATGGACAAGGCCGACAACAAATACCAGACCCTGCCCTCCAACGTAGGTCTGACCGATGCCACTGCCTCCAACCTGATCAACAAATACAACGAGATCGTGCTGCAGCGCAACCGTCTGCTCAGAAGCGCCGGTGAGGACAACCCCGCCGTTGTGCCCCTGACCGCACAGCTCGACGACCTCTCCGCGAGTATCAAGCGCGCCATGGCCCAGAGCCGCCGCAACATGGAGATACAGCGCAATTCTGTACAGAGCCAATACAGCAAATATTCCGGACAGGTCTCGGCCACTCCCGAGCAGGAGCGTATGCTGACCCAGATCGGCCGTCAGCAAGAGGTGCGCTCCGGTCTGTACCTGATGCTGCTCCAGAAACGTGAGGAGAACTCCATCTCCCTGGCCGCCACCGCCGACAAGGGCAAACTGATCGAGGAGCCAGAGTCTGGCGGCCGCGTCAGCCCCGTGCCATCCGTAATCATTCCCGTGGCCCTGGTCATCGGTCTGCTCATCCCGGGTATCGTGCTCTTCCTGCTGAAATTCTTCAGATACAAGATTGAGGGTCATGACGACGTGGCCAGCCTCACCCAGCTGCCCATCATCGCCGATGTGGCCGTGGCCAGCGAACAGGCCAAGACCAAGGCCGACATCGTGGTGCACGAGAACAAGAACAACCAGATGGAGGAAATCTTCCGCGCGATGCGTACCAACGTGCAGTTCATGCTGCGTGAGGGTCAGAAGGTGATCATGTTCACCTCTACCACGTCGGGTGAAGGCAAGACCTTCAACTGCGCCAACCTGGCCGTGAGTTTCGCCCTCTTAGGCAAGAAAGTGGTGCTCGTAGGTCTCGACATCCGTAAGCCACGTCTGGCCGAACTGTTTGAGATCGACGACCACAAGCACGGCATCACGCCACTGCTCGCTCAGGAGCACCCCAGCGAGGACGACGTGAAAGCCCAGATCATCTCCTCGGGTGTCAACGGCAACCTCGACCTGCTGCTGGCCGGCCCGGTGCCTCCCAACCCCTCAGAGCTTATCTCGCGCAGTTCTTTGGAGACCGTGATGGAAATCCTGAAGAAGAACTACGACTACGTGCTGATCGATACCGCCCCTGTTGGCCTCGTGACCGATACGCTGCAGGTGGGCCGTGTCACCGATGCCACCATCTACATGTGCCGTGCCGACTACACACCGAAGTCGAGCTTCGACCTGGTCAACTCGCTCAGCGACGAAGGCAAGCTGCCCAACATGGCCATCGTGATCAATGGTATCGATATGTCGAAGAAGAAGTATGGCTACTACTACGGCTATGGAAAATATGGCAAGTACAGCCGCTACACAAGTTATGGCAAATACGGCAACTACGGTTCGTCATACGGCGGTTCTTACGGCCACTATGGTTCATACGGCAACTACAGCAACAGCCACTACGGCAACAAAGACGACAACTCCATCAAACTATAACAAGAGTAAACAACTACCACATCCCTCTCACCGAGGGATGTGGCATTTTTAACATGACATACTATGGTAATAGCTGTAGATTTTGACGGCACGATCGTCGAGAACAGATACCCCGAGATAGGTCCGGAGATCGCCTTTGCCACCGACACCCTCAAGATGCTCATCGCCGACCGCCATAAAGTGATCCTCTGGACTGTGCGGGAAGGCAAACTGCTGGACGACGCCGTGGAATGGTGCAGAAAGCGCGGCATAGAATTCTACGCCGTCAATAAGGATTATCCCGAAGAGACAGAGAAGAGCAACAACCACTTCTCGCGCAAGATCAAGGCTGAAGTGTGGATAGACGACAAGAATGTGGGCGAGCTGCCCGACTGGGGCACTATCTACCACATGATCAAAGAGAGGAACTCGTTCAAGAAAATGATCGAGGAGGCCAGAAAGACCTCACTCAGCGACCATGCCGCCCCCAAGCGCAAGCACTGGTGGAGCAGATAAGCAACCTTTCAACAGCGGATGACCTATCCGCTGTTTTTTTGTGGCAAGCATACAGGAAAAGCTAAGAAAGTAAATTTACTTGACAAAGATAATTCACTTTGCCAAAGGACAAAAAGCCTGCAATTCAGCTTATTGACAAATATTTACACAGCAAGGAAGAGGTAATCCACTAAAAGGATAGCTTTTTTGCAAAAAATCCAAAATAAATTTTCAAATCACGCCAAAAACTTGTATATTTGCAAACCATTATAGGGAAGAAGTAAAAATTAACAACAAAATATCAAAAAGAAATGACCAAGGCAGATATTATCAACAAGATTTCCGTGGCCACGGGATTACCCAAAAAAGACGTGGCTGCTACAGTAGAGGCATTTATGGACACCATCAAGAGCAGCCTTCTTGAAAAGGAAAATGTATATCTCAGGGGTTTCGGCAGCTTCATCGTGAAGCACAGGGCAGAGAAGACAGCCCGCAACATCTCGAAGAATACCACCATCGTCATTGGTGCTCATGATTTCCCCAGCTTCAAGCCAGCCAAGAGTTTTGTGGCCAAGATGAAAGGCGAGGAAGTGAGCGACGATATCGACGAATAGCATATCACAAAAAAATATAAATCCTTTCAATTATTTTTATTATGCCAAACGGAAAAAAGAAAAAAGGCCACAAGATGGCCACACACAAAAGAAAGAAAAGACTTAGAAAGAACAGACATAAGAGCAAGTAAGCATTAAGGCGGAACACTCCACAGTCTATTCGGCTGAAGGCATGTCATTAACAATCCACGAGGATTTATTGACATGCCACATTTTTAAATTCAAGGTATCAAGAAATGACCAGCGAAGTAGTAATTGATGTCAGGGCCAAAGAGATATCGATAGCGCTACTGGAAGACAAGAATCTGGTAGAATATCAGAACGAGACTCGCTCGGCATCATTTTCGGTTGGCAACATCTACATTGCGAAAGTCAAGAAACTCATGCCAGGCCTCAACGCCTGTTTTGTGGATGTTGGTTTTGAGCGCGACGCCTTTCTTCATTATCTTGACATTGGCAGCCAATTTAACTCTTATGCGAAATACCTGAAACAGGTAGAAAGCGACAGGAAGAAACTTTATCCTATCACCAAAGCATCGAGACAGCCCGACATCAAGAAAGATGGCAGCATAGCCAATCTTCTCAACGTAGGTCAGGAGATACTCGTACAGATTGTAAAAGAACCCATATCGACTAAGGGTCCACGGCTTACGGGGGAGCTGAGTTTTGCAGGCAGGTTCCTGGTACTCATTCCCTTCAATGATAAAGTTTCCGTATCTTCTAAAATTAAAAGCGGAGAAGAACGTGCCCGTCTGAAGCAATTGATCCAGAGTATCAAGCCAAAGAATTTTGGTGTGATTGTACGGACGGTGGCAGAGGGCAAGCGAGTGGCCGAACTCGACACCGAGCTGAAGATTCTTCTCAACAGATGGGACGAAGCCATCAGCAAAGTGCAGAAGACACAAGCACGTCCGCAGATGGTGTTTGAAGAGACAGGTAGAGCAGTGGCTCTGCTACGCGATTTGTTCAACCCCTCCTATGAGAACATACACGTCAACGACGAGGCGGTATACAAGGAGGTGAAAGACTATGTGACACTGATAGCCCCTGAGAAGGCAGGCATTGTCAAGTTGTACAAAGGGAGCGTACCTATTTTTGACAATTTCAACATCACCAAGCAGATCAAGTCAAGTTTTGGCAAGACCGTGAACTACAAGCACGGTGCCTACTTGATCATCGAGCACACAGAGGCGCTGCATGTGGTGGACGTGAACAGCGGCAACCGCACTCGCTCCACCAACGGCCAGGAGGCCAATGCGCTCGACGTGAACTTAGGTGCGGCAGACGAACTGGCCAGGCAACTGCGTCTACGCGATATGGGCGGCATCATCGTTGTCGACTTTATCGACATGAATCTCGCAGAAGACCGACAGTTACTCTATGAACGCATGTGCAAGAACATGCAGAAAGACCGTGCCCGTCACAACATTCTCCCATTAAGCAAATTCGGCCTGATGCAGATTACGCGTCAGCGCGTGCGTCCCGCGATGGACGTGAGTGTGGAAGAGACCTGTCCCACTTGTTTTGGTAAAGGAAAGATCAAGTCGAGTATTCTTTTCACCGACCAGTTGGAGAGTAAGATTGACCACCTTGTCAACAAGATTGGCGTAAAGACATTCTACTTGCATGTGCATCCTTACGTAGCCGCTTACATCAACCAGGGTGTGATTTCCCTGAAGCGCAAATGGCAATTCAAATACGGACTGGGCGTGCATGTGATTTCTTCTCAGAAGATGGCGTTTTTGCAATACGAGTTTTATGACTCTAAGAAACAGTTCATCGACATGAAAGAAGAAATAGAGACGAAATAACCAGAAGGGGCATGGCTTGCAGCCATGCCCCTTCTGGTATATCATACGTTCACTTTATCTGACCATGCGTTTCTTGCCTCCGATGATATAGATCCCCTTCTGAAGCCCCGAAGAGCCATTGTCGTCCTTCCTGATCTTCTTTCCGGACAGGTCATAGGTTTCCTGCGTCATGTCAGTGGTTTCGAGCACAGAGGCACTGATGTCATCCGTAATCTGAAACTCCTTGATTCCACGGTTGCCGTATTTCTTCCATCCCGGCGCGCTGAGATACTTACTCCTCGACCCCTTGGGCACATACAACGTGCGGAGTGAAAGGTCCAGATCGTCAATGGCGGTGGGGTCGATGGTGGGTGGCTCCGCAGAACAAACATACGTCCGGGCCAAGTCGAAACACCGGTTGAAGGCATATTTCCCAATGCTGTCGACGGTTTCCGGCAGCGTGATCCTTTCATATAGGTATCGCCCTGCGAAAGCGAAGTCATGAATCTTCCTCACCCCTTGAGGCAGGCAATAATGAACATCGGAAGAGGGCAAGCCTTCGATGAGTTCTGCCTGGTCCTTGCTCAGCACGTAACACCCCTTGACCACAAAATCGCTCTCCTCTGCAGGAGCCAGCGCCACGGTGTCGAGATTGTTGCAGTGGGCAAAGACCCCCAGTCCATAATGTCTGAGCTGAGCAGGCAGCGAGACACTGATGAGCTTCGTACAACCAGCGAAAGCCTTGTAGGGCATCTCGTCATCTGCCGTGGAAAAAGCTTGCTGTCCTTCGATCAGATAAGGGTCGCCACCCGCCACAATAATAGCATCACTCATATCGAGTATCGACAAGTTGCCCATCGTGCTCACACCATTCACATTGCAGCCAGCCATACTGCGCAGCGTGCCGAGATCAGTGCTGTTGATGCGTCCGCTCAGGCGCAGCGCGATGATGGAGTCAGCTCGGTGGCTAAGCAGTTGGCTCAGTGTGCCAGGCTCTTCGACCGTCACACTCACAGTGTCAGTGCTCAGCATAGCGGGCGAGACCCTCAACACCATGTTCTGATAGGAGTTGAAGTCGTAAATGCCCCAATAAATAGACAATGAGGATAGGTCGAAATAGCCGTCTTCTTCTCCACCCCATCCCCAGTTGATATAGATAAGGCCGGAGGAGTTATAGCCATGCAATACGAACTCGTGTCCGGTAAACGTAGCGTCAGAGCCGCCATAGATAAGAGGGCACCCGTCGCTGAGCGACTGGAAGATCATGTCCATCCACTCCTGTGATGTGTAGTTGTCCTTGTCGACCGTCACGGCGAGGGGGTATCCCAGATGATTGCGCAGGCCGTAGCAGAGCGGCTCATTGTAAGAGCCTGTTCCCTCGGCCAGATATTGTGCCTTCATGGCCAGGCCCACATGATACATCAGCGTGGCCACAGCGTGTCTCTGCGCCGAGGTGGCCGACCGTGGAGAATTGTATGAATTCAGCATGTTTTCATAGACATACTCCACACCGTCAATGTCCTCCTCAAGTTTCTCGCCATCAAAATCGCCGAACGGAAAATACGTGAACACCTTGCCCTGGCCATAGCGTGGCCATTCGTGGTATCTGAGCACCTGTGCCGTAGCGGTGGCCACACAGCCAGTGGGGCAATAAGAGGGGCACAAGTTGTTATACGGCGAGGTCTGATCCCATTTGGTCTTCAGCATCGGTGACACGGCGGCGGCAAACCGGCTGGTGTCGGGACGTATGGTCTGCAGTGGCATGTCGGCAGGATGGGCTGCCATATACTCCACTTGCGAGAGCCACCATCTGAATCCTGGGTTGTCGGTATCTGGGTTGAAACGTGTGTCTGAATGGGCGAGCACCGCAGGCAAGGCATCATCTTGCGCAAGAATGGCAAAACCGCCCTCGGAGTATCCCATCACGACAAGCCCTGCCTGTTGTTGCAACACCTTCGGCGGATGTTGCCGCCGGAGGGCACCGTCGGAGGTGCCATGCCACAGCACTGCTGTGGCGGCCTGTCTCAGTTCATCCATTGAGCGTGGCTTTGCACCAGCTGTGACAACCAAGAGCAGCATGGCCACAAAAAGGATTCCTCTTTTCATCTTCCTGGGGTTCGTCTTTAATTTACTGCACCACTTTATACCTGATTCTGAACGACCGTGCATGCTCATCCCAGTTGGTGCCAAGGATCTCGAAACGACCGATCTGAGAAGTAGACCTCACATGCTTTCCGATACACGGACACACGTCATAGTCGCCGATACGCACCAAGCGTATCATTTCAGAGGCATCGTCGGGCAAGCGGTCGAGGCTTACCTCATCGGGAATATGATCACGGTCGACGAACTCGAAACTGACGGGCAGGTCTTCCTCTATCAGCTCATTCATCGTCCGTTCTATCTCACGCTCCGCCTTACGGTCGGGTTTGGAGTCGAGGATATACGTGATCTTGCTTTTCTTACGCTCTATATGTGCATTATTGGAGCGTGCGCATCCAAACATGCGCATCATCGTCTGGTTGAGCAGATGCTCCGCGGTGTGTGCGGGTGGAAACTCATCCTTGTTGTGTTCGTTGAGAATCGGATCCATATTAAGGTGTATTCTATCTAAATAATCAAGCGGTAAAGGAAAGCACCACGGCTCCATATCCCGGCACATCGAGGCTGATGCCGGTGTCGGCTTTCAAGCCGAGCTCAAGACGCTGCCCGGAGAGCAAGTCAGTGGCGACATGCTGCCCCTCCGTCAACTGGAGGAACTCAAAGGCGTGACGCGGTATGACCACCTCAGTCCGAATGGCATCAGGATCGAAATTGATCACGACCAGCGCCGTGTGCTTACCTGCTTTACGCAGGAAGGCATACTGTCTTGCAGCGAGAGGTGCGTTGACATACATTAAGTCGTAGAACAATCCCTCTCTCAGTGCCGGTACCTCATTGGCCATCCGCAGTATCCTGGCGTAGCTGTCGCGAAGCGCACGTTCCGTCTTCTTCAAGCGCCGCCGGTCATAATACCCTCTCACGAGAGTGTCGACCGACCAATAGTCGAAAATGGTGGTACGTCCGTCACGGCCTGAGAAGCCCTCCTGGTCCATGCCACGCTCGCCCAACTCCTGACCGGCATAGACCATGACAGCATTGGGATGGAGCCATGCGCAGACCATCATACCGGGAACAGCCTTACGTGGGTCGCCGGCGAAGAAGTCGCTGGCGATGCGCTGTTCGTCGTGATTTTCCAGGAAATAGAGCGTATGTCCGAGTATATCGTCGCAGGCTTGCCACTGACGTGTGATATCGGCAGCGGGCCGACGGCCTGAGATGACATCTCGCAGACAGTCGTACATGCCCACCTTGTCGTAGAGCAGGTCAAACCCTGCCCCGATATACCGGCGGTACTGTGCAGGGTCGTAGACCTCGCCGATAAACTGTATATGTGGATAGGCGAATTTCACCTTGTCTGTGGCCCAGGCCCAAAAAGCGGCCGGCACCATCTCGGCCATGTCACAGCGGAAAGCGTCGACACCCTTCGAAGCCCAGAACATGAGGATATCGGTCATCTTGCTCCAGGTGTCGGGTATCGGGTCGAAATGTTCCGACCGTCCGCCAGCATCACAATAGTCGATGCCATAGTTGAGTTTCACGGTCTCATACCAGTCATCACGCCCGGGCCGGCAGTCGAAATGATCGTTGCCGGTGGCGCGTGCCGGACATTCCTCATACCTCGGCATACCCTCCTCAGGCTGCGGCAGACAGGAGACATCGAGCGGCTGTCCCCAGCAATAATAGAAATTATTCCTGGTGGAGAAATGGAGCGTAGCGTCGTCGGTCTCACCTAAATCCCTGACCATCTCGGGCTTGCAGACCGAGTGGTACTCACGTGCCACATGATTGGGCACGAAGTCGATCACGACCTTCATCCCGGCCTCATGGGTGCGCCGCACCAGGCTCATGAACTCATCCATGCGCCGGTCGACGTCCTGGGCCAGGTCGGGGTCGATGTCGTAATAGTCGGTGATAGCATAAGGCGAGCCGGCCTTTCCCTTCACCACCATAGGTGTCTGCGACGGTATGCGCCACGAAGTGTAGTCGGTGGTGGTGGCATGACGTATCACACCAGTATACCATACATGGGTGATGCCCATGTCGCGGAGGCTCCGCAGGACTCCAGTATCGATATCCTGCATCTTGCCACAGCCGTTTTCCTCTATCGTGCCATTCACCTTCCGGGCGGTGTTGGTGTTGCCAAACAACCGCGTGAACACCTGATAGATGACAGGTCGTTGTTTCATTCTATTCCGTGTGCGGTGACTTCCTTACTGATGCGAGCGATCATGCCCTGGAGGGCCTTGCCGGGACCACACTCTGTGAAGTCGGTGGCACCGTCGGCGATCATATTCTGCACACACTGGGTCCATCTCACGCTGCTGGTGAGCTGAGCGATCAGGTTGGCTTTGATCTCGACAGGGTCAGTATGGGGTTTGCCGTCGACATTCTGGTAGACCGGGCACTTCGGGGCCTTGATCTCCGTGGCCTCAATGGCCTGCTGCAGCTCGTCTTTGGCTGGCTGCATAAGCGGAGAGTGGAAAGCACCACCCACCTTCAGCGGCAGGGCACGCTTGGCACCGGCTGCTTTCAGGGCGGCACAGGCTTCGTTGATGGCCTCGACATTGCCAGAGATCACCAGCTGTCCGGGGCAGTTGAAATTGGCGGGCACCACCACGTGTCCGTCTTTGTTGATACCGGCGCAGATCTCCTCCACCTTCTCGTCGGCGATACCTATGATGGCAGCCATCGTAGAGGGTGCGGCCTCACAGGCTTTCTGCATGGCCATCGCACGGGCATATACCAAGCGCAGTCCATCTTCGAAGCTCAGCGCACCGGCAGCCACCAATGCAGAGAACTCGCCCAGGGAGTGTCCGGCTGTCATCTCCGGCTGGAAGTCATCGCCCATGCAAAAGGCGCTGATCACGCTATGGAGGAACACGGCAGGCTGAGTGACCTTGGTCTGTCGGAGGTCTTCGTCGGTGCCTTCAAACATGATGTCCGTGATTCTGTAGCCGAGGATATCGTTGGCTTTCTCAAAAAGTTCTTTGGCCATCGGGTTGTTCTCATAGAGATCTTTACCCATGCCCACAAACTGGGCTCCCTGTCCGGGAAAAACAAATGCTTTCATCTTTTTACTTTAAAATGACTCTGCCCGCGCCCCCTTTGAGGGATGCGAGGCAATAAACTAATGATATTTGAGTATTTAATACAAATTGCAAAATTACAACAAATTTTGCACTCTGGCAAATTTTATGCCCCCAAGCACAACAAAAAGGCATGCCGACGGGTCGACATGCCTTCACAAATATGATTTTCTCGTATTGATTACTCTGCTGCGGGAGCCTCTTCCTCCTCAGCCACGGGAGCCTCCACGACAGGAGCCTCTTCAGCTGCAGGGGTTTCCTCCACGGCGGGAGCAGCCTCTTTGGGAGCATTCTCAGCCACCACTTTCACAGGCACCTTCACCTCTACATCCTTGTAGAAATGTACGGTAGCCTCAAATTCACCCACTGTCTTGATATCACGCATGGTGATGATCTTGCGGTCGATCTCGATGCCTTTCTTCTCGAGCTCAGCAGCCACGATGGCAGCATTGACCGAGCCATAGAGCTGACCTGTGGAGCTCACTTTTGCAGCCACTTCCACCACCACGTCTTTCAACTGGTCGGCGCGCTTCTGTGCGGCAGCCTTCTGCACCTCGATCTTGTGAGCCTGCTGACGCAGTGTCTCAGCGAGCATCTTCTTGGCAGATGGAGTAGCGATGACACCAAGTTTCTTTGGGATCAGATAGTTGCGGCCATAGCCCGGCTTCACATCCACTATCTCATTCTTGTATCCCAGTCCGATAATATCTTGTTTCAGTATAATTTCCATTCTGTATCCTCCTCTATTTTATTTCATCAAATCGGTTACGTATGGAAGCAATGCGATCTGACGGGCACGCTTGATAGCGGTAGCCACGCGGCGCTGATACTTCAGAGAGGTGCCGGTGATGCGGCGGGGAAGGATCTTGCCCTGCTCGTTGAGGAACTTCTTGAGGAACTCGGGATCCTTATAGTCGATATACTTAATACCACTCTTCTTGAAACGGCAGTATTTCTTTTTCTTCGTGTCAACTGACGGCGGGGTCAGATAACGGATCTCTGTATCATTCTGTGCCATAGTTTAAGCCTCCTCTTTTTTACCTAATTTAATACGTCTCTTCTCAGCATACTGTGCGGCATACTTGTCGAGTTTCACAGTCATAAAGCGGATCACGCGCTCGTCGCGGCGGTAGCCGGTCTCGAGGGTCTTAATCACTTCTGGCTCAGCCTTGAACTCCAGCAGACAGTAGAAGCCTGTGGATTTCTTCTGAATAGCATAAGCCATCTTCTTCAGTCCCCAGGTCTCTTCATTCACGATTTCAGCACCCTTGTCAGTAAGGATTTTCTTGAATTTAGCGACCGTTTCCTTCATCTGTTCATCAGACAAAACGGGAGTCAAAATGAAAACGGTTTCGTATTGATTCATACTAAAAAATTATTAAAAAATGTTGTTTTGCAAAAATGCGGTGCAAAGGTACTGCTTTTTCTTCACCCGCCAAAATATTTGTGTTATCTTTGCACCATATTTTGCAATTTTTTAGGAAAAGATGAAGAAAATTCCCCCATTCAGTGGTATTGTGCTGGTGTTTCTGTCCACGGCTCTTCTGGCCGTCGGATTTTTCGCCCACTGGACCACGCATAATGTATTTTCAGCATTATGCCTTTTGCTCATCATCGCGGGCATCGTCTTGCACGTCGTGCTCACCAAGCGCAACGGCAAGTATTGATTTTGAGGGGTTCGGTGCATTCCGAGCCGTCCATGTATCCTGCCCAGTCAGAATACCCCCAACCCCTCTGGCTCACTCTGGACTTTAGTCTTCCTCAGGAGTGATGAGTTTATAGCCTTTGCCATGGATATTGATGATCTCTATCTGCGGATCATCCTTGAGATGCTTGCGCAGTTTGGTGATATACACATCCATAGAGCGCGCATTGAAATAATTGTCGTCTATCCAGATGGTCTTGAGTGCGAAGTCACGCTGCAGTATCTCGTTGGCATGTGAGCAGAGCAAAGCCAGGAGCTCATTCTCCTTGGTGGTGAGCTTGGTCTGCTTCTCTCCGATAGCCAACAGCTGTTTCTGGGTATCGAAGACAAACTTTCCGATATTGTAGAGTGTAGACTCCTTATTCTTCTTGCCGCGCACCCGTCGCAGGATGGCCTCGATGCGGAGCACCAGCTCCTCCATGGAGAAGGGCTTGGTGATATAGTCGTCGGCGCCAATCTTGAAACCCTCGAGGATATCATCTTTCAGTTGTTTGGCTGTAAGGAAGATGATAGGAATCTCCGCATTGGCCTGACGGATTTCCTGAGCCAGTGTGAATCCGTCTTTTTTGGGCATCATCACGTCGAGCACACAGATGTCGTATTTGTTTTTCAGAAACTCCTTATATCCGGCCTCGCCGTCGAGGCACAATTCAGCTACATATCCTTTGGCCTGCAGATACTCACGGAGAAGCATACCGAGGTTCTCCTCATCCTCGCACAATAGAATTTTCAATTTTTCTTCCATAGTTATCTTTTTTTGATTGTACAATAATTATCTTATCTCATTTATAACCTTTCAGTTTTCCTACATTGATCTTCAATCTTTTATCACCGGCAGTTGTATCGTGAATGTGGTACCCTTTCCATATTCACTGTCTACCTTGATGTCGCCTTTGTGCAAGTCGACGATTTTCTTGACATAGGCCAGACCGAGGCCGAACCCCTTCACGTTGTGCACATTGCCTGTGTGTACCCTGTAGAATTTTTCGAAGATTTTCTTCAGGTTGTCTTTTTTGATGCCGATGCCGTCGTCCTTGATTGACATATAGAGATGCTCATCGTCGTTCCAGGTCTTGATGAGCAAGTTGACAGGCTGGTCGGGCTTGCGGTATTTGATGGCGTTGTCGAGCAGATTGAAGATGACATTGGTGAAGTGTATCTCGTCTACATATATCTTGGAGTCTATCGCCTCGATATCCACCATGATCTTGCCACCGGTATGCTCCACACGCAGCGTGAACGTATTGGAGACGTTCTCCACCATCTCGTTCAGGTCGAGTTCTTTTTTCTTAAAGATGGAGTCCTGCTTGTCGAACATCGACATCTGCAGCACTTTCTCGACCAGGAACCTCAGGCGCTTGGTCTCATCCTGGATGGCATGTCCCAGATGCTTCATCATCTCCGGACTCTTCTTCAGCGAGTTGTCGTTGAGCATCTGTGCGGCCAGCGAGATGCTTGAGATCGGTGTTTTGAGTTCATGGGTCATGTTGTTGATGAAGTCGTTTTTGATCTCCGAATAGCGTTTCTGCCTGAACACCACGACAATGGTGAAAATGAAGGTGATGAGCAGGATGACCGTGAACACGATGGCTGGTATCATGAAACGGATACTGGAGAAGATATACTTGTTCATCTCAGGGAAGTGGATGCGCACAAAACCGGTCTGGCTCACGGGATCGTTGCGATACAGTTCCTGCTCATAGGTGTATTCCTCACCCTCCTCGCTATAGTCAGGACAACGGTATACCTCACGCCCGTCACTGGTCGACACCGTGAAATGATAGGGTATGTTGATGCCATTATTTTGCAACTCCACCTTGAGATCGTGGTCAAGCAGCTTGAAATTGACACGCTCATGCAGCGGTTTGTCCGAAGCGCTGTAGAGGATGTTCATCACCACCCGGTCGAGCAAGGCTTTCTGATAGACATAGCGGTTGCGCACGATTTCCTGCATCGACTTGTTGGTCTGGGAGAGCGTGCTCTTGTCATTGCGCACGATCAGCACCTTGGGCACCGACGAAGGTTTCACCTTGGAGGTCTTCATCTCAAAGGTGGAGTAGATAGTGCCATCATCGCCCATCGTGGTGTATTGGTGGGTGCGACTCAGCATGGTGTCGCGCCCGAGGGCGCTGATAAACATCGAGTCGTGGACAATGCCTTTACGGCTGGCAGCACTGATATCCTTCTCCAGATAGCGCAAGGTCTCATTGAGCTCAAGATTTCTCGATGCCTGATAAAGCGAACGGTTGACCGACTCGTCAAACTGCTCTTTCTTCATGCGCACCATCTCATCGATGTATTTGATCTGCAAGAAGAGCAGGGCGAGAAACGACAGCCCCATGATAGCCGATATGGTCCAAATGGTTTTCTTTTTCATAATGGCAAAGATAAGGGAATATTTAAATAGTTAACATATAATTGTTAATTTTTTCGGCCTAATTTAGTGTTTTTAACTATTTTGATTTATTTTAGTTGATAATTATTAATTATAAATTTTACTTTTCATGCCGATTGCATCGCAACCTCAGAAATAGGGAGTCCAATATTTTGTTTATCTATGATTTATATATCAAGAATTAGGGTGTCCTTGTTGTAGTATAGATGTCATGTGAATGTTTCTTATGAACCTAAAAGTTAGATAATATGCACTCAAATCAGGTTGTCAGCTTTACCCCGAGC